>NZ_PEBS01000069.1 GCF_002869965.1 Janthinobacterium sp. ROICE36
CACCCTGCCCGCCCATCACGTTGACGGCACCCGCATACGCGAGCATGGCGTCGGCGCCCGTCTCGCGCCCGCCCACCATCACCTGGTTGGGCGCATGGGCGAGGATGAACAGCACGCGCACGGCTGATTGTTGCGGTGATTGGCTGCGCTGGCGCACCTTGGCCAGGGCACGGTCCCACTGTTGTCGCAAAACGTGCGCCAGGCGCGCAGCCGGATTGGTCCGGCCCGTGATCTGGCCCACCTGTTTCACGCGCTCGATCAAGCCTTCGAATTTGTTATTCGCGTTCAGCACTGCCACCGGCACGCCCGCGTCGCGCACCTGGCGCAGCACCGCTTGCGGACCCGCTTCCTCGGTGGCGATCAGCTGCGTGGGCGCCAGCGACAGCACGCCCTCGGCCGACAAGGTGCGCGCGTAACCCACCTGCGCCAGCTGTTGCGCCACGGCTGGATACAGCGAGGTGGTATCGACGCCCACCAGTTCGCCCTGTGCTTCGATCGCATAGACGATTTCCGTCAACGCGCCGCCCACGCTGACGATGCGCCGCGCCTTGATCACCGGCTTGGCCGCGTCGCTGACGGCCGCCAGCACCTGCATCGGCGCGGCGAACACCTGCAGAGGCGCGGCCAGCGCCAATGCGCTGGCCCCCATTTTTTTCAGCGCGATGCGACGCGCCACGCTGGCCGCGATCATGCGGCGCATAGTTCGCCCTCCTGCAGCACGCGCTCAACGACATTGCGCCATTCGCACAGCTCATGCACGCCCGGCTTGCGTTCGCCGAAGAACATGACAATGGTGTCGCCCTTGGCGTCGAACAGTTCCACGGACGTCACCAGGCCATCGACGGTCGGCTTTTTCACCACCCAGGCGCTGGCGATATGGTCTTCGCGCAAATGCAGGTTGAAGCGCGTGTCGAGGACATTGATCCACGGCCCCATCACCGCGATCTTGTGCACGGGCCCCGAATGGATCTGGATCATGCCGGCATTGCCGACGAAGGCCATGATAGCCACCTTTTCAAGGGCGGCGCCATTGAGCAGGTCGAGCACGCAGGATTTGTCGATCTGCTGCACGAAGCGCGCCTCCGCCAGGCGCAGGCCTTGCAGGCGCGAGACCGAATATTTTTTCAACACGGTGAAAAATTCATGCGTATCGCGCAAATCGGCCCAGGCGGCGCGAAAGCCGGCCACGTCGATCTGCGCGTCGGGCAGTTCGGCCGGCGCCGCCGCTTGCGCCGTCACGGCAATGCCGGCCGCCTGGTCTGCGTCGGCAAAATGCGTCACCAGCGCGTCGTAGGCGGCAATGTCGCTGTGCGACTTGAGGAAAATCTTGTGCACGGCATGGCCGGCCGCATCGAAAAATTGCAGGCTGCGCTGCACTTCCTTCTCACCCCCTTTTTCGTTCACCTCGCGTACGGCAAAGCCATGCGCCCAGTGGCGGTAAAACACGCGCAGGTCGATGTCGCCGCCCAGCACCAGGCCCACATGATTGTTGTGGCTGGCTTTTCGATACACGCCCGTCTTTTCATGCACGCACGAGGCATTGCGCGTCAGCGCCATGACTTCGCCCAGCGGTTCCAGGGCGGCGATGATGGCGGGCCAGTCGGCCTGCAGGCGCACGGCACCCAGCAAGGCGCCATCGGCCAGCGACAGGCCCGCATGCGCAGCGATCAGCTCGCCTTCGGCTATGCCCAGTTCCTCGGCGATGTCGCGGTGGCGGGCTTTCTTCTCGCGGCGCAGGCGGGCAAATTCGCTGGCAACCAGCTCGGTATTGCAAATAGGGAAGGTGCTCGACACGGTGTCTCCTTTCAAGGCGAACACTGGCTGGCATGGGCTGGCTGGTGGTGGGGGAATCTTGACATCGATTATAAATGAGAATCATTCGCAATCAATGCTTATTTGTGTGCGCGCCTGAAAGCGGACGAAAAAAAGCGCCGCGACAGGAAACCCGTCGCGGCGCAAAGGAGACCGATCGATACAGCCGATCAGTTCGGGAAAAAAAGTCAGGCGCTCGCCTGCACGCCCGGCATGGCTATCGGCTTGGCAGTGGGCCGCTGCGCCAGCAAGACCACGGCCGCCAGCACCATGGCGCCACCGAGCAATTGCGTGCCGCTGACGGATTCTTTCAGCAAGGTCACGCCGAACGCCATCGTGATGACAGGTTCAAAGGTGGAAATGATGGAAGCCTTGGCCGCGCCGATGTGCGCCACGCCGGCAAAGAAGGCGGCAATTGCGATGGCCGTCGAGAACAGGGCGATGGCGCTGACGGCCAGCCAGCCCGTCGCCGTGCCCGGCAAGGAAATGCCTTGCCACAAAGCAATCGCAGTATTCGACAAGCCAGCCGTGCCCAAAATCACCACGCAAGCGGCCAATGGGTGAATATTCTCGCGGCTTTTCGACAGACTGTTGCCAAACAGAATGTACACGGCGTATACGCCGGCCGCCATCAATGCCAGGGCGATGCCGATGGGCTGGCCCTGCAGCTTGCCGCCCAGGGTGATGGCCATGCCGGCAATCGCCAGCGCCATCAGCACCAGCATGCGCCGGTCCAGCTTTTCCCAGCCCAGCCCCAGCGCCAGAATGGTCACCAGCACGGGATACACGTACAGCAGCATGCCGCACAAGCCACTGCTGGCATACATGAGGGCATTGAAATAGCCTTGCGACTGGGCCGTGTACATCAGCCCCATCAGCATGTAGCCGGCCAGCAGGCGGCCGCGCGGCAAGCGCCAGCCGCCCAGCCACACGAGCGGCAGCAACAGCATGGCGGCGATGACGAAACGCAAGGCCAGCATGGTCGACGGGTTGACCCCGGACGCATAGGCCGCTTTGGCAAACACTGCGGAACTACCGAAACCGGCGGCCGACAGCAACACCAGCGCAACAGCGCGGCGATCAGACATGACTAAACCTCTTCAAATAAATCGGGTAGAACGAAGAACAAGGCGGGCTGTCCGGAGCGCCTCTGCGGGCGGTCTCGTTCCTGGCTTGGGATGCTTGCGCGAATAATCCTGCATTAATCATATTGCGGGTCACTTCAGGCAGTGACGGCATCATATTCGCTTGCGCAAAATGAAACAAACCAATATTCTTCACGGATAGGCCAAATCATACTGAGGCTCAATTCTCTTGAAGAGTGTTATGTCACGTCCATTGCCACCGCTCGCCGCCCTGCACGCCTTCGAGGCGGCCGCGCGCCATGAAGGCTTCCAGCGCGCGGGCGAAGAATTGCACGTCTCGGCCGGTGCCATCGGCCACCATGTGAAACAGCTGGAAGCGTGGCTCGGTGTCGTGCTATTCCAGCGCCTGCCGCGCGGCGTGGTGCTCACCAGCGCCGGCCAGCGCTATGCGGTCTCGCTAGGGCCCATCCTTAACCAGTTGGCCGATGTGTCCGAACAGGCGCGGCGCCAGGGCGACGACAAAGTGGTGACGGTGACGGCCACCAGCTCGCTCGTCTCGCGCTGGCTGATGCCGCGCCTGGGACGCTTGCGCGACCGCTACCCGCAGATCGAACTGCGCGTGCTGGCGTCGATGCACCCGGTCGACCTGGCACGCGATGGCGTGGATGTGGCCATTCGCCTGGGACCGGGCCGCTATCCGGGCCTGAAGGTCGATTTACTCATGGAAGAGTGGTTTTCCGCCGTCTGCAGCCCCGGCTTTCGCGCCAACGCGGCCAGCCTGCGCCAGCCCGCCGACCTGCTGCGCTACCCGCTGCTGCACGACGAGCCGGAAGTGCACCTGCCCGGCGAAATCGACTGGACGCGCTGGCTGAACAGCTGCGGCGTGCATTACAGCGGCAATAGCGGCAACAGCGGCGCGCGCTTTTCGCACACGTATTTGTGCCTGGACGCGGCCGCCAGCGGCCAGGGCGTGGCGATTGCCGCCAGCCCCCTGATCGGCGACGACCTGCGCTCGGGCCGCCTGGTGCGCGTATTCGAACACGCGGTGCGCGGCCCCCACTGCTACTACCTGCTGCGCTCGCCCCAGGCGGAAACGCGTCCCCTCGTGCATGCATTCTGCGAATGGCTGATCGCCGAGGCGCGCGCCGACCAGGAAACCGTCTGGCCCACCGTGGAGACAGCATGAGTCGCCGCGAACTGGCGCGCAGCGCCAAATACCTTGTCCAGCACGAGTATGAACAGGCCAGCGTGACAGCGGCCGATGGGTGGCGGCAAGAGCTTGGCGAATTCTATGGCGACCCGGCCGTGGCCTTGATCGATATGAATGAGCAATGGTGCGCCGTGGCGGGCGAGGGATTGGTGCTGTGCCGGCTGAAGGGAAAATTTGGCCTATGCCAGGCATATTATCGCCAGCCTGGCGCAGTGCACTGGATCACGGACTTACGGCAAACGGGACCGTTTGCGCTGGAGTGGCAAGACGAGGATGGCGCATGGTCCACCCTCGCCTTTGGAACATGCGAAAAATTATAACTTGATGAAATTTTCGCGGTAGTACTTGAGCTCTTCGATCGACTCAAGGATATCGGCCATGGCCGTGTGCTTCTGGTGTTTCTTGAAACCGGTGGCGATTTCCGGCTTCCAGCGTTTACACAGCTCTTTCAATGTCGATACGTCAACATTTCGGTAGTGGAAGAACGCTTCCAGCTTCGGCATGCCGCGCACCATGAAGCGGCGGTCCTGGCCGATGGTGTTGCCGCACATGGGCGACTTGCCTGCTGGCACGTATTTCTTCAGGAAGGCGATCAGTTCCGCTTCCGCCTGCGCTTCCGTCACGCTCGACGCTTTCACCTTGTCGATCAGGCCGGAACGGCCATGCGTGCCCTTGTTCCAGGCATCCATCTTGTTCAGGGTTTCATCCGACTGGTGTATCACGAACACGGGGCCTTCGGCCAGCAAGTTCAAATGCATGTCCGTCACCACCACCGCCACTTCGATGATGCGGTCGGTATCGGGCTCCAGGCCCGTCATTTCCATGTCGACCCAGACCAGGTTCATCTCATTTGGACGTGGCAGGACGGCGGGTGCGGCTAAATCGGTCGCTTGTGACATAATTCTCTCTTGGCCTAATCAAACTAAATAATCAGCCATTTTCTCACAGGCACAGAATGTATTCACTCGCGTTTTCGATTTTGTTTGTATCCGTCCTCGTTTTGACCCTGGCCGTGCGCTTTTGGCTCGCTTCGCGGCAAATCCGCCACGTGCTGGCTCACCGCGCTGCAGTCCCGCCCGAATTCGCGGAAAAGATCCCGCTGGCGGCGCACCAGAAGGCGGCAGATTACACGGTAGCCAAAACCAAGTTCGGCTTGCTGACCCTGCTGCTCAACTATGCCGTGCTGATCGGCTTCACCCTGTTGGGCGGCTTGCAATGGCTGGCGCTGTACCTGAATGCATGGATGGGACCGGGTTCGCCCATGCTGTACCAGATCGGCCTGATCGCCGCCTTTGCCGCCATTTCCGGCTTGATCGACCTGCCTTTCGACTATTACCGCCAATTTGTGCTGGAGCAGCGCTTCGGCTTCAACACCATGGCACGCAAGCTGTTCTTCACGGACATGCTCAAGGGCGTGGGCCTGGGCGCGCTCATCGGCTTGCCGCTGATCTGGGTCGTGCTGACCCTGATGGCCAAGTCGGGCGACCTGTGGTGGTTGTACGCCTGGTTTGTCTGGAGCGGCTTCCAGTTGCTGATGATGGTGTTGTTTCCCACCGTCATCGCTCCCCTGTTCAACAAATTCACGCCGCTGGCCGATGAATCGCTGAAAAGCCGCATCGAAGGCTTGATGCAGCGCGTCGGTTTCGCCTCGAAAGGCTTGTTCGTCATGGACGGCTCGAAGCGCAGCGCCCACGGCAATGCGTATTTCTCGGGTTTTGGCGCCAACAAGCGCATCGTCTTCTTCGACACTCTGCTGTCGCGCCTGGCGCCACAGGAAATCGAAGCCGTGCTGGCGCATGAACTGGGCCATTTCAAGCTCAAGCACATCGTCAAGCGCATCGCCATGATGTTCGTCATCTCGCTGGGCTTTTTGGCCTTGCTGGGCTTCCTGAAGACGCAGCCATGGTTTTACGCAGGCCTGGGCATTGATCCCGTCACCCTGGCACTGACGGGCCAGCCGACGGATGCGCTGGCCCTGTTGCTGTTCATGCTGGCCTTGCCCGTCTTCACTTTTCTGTTGGGACCGCTGACCTCGCTCAGCTCGCGCAAGCACGAATTCGAAGCCGACGCCTTTGCCGCCACGCACACGCAGGCGGACGACCTGGTCTCGGCGCTGGTGAAAATGTATGAAGACAATGCGTCAACCCTGACGCCCGACCCGCTGCACTCGGCCTTCTACGACTCGCATCCGCCGGCCAGCGTGCGCATCCGCCACCTGAAAGGGGCTGCCACATGAATACGCCATCGACTTCGCAAGACCTGTCCCAACTGAGTTGCTCGCCACGCCAGCAGGCGCTGGGCGACACGGACATCGCCACCCTGCACGCCTTGCTGCCCCAGTGGACGCTGCAAAATGGCAAGCTGTGCCGCGACTTCGGCTTCAAGAATTACTACCAGACCCTGGCGTTCGTGAACGCCCTGGCCTATATGACCCATACGCAAGACCACCATCCGGAGCTCATCATTACTTATAAAACCTGCGCCGTGCGCTACGATACGCACTCGGTCAACCAGGGCGCCGGCGGCCTGTCCGAAAACGACTTCATCTGCGCCGCCAAGGCCGACCTCATCTACCAGAGCAGCCAGGTGGCCCCATGAGCGAAGGCAAGTTGACGGGCGTCATCATCGCCGCCCACGGCCGCCACTATCTGGCCGACGTGGACGGCGCCAAGCTGCAATGCGTGACGCGCGGCAAGAAAACCAATGTGGCCGTGGGCGACATCGTGCACCTGACGCGCACCTCCAACGACCAGGCCGTCATCGACCGCATCGAGGAACGCAAGACCCTGCTGTACCGCTCGGACCAGTACAAATCGAAATTGCTGGCCGCCAATTTGACGCAGCTGTTCATCGTCGTGGCGACGGAACCGGGCTTTGCCGACGACCTGATTTCGCGCTCGCTGGTGGCGGCCGACGCGGCCGGCATCGCGGCGCGCATCATCCTGAATAAAACGGACGTGACGGCCTCGCTGGAGCGCGCGCGCGAACGCCTGCTGCCGTATTCATCGATGGGCTATCCCGTCGATGAAGTGTCGGCACGCGCCGAACCGGAACACGCCGTGGCCACCCTGGCGCCGCTGCTGGCGGGCCAGTCGTCGATCCTGATCGGCCAGTCGGGCATGGGCAAGTCGTCGCTGATCAACCTGCTGGTACCGGACGCGGACATTGCCGTGCGCGAAATCTCCGCCGCGCTCGACACGGGCAAGCACACGACGACCTTTACGCGCCTGTACAAGCTCGACGAACTGGGCGCGAACAGTTCCATCATCGATTCACCCGGATTCCAGGAATTCGGTCTGTACCACTTGTCCGAAGGCATGCTGGAGCGGGCCTTCCGCGAATTCCAGCCCTACTTGGGCGGCTGCAAGTTTTATAACTGCCGCCACCTGATCGAGCCGCAATGCGCCATCCTGCAAGCCTTATCTGAAGGCAAGATCGCCAAGATGCGCCATACACTGTATGGCCAGTTGCTGCACGAATCGGCGCAGACCTTGTATTAAGCACGCGCCGCAACGCACATATGGCGATAAAAAATGCTTGGTGGCAAAATTTAATTTTGTCGCCAAGTTCGCTTTCCGCTTTTAATCCCAACACCTCTCATCTGCCGTTTTATGCATTTCATCGCCTAAAACCTGTCGTCCATCGCCTGCCGCTGGCGCTGGCCCGGCGCGTTTGTTAACTTGACACCAGTCCCTGCCGGAAACCTGCCAGCGACCACACGATCTAACTCCAACCCATCCTGTCATCCTGATCGAAGGTGAATGTCATGCATACCAAACGCGTCCTCCCCATTATCGCCGCCCTCTTCGCCCTTGTCGGCGGCACCGCCCAGGCCCAAACTGCCGTTGCATCGCAAACCACTGACAGTGTGCGCGTCACCTCTGGCACCTACTATCACGTCACGGCCCAGGAAGCCCTCGACATCGAGCAGCAATATCGCATGTCGAATGGACAACGACTGGAAGTCCACCAGCAGGACAAGCATTTCTTTGGCCGCCTGATCGATGACCGTGAATGGCAGGAAAAGCCCCGCGTGGAAATCTACCCCACCGGACCTGGCCAGTTCGTCAGCAAACAGGGCGCGACCTTCGTTTTCAGCAATGTGGGGGAGCGCGTGGTGATCGACGATGCCCAGTTCTTGCCCGGCTTGCGCATGCCCGCCGACATGCACAGCGCCAGCACCGTGAGCGGCAGCGCCAGCATCCGCCTGGTGTCGCGTTAAGCACCACCGGCAGGGTAAGCGCCCTGCTTTGGCGTCCGTGCGGGGCGCACAATTCTGTCCGGCACACTGAACAATTCCCCTGAATGCAGCTTACAATGCCATCACACATGGCCTGTGCGGTCGCAGGCTGGCGCCACTGTTTGCGGGGAGTATGCTTGAATGGAAATGTTCGCGCTCGAACATGAAGTAGCGCAGTGGGAAAGCGTATTGATGCCGTTGCGCGGCACCGTGCGCGTACCGTTGCTGCTGTTGCTGTCCTGGCATTTGCGCCAGCGTGATTGCATTAGAGCAATTCAGCTAAGCGAGGAAGCACACATGCTGCTGCCATTGGCTGGCCTGGAACCGGCCGCACTGGAACAGGCGCAGGCGCGCCTGCAGCTGGTACAGGCGGAAGTGGCATGGCTGCAAGGTGCGCTTGACGTGGCAGAAAGCTTGGCCATGGCGGCGCACGCCATCCTGTGTGCGCACGGTGACGGCGCCGGTTGCGCCGACGCCCACTGGCTGCTGTCCTCGATTGCCGTCGACCGCGGCGACCATGCCCGTTGCGATGGCGAACTGCTGGCCGCGGCACAGCAAGCGCACGGCGCCGGCGATGCCATGCGCGCCAGCCTGGCCAACGCGGCCACGGCGCGCTGGGCTGTGTTGCGCGATGCGCCAGCCGCCCAGACGCACTGGGGCAACCATTTCCAGGCCGACAGCGCCAGCGGCAAGCTGCCCGCGCCGCTGGCTGCCTGGGTGCATGACTTTCACGGCTTGCTGGCGCACAGTTCGCGCGACCTGGGCACGGCTGCCGGCTACTACATGCAAAGCTATGAAGCGGCGCTGGAAAGCGGCCAGCTGCGCGGCGCCATCACGGCCGCCATCAATATCGGCGACTGTTTCGCCAGCCTCAACGACAACGAATCGGCCCTCGAATGGATGCAGTGCGCGCTGGACCTGGCGCGCCCCACCGGCTGGCCGCGCAGCATCGGCGCCTGCCAGACGCATACAGCCGAAACCATGCGCAAGCTGGGACGCCTGGCCACCGCCGAAGACTTGCTGCGCGAAGCGCTGCAGATCCTGGCGCCCGTGGCGGGCGCGCGCACCTATGCCAACGCCCTGTTCCACCTGGGCGAGCTGAGCCTGGACAAGGGCGATTACGATACGGCGCTCGACGCCTTCAGCCGCCTGGCGCAGCGCGCCGAAGCGCTGGGCCAGGCCGATTTCCGCAGCATGGCGCAGCGCGGCAGCGCCCACGCGCTGTCCTACCTGGACCGCCCGGACGAGGCGCTGCAGGCGGCCCAGAGGGCGCGCCAGCTGGCCACCACGCAGGGCGACGCCATGCAGCAGGTGGCGGCGCTGCGCGTCTTGTCCATGCTGCATGCGCGCCACGAGCTGCCGCCGCCAGCAGACATGCTGGAACGCAATCCGGCCCTGCACTTCCTGCACCAGGCACTGCAGGTAGCCGCTTCCATCGAAGGCTATTCGCCACCCGGCGAACTGCTCGATGCGCTGGCGCGCGAATACGCGCATGCGGGCGACTATGCGCGCGCCTACGATATCGCCCTCGATGCGGGCGTGGCGCGCGAAAAAAGCCACACCCAGCAAGCCAGCAACCGCGCCACCGCCATGCAGGTCTACCACCAGACGGAACATGCGCGTTCGGAAGGCTATCACCACCGCGAACTGGCCGCCTCCGAAGCGCGCCGCGCCGAAATATTGCAACAGACCAGCGATACCTTGGAACGGCTGTCGGCTATCGGCCAGGAAATCACCACCCACCTCGACGCCAGCGCCGTGTTCCAGGTGCTCGACCGCCACGTCCACGCTTTACTGCCAGTCAACACCTTCGCCGTCTACATGCTCGATGCGGCGGGCACGGCGCTGCGCCGGGCGCACGGCATGGAAGCGGGCCGGCCCCTGTCCGACAACGCCATTCCCCTGAGCAATCCACGCGCTTACTCCGTGCGCTGTCTGCTAGGCCGGCGCGAAGTGTATATCGACCAGGTGCCGCCCAAGCGCCACGCCTACACCATCCCGGGCACCCTGCATAACCAGAGCGTATTGTACGTACCGCTGATGGTGGGCGAACGCGTGCTGGGTGTGATGACGGTGCAGTCTTGCCATGCCCATGCCTACGGCGAACGCGAGCGGCTCATCTTCCGCACCCTGTGCGCGTATGGCGCCATCGCGCTCGACAATGCCAGCGCCTACCGGCAATTGCAAGATGCCCAGGCGCAACTGGTGTCGCAGGAAAAACTGGCCGCCCTCGGTTCCCTGATGGCCGGCGTGGCGCATGAACTCAACACCCCCATCGGCAACAGTTTATTGATCGCCAGTACCATGCAGCAAAAGACGGACGACGTGGAGCGCCTGATGAACGGTCCCGGCCTGCGCCGCTCCGACCTGGCCGCCTACATCGACGATGCGGGCAAGGCGTCGGCGCTGGTGATGCGCGGCCTGCACAGCGCGGCCGACCTGGTCAACAGCTTCAAGCAGGTGGCCGTCGACCGCACCACCGAGCAGCGGCGCCAGTTTGACCTGCAACAAGTGAGCAATGAAATCATCGCCACCGTCATGAACCGCATCCGCAGCTCGGGCCACCGCATCGAGATGGAGATCGATTTCGGCATCGCCATGGATAGCTATCCGGGCCCGTTCGGCCAGGTGATCACCAATCTGATCAACAACGCCCTGCTGCACGCGTTTGCCCCCGCGCCCAACGATGGCGGCGCCGGCACAGGCTGCATGCGCCTGTCGGCCACGCTCGATGGCGTGCGTGTGCAAGTCGTCTTCGCCGACAATGGCGGCGGCATCGCCAAACAGCATTTGTCGCGCATCTTCGACCCCTTCTTTACTACCAAGCTGGGCCAGGGAGGCAGCGGCCTGGGTTTGTCGATCAGCTACAACATCGTCACGGCCCTGCTGGGCGGCACCATCCAGGTGGACAGCAGCCCCGCCGGCACGCGTTTCACGCTCGATTTGCCGCTGGTAGCGCCGCAGATAGATGCGGCCACCCAGGCCAACATCTATTGAGCGGCAAGCCCCTGGCTGGACGCGGCCACTTGTCTACACAAGTACCCGTCCGGCCAGTCTTTCCAATCTAAAAGCAAAACCCTTATAATTGAATAGCTGAAGTCCCTGCCATTGCATGATTTACAACTTGGCAAACCGCATCGACCCGCGCGACAAACAGGCACGGGCACCGATCAACACAGCAGCGCGCCGGGCGAGGCAGCCATCAGACGAGATGTTGTACGCTGATGCAACCCGGCGGGAAAGGCACGCCGCCGGCGGCCTGCGCATCTTCAAGTGGTCATTATGTCGACAAAAAAACCGATCAAGCACTACCTCCAGTTCTCCGATTTCACGTTGGAAGAGTATGAATATGTGATCGAACGCGCCCATCTGATCAAACGCAAGTTCAAGAACTACGAAATCTACCATCCACTGATCGACCGCACCCTGGTAATGGTCTTTGAAAAGAACTCCACCCGCACCCGATTGTCGTTCGAAGCCGGCATGCACCAGCTGGGCGGCGCCGCCATCTACCTGAACACGCGCGATTCCCAGCTGGGCCGCGGCGAGCCGGTGGAAGACGCGGGCCAGGTCATGTCGCGCATGTGCGACATCATCATGGTGCGCACGTTTGGCCAGGACATCATCGAGCGTTTCGCCGCCAATTCGCGCGTGCCGGTGATCAATGGACTGACCAATGAACACCACCCGTGCCAGGTGTTTGCCGACATCTTCACCTACATCGAACACCGCGGCTCGATCGCCGGCAAGGTCGTCGCCTGGATCGGTGACGCCAACAACATGCTGTACTCCTGGCTGCAGGCGGCCGAAGTGTTCGGTTTCCACGTCAACGTGTCGACACCGCAGGGCTACGACATTGACCTGGCGCAAGTCAAGACCGAACGCTACACCTTCTTCGCCAACCCGGCCGACGCCTGTGAGGGCGCGCACCTGGTCAACACGGACGTGTGGACCAGCATGGGCTACGAAGCGGAAAACGCGGCCCGCATTGCCGCCTTCGACGGCTGGATCGTCGATGGCGCGAAGATGGCCCGCGCCGCGCCCGACGCGCTGTTCATGCACTGCCTGCCCGCCCACCGTGGCGAGGAAGTGGCCGCCGAAGTGATCGACGGCCCGCAATCGGTGGTGTGGGACGAGGCGGAAAACCGTTTGCACGTGCAAAAAGCTTTAATCGAATACCTGTTACTCGGTAAAATCACCTAATTCGCCAGGCACTGCAACCATTCTGGCAGTATCGCAATACATACATCGACAACGACAACTGGAAGCAATATGAGCGACATTAAAAAAGTAGTCCTGGCCTATTCCGGCGGACTCGACACCTCCGTCATCCTGAAATGGCTGCAAGATAACTACCAGTGCGAAATCGTCACCTTCACGGCCGACCTGGGCCAGGGCGAAGAACTGGAACCGGCGCGCGCCAAGGCCATCAAATTCGGCATCAAGCCGGAAAACATCCATATCGAAGACGTCCGCGAAGAATTCGTGCGCGATTTCGTCTTCCCGATGTTCCGCGCCAATACCGTATATGAAGGCGAATACTTGCTGGGCACCTCGATCGCCCGTCCGCTGATCGCCAAGCGCCTGATCGAAATCGCCAACGCCACCGGCGCCGACGCCATCTCGCACGGCGCGACCGGCAAGGGCAACGACCAGGTGCGTTTCGAACTGGGCGCCTATGCGCTCAAACCTGGCGTGAAAATCATCGCCCCATGGCGCGAGTGGGATCTGCTGTCGCGCGAAAAACTGCTGAAGTACGCGCAAGACGCCGGCATCGACATCGACATGAAGCACAAGAACGGCGGCGCGCCGTACTCGATGGATGCCAACTTGCTGCACATCAGCTTTGAAGGCCGTCACCTGGAAAACCCCAGCGCCGAAGCGGAAGAAAGCATGTGGCGCTGGACCGTCAGTCCTGAAAACGCGCCGGACGAAGCCGAGTACCTGGACATCGAATACGAAAAAGGCGATATCGTCGCCATCAACGGCGTGCGCATGTCGCCTGCCACCGTGCTGGCCGAACTGAACAAAGTGGGCGGCAAGCATGGCGTGGGACGCCTGGACCTGGTGGAAAACCGCTACGTCGGCATGAAATCGCGCGGCTGCTACGAAACCCCGGGCGGCACCATCATGCTGAAAGCCCACCGCGCCATCGAATCGATCACCCTGGACCGCGAAGTGGCCCACTTGAAAGATGATTTGATGCCGCGCTACGCGTCGATGATCTACAACGGCTACTGGTGGGCGCCCGAGCGCGTCGCCCTGCAAACCCTGATCGATCATACGCAGGAAACCGTGAACGGCTGGGTACGCATCAAGCTGTACAAGGGCAATGTCATCGTCGTCTCGCGCGATTCGAAGACGGACTCGCTGTTCGACATGAACATCGCCACCTTCGACGAAGACGGCGGCGCCTACAACCAGGCCGACGCCGGCGGCTTCATCAAACTGAACGCCTTGCGCATGCGCATCGCCGCCATCGCCCGCGAAAAACGGGGCCAGAAGTAATTAGTTGCTAGGAGGCACCGCCTCCCGCATCCGCCTGAGCCGCCCCTGGGCGGCTTTTTTACGTTTGAAACGCACTGGGCCGCGATTTACCGCCCTGCACGCCCCCATATCGCCCCCATTTTGCTGTCCGCATGGCAAAATGCTACAGTGCAATTTAGTCGAAAACTTCCCGCTTCCGGAGCCACCATGTTCAAAGACCTGCGTATCAAGAATAAACTGTACCTGGGCTTCGGCTCCATCGTGGCGATTATTTTGATACTGCTGGGCATCGCCTACAGTAATTTTTCGCGCCTGTCCGACGCCAATCATCTAGACCGGCATACGACGGAAGTGCTGCTAGAGATCGACAAGATCCACAACGCCATCCTGCAAATTCAGGTGGAAGTGCGCGGCTATGTCTTGACCGGCAACGAAGTGTCGCTGACCCCGGACAGCGATGAAAAGGCGCTGCTAAGCCTGCATCTGCAAAACGCCATTGCCTTGACCAAGGACAACGCGCAACAGGTAGAGCGCTTCAGGAAGATCGAAACCCTGACGACGAACTGGGTCAAGGACTGGATCACCCCGCTGATCGCCAAGCGCCGCGCGCTGGGCAACGCCCCCGGCGCGACAGAAACGATCGCGCGCACCATGCACGCTGGCGGCTACCCTGCCGTCGCCCAGGCCAACAAGATGCTCGACGAAGTGGTGGAAGTGGAAACGAGGCTGTTGACGGAGCGCACGGCGACGTCGGCCAAGTTACAGGAAATCATGCTGCTGACCCTGGCTCTGGGTGGCGCATTGTGCGTCGTGCTGGCGCTGGCGATTTCCATCTTCCTCGGCAAAGCCATCCTCGCCCCGCTGAACAACCTGACGGACGTCGTCGGTCGCATCGCCGGCGGCGAACAGGGTGCGCGCGCTACCATCTTGTCGCGCGACGAACTGGGCAAAGTGACGCAAGAATTCAACCGCATGGCGCAAACCATCGAAGACAATCAGTCCAGCCAGATGGCGGCCACGAATACCTTGCGCGCCAAGGTCGATTCGCTGCTGGAAGTGGTGTCAAAGGCGGCCTCGGGCGACCTGACGGGCAAGGTCAGCATCACGGGCAGCGACGCCATCGGCCAGCTCGGCAATGGCCTGGCGAAGATGTTCGAAAACTTGCGCAGCCTGCTCAACAATGTGCAAAAAGCGGGCATCCAGGTGACCACGTCCGCCACGGAAATTGCCGCCTCGGCGCGCCAGCAGGAAGCCACGGGCATCGAGCAGGCGCAAACCAGCGTGGAAATTCTCAGCACCACCAAGGAAATCTCGGCCAACACGAGCCAGTTGCTGAAAACCATGGAAGACGCCACTGCCGTGGCCGACTACACGACGAATGCCACGGCCGAAGCGCAAAACAACCTCAAGCGCATGGATTCAACCATGCAGCACATGGTCTCGGCCACCGATTCCATCAATGCCAAGCTGGCCGCCCTGTCGGAAAAAGCCAGCAATATCAATAGCGTACTGATTACCATTACCAAGGTGGCCGACCAGACCAATATCCTCTCGCTGAACGCCGCCATCGAAGCGGAAAAAGCGGGCGAGGCGGGCCGCGGCTTTTCCGTGGTGGCCACGGAAATTCGCCGCCTGGCCGACCAGACCTCCGTCTCTACCTGGGATATCGAGCAAATGCTCAAGGAAATGCAGTCGGCCGTGTCCGCCAGCGTGATGGGCATGGACAAATTCTCGGAGGAAATTCGCCGCAGCGTGGGCGAAGTGCGGCAAGTGGCCGAGCAGCTGTCATCCGTGATGGACCAGGTGCAGAAACTCACGCCGCAGTTTGATGCCGTGCTGCAAGGCATGCAGTCGCAAGCGATAGGCGCGTCGCAGATTTCCGACACCATGATGCAGCTCAACGACGCCACCCAGCAAACGGTGGAATCTCTGAAGGCCACCAGCGAGGCGGTGCACCAGCTGCAATATGCGGCAGGCGACCTGCAATCGAGCGTCTCGACTTTCGCCGTCAACATCTGATCCCATGAAAGTACTGCTCTTTCACATCGGAAGCGACCGCTATGGCCTGCCCCTGGCCGGCATCGTGCGCGTCTTGCCGCTGCTGGAACTGAAGCAGTTGCCGCTCACGCCGGACTATGTGGCCGGTCTGATGGACTTGCATGGCACGCCCGTGCCCGTGATCGACCTGTCGCGCCTGGCCGGGCTGCCCGCTGCCGCCGCGCAGTTCGACACGCGCATCGTCATCGTCGACTACCGCACGGCTGGCGGCGCCACGCATGCGCTGGGCTTGCTGGCCTCGCAGGTGCGCGGCATCGCCGACATCGACCCGCAGCAGCTTGAAGACAGCGGCGTGGCGACGGCGCCGTTCCTGGGCCAGGTGGCCAGCGACGCCGACGGCATTGTGCAGTTGGTCGAACTGGAACACTTGCTGGCGCCCGACGTGCGCGCGCTGCTGTTTCAAGACGCGAGCGCGGCATGACGGCGCAAGTCCTGCTGCGCCGCGCGACCGGCCTGTCCGTCTCCGACGCCGTGGCCGAGCGGGCCGTCGGCCAGCGCATGGAGCAAACGGGCTTTACCGATAGCGCAGCCTATCTGCAGGCCCTCACGCCGACCGAAATGACGCAGCTGATCGAACTGGTGGTCGTGCCGGAATCGTGGCTGTTCCGCGATCCGCAGGCGTTTTACGCCACCGTCGAACTGGTGCAGGAACGCTGGGCGCGGGGGCGCGCCACGCGCATCCTGTCGATTCCGTGCGCGGGCGGCGAGGAACCCTATTCGATGGCCATGGCGCTGCGCGACAAAGGTGTGCCGAAACAGGCATTCAGCATCGACGCATATGACCTGAGCCCCGGCTGCATCGAGCGGGCGCAGGCGGGCGTGTATGGGCGCAATGCCTTCCGCGCCCAGGACGTGGCCTTTCGCGAGCGCTATTTCACGCACGTGGCCGACGACGCCTACCGCATCATCGACGCCTTGCGCGAACAGGTGACCTTCAGGCAGGGCAATTTGCTGCAGTTCGATACGGCCACCTACAGCCGCCATTACGACGTCGTCTTCTGCCGCAACCTGCTGATTTACTTCGACAAGCCGACCACCCGCGCGGCCATCCACAAGCTGTCGGCCCTGCTGGCCGACGACGGCATGCTGCTGGCCGGCTATGCGGAAGTGCCGTCGTTCTGCCAGAACGGCTTTGCGACGCTGCAGTTCCGCCAGGCCTTCGCCCTGAAGAAGGAAACGGCGGCGCCAGCCAGCCCTGCGCAGGCGGCCCCGTTGCCGGTCTTGCGCACCTTGCGCAGCGTGCCGCCCGCGCCAAAGCGCGCTACCGCTCCCATCGCGCCGGCGACGCTGCGCACGCGCCCCGTGTCCGTGCCATCGCCCCCGCCAGTGCCAGTGCCAGTGCCAGCCGCGCAAGCTGATTTGCTGGCCGAGGCGCGCCTGCTGGCCGACCGTGGCCAGTTGCGCGAGGCCGGTGAAAAATGCCACGCCCACCTGGCCCGCGTGCCCGAAGCGGCGGAAGCGTATTTCATGCTGGGCATCATCAATGAACTGGCCGGCAAGATGGACCTGGCCGACGATTACTGGCGCCGCTGCATCTACCTGCAGCCGGACCATTACGAGGCGCTGTGCCATCTGGCCCTGCTGGCCGAGCGCAATGGCAACCACACGGCCACCGCCACCCTGAAAGCGCGCGCGGCACGCATCTACCAGCGCCGCCAGGCATCCAACTAAGGGGGACGCATGACATCCATCATCGGCAGCGAGACCCCGGAATCCATCGACGACTGCTGGAACCGTATCGGCGTGGTCGGTGACCAGAGCTGTCCCAAGCTGCCAGCCAAGGTACATTGCCGCAACTGCGACGTGTATGCGGACGCCGCCCAGCGCAACCTGCAACGCCCCGTGGACGAACACTACCAGCGCGACTGGGCCAGCCACTTCCGCCAGCTCGATGCGGGCGGTGAAGTGCGCGACAGCTCGGCGCTGGCGTTCCGCATCGGCCGCGAATGGCTGGCGCTGCCCACGCGCGTGTTCGACTCCGTGGCGCCGCAGGCCAGGCCGCACGTGCTGCCGCACCGCAGCGGGCGCGGCCTGTCTGGCATCGTCAATATCGGCGGCAAGCTGTATCCATGCATGTCGCTGGCCAGTTTGCTGGGCATCGACGAACAGGGCGCGCCGCCGGCCAAGGGCCGCCACACCTTTGCGCGCCTGCTGCTGATGCGCTGGGAAGAGCAAGCCTACGCCCTGCCCGTGGCCGACCTGCACGGCATCGTGCGCTATGCGTCGGGCAGCCTGCAAACGCCGGCGGCCACCATCAACAAGGGCCTGACGCGCTTTCTGTCGGGCGTCATCACCGAGGGCGACATGCGCATCGGCTTCCTGGACACGGCGTTGATCGGCTTTCAACTTGCGAGACTATTACGATGAGCCAGGACCAGCACGGCGACCTGAGTGCCTTTTCCCTGCTGGACCTGTTCCGCATGGAGGCGGACAGCCAGACCCAGATTCTCACCGATGGCTTGCTGGCCATGGAGCGCCATGCGGGCGACGCGGCCGCCGTCGAATCGATGATGCGCGCGGCGCACTCGATCAAGGGCGCCGCCGCCATCGTCGGCCTGCAAGTGGTGGTGCAGCTGGCGCACGGCATGGAAGACAGCTTTGTCGCTGCCCAGCATGGCCGCTTGAAACTCACGCCGGAGCGGGTCGACGTGCTGTTGGCGGGCGTCGACCTGATTGTGCAACTGTCGCGCCTCGACGATGCGGGCGCAGAAGCGTGGCTGGCCGCGAATGCAGCGCAGATCGACCAGACCCTGAACGCCATCGCCGGCATCGCCGAGCTGCCCGAACTGCCGGCCCGTCCCTCGCTGCCTTCACCCGTGCCGGCGCAAGCGACCGTGACCGGCGGCCTGGTGGGCGAGGAAGTGGAGTCGGCGGCCGCACCCGCGCCGCGTGCCGGCGCGCCAGCCAAGGCCCCGGCGCAGAATTTCGACAAATTGCTGTCGCTGGCCAGCGAATCGCGCATCAATGCGCACCAGATGCACCCGTTCATCGGCGCCCTGCAACGCTTCAAGCGCAACCAGGGCAGCCTGTTTTCCGCCCTCGAACAGCTGCACGTCGCCATTGCCCGCTCGGGCGACCCGGGCCTGATGGAAAAATCCCTGCTGGCGCTGCAAAAGACGCAGCCCCTGAAGCAGTTCATGCTCGAACACATCGCCGACATCGAAACCTATGAACGGCGCTTGCTGGCGGTCTCGCAGGGCATGGTCGACGAACTGCTGGCGCTGCGCATGCGCCCTTTCCGCGACGGCATCCACGCGTTTCCCCGCATGGTGCGCGACCTGGCGCGCAGCCTGGGCAAGGAAGTGCAGCTGGAAATCGACGGCGAAGACACCCTGGTCGACCGCGACATCCTGGCGAAGATCGAAAGCCCGCTGAACCACATGCTGAGGAATGCCATCGACCATGGCATGGAAGGCCCGTACGAGCGCATCGAAGCCGGCAAGGAAGCAATGGGCACGATACGCATGGAAGCGCGCCACCGCGCCGGCATGCTGAGCATCGAGATCAGCGACGACGGGCGCGGCGTCGACCTGGAAAAAATCCGCCAGTCCGTCATCGAACGCAAGATGGCCAGCCCCGCCATGGCCGCCGCGCTGTCGCCGGGCGAGCTGCTGGAATTCCTGTTCCTGCCCGCCTTCAGCCTGAAAGCGACGGCCAACCAACTGTCCGGACGCGGCGTGGGCCTCGATATCGTGCACGAGACGATACGCCAGCAAAACGGCACGGTGCGCCTGGAATCGGAGCCGGGACGCGGCTTTCGCGCCCTGATTACCCTGCCGCTGACGCAATCGATCGTGCGCGCGCTGGTGATCGACGTGCAGGGCGAAGCCTACGCCATCCCCATCGTCAAGGTGGAAAGCGTGGTGCGCGTGCCGCAAGCGGCCATCCATACGCTGGAAAACAAGCAGTTTTTTGAACTCAAGGGCGAGCATCTGGGCCTGGTGTCGGCGGCGCAGGTACTGGAGCTGGGCGAAACGCCCAGCAGCGCCGACGATTTGCCGGTGGTGGTGATCGGGCGCGGCAAGCAAAGCTACGCGCTGGTGGTCGACGCCATCCGCGGCGAGCAAAGCCTGGCGGTGCAGGCCATCGACCCGATCTTCGGCAAGATGCGCGACATTTCCGCCGCCGCCCTGCTCGATGATGGCGAGCCGGTGCTGATCCTCGACGTGCCCGATTTGCTGCTGTCGATCGACAAGCTGCTGCACGAGGGCGGCCTGCACCAGCTGGCGCAGGCGGGCCACGCGCAGCGGCGCCGCGCCAAGCGCATCCTGGTGGTCGACGATTCGCTGACGGTGCGCGAAATGGAGCGCAAGCTGCTGCTGGCGCGCGGTTTCGACGTCGACGTGGCCATTGACGGCATCGACGGCTGGAACGTGGTGCGCAGCGGCGAGTACGACCTGGTGATCACCGACGTGGACATGCCACGCATGGATGGCATCGAACTGGTCTCCCTGATCAAGAAGGACCTGCACCTGCACAAGCTGCCGGTGATGATCGTCTCGTACAAGGACCGCCCGGAAGACCGCGCGCGCGGCCTGTCCGCCGGCGCCGACTATTATCTGACCAAAGGCAGCTTCCACGACGAGACCTTGCTCGACGCGGTGGCCGACCTGATAGGAGATGCCCGCTTATGAGGCCTACTGCATGAAAATTGCCATTGCCAACGATGTCGCCATGGCCGCCGAAGCCCTGCGCCGGGTGGTCGCCAGCACGCAGGAACACCAGGTGCTGTGGATCGCCCGCACGGGGCTCGAAGCGGTGCGCATGTGCGAGGGCAACCGCCCCGACCTGATCCTGATGGATCTGAACATGCCGGAGATGGATGGCGTCGAGGCGACGCGCCTGATCATGGAGCAAAGCCCGTGCGCCATCCTGGTGGTGACGGGACGCCCGCAAGACAATGTCAACCAGGTCTTCCGCGCGCTGGGCGCCGGCGCGCTCGACGTCACGGCCACCCCCGTGCTGCAGGGGCAAGTGGGGGGCGACAGCGAGCTGCTGGCCAAGATCAAGACCATCGGCAAGCTGATACGCCATAGCGCCGAAGCACCGTCGCCGCGTCTGGTGCAAGCCAATGGCGAGCGCAGCGACGGCCAGGTCACCACCCTGGTGGCCATCGGCGCCTCGACGGGCGGACCGTCAGCGGTGGCCAGGGTGCTGTCCGGCTGGACCGCGCCGCCCGGCTGCGCCATCGTGGTGGTGCAGCATATCGATGAAACCTTCGCCTCGCATTTTGCGAAATGGCTGGACGATCAATTGGACATGCCGGTGCGCGTGATTGCCGAGGGCGACGAACTGGTGGCAGGCAGTGTGCTGGTCGCCAAGACCAATGATCACCTGCTGCTAGATCAAAATTATCGTTTGGGTTACGATGCAGCACCACGCGACTATGTTTACCGTCCTTCGGTCGATGTCTTCTTTCATTGCGTGGCACAGCACTGGCGCGGCGATGCCATCGGCGTGTTGCTCACAGGCATGGGCCGCGATGGTGGCGACGGCTTGCTGGCCATGCGCCGCGCGGGCAAGACGACGATAGCGCAAGACCAGGCCAGCAGTGCCGTATATGGCATGCCGCGCGCGGCAGCCGAACTCGATGCGGCGCAGCAAATCCTGCCATTGGATAGAATAGGCGCCAGCCTGCGCAACCGCCTGGGCGCAAAAATCAACCATGGGTGGGAGTCCTCCCCTAACATCTGAAAAGAATGCAATGCCAGAATTTTCCTCCAGTTTCACCCTGCATGAGCCCGCATTGACCGAATTCAAGGTCAGCGTGCTGCTGGTGGACGACCAGTTGATCATTGCTGAGGCAATCCGGCGCATGCTGAGCGACCAGCAGGATATCGAGTTTCATTACGTGACCGACGCCACGCAGGCGCTGGACACGGCGCTGCGCTTGCAACCGACCGTCATCCTGCAAGACCTGGTGCTGCCGGGCATCGACGGCTTCGCCTTGCTCCAGCTG
This sequence comes from Janthinobacterium sp. ROICE36, assembly GCF_002869965.1. Lineage (GTDB taxonomy): Bacteria > Pseudomonadota > Gammaproteobacteria > Burkholderiales > Burkholderiaceae_D > Janthinobacterium. The sequence continues at coordinate 21,852 of NZ_PEBS01000069.1, forward strand.
TACCGCGAAAACGCGGCGCTGGCGCATGTGCCCGTCATCGTGCTGTCGGCCAAGGATGACCCGAAACTGAAGGCCCACAGCTTTGCCGTCGGCGCCAATGATTATGTGGTGAAACTGCCGGACCGTCTGGAGTTGCTGGCGCGCATACGCTATCACTCGGCGGCCCACATCAGCCGCCTGCAGCGCGACCAGGCTTTTCGTTTCCTGCGAGAAAGTCAAAAGAATCTGGCCGACGCCAATATCGAGTTGCAGAAGCTGGCCGCCCTCGATGGCTTGACCGGTATCGCCAACCGCCGTCGTTTCGATGAAACCTTGCAATGCGAATGGCAGCGTGGTCAGCGCGACAAAGCACCATTGAGCCTGCTGTTTTGCGATATCGACCATTTCAAGAGCTATAACGACCACTTCGGCCATTTGCCAGGCGACCTGTGCCTGAAAAAAGTTGCCGCCGTACTCACGGAACATTTAAAGCGCCCGGCCGACCTGGCCGTCCGCTACGGCGGCGAGGAATTCGCCCTGATCCTGCCCGAAACGGAAGCGGCCGGCGCATTGCTGATTGCCGAAGCGTGCCGGCGTCACCTGGAAGGCTTGCAGATCGAGAACCCGGCGGCAAGCACGGGCATCGTCACCATCTCGATCGGCGTGGCCACCGTCGTGCCCTCCCCTGACTCGACGGTCGAGCAACTGATCAACCGCGCCGACCAGGCCCTGTACGCGGCCAAGCGCGGCGGACGCAACAGCGTGCTGAGCGCCGATGACGTCGAAGACTGATTTTTAACTGAAGGAAAGTGAAGCATGAGCACACAACTGGACAATGTCAGCGTCGTCAAGAAGTCGAATATCTACTTTGACGGCAAGTGCGTCTCGCACAACGTCATCCTGGTCGATGGCACGAAGAAAAGCGTGGGCGTGATTTTCGCCTCATCGTTGCGCTTCAACACGGGCGCGCCGGAAATCATGGAAATCGTCGGCGGCCTGTGCAAGGTACGTTTGGCAGACGCGACAGCATGGAACAGCTACGGCGCGGGCCAGGACTTCAGCATCCCGGGCAATAGCCATTTTGATATCGAAACCATCGAAACTGTCGACTACGTCTGCCATTTTGCCTGATTAAACAAACACAGGCTCGGGCGACAGGCGCACGCCATATTTCGCCTCTACATCATCCTGTATCGCTGTCGCCAGCCGGGTAATGTCCGCGCCACGAGCGCCGCCATTATTCACCAGAACCAGTGCCTGCTTGGGATACACTCCCGCGGGCCCCAGGTTTTTTCCCTTCCAACCACACTGATCGATCAGCCAGCCGGCCGCCAGTTTTTCCGTGCCATCGGCTTGCGCATGGTGCACCAGCGTGGGAAAACGTTCCAATAAGGTAAGACATTGCTCGCGTGACACCACGGGATTCTTGAAGAAGCTGCCCGCATTGCCGATCACGGCCGGGTCAGGCAATTTACGCCGGCGTATCGCCATCACCGTTTCGGCCACCTGTTGCGGCGTCGGCTCGGCAAGATTGCGCTCGGCCACGGCCTGCGCCAGTTCCGCATAGCGCAAGTTCGGCTGCCACTCGGCAGGCAAGGCAAACGTCAGTTCCAGCACGATCAGCTCGCGTCCGTCCGCCTGCTTGAAGATGCTGTCGCGGTAAGCGAAACGGCAAGCATCGCGATCCATGTCGAAGACAATGCCGCTGGCGCTATGCATGACGCTCACGCTATGCAGATAATCCTTGATTTCCACGCCATACGCACCAATATTCTGGATAGGGGCCGCGCCCACGGTACCGGGGATCAGCGACAGGTTTTCCAGCCCGCCCACGCCTTGCGCCAGGGTCCACTGCACGAAGTCGTGCCAGTTTTCACCGGCGGCGGCGGTGACGAGGATGGTCTCGAAGTCCGCCTGCGCCAGGCGCATGCCGCGCGTGGCCATGTGCAGCACGGCGCCGGGAAAGTCGCCCGTCAGCACGATGTTGCTGCCGCCGCCCAGTATCAAACGCGGCATGGCGGACAAGGCGGGATCTTGCAGCGCGGCCTGCAATTCGGCTTGCGAAGTGATGCGTACATAGGCGGCCGCGTTGGCCGTGATGCCAAAGGTATTCAGGCGCTGTAGGGAGTAATTGTGTTCGATGGTGAGCTCTGCAGACAAGTGATAGCGATTATTTTGCTCGATTATAGAGTGAAAACGACAAAAAACCAGCGCAAGACAAGGGCAGGCCGTCCGTTGTCCGTTAAAATGTCGCATCTTTAACGAGGCTGTGCCATTTTGCAAAGAATGCACGCGCCCGGCGCGCTGCCAGCGCGCTCGCTCTAACACGAAAGGAACAGACCATGCCGTCATTTGATGTAGTCTCCGAAGCCGATATGATCGAAGTCAAGAATGCCGTCGAGCAATCCAACAAGGAAATCACGACGCGCTTCGACTTCAAGGGCAGCGACGCCCGCGTCGAACACAAGGAAAACGAATTGACCGCGTTTGCGGATTCGGAATTCCAGCTCAGCCAGGTGCGCGACGTCCTGACGAACAAGTTGACCAAACGCAAGGTCGATGTGCGCTTCCTCGACGAAGGCGACATCAAGAAGATCGGCGGCGACAAGGTCAAGCAGATCATCAAGATCAAGAATGGCATCGAATCGGATGATGCCAAGAAAATCGTGCGTGTCATCAAGGACAGCAAGATGAAAGTACAAGCGAGCATCCAGGGCGAAGCCGTGCGCGTCACGGGCGCCAAGCGCGACGACCTGCAAGCGGCCATGACCATGCTGCGCAAGGATGTGCCCGACATGCCGTTGGAATTTAACAATTTCCGCGATTAATTTCGATGGGGCGCGCGATCCGGCACGCGCTTGCACCGGCACGGTGGCAAGCTGCCCCGGAGAGCCTGCCCGCTTGGGGTAGAATTGAAGCTGCGCACAGCTATATGCGCCCGCGCGCCTGACCGGCAGCGGGCTTGACCGTACATCTGGCTCAGTGATAACCACGGTAGTCTAAGGATAGCAATGAAACGTGTTGATGATTTCCGCCTGCGATTTGGCAAAAAAGAATATGTGCCCATCATGATAGGCGGAATGGGTGTGGATATTTCCACGTCGGAGCTGGCCCTGGAAGCGGCCCGGCTGAACGGTATCGGCCATATCTCCGATGCCATGGTGGAAGACGTGTCGGATCGCCGTTTCGACACCACCTTCGTCAAAGACAAGACGAAACTGTACAAGTTCAACATCAATAATAGCGACAAGGCCGTGGTGCAGTTCGACCTGGGCCGCCTGGCGGAAGCACAGCGCCTGCATATCGGCCGCACCATGGAAGCGAAAAAGGGCGATGGTTTGATTTTCGTCAATTGCATGGAAAAGCTGACCATGAACGGCCCCCGCGAAACCTTGCGCGTGCGCCTGAATGCGGCGCTGGACGCCGGCATCGACGGCATCACCCTGTCAGCCGGTCTGCACTTCGGCTCGTTTGCCTTGATCGCCGACCATCCGCGTTTCCGCGATGCCAAGCTGGGCATCATTGTCTCGTCCGTGCGCGCCCTGCAAATTTTCCTGCGCAAAAACGCCAAGCTGGACCGCCTGCCCGACTTCATCATCGTCGAAGGCCCGCTGGCCGGCGGCCACCTGGGTTTTGGCATGGACTGGGCTAATTACGACCTGCACACGATTACCGCCGAAATCCTGGCCTACCTGAAAACGGAACAGCTGGAGATCCCGCTGATCGCCGCTGGCGGCATCTTCACGGGCAGCGATGCCGTCTCCTTCATGGAAGCGGGTGCGGCTGGCGTGCAAGTGGCGACGCGCTTCACCGTCACCGAGGAATGCGGCTTGCCAAACAAGGTCAAGCAGGAATACTACAAGGCTTCGGAAGAAGACATCATCGTTAATGGTATCTCGCCGACGGGCTACCCGATGCGCATGCTGAAAAACACGCCCGCCATCGGCGCCGGCATCCGTCCAGGCTGCGAATCGTATGGCTATCTGCTCGACGCAACGGGTAACTGCGCGTACATCAACTCTTACAACCGCGAAGTGGCAGCCCATCCGGAGCAAAAAACCGTCGTCGTGATGGACAAGACTTGCCTGTGCACGCACATGCGCAACTTCAACTGCTGGACCTGCGGCCACTACACGTATCGCCTGAAGGACACCACGCACAAGCTCGACAACGGCGAATACCAGATCCTGACGGCCGAACACGTCTTCAAGGACTACCAGTTCAGCGTCGACAACCAGATCGCCCTGCCGGAAAAAGAAGTCCAGGGCTGAATATGCTCAGCCTGAACTGAAAATGGCGCAGCCTGCAAAGGCTGCGCCATTTTTTATGTCTGGACCATTTCCAGCAATGCCCGTTCGATCACGTCGAACTTGGGCCGCAGCAACATTTCTTCTTGCAGGCAAGCTTGCTGCAAATCTTGCAAGACGGGCAAGGGCGTTGCAGCATGCGCAATCAACTCGCCCAGCAGCACGCCAAAGGCGCGCGCCTCTATGCCCTGCAGCAAGTCTCCTTGCGGCGAGCCGGGCACAAACATGGACGCCGCGCCAAAGTCGCCCAGCAGACAGACGCCACCATCCGCATGCAGTATATTGTGGCCATACAAATCGCCATGCACAATGCCGCGCGCATGCAGCTGACACACGGCCGAGGCGATGCCATGGGCAATCGCCAGCGCTTGCAGCGCATCAAAGCGCGCGCCATCGGCATACACATCACGCGTACATGAAGCCAGGCTCGGTGGCCCGGCCAGGTTGCGGAAGGCAGCATCGATGAGCGGCATGACCAGGCCCATCGCCCCTTGCGGATGCCCATCGAGCGTCCCCAGGATGGGAATCAGGCCCGCATGCGCACCCGCGCCGACACAGGCTGCGATTTCGCTGCGCGGCAAGCCATCGCTGGTCATCGCCCCCTTGAACACTTTGACAGCGACATCATCGCGCCCATCGAGGCGGGCACGGTAAATCACACCCGATGCGCCCTCGCCCAGCTGCTGTGCCAATTCCAGGCGCTGCCATGCCACAGCCGCCGCGCCGGCATCGCTCAGGGCCGCCAGTTCGCGCCCTTCCGTGAACGGGTTGCCCGCATACGCAAGCCAGCTCAGGCGCGGCAAAGACAGCAGACATTCGGGCAGCGCCGTAAAACGGTTGGCGGCTATGCGCACCAGTTCCAATTGGCGGCAATTGGCCAGGGAGGCGGGCAAGCTGGCCAGACAATTTCCCGCCAGCATGAGTTTCTGCAATGCACCGGACTTGCCCAGCTCATCCGGCAAGACTTCGATGCCATTGTCGGTCAGGGTCAGCCAGCGCAGGCTGGGCGGCAAGGCTGCGGCCGGCACGTGGTCGATCCGGTTCGCCTTAAAACCCATCATTTCCAGCGCAGGACAGGAACCGAGCACGGCCGGCAAGGTGGTGAACAGATTATCCGAGCAAAAAATGATGCGCAGCTTGTGCAGGCGTGGCAAATCGTCAGGCAGGGAGGCCAGCGCATTGCCCGACAAATCAAGGATTTCCAGGCTGTCGGCCAGGTCGAATATCTCACGGGGGAAGTCGCTCAAGCCGCAGGACAGCGTCAGGCGGCGCACGCCGGCCAGTTGGCCATTGTGTAATTGTTCCAGTGTATGCACAACAGACAAGATATCCCTTTCAAAAACCCGGCAAGCGCTGGTATCGCTCAATCCAGCGGACGTAAAAAAACCCCCACCGGATCACCGATGGGGGGTTTTTCGAATAACAAGCCTGACGATAACCTACTTTCACACTGGTTGCAGCACTATCATCGGCGCAAAGTTGTTTCACGGTCCTGTTCGGGATGGGAAGGGGTGGGACCAACTTGCTATGGTCATCAGGCATAACT
>NZ_PEBS01000006.1 GCF_002869965.1 Janthinobacterium sp. ROICE36
CACGCCGACGTCCGCCTCCTGGCTCAACATGGTCGAGCGCTTCTTCCGCAGTTTGACAACGGATCGACTCCAGCGCGGAGTCTTTCGTAGCGTCCATGAACTGACCGTCGCAATCCATGAATATATTGCGGCCCATAATCAGAATCCGAAGCCGTTTGTATGGACCGCCAAGGCTAACGACATCCTGCAAAAAGTGATCCGTGCCAATCGGAGGCTTAGTTCAAAGAATAACGAAGCACTACACTAGCTGGGTCGAAACCGGCCGGACCGCTGTTGACGGCCAGCCAGAACATCAGGCCGACACGGAAGAACCACACGCCGCTGACCGCCAGGAATAGCCGCAGCGCCCAGCGCCGGTGCGCGTGCCCTTACGCGTGGCGTGAATGACACGGCACAGTTGTAGCTGCGGGGCAGCAGCGCAACTTTGCCCGTCAGCCGCAGCTGTCTGTACCATTTCCGGAAGATGTGATTGCATTGATGGGCAACTGCAGCACCACCTTGCCGCGCGCGCGCCCCTGTGCCAGGTAAGCAAGAGCCTGTTTTGCCTCAAGAAAAGGAAATACCCGGTCGATCACAGGGCGGATGCTTCCCGTTTCCAGCAGGCCGGCGATCTGCGCCAGCTGGCTGCCGTCGGGGCGCACGAAGTGGAAGGCATACTCGGCGCCGCGCCGCTTTGCCAGGCCGATGATCTTGCGGCTGAGTAAACCAAACACCAGTTTCAGCACCACGTTCATGCCGCGCGCGCGGGCAAAAGCCACGTCTGGCGGGCCGATCAGCGAGACGACATGGCTGCCGGGCTTGACGATGCGCAAGGCCTTTTCCAGCCCGTCGCCGCGCACCGTGCCCAGCACGGCGTCGTAATCGCGCAGCACCTCTTCGAAGGCCTGTGTCTTGTAGTCGACCACTTCATCGGCGCCCAGGCCGCGCACCAGTTCGACGTTGGCCGTGCTGGTGGTGCTGCCCACGCGGGCGCCCAGGTGCCTGGCCAGCCTGCAACTGCATGCGCTCATGCATGGCTTGCCACGCCGTCAAGCCCACCATGGGAATCGACGCCGCTTGCACGAAATCGAGGTTGGCTGGCTTGAGGGCGGCCGCAGGCTCGAGCACGACGGCAAATTCTGCCAGGCTGCCATAGGGCGTGTCGAAGATGCTCGCATACACGGCGTCGCCCACCCGGAAGCGCGTGACGGCGCTGCCCACGGCGACGACGGCGCCGGCCAGGTCGCTGCCCAGGGTGGCCGGCAAGCGCAGTTTTAATATCGGCTTGAAGTCACCCTTGGGGATCAGATAATCGATGGGGTTCAGTCCCACGGCGTGCACCTGCACCAGCAATTCGCCGGGGCCGGGCGCGGGACGGGGCAGTTCGCCAAACGCAACATGATCGAGGCCACCGTATTGTTTGAGTTGCAATGCTTGCATGATGTTCTCGCTGAAGGATGGAAAAGGGCGGAGAGGCGTTCAGGCCAGGCGCAGGTCCTTGCGCAAGCCGGCGTCCATCAGCGCGGCGGGCATGAAACGGCGCATCAGGCGCAAACGCCCTGCCAGAGGACCAGCCGTGTAGCGCGACTTCGGCTGGCGTGCCTGCGCCGCCGCCAGGACGGTTTCGGCCACCGCGCCGGGGTCATCGGCGCCGGCCATCAGTTCCTGCAGCCGGCGCATGACAGCCGTGCGCACCTGCCGGTAGGCGGCGAGCGGCATGTCGGGCGCCAGCAGATTGGCTTCGAACGTGGTGTTTGTGTAGGCCGGTTCGATGACGCTGGCGCGGATGCCCCAGCCGCGCACTTCATGGTCTAGCGATTCCGTATAACCTTCGATGGCGTGCTTGGTGGCGGAATACAGTGCGCCGTAGGGCATGGGCAAAAAGCCCACGACGGAACCGATGTTGAGGATGCGCCCGCCGCCCTGAGCCCGCATGTGCGGCAGCACGGCCAAGGTCATGCGCACGACGCCGAAGAAATTCGTGTCGAAGATGGCTTGCGCCTGGGTAATGCTGCTTTCCTCGGCGCCCGCCGGGGCCACACCGAAACCGGCGTTATTCACCAGCAGGTCGATGCGGCCTTCCGCCTGCATGACGGCAGCGACGGCCGCCGTCACCGAGGCATCGCTGGTGACGTCGAGTGCCAGCATCGTGTAGCCAAGCCCGGCCGCCTGGTCGCCGCGGCGACTGGTGCCGTAGACCATATAGCCGGCTTGCGCCAGGTGCCGGGCCGTGGCGGCGCCGATGCCGGACGAGGCGCCGGTGACCAGGGCAATCTTGTGGTTTTTCATGGCAGTTCCTTCAGTGATTGACAGCTTGAGAAATGGAATATGACCATCATCATATTATTGTTGAAAAAAGCCCGGAGCGGACCAGCGCCACGGGCAGCACGGCTAGCTTGTTGCGGCTGGAAACTGCGCCAAGGTGGCCGCGCACAGCGCGTCCGACAGAGCGGGTTCGTCGACGGCGCGCGCCAGGATGGTGGTGCCGATCATGGCGCAGACCATGGCCATGGCTTGTGCGTGCGCTTCAGGCTGGCCCCAGTTCGGCAACTGGCGTGCGAACAGGTCAATCATTTCCTTGATGTGGATGGTGGCGGCGCGCCGCACTTCGGGCGCCTGGCGCGGCATTTCCGAGCCCAGCGCCGACACGGGGCAGCCCAGTTCGATGGCGGCGATGTGTTCGGGCGACAGATACGCAGCCAGCATGGCTTGCAGCGCCTGGCCGGGCGGGGCGGCGGCCGCTACCCTGGCCGCCAGCGCCACCGCTTCGGCGCCCGCGCGGTCGCCCGCTTCGGCCAGCAGGGCGTCGCGCGAAGCGAAGTGCGCATAAAAGCCGCCGTGCGTCAGGCCCGCTTCCTTCATGATGTCGGCCACGCTCGTGCCCGCATAACCGCTGCGGCGGATGGCGCGCGTGGCCACCTCGACGATGCGTTCATGGGTGGCTTCCTTGCGGCTTTGCGCCGCGGGTTTGGCAGCTGAGTTGTTAGATGATTTCTGCATGACGGTCATCATATAGCAATTTTCAGCATCGTGCACGCTGTGCGCCGCCACACGATTGACCTGCCCCACGGTGCAGGTGAATAATGTAATGGCCCGATTTCAGCACCATCGCGCTACCCATGGACTGGTTTCATGACTGGCTGGGTTAGCTGGAATAAGGAACGACAAAGGAGCGGCAATGACATCTTTTACAGCGGAAACGCCAGAACAGCTGTTTTCCTACGGCACCTTACAGCAGGCCGATGTGCAGCTGGCCACCTTCGGGCGCCTGCTGGACAGCCGGCCCGACCAATTGCCCGGCTACCGCCTGGCGCTGCTGGCCATCTCGGCGGATGAATTGCGGCAGGCGGACCAATACGAGGTGGCCGCCTACCGGTGCGAGCGCGTCACCCTGGCGTCAGGCATGCAGGCCTGGGCGTACGTAGATGCGCGCGATGCGACGCCGTGACCGCTGGTTCCGGCGTCGCTTGAATTGGAAAAAGAACGGCTAGTTTTTCAGGCTGCAGAAGGAAGTATAGTGGTCCTGCGTATAGTAGCGTTCCACCAACTTGCGTTTGCCCGCCGGAGTCTGCACCAGCAGTACCGCACGATGCGAACCTGCCCCGCCGTCGCCGCCGATACCCAAATAGTATTCATAATAAACCTCGTCCTTGCCGGCGGCGGGGAGGCGCTTTTCATTATTATTGAATACGGTATTGCCCGGCCCACCCGCCACCGCGCTCGTCTTGGCGTTGCGGTAGGCGTCATATTCGCTATTTTGCGGGGTAGGCAGGGTTTTGCTCGGTTCCCTTTTGCCGCAGTCAGGGATCTTCGCCGCATAGGCATGGGAAGATAACAGGGCGCCTGCCATAACAAGACCCAGCGACCATATTGTTGCGTGTTGAACTTTCATCGATCAGCTTTCGTTGGTGGTGCGTTTAACGGATAGGCTTCTTTTGATACGGGATACGGCCGGTGTTCGGTCGACCGGTGCAATCTCTGCAATACTGAATATAGTTAAAATTTTGGAAATGTAACTATCCAATTGTCACCTGCCGACAATAGTTTTATGTCTTCTTCAGAGAAATAGGAGGGATGCGGAGACAATGGCGAACAGATGGATGGTGTCATGCTGCGGGAAATAAATGCAAGGCTGGGCGCGCAGAGCAGTCGCATAGTCAAGCGCATTAACGTGACAATGTTACGAGGTTTTTTTGATTGGCAATTCGTTATGCTATGTAGCAGTTATTCATCGTCAATCTTTAACTTCTGATAAGAATGTGCATGAGCCATGACCACCGCGCTTGCGCCTGCTGCAACCTGCCTACGCTGACAAGCGGCCTGTTAACGTAAATGGATGGCTGCCGATGGCAGCGAGCAAGTGGCGGCACTGGGCATGGCCGGCGGCATCATCATTGCCACCGGCACGCAGCAAGATATGCGCCAGGCCATGCAACAGCAGCAGCCGCGCGATGTCGACCTGAACGGCAGCCAACTGGACCCGCTGAGCAGCACGGTGCCCATCCTGCTGATGAACTCTTCCAGCCACCTTGCCTATTTCAATACTGCAGCGATTGGGGGCTGGCGGTCACGCCCTTGCCGGCGGGTTTCAAGGGGCGAGTTTCAAGCTCAGGCCGGCTTGTGCTTGCCTGCCGAATAACGGTTCCAGCCATAGCCGGCGACGATGATGGCCAGGATGGCCGCTTGCGCCAGCAGGGTTTCCGCCGTGGGCAGGATACCCAGCAGGTCGATACGCATGAAATCGACGGGAGTCACACCAATCCAGCCCGCTTCTTGCAGCGCGGCCACGCCTTTACCCATCAGTATCACGGCCAGCACGGCCACGAAGGCGGACGTCCACGAGAAGAACTTGCCGATTGGCATGCGGGCGCTGGTGCGCAGCAAGGCCCAGGCGATCACGACCAGCAGCACGATGGCCACCAGGAAGCCGCCCAGCAAGGCGCCGCCATTGCCGTCCGCCGCCAGGGCGGAATAAAACAGCACGGTTTCAAAGACTTCGCGGTAGACGGCGATGAAGGCCAGGGCGAACAGGCCCCAGGCGGAGCGGCGTGACATCGCTGCCGTGAGTTTCTCGTGCAGGTATTGCTGCCAGCGTCCGGCGCTGCTCTTCTGGTGCATCCACAAGCCCACGCTGAGCAGGACCAGGGCCGCAAACACGGAACCGAGCCCTTCGCTCACTTCCCGGCTGGCGCCGCTGATGGTGACCAGGTAAGTTGCTGCCACCCACGTCAGGCCGCCTGCCACCAGCGCGCTGGCCCAGCCCGCATGCACGTAGGGCAGCACATCGTTGCGCTTGGCCTTGCGCAGGAAGGCGATGATGCCGATCACGATCAGCAACGCTTCCACGCCTTCGCGCAGCAAGATCGTCAGGGCGCCGATAAAGGTCGTCATCGGCTCGGCCTTGGCGTCGCCCAGCTCCGCTTCCACATGGCTGAACAGTTGTTGCAGCTTTTCGCCCGCCGCCTCGGCGTCCGCTACCGTGCCCTTCGCAACGGCGGAACGGTAGGCCAGCATGGCGTTTTCCACGGCCAGCAGCAAGGACTTGTTGCGCGCACCGACCATCGGTTCGATCGGCTCGAAACCGTCCAGGTAGGCCGACAGGCCCAGGCGCGTGGCGGCCGCGCGGTCACCCGCGTGCACGGCGGCCAGGCTTTCCGCCAGGCGCAAGCGCGACAGGGCCAGGCCGGCCGGCTTGTGCGCTTCGGCCTTGTCGGGATGGCTGCGCAGGTACGCCGTCAAGGCTTGTGCCTCAGCCGCGCCCAGCTTGGCGGCCGCCACTTCCTGTGTCACGGTCGTCACGGCAGCCAGGTCCGCGTACAGCTTTTTGGCCCGTGCATCGTCTTGCCACAGCTTTTCACCGTGTGCGCGCGCCGCCGCGTCGTGCGACATGCCGCCCACAAAAAAGGCCAGGTCCCAGCGCTCGTTGTCGGATAGCTGGCCAAAACTGGCCATCGAAGTGCCGGCCACGCCTTGCGAAATGACCTGGTACAGCGCCATCACGCTGCGCGACTGTGCCCGTTCGCCATCCGTGAAGGCGATCGGTTTCGGTTCCAGGCTGGCCGCCAGCGGACCGTCGCCGCCACCGGCCACGCCGTGGCAAGAAGCGCACTGGGCCGCGTAAAGGGCCGCGCCGCGCGCCAGCTTGGGCAACACTTTCGGCGCCACGGGAATCGGATATGCGGCAATCAGTAAGCCATTCGCATGGTGCGCCAGGCGCTTGACTTCCGCGCCATCCGCCTTGGCGACGACGGCCGCGCGCAGCTCGGCGATGGCGGCGGCGATGGCAGCCTGCGACGCGTGGGCGGGCAGGGCGCCGATCTGCGTCGTTGCGTTGTCGGTAAAATCGAGCATTTCAGCGTATTCGGCCTCGCTGACCACCTTGCCATGCTCGACCGCGCCGCTGTAATCGACGGCAACGTAGTCAATCAATTGCCACAACTGCTTGGCGCCGGCGCCGGCATCGGCCACTTGCGCCTGCGCGCCGCCGGCCAGTAACAGGCTGAGGCTGGCAGCGACGAACGGATAGCATACGAGCCATTTTTTCATTTTAATGAACATGATTCTCATTCTCATTTCTTGTTAACCCGGCGACTATAGGACAGACGGTGCAGGGTGTCAACGGCGCACGGGTGCGCCTGGACACCCCCGGGTTAATATTCTTGACCGGGGCAGCGTGGCTGGGAAATGGAACGAGGGGGAGGGAGCTTATTACTTCGCTGCCGGTTTCGCGTACAGGCCTCGGGCCAGGCTGCTGTCTGCATCGTCCACTTGCAGGCCACCCTTGACGACGCGCAAGGCCAGCTTCTGGAACGCCTGAGCCCGCAGCCACTGGCTGTCGGTGACGGCGAACGCGGCGATGCGTTCCTGCGCGCGCGCGGGCGGCACGGCCAGCCATTGATAGTCGGCCTGCGCGCCTTCGCGGCGCAAGCCGGCGCGTACCCAGCGTTCCGACGCCGGCATGTGGACGATGGCATCGCCGTTCGCCGTGCTGACGGCCGTGGCCGTCTTGCCGCTCTGCGCCTCGAACCTCACTTCCACGCCAGCCATCGGTCCCAGCCGGGGAAAGCCGACGATGGCTACCCACAGGCCCGCTTCGGCAGCTTTCTGGAGGCGCATTTCCGCTGCCTCGAACACGCGAAATTGCGGCTCCTTGCCGCCGTTACCCGTCACCAGGGTCAGCGTGTCCCCGGCAACACGCCATGCGCCGCTGGCTTGCTGGTCGGTATTGCCGTAACTCAGCATCCACTCGAAGGTGCCGTCCTTTTTTAGCAGCAGTTCGGAGCCCGTTTCCATGACGCCTTGCAAATAATAGTGTCCGGGCAGGGAGGGCGCGGACTGGTCGGCCGTGCTGGCAGCAAGCGGCCAGGCCAGGGCGGCGCAGGCCAGCAGGCAAGAAAGAGAAAGTTTCATCGATGTGTCCTTTGCAATATGCAATTATGGCAACAAAAATTCATTTGCCGTCGCACGACACACCGGCGCAGTTGGCGCTCTGCTCAGCCGTAACTCAATTAGCGCTGAAATCGAGCACGACGCGCGAGGCAACCTTGCCTTGCTCCAGGCGGCTGAAGATCTCGTTGATGGCCGACAGCGGCTGCAATTCGATGCCGGCCTTGACCTTGCCATTGGCGGCAAAGGCAAGCGCCTCGGCCATGTCCTGGCGGGTGCCGACGAAGGAGCCGCGTATGGTCACGCAATTGGCGACCACGTCGAACAGCGGCGTCGGGAAATCGCCCGGCGGCAAGCCCACCAGCACGCAGGTGCCGCGCTTGCGCGTCATCGCCACGCCTTGCTGGAAGGCGTCGAGCGATGGCGCCGTGATCAGCACGCCGTGCGCACCGCCACCGGTCGCCACACGCAGTGCCGCGACGGGATCGCCCTGGCGGGCATTGATGATCACTTCGGCGCCCAGGGCGCGTGCGTGCTCCAGCTTGCCTTCATCGATGTCGACGGCCGCCACGCGCAAGCCCATGGCCAGCGCATAGTCGACGGCCAGGTGGCCCAGTCCGCCGATGCCGGATACGGCCAGCCACTGGCCCGGCCGCGCCCCCGTTTCCTTGATGCCCTTGTAACTGGTCACACCGGCGCAAATGATGGGCGCCGCCTGCACGGCGGACAGCCCGGCTGGAATATGCGCGACGTAGCGCGGGTCGGCCAGGATGTATTCGGCGAAGCCGCCATTCTTGGTATATCCGCCGAACTGCGCCTCGGCGCACACGGTTTCCCAGGCTGCCAGGCAATGTTCGCAATGGCCGCAAGCCGAGTAGAGCCAGGGCACGCCGACCCGGTCGCCCAGTTGCACCTCGGTCACGCCCGTGCCCATGGCCACCACCAGCCCGATGCCCTCGTGGCCGGGAATGAACGGCGGCGTCGGCTTGACGGGCCAGTCACCGCGCGCCGCATGCAAGTCAGTGTGACACACGCCGCAAGCCTCCGTCTTGACCAGGATCTGGCCAGGACCGGGAACCGGCACGGGAACCTCGCGCAACACCAGGGGCTGCCCCAGTTGTTCGACGACGGCGGCTTGCATGGTAGTGGGGATCATATTATTCCTTAGGAAGTTGGTGTGGCGTCAATCACGCGCCCTGCCATGGGCTGGTCAACAGACCCTTGCGAATGATCATATTCTGCTGCATGCGATTCGAAAATTGATTGATCTACATCAATGTGTGAGCGCACGGCGCCTAAAACTTCAAGAGCAGCGACTTGCGTGCGAAATTCGCCAGCCAGACCGGCGTTGATATCCCGATCCGTAGCGTGTATGCATTCGGATATTGCTTGGCAGGCGAGATCGCGCTTGTCGACGGCCAGCCCATTGCAAGTGATGCGGCAAGATACATGGATGAGTATGGACAAAGCTATTGCATCGAACTACAGGCTGCCCGCCTACGCCACTGCACTCACCACATAGCGGTACTTGCCCGACGCCTCCGCCGCGATCTCGTCGACTTCCTCGATGGCGATGTCGACCTGCGCACCCAGCCTGGCTTGAAAGCCCGTCACGATGACGCTGCGGGTGGCGTCGTCCAGGCGCGGCAGGCAAACCAGCACCACGCGCGTGCGCAGCAGGCTTTCCTGGATGATCTTGAAGCTGCGCACCTGCGGCAGTTCGCGCACGATGTAGACGAAGGCCAGGCCGTGCATGACGGTGCCATCGAGCGCCGTGAGGAAATCCGTGCTGCGTCCTTCGATCTTTTGCAGCAGGGGCAAACCGCGTCCGCAGGTGCACGCTTGCGTGCCCAGCGCGCCCACGTCGCCCGTGGCGTAGCGGATGAACGGATAATCGCGCGTGGCCAAATGGGTGACGACGATCTCTCCCGTGGCACCAAAGGGCAGTGGCTGGCCCTGGCCATCGACGATTTCCACGATGACGTCTTCGGCCGTGATGTGCATGCCGCCTTCCGGGCATTCGTGGGCGATGAAGCCCGCATCGCGCCCGCCGTAGCCATTGGCCACGGGGCAGCCGAAGGCGGCGGCGATCTGCGCGCGCTGCTCGTCGTACAGGCGTTCGGCCGTGACGAACGCCACTTTCACGCCCAGGCCACCGAGCGGCAGGTCGCGCGCGCTGGCATGGCTGGCGATGCGGCACAGGGCTGACGGGTAGCCAAACAGCATGCGCGGACGCCAGCGGCGCAACTGCCGGACATAGCCATCGAGGCGCGCGGGCGACATGGCAAAGGCGGGCAGCAGGGTGCTGCGCAGCAGCGCATCGCGCAGGCGGCGCAGCCGGTCTTGCGCCTGCAGCTCGATGGGCGAGCCCCATAGCACGGCTTCGCGGTCGCCGATGTCGACGCCCCACCAGCGCGTGGCGCGCCACTTGGCGGCGATGTCGTGGCTGATCCTGCGCCGTCCGAGGAAAAACTGCAGCGGCTCGCCGCTGGAGCCGCCCGTGGAGAACGGGCGCAAGCCCACCGCGCCGGCGGATTTGAAACTGTCGCGCGCACCGGCAATATCGCGCTTGCGCAGCAGCGGCAGACGGGCCAAGTCGGCCAGTTGCCGCACCTGCTCAGGGTCGAAGCCGCTGCGGGCGAACAGCGCGCGGTAATGCGGCACGTGCTCGCCCGCGTGGCGCAGCAGCGCACGCAGGCGCGCCAGCTGCCACTGCTGCAGCTGCTGCGCGCTCCACCACTGCGAGCGTTCCAGCCGGCGCAGCAGGCGCGCGCTGTGGTGGCCCTTGAACCATTCGTGCAGGGGAAACAGCCAGCGGGCCACGCAGCGCGTGTAGGCGCCGGGGCGCGGCGCGGCGCGGATGCGGCGGTAATGCGCGGCCAGGCCGGGCGCGATGCCGGGCCAGCCGAAAGTGGCGGCGTGCGCCAGGCCCGCATCTGCCATCGCCTGCGCGCGCGGCGGGTCGCGCAGCAGCGCCAGGATGGCCTGCGCCATGGCGGCCGGCTCGCCGGGCGGCACCAGCAGGGCCGTCACGCCGTCCTGCAGCAGGGCGGGGATGCCGCCCACGTTGGTGCTGACGACAGGCACGCCGCAGGCCAGCGCTTCGAGCACGGAAATGGGCATGTTGTCGGCCAGGCTGGGATTGAGGACGATGTCGCTGGCCTGGTACAGGGCGGGCATGGCGGCGTTGTCGACAGGGCCGGCGAAGCGCACGGCACCGTCCACGCCGAGCGACCTGGCCAGGCGCGCCAGCGCGGCGCGCTGCGGCCCGCCGCCTGCCAGCACCAGGCGCGCCGTGGGATAGCTTAGTCGCACGAGGGCAAAGGCGCGCACGGCGCTGGCGTTGTCGTACAGGTGTTCCAGGTGGCGCGCCACCAGGATGGACGGCCCATCGGCGGGCGCACGCGATGGCGCCGGCGCAAAGCGCTGCAAGTCCACCACGTTGGGCACGATGTGGGCCGTATGGCCATGCTGCTCGAAGATGCCGGCCAGGTAGGCCGAAGGCACGACGATGGCGCTGGCGCGGCGCAGGCTGAATGCCACCAGGCGCGGCGAACGCGCCAAAAAGGCGGCCGCTTCGCCGCCCCGGTAATTGAGCAGGGCCGGCTTGCCTTTCAGGCTGGCGATCCACAATGCCGGTGCCGCGTGCAGATGCCAGGACCAGCCGGAATTGGCCATGATGTGGAACAGGTCGACCGTGTTGGCCGTGCGCCACAAACGCCACAGGTACACGGGCAGGCGCAGCGCCGCGCGCAGGTAGCGGATGCGCGCCAGCCAGGGTGGCGCCACGGGGCCGTTGACGGCCAGCAGCTGCACTTGCGCGCCATCGTCGCGCAGCTTGCGCGCCAGTTGCTGCGTTTGATTGGCCATGCCGCCGGCCGGCGGCGGCAGCGGGCCGACCAGCGCGATGCGCAGGCCCGTGAAGATCATGGCGCCGCTCCCGCCGCCCTGCGTGCCGCAGCCACGCGCGCATACACGGGCGCGTAGCGGCCCACGCTGGCGCTCCAGCTGCGCTCCGTCTCGACAAACGCGCGCGCCTGGCGCCGCAGCGCCGGCCAGCTGGCGGGCGCCAGCAGCAGGGCGAGTATCGTTTGCGCCAGCGCCTCGGCGTCGCCGGCGCGAAACAGCATGCCCGTCTTGCCATGTTCGACCAGTTCGCGATGGCCGCCCACGTCGGACGCCACCACCAGACGGCCCTCGGCCATCGCTTCGAGCGGTTTCAAGGGCGTCACCAGTTCCGTCAATCGCATCGACAGGCGCGGATACACGCAGATGTCGAGCAACTGATAATACGCGGCCACCTGCGCGTGCGGCACGCGTCCCGCGAAGACCACGGCGCTTTGGACACCCAATTGCGCCGCCAGCGCGCGCAGCGCCGTTTCCTGCGGGCCGCCGCCGGCCAGCAGCAGGCGCAGCGCCGGCTGCGCCGCCAGCAGGCGCGGCAGGGCGCGCAGCAGCAGGGCCAGTCCTTCGTAGGCATAGAAGGAGCCGATAAAGCCGATGACAGGACAGCCATCCAGGCCCAGGCTGTGCGCCAGCGCGGGATCGGGCACGGCATCGAAGGCTCTGGCGTCGACGGCGTTCGGGATCACGGTGATTTTATGCGCGGGCACGCCGCGCGCGCACAGCTCGCGCCGCAAGCCGTCGCAGATGGTGGTGACGGCATCGGCGCGGCGCAGCGCATGGCTTTCCAGCGCGCGCGTGAGCCGGTAGCGCAAGCCGCCGGGCCGGCTGCTGCCATGGTCGGCGGCCGCGTCTTCCCAGAAGGCGCGCACTTCATACACGACGGGAATGCCCAGCGCACGGCCCGCGTTGAGGGCGGCGATGGCGTTCAGGGCGGGTGAATGCGCATGCAGGATGTCTGGCTGGAGCCGCTGCGCCAGTTGGCGCAGGCGCACGGCCAGGCCGATGATGACGGCCACCTGGCGCAGCACGGGCAGGCGCGCCCACCAGCGTGCATTCGGCGCCGTGCGGTAGAAATGCCAGCCGTCGACCAGCTGCTGCGCGCTGTCGGACGGCCCCTGCTTGGCACTGGTGAGCTGCATGGTGTGCCAGCCCAGCGCGCGCTGCTGGCGCAGGATGGCCAGGGTGCGAAAGGTGTAGCCGCTGTGCAGGGGCAGCGAATGGTCGAGGATGTGCAGGATGCGCATGGCGTCACTCCAGCGCCATGGCCGGCGCGGGCACCGGCGCCGGGCGGCCATCAACGGGCAGCACCTGGCGCAGGAAGGCCTCGAACATCAGCAGCGACCACAGGGGCGCGCTGTAGTCGCGCCGTCCGCTCGCATGTTGCTCGAGCAGCAGGCGCACGTAGTCCATGTCGAACAGGCCGCACTGCGCCAGGGTGGGACCCAGCAGGCGCTGTTGCAGGCGCTGGCGCAGCGGGCCGCGCAGCCAGTCGGCCAGCGGGACCGAAAAGCCCATCTTCTGGCGGTACAGCAGGGTGTCCGGCAGTAGCGGGCGCAGGGCTTTTTTCAGCAGGTACTTGCCGACACCGCGGCGTAGCTTGAATTGCGGCGGCAGGCCGGACATCCACGCCACCAGTTCATGGTCGAGCAGGGGCGAACGCACTTCCAGCGCATGCGCCATGCTGGCCCGGTCCACCTTGGTCAGGATGTCGCCGGGCAGGTAGGTTTTCAAGTCGAGATACTGCAGTTGCGACAGCGGGTCTTGCGCGGGGCTGGCCAGCGCGTGCCGACGCAGCACTTCCACGGCGCGGTAGCCGTGCAGGCTGCGCCGCAATTCTGGGCTGAACAAACGCGCGCGCATGGCGTCGCCCAGCAGGCTGACGCCGTGAAAATACGCATCCGTCGTGTCGCGCGCCAGGCCCTCGCAGGTGGTCTTGGCGCGCAGGAAACGGGGCGCCCAGTCGGCCTTCGGGTACAGCCGCCCCAGGGTGCTGAACAGCGACTGGCGCAGGCCGGCCGGCAGCAAGCCGCGAACTCTCTCCTCGCGCGCGTGCAGGCGGTAACGCCGGTAGCCGGCCAGGCTTTCATCGCCGCCGTCGCCCGACAGGGCCACCGTGACCCTCTGGCGCGCCAGCTGGCAGACGCGGTAAGTGGGCATGGCGGAACTGTCGGCGAACGGTTCGTCGTACAGGTTCGCCAGCAGGTCGATCAGCTCGAAGTCGTCCTGCTCCACCTGGCGCGCATGGTGCGCCGTGGCGTAGCGGCGCGCCACCAGGTTGGCATAGCGCGCCTCGTTGTACGCCGGGTCGCCGAACGAAATGGAGCAGGTGTTGACGGGCGTGGCACTGGCGCCGGCCATCAGCGCCACGACGGCGCTGGAATCGACGCCGCCCGATAAGAAAGCCCCCAGCGGCACTTCGGCCACCATGCGGATACGCACCGCTTCGCGCAGGCGCGCCAGCAGTTCGTCGGCCGCCTGCGCCTCGCTGGCGGGCGGATTCGGCGTGAAGGGGATGTCCCAGTACGCTTGCGGCGCGGGCAGCGGCTGGCCGGCGCGAATCGACAGGGTATGCCCGGGCGGCAGCTTGCGCGCGTGCTGGAAGATGCTGCGCGGCTCGGGCACGTAGCCGTAGGCGAAATACTCTTCCACGGCCAGCGGGTCGAGCACGCGCGGCATGGCCGGATGTGTGAGCAGGGCTTTCAGTTCGGAGCCGAACAGCAGGGTGCCATCCTGCGCCTCGCCGTAATACAGGGGTTTCACGCCCAGGCGGTCGCGCGCCAGGAATAGCAGATGGCGGCGCCGGTCCCAGAGGGCGAAGGCGAACATGCCGCGCAGGTGCCGCACGCAGCGTTCTCCCCATTGTTCCCAGGCGTGGACGATGACTTCCGTGTCGCTGCCGGTGCGGAACTGATGGCCGAACTGGCGCAGGTCGGCCATCAGGCTGCGGTAATTGTAGATTTCGCCATTGAAGACGATGGCGATGCTGCGGTCGGCGTTGAACAGCGGCTGCTGGCCGCTGGCCAGGTCGATCACGGACAAGCGCCGGTGCGCCAGCCCCAGCCCCGGTTCGCGGTGCAGCCCCCCTTCGTCCGGCCCCCGGTGGCGCAGGCTGTGGTTCATGCGCGCCAGCAGCAGCACGTCGATGTCGCGCTGGCCCTGCAAATCAAAGATGCCGCTGATGCCGCACATGGGAGGCCTTTCAGGGATAAGTGGACAGGGGAGAGGGCTGGCGCGCACCCGTCAGGCGGTCGTATACGGCCAGGTAGGCGCCGGCCATGGCGGGCAGGCTGTGCTCGGCCAGCACCTGGCGCCGCCCACGCGCGCCGTGGCGCGGGCCCAGCTCGGGCATGCTGTAGTAATCGAGCATGGCGTCGGCCAGCATCTCGGGCGAACCGGACGGCACCAGGGTGCCGCTCCAGCCCGACTGCACCAGTTCCGCGTTGCCGCCCACTTGGGTGGCAACGATGGGCAGCCCCGTCGCCATCGCTTCGAGGATGGTGTTCGAGCTGCCTTCGGCCAGCGAGGGCAGCACGAACAGGTCCATGGCGCGCAGCAGCTGCGCCACGTCGTCGCGCGCGCCGGGCAGCCAGGCCAGATGGGCCACGCCGGCCTGCTGCAGCAGTTCCAGGCAGGTTTGGCGGCACGGCCCGTCGCCGACGATGAGCAGGCGCAAGCGCGCGCGGGCGCCCGGCTGCGCCAGCAACAGCAAGAACGCCTGCACCAGCGAGGCATGGTCCTTGACGGCGGCCATGCGGCCCACGCTGCCGATGACGAAGCTGCCGTTGCACAGGAAGCCGGGCGGCCCCACGGCGGCCGGCGGCCCCAGGCGCGGATGGAATTGCACGCTGTCGACGCCATTGCCGATGTGCGATACTTGCGCGGGTGCCGCGCCGATGCTGTCCACCAGCCAGTGGCCCAGGTCGGCGCTGACGGCGATGAAGTGCTGTATCAGCGGCAGCATGCATTTGCGCAGTAGCCGGTATTTGCGGCGGGTACCGTGCAAGTCGCTCATGTCGCGCCCGTGTTCGCCATGCACGCGCAGGCGCACGCCGGCCAGGCAGGCCAGCAGTTGCGCTTCGAGGCAACCCAGGTTGCGCGTGTGCACGAGTGCCGGGCGCAGCTGTTTCAACACGCGGTACAGGCGCAGATAGTGGCGCCAGTCCTTGCCTTCGCGCTTGTCCAGGCTGATGACATCGACACCCGGCGTGGTCAGGCGCTGGCGAAACGCGGTGGCGTTCTTCAGGCAGACGATGGCGTGACGGTAGCGCTCGGGCGGCAAATGGTTGATCAGGTTCACCAGGCCGTTTTCCAGCCCGCCCACGTCGAGCTGGTGGATCACGTGCACGATCAGGGGGGCGCTGCTGATCCCCGGCGTGCTGCCGGCATCGGTGTCAAGGGCCATGCGGCAACTCCTGCAAGCGTCGTTCGATGACGGGCATCGCTGCCTGCAGGAAGGCTTGCAGGCGCGCGCGCGGTGGCGGCGCCAGCTCGTCGTAGGCGGCAAAGACGAGGATGTCGACGCCATCCTGGCGCCTGCCCAGCAGCTTGGCTTGCGCCAGCAGCAGTTTCACCAGCACGGGCCGGGCCGTGAGGATGCCGCCCTGGCGGTAGACGCGCCACACCAGCAGGCGTTCGCCGCCGTGCCCCAGCACGCTTTCGCGCACGTCCAGGGTGCCGCCTGCCAGGCTGACATGCTGCACGCGCTGCGCCAACGGCATCCAGCGCGCGCCATACGGCATGGCTTGGTGCGTCAGCAGTTCGGCATCGCGCGCCTGGCGCGCATACCAGTGCAGCTGCAAGCCCACCGGCGCGCCGTCGCCATTCTGGCGCGCATACGTGGCGGCAAACCGCGCGGGCGCGCCCGCATATGGCGCTTGCCAGGCTGCCGCGGCATCGTGCAGGCGCTGCCAGGCGGGCGGATCGGACAAGGCCAGTACGCTCGCTGGCATCGCGGCGCCGTCGTGGCGGTGGCTGGCCAGCGCCAAAGCCGGCCACAGCGACGCCAGCAGCAGGCAGGCCACGCTGGCGCGGATGGCAGCGCGCATGCCGGCCATGCCAGCGCCAGGGCACACGGACGGCACGACGCGTGGGGGCGGCAATTCGCGCCAGCGCGCGGCCAGCCAGAACAGCAGCAGCACCACCACGCCAAAGAACAGCCAGCCATAGATCAGGTGGTCGACGCCCGCGGCCAGGCGCATATCGCTCAGGTGACCCAGCATCACGATCAGGTAAGCGCGCACGCCATTGGCCAGGATGGGTACCAGCAGGGCAGCGAGCATGACGGCCAGGCGCCGCCCCATGCTGTGGAAGTGCACATGGGCGTACAGGGCGCCCAGGGCCAGCGCGGCAATCAGATAGCGCAAGCCGCTGCACGCTTCCACCACCGACCAGTTACCGGTAGGCAGAGAAAAATTGCTGCCATCGCGAAACACGGGCACGCCCGCCCATTGCAGCGCGGTCACCGTGAAAGCAGCCGTGAAGTCGATCAGGGGTTCCAGGAAGACTTCCCCAAACGGCACGGCGAGAAACAGGTACGCCAGCGGAAAGGCCAGCAGGCGCACGGCCGGCCAGCCGAGGATGGCCAGCACGCAGGCCGGTAGCATGGCGGTGGCGGCATATTGCGCCACCACGGGCACGTTGGCGGCGTCGGCCAGCAGCCAGGCCAGGCCCAGCGCGCCCAGCAGCAGCAAGCCTGGCCGCGACGGCTGGGGCGCCAGCGTGGCCAGGCGGGCGCGCTGGCGCCAGGCCAGCCAGCAACTGATGGGAACGATCAGGAAACCGTGCGCGAATGTCTGCGAGCGGGCCCACAATTGCACCATCGACCAGAAAGTGGCGTGATACAGCAGCACGATGGCCGCCAGGGCCAGCAGCAGGGCCGCCAGGGCGACCTGGCGCCGGTGCTCGCCATGCGGCAGGACGGCCACGTCCGGCAAGCGTATCGCCTGGTCGAGCAAGCGGCTCATGTGGATATCTCCCCCACGGGCTGTGTCGGCGCGGCGACGCCGCTGCCGGCCGCTTCCGCCTCGGCAGGCAAGCCCAGCATGGTTCCCAGGCTGCGCAGATTGCGTTCCCAGTCGTAATCCTGCAAGACCAGCTGGCGCGCCGCCGCGCCGATGGCTGCGCCGCCCTGCGCGTTGCGCAGCACGCGCGCGGCATGGTGGATGAATTCGGCGTCGTCGCGCGCCAGCAGCAGTTCCAGGCCCGGCTGGGCGGCGATGCCTTCCAGCGCCTGCGGCGTGGCCAGCACGATCTTGCCCATCGCCATCGCTTCAAGCACCTTGTTTTGCACGCCGCGGGCGATGCGCAGGGGCGCCACGGCCAGCGCCGCGCCGGCCAGGTAGGGCCGGATGTCGGCCACCTTGCCCGTCACCACCACGCCGGCCACTCTTGCCAGCGCCGTCACGGCGGGCACGGGCGCGCTGCCGACGATATAGAACTGCAACTGGGGAAACTGGCGCCGCAGCGCGGGCCAGACGTGGCGCACGAACCATTGCACGGCGTCGATGTTCGGCCAGTAATCCATGGCGCCCGTAAACACCAGCGTCTGCGCGCCCGGTGGATACACGCCCGACCGGGCCGGCATGGGCGTGAAATACGCCGTGTCGACGCCATTGTTGACATGGCCCGTCTTGCGCCGCGCCATCGGCGCGCACTGGCGGAACAGGGCCGCTTCGGCCGGCGAGACGAAGCTGGCGGCTGTGAACTGCTGGGCGATATGGCGCTCGTACTGCAGCAGCAGCTGCGCTTCGCGCCGGTACAGCAGCGACATGGGCCAGGGCTTGCTTTCGCCGTACTGGCGCCATTTGTCGGAATCGACATCGACGAAATCGATCACGCGGTGCAGGGCACGGCCCGCGCTGCCATCGATGTATTGCGCCATGGGCCCGGAAAAGGCCAGCGCGTGGCGCACCTTGCCGCCCGATAGCAGGCCTTCGACCCATTGCAGCAGGCGCGCATCGCGGTAGTAATGCACGCTCATGGCTTGCCGCGACAGCAGCGCCTGCATGGCGCGCCAGCGGGCCGGGCCGCGCCGCAAGTCGATGAAGCGCGTGCTGGCGCACAGGGCGGCCACGGTTTTCGCATGTTGCCAGTCGTCGTCATCGTCGATGAAGCAAGCGAGGTGCACGCGGAAATGCCGGCTCAGGTACTGCAGCATGTGCCACGAGCGTATCTTGTCGCCTTTGTTGGGCGGATACGGCAGGCGGTGGGCGAGGAAGAGCAGTTCACGCATGGTGTGTCCCCTTGCTTAGCCCAGCTGGCGCACGATGTGCGGCCCCAGCAGGTTGGCCAACGGCAGCGGCAGGCGGCGCCAGGCGCGGATGAACAGCGCATACTTGGGATTGAGCGGGTTGACTTCCGGCAAGGCCGTGGCGCGCACCAGTTGGTAGGCATACGGCAGGGGCTGCGGCGCAAAACCCCAGTTCTTCTTGAAGGCGTAGGCGCCCGTACCCAGCTTGCTGCGGCCGAAATCGAACAGGTGGCAGCCGCGTTCGCAGGCGCGACGCATCGCTTCCCAGTACATGAAGTCGTTGGCACCCGTGCTGCGCGCCAGCGGCGTGCCGCCGCCGTAATATGGCAGCACTTCATCGCGGAAATAGAATAGCAGCACGCTGGCCTGCGCCTGCTGGCCGTGATACACGGTGAGGATGTCGCAATCGCTGCCGAAGACCGTGCGCAGCAGAGCAAAATGGCGGCGCGCGAAGACGGGCGTGCCCAGCCGGTGCACGCTGGCCGCGTAGATCGGATAGAAACGTTCGAGGTCATGCTCGACGGCGCTGTGCAGGCCGGCTGCCATGGCCTTGCGCACGACGGCACGCTGCTTGCGCGGTATCGCCAGCAGATTCTGTTCTGCCTCGGGGAGCAATGGACGGCGGAAGGTCGCGTACAGGGGGCTCTGCAGCCAGGATGCATGCGCGTGTTCCTGTGCTTTTTCGTGCACCTCGCGCCAGCGGTATTCCAGATGCCCCACGCCGAGGCGCCGGGCCAGCACCTGCGCGGCGCCGTCGAGGGCCAGTCGCACGGCCGCGCTGCCGCCGGCGATGCCGCCGTACACGCAAAACGGCAGCGAGACGAGGGACGAGCCGAACAAACGGCTGCGCACATGCGCCAGCGGCAGCACGCCGGCGATGCGCCCGTCCTGTTCCGCGTACAGGAAATGGCTGTCGTGGCGGAAACCTTGTTGCATGATGGTGTGCCAGCCGGCGCGGTGAAAGAAGGTGGCCTCGGGACAGGCCTCGACAAAGGCATCCCAGCGCGCATGCTCATGTGCCTGCAGCGAGCGCACGGCAATGGCGGCGCCGGACGGCGCGGGGTCGGGAGCAAGGCTGGCCTCGTGCATCATTTGCTTTCCAGAAAAATACGGTCCATGCGGTCCCAGCTGAAGTCGTCCGTCAGGCGCGCCAGCCGCGCTTCCATGCGCCCCAGGTTCAGGTAGTGGCGACAGCGCGTCTTTGCGCTCAGGCCGGGCGGGCACGGCTGGCCGGGATCGAGTTCCCAGGGATGAAAATAGAATATGCCAGCTTGCCCGTCGCGCGAATTGATGCGTCGCAAAAGCCAGCGCGACAGTGCATACGGCATCAAGCGGAAATAGCCGCCGCCGCCGGCCGGCACGTTGCGTCCGCGCAGGCGCACGGTGCTGACGGGCAGTTCCAGCACGCCTTGCGGCCCCCTTGGACGCCAGGCGAAGCGGGGAGCCTCGGGCATGCCGTAGTGGTCGTGGCGGATCGGGTAGATGCTGGAACTGTAGCGGTAGCCCGCTTCCTGCAGCACGTCGAAGGCCCACAGATTGGTTGCGCCGATGGAAAAGCTGGGCGCCCGGTAGCCGTGCACGGCCAGCCCCGTCAATTGCTCCAGGATGGTCTTGCTGTGGCGTACATCGTCGGCGAACTGCGCGGCCGACTGCTCACAGGCGCGCAGGTGCGCATAGCCGTGGCTGGCCACTTCATGTCCGGCGGCCGCCACGCGGCGCAGCATGGCCGGATAGCGCTCGGCGATCCAGCCTAAGGTAAAAAAGGTGGCGTGGATGCGGCGCCCTTCCAGCAGCAGCAGGATGCGCTCGATGTTCGCCTCGATCCGGCATTCCAGGCGGGGCCAGTCCGCGCGCGCGATGTGCGGCGCGAAGGCGGACACCTGGAAATAGTCTTCCACGTCGATGGTCAGGGCATTGCGTAATATCAAAGAGCAAGGCGGCGCCGTCATGGCGTGCCCCGGCGCGCCGCCAGCCAGGGCACGATGACGGCGGCGATGCGCGTGGCGGCGTGGCCATCCCACAGGGGCGGAATGCGGCCCCGCTTGCCACCCGTCGCCAGGATGGCGCGCGCCAGCGCCAGGATGGCGGCCGGGTCCGTGCCGGCCAGGGTATTCGTGCCGTCGCTGACGGTGACGGGCCGCTCCGTATTGTCGCGCAGGGTCAGACAGGGCACGCCCAGGGCCGTGCTTTCTTCCTGGATGCCGCCCGAATCGGTCAGCACCAGGCGTGCGCCCTGTATCAGGCCCAGCATTTCCAGGTAGCCCAGCGGCGGCAGGCAGACGATGGCCTGCTGCGCCAGCAATGCTTCCAGGCCTGCCAGGCGCAGGCCGGCCAAGGTACGCGGGTGGATGGGAAACAGCAGCGGCAGCTGGCATGACAATTGCCCGAGCACCCGCAGCAGCGCTTCCAGTTGCACCGCGTCATCCACATTCGATGGCCGGTGCAAGGTCAACACGCCGTAGGCGGGCGGGCAGGCGTGGCCATGCGCGCGCAGCGTGGCGACGGGCTTGACTGCGCGCGGCAGTTGCTGGCGCAGGCTGTCGATCATGACGTTGCCCGTGAAGTGGATGCGCTCGGGGGCGACGCCTTCGCGCAGCAGGTTGGCGCGCGCGCTGTCCTCGCTCGTCAGCAGCAGGCTGGATAATTGATCCGTCAGCACGCGGTTGATTTCCTCGGGCATGCGCCGGTCGCCACTGCGCAAGCCCGCCTCGACATGGATTACGGGCGTGCCGCGCTTGGCCGCCACCAGCGCGCACGCCAGCGTGGAATTGACGTCGCCCACCACCAGCACGCAATCGGGCGCCAGCGGCGGATGCGTGTCGAGCACGGCATCGAAGCGGCGCATGATTTCGGCCGTCTGCTGCGCGTGATTGCCGGAACCGACGTCGAGGGCGATGTCGGGCGCGCGCAGGTCCAGGTCGGCAAACAGCTGGCCGTTCATGGCTGTGTCGTAATGTTGTCCAGTATGCAATAAAGTCACGCGCACGGCGGGCGCCTGGCGGGCCAGGGCGGCCAGGATGGGGGCCATTTTCATCAGGTTGGGGCGCGCGGCTACCACGCACAGCAGGTGCGCCGGCGCGCCGGACGGAAGAGAAGGGTCGGACATGCTGCGGCCTCCTTAGAACTGCATGGTGAGCGTGGCGCTGACGCCGTTTTCGCGGTAATCGCCGCCCCGGTTGCTGGTGTGCTGCATGTGCCGCACGTCGATGCTGGCCGTCATGTTCGGCTGCAGGATGCGCGTGTAGCCCGCCGTCACGGTGACGTTGTTGTCGCGCCGGGGCACGCTCAGCGAGCGCATGCTGGCGTAGCCGGCATTGACATTGACGCTGGTGCGCGAACTGGCTTGCCAGCTCCAGCCCAGGTTGCTGCTGAACTGGCGCGTGCGCTCTTCGCTGCCGAACTCCATGCCAGGCAGCAAGGCGCTCTCGATGCCGCTGGCCGTTTGCGCCGTGCGGTCGACGGCCGTGACGCCGACGACCAGCGTGCTTTTCGGCGTGGCGCGCGCCATCGTCAGCTGCAGCTGTTTTTGCAGGAAATAGCGGTGGCTGAAGTAATTGATGGCGCCCTGTTCCGGCCCCAGCTTGTTGGCGTAGCGCAGGAAGGCAGCGATGCGCAAGCGTCTGTCGCGCGCATTCGGAAAGATGCCACGCCATAATTGATCGAGCAGCTGGCCCGCGTCGCGGTCGCCCAGGCGCGCAAACTGCGTGGGCAGGGTGGTGATGTTTTCGCTGTAGCTCAGTTGCCAGTTGCTATGGCGCTGCAGGAATGTGGCATCCAGGCTGTAGGTGTTGCCAAAAAAGCGCTTGCCCGTGCTGAAGGCCACGCTGCTGCGCGGCGACGGCGTCCACACGCCGCCCAGCGACCAGAAGCGGCCTGCCGGCGCCTTGCCGGTGCTGGACAGATAGCCTTCCTTTTCCGTGCCGCCGCTGGCCGTGGCCGCCCATTTTCTGCCGACCGGATAGCGCAGGCCCACGCTGCTGCGCTGCATGCGCACGGGCGCCAGCTTGCTATCCTGCGTGCGGCGCACGTCGTGACTGGCGTGCCAGGTCCAGCCATTGCCGCGCGGCTCGCCGCTGAGCAGCAATGCCATTTCATCGCTGTGTACGGACAGCAATTCGCCGCTGGCTACCGTATCGCGCGTATAGCGCAGCTCGGCCGTAGCCAGGCCGCGGAAGCGGTGGCGCAGGTAGGGGCTGAAGCCGGCGGTGCGCACCGTGCTGGCATTGTCCGTGTCGGGCAGCTCGGCTATCAGTTGCGGGCCGAACGGCGAGATGTTGCGCCGGCTCACGCTGGCGTTGGCATCGATGAAGAACCAGTCCTGCAGCAGTTCGGCGTCGGCCGAGGCGCGCAAATCGTGCTTGTCGCTATTGCCGCGCTGCCCCGCGAGGAATTTCTGCCAGCGGTAATCGAGGTCCACGCGCAGGCGCGGGCCCGTGCCGATGAGGGCGATGGCGGGCGCGATTTCCGTGATGAAGTCCGATTGCGCCTTGCCGGGCGGCGCGCGCAGCGCATTGTCCGTATAGCTTACACGCTGGCGCAGCGAGGGTTTTACCAGCCAGTCGACAGCAAAGGCCGGCAGGGGCAGCAGCAAGGACAGCAACGGTAGCAGCGGCAGCGCCAGGGGCGTGCGGCGGCTAGTCGTAATAACCATAGCCGTAGTAGTCGTTGCCGGGGAACGATTTGGTCTTGTTGTAGATCAAATGTATGTGTTCGCACGAGTCGATCTGGCGCAGCGCTTCCTTGACGGCGTGCTGGGTCGTCGTTTCCGCCTCGACCACCATTACCACCTGTCCCATCTGTCCCACCAGCGCGTGCGCTTCGCTGGTGATCAGCAGCGGTGGCGAGTCGAAGACGACGACGCGGTCGGCGTAGCGGCTGGCGATCTCGGCCAGCAGCCGGCTCATGGCCCGGCTGGCCAGCAATTCCGTCGCATGCTTGTTGCTGCGCCCGGCGGGCAGGATGCGCAGGTTGGCCACGTTGGTTTTCAGGATCACGTCCGCCATGGCCAGTTGCGGGTCGAGCAGCACATCCATCAGCCCTGGCTCGGGCGACAGGCCCAGCACTTTCAGCACGGACGGGCGCGCCACGTCGGCATCGACCAGCAGCACCGTGATGTCCATTTCCATGGCGATGCTCATGGCCAGGTTGACGGCGCAATACGTCTTGCCTTCGCCGGGCATGGCGCTGGTGACGACGATCAGGTTGCCGTGGCGGATGGCCTCGGCGCCGCTGGCGCGCGCCTGGCGCAGCAGCGGGCGCTTGATGATGCGGAAATCTTCGGCCACAGAACTGCGTCCGCCGTCCTGCGTGAGCATGCCTTGCTCCGCCAGCCGGGCCAGGTTCAGGGGGCGGTACTGAGGGGTGCCAGCCGCCGCCACGGTGTCCGCGCTGTCGCTGTCATTCGCGCTGTCCGCTGCGTACGGCGCGGGGGCTTCGGCGACGCCCAGGATGCCGGGTTCCTGCCTGCCGCTGTCCTTGCTGCTGCGTTCCTTGCTGGTCATCGTCGCTCCCGTGGCGTGGTCTAGAATTTGAACAGCGCAGCCGTCATGACCCCGCCGTACAGCAGGAACAGGCTGCCCAGGCAGCCGGCAAAGCCATAGCGGGCGCGGCGGCGGCGCACCTGCTGCAGCGGCGTCCACTTCATCGACACCGTGCCCAGCACGTTCAAGCCCGTGGCATCGCGCAGTTCGGCGGGGCTGAGGAAGGTGGGGCGCACCTGGCTGATCAAGAGGGCCGTGGCGATGCCGGCCACCAGGGCCGCGCCCAGCGCCGCGCTGAACAGCAGCGGACGGTTCGGGCCGATGGGCGCATATTGCACCGTGGGCGGGTCGATGATCTTGAAGGCCATCATCTCGGTGGTGGAACTGAGTTCGCCCGACAGCTTGGCCGCTTCGCGCCGGCCGATCAGCTTTTCATAGTTTTCCTTGTTGATGATGTAGTCGCGGTTCAGTTGCGCCAGTTGCGATTCCACCTCGGGCACGGCATTGCTTTGCGCCAGCAGGCGCGCATTGCGCGCGTTGTATTCCTGCACGCGGGCGCGGATGGCGGCCACCTTGGCGTCCGCATCCGTCAGCGCCACCTTCAACTGCTGCAGCATGGGACTGTAGTTCTTGCCCGGGTCGCCGGATGCCGTTTTCAGCTTGCTTTCCTCGATCTTGCGCTCTTCCAGCTGGGCAATGAGGCGCTTCGAGGCGATGATGTCGGGATGCAACTCCGTAAATTGCATGCGCAGGCTGTCGAGGTTCTTGTTGAGTGAGGCGATGCGCTCGTCGAGTTCCGGATTGGTGATGGCCGACGCGTTTGGCTCCAGGTCGAGCACGGGCTCGTCGCCCTCGATCTGGCTCAGGATGGCCTTGCGCGATTGTTCCGCCTCGACCAGTTCCAGCTTGGCATTGTTCAGGCTATCGGATGACATCAGCAGCTGGCTGCCATAGTCGATGCCCTGGCGCGGCAGCAGCAGATTGTTGCGGATCTTGAATTCCTTCACCAGGTTTTCCGCCGCGCTCAGCTTGTCCTCGTAATTCTTGATCTGCTCGTCGATGAATTGCACGGCTTTCTGCGAATCGCCCTTTTTGCCCTGGAAACTGCCTTCGACAAAGATGGTCAGCAGGCTTTGCACCACGTCGCGCACCAGCTTCGGGTCGCGCCCGCTGTAGCTGATGGTATAGATGTCGTAGGCGTTGGTGCCGGTGATCTTGATGCGGCGCATCAGCTCATCGAGCCGGGCTTCGTGTTCGCCCACGGTCTTCGAATCGAGGTCGAGGTCGACCATGCGCATGACGCGCTCCACGTTCGGGCGGCTGAGCAGGGTGCGGCTCATGATGGCCACCTGCTGTTCGGTGTTCGGCACGCTGGTCATGCCGGCCAACAGCGGCTTGAGGATGGTTTGCGTATCGACAAACACGCGCGCCGACGTCTGGAAGTCGTCGGGCAGGGTGATCACCTTGATGAAGCCGGCTATCACCACCAGCCACGCCACCAGCACTGCATGCCAGCGGTACTTCCAGATGCCTTTCAGGCTGGAAAGCAGTTGCTGTATCAATTCCTCCATGTCGCTTCCTTCTGGTGACGGTGCTGCACGGTCGATGGCTGGGCGGCGCGGACAACGGCGTTTTGCAAGAAATGCTTGCCTGTTAAGTAAGCAAAGTATAGGGCGCCTGTCGAGCAAGATTTCCCAAGATGATTGCTTCTTGATACGCCTCAAGGTTCACTTGCCGGGTTTTAATAATCATGGGAAGTTCGCGGCCCAGGCTGGTTCTGCGGGGCCAGCCATGGACGCGCCATCGACTCGAAGAGGTCCCGCATGAATCCGTTTCGCCGTGCATTTGTATGCCACACGCTGGTACTGGCGGCTAGCGCCAGCTTGCTGGGGGGCTGCCGCACACGCTATCCGCTGGCGCCCGCCGACGACAGCGCGCCCATGCACGACTACCTGATCGGCCCGGGCGACTCCGTCAACATCATTGTCTGGCGCAATCCGGAAGTGTCGCTGACGGTGGCCGTGCGGCCGGACGGCAAGATCACCACGCCGCTGGTGGAGGATCTGGCCGCCAGCGGCAAGACCTCGACCCAGCTGGCGCGCGACATCGAGCAAGCCCTTGGCAAGTTCATCCAGCAACCGGTGGTGACGGTCATCGTCACCAATTTCTCGGGCCCGTACGGCGAGCAGATCCGGGTCATCGGCGAGGCGGCCAAGCCGCAGGCGCTGCCGTACCGGCTGGGCATGTCGCTGATGGACGTGCTGATCGCCGTCGGCGGCATCACTGATTTTGCCGCCGGCAACAAGGCCAGCATCATCCGCATGCGCGACGGCAGCCAGCAGCAGCTGGGCGTGCGCCTGGAGGACCTGCTCAAGCATGGCGATATTTCCGCTAACGTCATGATGCGGCCGGGCGACGTGCTGTTGATACCGGAGAGCTTCTTTTAGTAGCGATCTCAGCAATGTCAAAACAGCAGTTATAGTGGTCTTTTTGTACTTTTCGGCAAATTTTAGCGTGCATTTTTGCTAGCTAAAGATAAATTTCTTCTGCTTTTTTAGCTGATGGTGGGAACTTTTCTCGTTTTTTTCTTGTCACAAGGCATTGGCTTCAGTCCGTCTCGACGGTGGCCGATGGATGTGAGGACAAGATGAGCTTTCAAGATGAACCCATTGTTTCCTTCGACACGCCAGGCACTTTCAGTGACCTGGTGGTGGGCGAGGGGCAGATCGACCCGGCCATGGAGCACGAGCTCGACCTGCAGCGCTTTCATATCCGCATGGCCAATTCGCGTGGCCGGCGCGAAGCGGCCAGTTTGCTGATCCGCAAGATGTACGGCTGGCGCGGCTATGCCGTCGATCCCGGCATTGCGCATGCGCTCAATAAGATCAGCCTGTTTGCGGAAACGGCAGGCTCCACCGTCGGTACCATGACCTTGTGCCTGGACAATGACGAGACGGGCTTGCCCGCCGATGAAAACTTCCGCGACAAGCTCGATGTGCTGCGCGAGCAGGGTCGGCGCCTGTGCGAACCGTCGCGCCTGGCCATCGACAAGGGCGTAAGCAAGCGCGTGTTTGCGGCGCTGATTCATATTTCTTATATCTATGCCCACAATATTCACGGTTTTACGGATTACGTGATTGAAGTCAATCCACGGCATGTGGTGTTTTACAAGCGCATGCTCGGTTTCAAGGATTTTGGCGGCGAGCGAGAGTGCACGCGCGTGGGGGCGCCGGCCGTACTGCTGCGCCTGGACCTCGACTACATGGGCGCCCAGATCAGCAAGTACGGCGGCATGATGGAACAGCATGGGGGTGAACGATCGTTTTACCCCTTTTTTTTTCCGACATGGGATGAACCCGGCATCACCGACCGGCTGCGGCAGGGGCGCAACTGAAACTCATCTATTTTTCAGCATGATCGCCTGTATGTGGCTGCCCGGAATCGCATACGTGATGCCGCTGGGCGCGCTGATGGCGGCCTCTTTCAAGCCTTTGACATATACCATGTTGACGATGCCGTAGACGAGACCGGTCTCGGGATCGAACAGGGGGCTGCCGCTGCTGCCCGGATATGCCGTCGCGTCCAGCTGGAATACCGTGTACGGCGCTTTTTGCAGTTGCGCCAGGCGCCTGGTGTCGAGGCGCTGCGCCGTTGCGCTGGGCCTGACCACCGGCGTCAGCGACGATACGGTGGCGCGGTGCGTGACGTGGTGCAGACCCAGCAAAGTACCCAGCGGGAACCCGGTAAAGGCCATGGCCTGGCCTTCGCGCACCGTCGTCGCGTCGCCCAGCGTCAGGGCCGGCAGCGGCGCGCCAGCCAGGCGCAACAAGGCCAGGTCGTGCTCCATGTCCAGTGCCTGGATTTTGGCAGGGCGAAATTGCGCCGCCTCGCCCTGGCCCGTGAGTATGCCGATCACTTCGTTGGGATTGGCATCGAGCAGTTTTTGAATCACATGGGCGCAGGTCAGCACACTCAAACCGTCGCCCGCCACGAACCCCGTGCCGAGGAAACTCATGGGCGGCGTGCGCGTCTTTTGCAGGCTGCCGACGCCGACGATGGACGGTTTG
The DNA here is from genome assembly GCF_002869965.1 of Janthinobacterium sp. ROICE36. Taxonomy (GTDB): domain Bacteria; phylum Pseudomonadota; class Gammaproteobacteria; order Burkholderiales; family Burkholderiaceae_D; genus Janthinobacterium. Next base: position 28,068 of record NZ_PEBS01000006.1, read on the forward strand.
ACGCGTGCAATGACTTGCGCCAGGGCTTCGTCGGCACGGCAGGGCGCGCTGGCCAAGGCAAGGCAGGACAGCAGGACGGCGGAGAATGTCAACGGCAGGGCTTTCATGGCGGCGCACTTTCAGCAGGACGAGGTGGCGGGGGTGGCGGGGGCTGCAGCAGCGCGCACAGCAGCATCAGGTAACACAGCAGGGCAATGCGCGGCACGTCGAGCAGGCTGTCGAACAGGCCGACGACGAGAAAACCCAGCAGGGCGGCGGCCCAGGCCAGCGCGCCCTGGTCGCCTCGCGCGGCCTGGCGCAGCAGACGCAGGCCGGCCAGGGCCAGCAGGCCCAGCATGGACAGTGCGCCGCACCAGCCCGTTTCCACCAGCAACTGCAGCGCCAGGCTCTTGATATGCCACGGCAAGTGATGGTGGTCGCTGCTGAAAAACCAGTAATTGTTTGCCTGCGTAAAGCGTCCGTTGAGTATCAATTCCTCGCCGCTTGGCGCGCGCAGGCTCAGATTGTCGACCTCGATCACGGATGAGGTGGCCGTGCCGCTGGCCGCCAGTTCCAGCTGCACGGGCGGGCGCAGCAGCCAGGTGCCCGCACCCAGCCATCCGCTGTCGAACGGCACTGCATAGTGCTGCCAGGCCGCCACCGGACTGCCAGGTGGCTGAGGGTGCAGGCGCAGGGGGATATGCACGCAACCTTGTGCATATAGTAATTGTCGCTGGCACAGGCGCACCAGCAGCACGGGCATCGGGCCGCTTCTACGCGCGTCGAGCGCCAGCGTGTAGCGCGTGGCCGGCTGTACCGACAGGCGTTGCAGCAGCCGCAGCAGTTCGCCGTAGCCGGCGCTGTAGCCGGGACTGGCCAGGCGGACAAAAGTGTTGCCGGAGTTACCAGGCTCGCCGCCTTCCTGCGCATAGGCGATGCTGGCCGGCACCTCGCGCCCGGGATTGTGCCAGTAATACGTGGCGGGAAAGCTGCCCATGCCCATGCCGAACAGCTGATCGCCCCAGTCGGATGGCTGCATGGCCAGCACTTGGCGCCAATGGCGCCAGCGGCCTTGCAGGTCGAAGGCGGTGGTGGCGAAACGTTCGGTGGCGTAATAGCTGGCCGAGACGGGTATGGCCAGCAGCAACAGGATGCCGGTCGCGCCCGCCATGCTCAGGCTGGCGCGGTCCAACCGCCATAGCGGTGGGCGCAAGCGTCCATTGCACAGCATTAACATGGCCAGCAGCACGACCAGGCAGGCAGGCGCCAGGGCCGGCGGTCCCGCCCAGTGCCAGCCTATCCAGACGAGATTGCACGCCAGCAGGGTCCACGCCATCATCGCCAGGCTCAGCCTGACTGGGCCTTTGCCGGCAGCGCCGCCCGGCCAGAGGTGGCCGGGCAGCAGCACGGCGGCCAGCAGCGCGGCCGCCAGCAAGAACAGGAAATACGGGCCTTTCAGCCAGCCGGCAGCCGGCTGGCCGGCCCCTTCCGGCCACCAGCTGGCCAGCAGGCCCTGCAGGCACAGCGCGCACAGCAGGCTGGCCGGCGCCATGCGCCACGGCAAGGGCCGCGCCGCCAGCACGAAGCTGGCCGCCAGCAGGACCACGGCGGCAAGCAAGCCCCGGTAGCCGGCCACGCTGAACATGGACACGAGCAGGACGGTGCCCAGTCCGGCCAACAGCAGCCTCAGCAAGAGTTTCTCCATGGGTCGCCGGCCCGTCGGGCGCGGCGCCGCGCCGTGGCCTGTGCGCAGGGTTTGCCACAAGGCCAGCAGCATGGCCGCTGCCAGGGCCGCGTACAAGCCCCGTGAAAAAGTGGTGCATGCCGCGTGCAGGGCCAGTGCCAGCAGCAGCAAGGCCAGCGCCGCCTGCCAGCGGCTGCGCGCGCGCGCCAGCCACAGTCCCGCAAATGGCAGGCTCAGGGCCAGATAGCCGTCCAGCGCGGCGCCGCCCGTGTGCATGGCGGAAAACGGCGCCGTGATGCGGTAGTCGCTGGACAGGTTCATCAAACCGGGAAACACGGCCCGTTCCCACAGCGCGAACAGCGATACCATGGCCAGCCCTGCCAGCATGCCCGGCAGCGCGTAGCGGCGCAGGGCGGACGGATCGCCGTCGCGCAGCAACAGCGGCAGCAGCAGCATGCTCCAGGCCCAGGCCTTGCCCAGCCGCAAGCCGTTGTAAGGGCTCAGATAATTATCCCAGGCAGGCGCGGCTAGGGGCGGCAGCGGCAGGACGCCGCGCAGCAGCGCCGCCAGCCAGGCCAGGCTGCACAGCAGCAGGCAGGCGCGGGCGGCGGGCGAAAGCCGCGCCGCTGCAGGCCGGGCGGGCCCGCCCAGGCGCCAATAGCCGCAAGCCACCGTCAGCAATAGCAGCACGTCGAGTTCTTCGAGGAAGAACCAGCCCGTCCACGGCGCCAGGTCCAGCACGGGCAGCAAGGCGGGCAGGCAGAACAGCCAGCAGGCGGGACGCCAGCACAGCAGCAGGAAATAGGCGGGCAGCAGGGCGGCAAACAGCAGGCCGGGCCAGCTGTGCCCCAGCGGATAATGGCGCAAGGCCAGCATGCAGCCCGCGCCCGCCAGCAAGGCCAGCAGCCGCAGCGCCAGGCCGGGCAGGGCCGCGTGTGCCAGCATGGCCTAGAGCTGGGTCAGCAAGGCCTGCGCCTCGGCCCGCTGCGGGAAATCCTGGTTGGCGGCCAGCAGCTGTTCCAGTTGCTTGCGCGCCCCCGGCTTGTCGCCAGATTTCGCCAGCGCCGCGCCCAGGTGGTACTGGATGTCGGGCGACTTCGGCGCCAGGCTGGCTGCCTTGCGCAGCAGGGTGGTCGCGCGCTTGACGTCACCCTGTTCCAGCACGATCCAGCCCAGGGTATCGAGCACGGCGGGATTGTCGGGCGCCAGCTTGAGCGCCTGCTCGGCCGTGGCCAGCGCGCGCGGATCTTTTTCTTGCTGATACACCCAGGCCAGGTCGTTCAACGCCACCACGTTGCCCGCATCCTTGGCGACGACATACTGGAAGTGCTCGATGGCGGCGCGGTATTGCTTCGCTGCCAGCCGGGTACCCGCCAAGTAAGTGCGCGTCGGCAAGTCTTCCGGATGGTCTTTCAGCCAGGTGGCCATGCGCGCATCGGCTTCGCGCTCCTGCCCCGACGCCTGCAAGGCGCGGTACAGTTGCACCTGCATGGGGCCGATCTTGCTGATCTGGAGGGCGTGTTCGTACAACTTGACGGCTTGCTGCGGCAGTTTCTGCGCCATCAGCACGTCGCCTTCGAGCTTGTAACCGGCCGCCAGCTTCGGCTGCTGTTCCTGCACTTGCCGCGCCACGGCCAGCGCCTCGCGCTGGCGGTTCAGGCTCAGCAGCATGGCCACTTCCACCACGCGCGCTTCGAGCAGGGTGGGATCGAGCGCTTGCGCCCGCTTGACGGCTTGCAGCGCATTGTGGCCGTCGCCCAGTGCCAGACGCAGGCTGGCGATGCGCATCTGCAGCGGTGCCGACGTCGTCTGCCGGCTGGCCAACTTGCTGTAGCTGTCGAGCGCCGCCTGCATCTGGCCAGCGCTGTACTCCACCTGGGCGCGCAGGGCCAGCGCATCGGCGTCGTCCGGGTGGCCAGACTGCAGGGTGCGCGCCAGTTCCAGCGCCTTGTCGGGCGCGCCCGTCTGCAGGTAAAAGTTACTCAGCAGCAGGGCCGGCGCGACGGCGTCGGGATTGTCGCGCTGGGCCCGCCCCAGCCAGCTCCGCGCCTCGTCCGTCTTGCCTTGCGAGGCGGCCAGCTTGGCCAGCGCCGCGCACAGGTCGGCATTTTTCGGCGCTTTCGCCAGCGCGCGCTCGAAGCGCTGTTTCGCTTGTTCCGGCTTTTTCCCGGCCAGGTCGATCTGTGCCAGGTTGTTCAGGGCGGGTAAATAGACAGGGTCCATCCCCAGAGCTTGCTCGAAACTGGCGCGCGCGGCAGGGACGTCGCGCAAGGCCATGTAGACGCCGCCTTTCAGGTTCAACAGCAGGGGATTCGTGCCTTTCTGCTGCTGTTCCAGTATCTTCACGGTGGCCAGGGCCTTGTCGTACTGTTTGTTGCGCAGCAAGGTCATCACCAGCATGGTGCCCACCTGCGGCGTGCTCTTGTCGAGCATGCTGGCGCGTTCCAGTTCGTCGATGGCACGGCTGTTCTCGCCCATGCCCAGGCGGCTGATGCCCAACGCCGCATGCAGCCTGGCCGTGTCGGGTGCCAGGGTATTCGCCTTGTCGAAATACGCCGCTGCCTTGTCGTAGCGGCGCGCGCGCAAATGCGACTCGCCGGCCAGCGACAGCAGTTCCACGTCGTCGGGAAAGGCGGACAGCACGGGCAGCAGCAGGTCGAGGGCGGCGTCCGTCTTGCCGCGCATCAGTTCGATCGACGCCATCATCTTGAGCGCGTACAGATGTTTGGGATAGACGGCCAGGAAGCGCTGCAGATAGCTTTCCGCCAGTTGCGGCGAACCCAGCTTCAGTTGCACGGCGCCGGCCAGCAAGATGGACGGCATGTGCTCGGGCGCCACCTTGAGCACCAGTTGCAACGATTGCAGGGCCGCCTTGTTCTTGCCCTGGCGGAAATCGAGCAGTGCCTGGGTCTGTAGCAGGCCCAGGCTGTTGGGCGCCGTCTTGCGCGCCGTGGCCAGCTGGGCCGCCGCTTCCAGGTAGCGGTTTTCCACGATATCGAGGTTGGCCAGGTCGATATGGGCCTGGGTATTGTCCGGCTTGAGCTTGAGGATCTGCAGGTAGGCGCGCCGCGCCGCGCCGTTCTTGCTTTGCAGGCGCTGCAGGTCGCCCTGCAGGCGCAAGGCATCGAGGTTGGCGGGCGCGTTTTTCAAGGCTTGCGCCAGCAGCAACTCGGCCGCCGTCACCTGCTGCTGCAGTGCCGCCAGACGCGCCAGGCCCAGCAGGGCCTCGACCTGGCCCGGATGGGTTTCGAGCAGGCGCGCAAACACGGCGCGCGCTTCGTCCTGGCGGCCCAGGGCCAGCAGGGCATCGCCACGCAGGGACAGCAGGGCTGGCGGCTGCACCGCATCGTCGGCGATCTCGGCCAGTACCTTGTCGAACTGGCCCAGCATCAGCCAGGCCTTGCCCAGCAATGGCATGACGCGCTGCGATGCCAGCCCCAGCAACTTTGCCTTGCGCAATTCTTTCTCGGCAGACAGCGCCTCGCCCGTGTCGATATAGATGCTGCCCAGCAGCAAGCGGGCTGCGCCGTTGTCCGGCTCCTTTTGCAGCAGGTTCTTCAACTGGATGATGGCGGCGCGCGCCTCGCCCTTCTGGCGGTACTGTTGCGCGTCGGCCAGCAGGGACGCACTGCTCTGCGTGCCGTGGCACGCCGTCAGCAAGGGCAGCAGCAGGGTACAGCACAGCGCGGCGGCCGGCAGGCCAGGAAAAGGGCGGGGCAGGGAACGGGCCATGGAAGTCTCCGGTAGCGGCATGCACGAGGGATGGGCATGGCCTAGCTTAAAAAGATGGCCGCCGGTCTCCTTGATTGCGCTCAACAAGCCGCCGATTGTTCGCGCGCGGACTAGCCGCTGCTCCTGGTTCCTTGTTCCCGCTCAAGAATGGCCGGACCGGCGACCGTAGAATTTCCCGGACGGCGATGCTCAGGCCGCAACTATTTGGAGCGATGCATATGGACAGCAGCGTGGATAGCAAGGCGGACGTGGTGGCGGTGGTGGGGCTCGGTTATGTCGGCTTGCAACTGGCCGTCGCGTTTGGCATGCGCCAGCGCACCATCGGCTTTGACTTGTCGGCACGCAAGGTGGAGAGTTACCGCAACCACGTCGACCCCACGGGCGAAGTGAGTACGGAACAGTTGCGTGCGGCGCAATGGCTGAGGGTGGGCTGCGATCCGGCCGAGCTGCAATTGGCCGATTTCATCGTCGTGGCCGTGCCCACGCCCGTCGACAGCGCGCACAATCCCGATTTCTCTGCCCTGGCCGGCGCCAGCGCGGCCGTCGGCCGCCACATGCGGCGCGGCGCCATCGTCATCTACGAATCGACCGTGTATCCGGGCGCCACCGAGGAAATCTGCATTCCCATCCTGGAGCAGCATTCGGGCCTGCGCTGGAAGGAAGACTTTCATGTGGGCTTTTCGCCGGAGCGCATCAACCCCGGCGACAAGGCGCACACCCTGCACAGCATCCGCAAGGTGGTCTCGGGTGACGACGCCGCCACCCTCGACAAGGTGGCCGCCCTGTACGAAGGTGTGGTCGAGGCGGGCGTGCACCGGGCATCGAGCATCCGCGTGGCCGAAGCGGCCAAGGTGATCGAAAACACGCAGCGCGACCTGAACATCGCGCTGATGAACGAGCTGGCCATCATCTTCGACCGCATCGGCATCGACACCCTGGAAGTGCTGCAGGCGGCGGGCACGAAATGGAATTTTCTGCCCTTCCGTCCAGGGCTGGTGGGCGGGCATTGCATCGGCGTCGACCCCTACTATCTGACGCACAAGGCGGAAATGCTGGGCTACCACCCGCATGTGATCCTGGCCGGGCGCCGCATCAATGACGGCATGGCCAAGTTCGTGGCGGAAAAAACCATCAAGGAAATGGTGCGCGCCGGTTTTAAACTGAAGGGCGCGCACGTGAATGTGCTGGGCCTGACCTTCAAGGAAAATTGCCCGGACTTGCGCAACTCGAAAGTGGTCGACATGATCCACGAACTGCAATCGTACGGCGTGCAGGTGCACGTGCACGACCCCGTCGCCGATGGCCACGAAGCGCTGGAAGAATACGGGCTGGCGCTGGAAAGCTGGGAACAGCTGCCGCGGGCCGAGGCCATCATCAGCGCCGTCTCGCACCAGGCCTTGCTGGCCCGCCCGCTGGCCGACTTCCAGGCGAAGGTGCTGGAGAACGGCTGCTTCATCGACATCAAGTCGCATTTCGACCCCCGCCCGCTGCAAGACGGCGGCCTGCACGTGTGGCGGCTATGATGGCGGCCGACGCTGTCGATTCGGCAACCGACACGGCGCATGGCGCGGCAGGCACGGCTGCCGGCGCGTACGCGCTGGCCTGCGCGCAGCTGGCGCAAACGCCGCGGCGCTGGCTGGTGACGGGCGTGGCCGGCTTCATCGGCTCGCACCTGCTGGAAACCTTGCTGCAGCTGGGCCAGGAAGTGCGCGGCCTGGACAATTTCATGACGGGCCACCGCCACAATCTGGAACAGGTGCGCGCCAGCGTGGGCGAAGCGGCGTGGCGGCGCTTCACCTTTCTCGAGGCCGATATCCGCGACCCGCAAGCGTGTGCGCGCGCCTGTGGCGCGCCGGCACCGGCCGCCAGCCGTGGCGACGGTAAGGCAGGTGGGGGCGGCGGCAGCTTGAACGAGCACGGCCGTGCCGATCCGGGCGGCCCTGTCGCCGTCGATTTTGTGCTGCACCAGGCGGCGCTCGGTTCCGTCTCGCGTTCGCTGGAAGACCCGCTGCTGTGCCATGCCGTCAATGTCAGCGGTTTCCTGAACATGCTGGCCGCCGCGCGTGACGCGGGCGTGCAGCGCTTCGTGTACGCCGCGTCCAGCGCCACCTATGGCGACCACCCGGCCTTGCCGAAGGTAGAGCAGCACATCGGCGCGCCCCTGTCGCCGTATGCCTTGAGCAAATATGTCAATGAACTGTATGCGCAGGTGTACGCGCGCTGTTACGCCATGCAAACGGTGGGGCTGCGCTACTTCAATGTCTTCGGTCCGCGGCAATATCCGCTGGGCGCCTACGCCGCCGTCATTCCCCGCTGGATCGCCGCCATGCTGGACGAGCAGACCGTGTACATCCATGGCGACGGCGCCACCAGCCGCGACTTCTGCTTTGTGCACAATGCCGTGCAAGCCAATATCCTGGCCGCCACGCATGCCGATCCGGCAGCCGTGAACCAGGTCTACAACGTGGCCGTCAACGCCCGCACCAGCCTGACGCAGCTGCACGCCACCATGCAGCAAATGTTGCTGGCCGCCCGCCCGCAGCACGTGCCGCTGGCGCCGCACCATGGCGAGTTTCGCGCCGGAGACGTGCGTCATTCGCAAGCGGACATCGCCAAGGCGGCCCGCTTGCTCGGTTACGTACCCACGCACGACCTGGCGCAAGGATTGCGTCAGACTATCGCCTGGTATGTGGCGCAGGCGGACCGGGCATGAGGTAGAAGCTGGCCGCGCATCGGCTACATGCTGGCCGCACCTGAGGTGCGCGCGCTGGCGGCCCGCATCATATTGCCCGCAAAATATATGTCCAATACAATGCCGCACCCGCGTTCTTGCCTGCCGCCTAATGCTGCACGGGCATAGCTGTCGGTGATGGAGGTGCTGGCGGCTCGGGTACGCCGTCGGTCTTGCTGTGGAGAATATGGGGGGTGCCCCGGAAGTCGGCCGTGTGCAGGGTGACGGGACGGCGCCAGATGCGGGCGATATACGCCAGTACCTGTTCCGCCCGCTCCAGGTCGAGGCCGCGACCATCGCGCTGGTGATCGTGATGCAGCACCAGGCTACCGTCATCGTTGAGCAGGGTGACGGCGATGCACGGCGCACCATAATTGTATTTGGGCGCCAGGATGGCTTCGCGGATGGCCCGCAAGTCGCGGCTGGCCAGGCGCGTTTCGCCGTCGCGGCGGCTTTCATGCACGAACAGCCCCAGGCGGTCAGCCAGTTCCCCGTCCAGATAGTTGCGGATGAAACTGCAATCGTCGTCGTCGCGGCAAATCTGGCGCGCCCGCGCCAGTCCTTCGCGCTCGATGATGTGTTCCCACATGCAAAAGCCCAGGTGATAGGGATTGATGGCCAGCGCCTGCTGGTGCTCGCCCGCGTAAGGGCGCACCACGTCCGAATGCGACTTGATGGCGGACAGATACAGTGCCGGGGGCAAGAAGTCGGCTTCGCGCAGCAGCCGCGCATGCCAGTACGAGGCCCAGCCTTCATTCATGATCTGGCAGGCGTACAGGGGGTAGAAATAAAACGACTCTTCGCGCACAGCCAGAAAAATGTCGCGTTCCCAGTCGGCCAGCTCCGGCCCGTGGTGGGCGATGAACCACAGCAAGTCGTACTCGGCTTGTGGCGGCACGAGCGGGCGCTGTGCCAGGCACACCCTGGCCGCCTCGCACGCCGCCAGTGCGGCTGCTTCACCGGGCAAGCGCCGGTAGCGTTGTGTAAAGGGATCGTCTGCGGCGCCTTGCTTGCCCGCCACGCCGGCTGGCCCCGATGCCGCAGCATAGGGCCGACGGTGCAGCTCGGCGTGGACGTCCACATGCTGTTCCAACGCCAGTGCGGCGTCGAGCACGGCTTCCACCTGCTCCTGCCCGTGCTGTTGCAGTGCCGTTTCGAGACGCCGCGCCCTGGCCGCGCTTTGTTCCAGGATGTGCTGGCCCGCCATGGCGCCGAAACGCAGGAACAGGGCATTGCGGCTGGCAAAGTCGGCGTGGCCCAGCACATGCGCCGTGACGAGCGTGTTTTCGGCCACGGAATTGTGTTCTGCCATGTAGGCATGGCAAGGGTCACCGGGAAACATGACTTCGAAAATGTGCGAATTGCCCATCTTTTGATGCACGAACTGGTGGATGTAGCGCACGCCGAACGACCAGTGGCGCATGCGCACGGGCAAGCCATAGATGGCGATCTCGGCCATGAAGCTGTCCGGCACCAGTTCGAAGGCGACAGGGGGAAATGCCAGGCCCAGTTCCCGCGCCAACGTTTCGATGCGCGCCGCGTAGCCGTCCAGGCCCATTGTGTCTGCCTGGTCTGTCGCGTCGCCGCGCAGCTGTGCATCAGGCTGCGTCATGGCGCCTCCTGCGTGTCGGCTGCCTCGTGCTGGAAAAAGGTACGGATGGCCGCCCACACATCGTCGGTCCTGCTGAGGATGCTGCTGTGCAAGGGCAAGCCCCGCCGTTCGTGCTCGGCGCACAGGCTGTGCATTTCCGTTTCCAGGCTGCGCGGCACGCCGGGCAAGGTTTCCACATAGCCCATATAGTTGAGCAAGGCGGCCAGGTCGCCCAAGGCCAGGCTGGCCGCGCCCCGGTCTTCGCTGAAATTTTCGCCATCGGAGGCATAGAACAGGTAGGCGTTATAGCGCGCCGGCGCATAGTGCTCCCGCAGCAGCGCGCCGCTCAGGCAAAAGGCGCTGGACGCCATGGTGCCGCCCATGCCGTTGACCTGGAAGAATTCGGCTTCGGAAAACTCCCAGGCCCGCGTCGTATGGGCGATGAAGCGCGTTTCCACACGCGCATATCTGCGCCGCAAGCCCTGCAAGGCAAAGAAAAAGAAGGATTTGGCCAATTTGCGCTCGGCTTGCGCCATGCTGGCCGACACGTCCAGTACGAAAAACACCACGGCATTCGTGCTGGGCCGGGGCTGTGGCAGCACCTGGCGGTAACGCAAGTCATCATTGGTGAAGGGCACGGGCTGCGCCTGCACCGCGCGCCGCTTGATCGCTTCCTTGACGGTGCGGCGCCGGTCCAGGCGCGAACGGGCGCCATGCCGGTCCAGGCCGCTGCGTACCAGCCGCACGTCGTCGATGGCGCCCAGGTGACGCGGCTTCAGGTGCGGCAACGCGAAGGCTTCCCATAGCCAGTCGAGTATGTCGTCGATGGGAAACTCCAGCAGCAGGCGCACCGCCCCCTCGCCATCGCCGCCTGGCGCGCCGGCCTCGCCCGTGGCGGCGGGGCGCGCCGCGCGCAGCAGATCGCCGGGCTGGCCTGTACCCTGGCCTGCACCCACGCTGTTGCGCGCGGGTGCCAGGCGAAAACGCGCATGTTCGAGCAGGCGCATGGGCACGTGCACCGTGCGCTGCTGGGCGCCACCGATCAGATCAGGCGTGGCGATCAGCTCGGGCAAGTGCGCCTGCACGGCTTCGCGCACTTTCTGGTTGTGGCGCAGCCAGTCGCGCGCGCCGCGCGAGAACAAGGCGTACCAGGGCTGGGCCAGGGCAGGCGCGGGGGACTCTGGCGAGGTCGGGGCGGACATGGTTATTCCTGCGCCAGCAAGGTGGTGACGTAGTTGAGCGCTTCGCGCGCGCTATGGGCGTCATAGCCATATTCGTCGACCAGGCGCTTCTCGACGGCGGAAATCCTGGCCCGCACGTCGTCGTCGGGGCGCTTGGCCGAGCCGACCAGGCGCAGCACGTCGCGCCGCTGCTCGAACAGATATTGCTGGATAGCATCATGCAATTGCGCATGGCTGCCCAGGCCAAAGGCCTCGCCCCGCTTGAAGGCGCTCATGGCCTTGCGCACCACTTCTTGCCGGAAAGACTGCTTGCCCGAGTCGCTGATATGGATTTTTTCTTCCACGGAGCGCAGGAAGCGCTCGTCGGGACGGCGTTCTTCGCTGGTGATGGGATCGCGGAGCTGGCGGTTGTCGAGCATGGCTTCGACTTCATCGAGATATTTGCTCAGCAAGTCCTGTGCTTCTTGCTCGAAGGACACGAACAAGGCCTTGTGCACGTCGGCCTTGACCCAGCGGTTGTAGAAATCCTTGCGCGTAAGCACCAGGTAATCGACCCACTGACGCTTGCGCCGCGGTTCGATGCGCGCATCGTTTTCGATGCCATCCTTCAGGGCCAGCAGCACGTCCATGGTGGAGAGGCTGTTGCGCTGGGCGGCAATGATGGCGTGCGACAGGGCATTGATGACGAAACGGGGCGACACGCCTGACAAGCCCTCGTCGGGCGACTTGTCGCGCCCGCGCAGGCGGCGGATGTCGGCATGCTGCAAGTCGCCGACGTCTTCGTGTGCATACACGCGCAGCTTCTTAACCAGCTCGGCTTCATTGTCCTCGCCCTCGGGAAAGCGGCTGAGGATGGCGAACACAGCCGCTGCATGCAGCACGTGCGGATCGAGGTGCACGTCGCGAAAGGCGGGCGCGGCCGCCAGGATCAGCTTGCGGTAGATACGCGCTTCTTTGCGGTAATTGAGCGTATACGGCACTTGCACGATAACCATGCGGTCGAGCAGCGCCTCATTTTCGCTTTCTTGCAGGAATTTGCGAAATTCGGCCAGATTCGTGTGCGCGAGGATGGTTTCATCGAGGTAAATCAAGGGAAAACGTGACACCTTGACATTTTTTTCCTGCGTCAGCGTCAGCAGCAGGTACAGGAATTCGCGCTTGACCTTGAGGATCTCGATCATCTCCAGCATGCCGCGGCTGGCCGCATACACGGCGCCGGACCACGACCAGGCGCGCGGATCGCCTTCATCGCCGTACTGCGCCACTTTCGACAGGTCGACGGACCCCACCAGGTCGGCCAGGTCGGCCGTGGTGGGGTCGTGCGGCGCATACGTGCCGATGCCGCAGCGGCCCGCCTCGGACAGGTGGATGCGCTCGACGGGCATGCGCAGGAAGTCGCCCGCGTACTGTTCTTCCAGGCGGGCGCGGCAATGAGGACACAGTTCGCCATGCAGCTCGGCATCATAGCTGGCGCGAAAGTCGGCGCGCATGTTGTGCGGCACCAGGTGCAGCGGCGATTCGTGCACGGGGCAGCCGGCGATGCCGTACAGCGCGCCTTCGCTGCTGTGGCTGTATTGCTCCAGCCCCCGCTTGAGCAGGATTACCAGGGTCGACTTGCCGCCCGATGGCGGGCCCAGCAACAGCAACATGCGCCGGCCCACCTCGGAGCCGGCGGCGGCCGCCTTGAAGTAGGCGGCAACCCGGTCGATCGCTTCGTCGATGCCGAACAGCTCGTCGTCAAACAGGCGGCAGCGGAAGCGGCCGCTGTCATCGGTCTGGCCGTTCCCGCGCATCATGTCCCACAGGTACTGGTGCGCGCTGCGCGTCAGCAGGGCCGCGCGGCCGGGCAGGATTTGCTCGATGAAGTCGGCAAAACTGCCGCCCCAGGGGTTGATGCGGTGTTTTTCCGCCCAGGCCGCCATGCCGTGCATGAAACCGGCATGCTGGCCTGCGCCAGAGGCATCTGGGGCGCTGTGGCCTGCTTGCTCGCCCGCAGGCGCGTCGTCGTGGCGTGTCATACCAGGGCTCGTCATTTTTCCCCCATCCCTACCGTTGCTGGCCTTGCTGTTGTTGCCAACCTTGCTGCCATGGAGCAGGCCCAGTTCCAGGCTGTTGGCCCAGTATACGGCGCCGCCTCTGCCCGCACGCCTGATCTCGCTCAACCTTGACGAGGGAACTATTTTTGCCTCCTTTGGCCCTGTTGGCGCAGGGCGGCCACGCGCCTGTGCAGTTCAATCCAGATCAATACCGGCCGGCGCGGCCCGTCCACACTGGTGGTTCGCAGCCCCCCACGAGGAGAACATGATGATCGGCAACGAAAATGGTTTCAGCGCCCCGCCGGGCAGCAGCGGCAGGGGACAAAGCGCGGACGATGAAGAGGCCGTCGGCCAATTTTCCGTCCCCGGCGAAGACGACACGACGATCGAGAGCGCATCCGTCCCGGACATGCCCGACGCCCTGGGCGGCGTCAGCATGGAATTGCTGGAAATCAAGCGCAGCATCGAAGACGGCATGCGCCAGTCCATTTCCCAGGCGGGCGGCGTGCGCGCCGCCGATGCCTTCAGCGACGGCGGCAATATCCAGGGCGTGTCCATCGGCCTGGGCGAGGGTGCCAGCGACAGTTCGTCCGGCGAGCCGGGTATGCCAGCCCTGACCCTGTACGTGGCCGAACCCACTTCCGTCGACCGCGCCAAGGCCGCCATCGTGGGTGCCATGGGCGTGCGCGCCGTGGCCAGCGACAGGGTGCCTGTCAACATCGTCGTCACGGGCATGATCGACGCGCAGCCCCACCGTTTCCGCCTGCGTCCGGCGCCGGGCGGCGTCTCGGTCGGACATTTCCGCATCACGGCCGGCACCATCGCTTGCCTGGGCGTGGGACGCAGCGCACCGCGCAACAACCGCTTGATGATACTGAGCAATAATCACGTGCTGGCCAATTCCAACGGCGGCGCGTTCAACGACTGCATCGTGCAGCCGGGCCCCATCGACGGTGGCCGCTGCCCGCAAGACCAGGTGGCCGTGCTCGAGCGTTTCGTGCCCATCAATTTTAGCGGCGGCGTCAATTTTGTCGATTGCGCCACTGGTTGGGCCTGGCCAGACCGCGTGCGTCCCGAACTGGTCTACCTGAGCGGCGGCGTGCCCGCCTATTTTCGTATCAGCAACGCGCTGGTAGCGCCCGCGCTGGGCATGATGGTCGGCAAATCCGGACGCACGACGCAATTGACGCAGGGCCGCATCACGGGGCTGGGCGCCACCATCAACGTCAATTATGGGGGCGGCAGGATCGCCTTGTTCCAGGACCAGATCGCCATTACGGGCGTCAGCGGGGCATTCAGCGCGGGCGGCGACTCCGGCTCGTCCATCTGGACCTGGAACCAGCAGCGCAATCCCCTCGGCCTGCTGTTTGCCGGCGGCGGCAATATCACCTTTGCCAACCAGATGCGGCACGTGGTGGTGGCGCTCGACATCAATTTGTATACCTGAGCATTGTCACAGAAACCGGCGCGGCGGCGTGATGCTTCCTTGCACTGCGCCGCCTTTTGCACGATGATGATATGGTCAGGTGTGGCTGCCATGCATGGCCTGGCGGGCAAGAGGCGCTGCCGTGCCTCCTTGGCCCACGGGTGCCATGGGCAGCATCAGGAGGATGTGTCATGTCAAACAGTAAATTCGTACCAGCGCCATACGCCGTCTTCGAGGATGCGGCCATGCCGTATTTGCCGGATGAGGCCGGTGGCTACGCCGTGGCGGGCCTCGCGCATGTCGCACCGCCGCCTGGCCGGCTGGAAGCGGCAAAGCGGCGCAACGAGCGGGCCCTGATGGCGATCGATGGGGTCGAAGGCGTCAGCCTGGGGCAGACCGCCATCGGCGGCGAAGCCCTCGTCGTGTATCTGCGCGATGCGTCCGTCAAGCGGCGCGTGCCGTCGCAGGTCGACGGCTATCCGGTGGAAACGAGCATCACGGGCCAGATCGATATCCAGCGCTGCTAGGCACGCGGGCCGGGCGGCCAGTCCGGCTGCCGCTGAGTGCTGCGCCAAAAGGCCTGTTGCCAGGCCTTTCGGCCTGCTTTATTTGCTCAGGCGGCCGATCGCTTCGGCCACGCCTGCGCCGTAGGCTGGGTCGCACAGGGTGCAGTTGCCGATGTGGCGTTGCTTGACTTGCTGCGAGGCGCCCGAGATGGCGCGCGCCGTGTTGTCGAACAAGACTTGCTGCTGTGCTGGGGTCATCAGGCGGAACAGGGCCCGCGGCTGCGAATAGTAATCTTCGTCGACGCGGTGGTTCCAGTGGTCGGCCGCGCCTTCTATACTCAGCGGAGGTTCGCGGAAATCCGGCTGTTCGGCCCATTCCTGTTCGCTGTTCGGCTCATAGGCCAGGGTTCTGCCCTGGTTGCCGTCGACGCGCATCTGGCCGTCGCGGTGGTAGCTGTGGAACGGACATTTCGGCGCGTTGACGGGTATAAGGCTGTGGTTGACGCCGAGGCGGTAGCGCTGCG
Source organism: Janthinobacterium sp. ROICE36 (assembly GCF_002869965.1). Lineage (GTDB taxonomy): Bacteria > Pseudomonadota > Gammaproteobacteria > Burkholderiales > Burkholderiaceae_D > Janthinobacterium. Next base: position 43,458 of record NZ_PEBS01000006.1, read on the forward strand.
CGTCGCCATACGAAAACAAGCGGCCTTGCAACATCTTGTCTGGTGAAAAACTGATGCCGGGTACCACGTTGGCCGGATTGAAGGCTGCCTGTTCCACTTCCGCGAAATGGTTGTCGGCATTGCGGTTCAGTTCCAGCACGCCCGCCTCGATCAGCGGGTAGTCGCCGTGCGGCCACACTTTCGACAGGTCGAAGGGGTTGAGATGATACGTGCCTGCCTCTTTTTCCGGCATGATCTGCACGTACAGGGTCCAGCGGGGGAAATCCTTGTTTTCGATGCTTTCGTACAGGTCGCGGTGCGAGCTCTCGCGGTCCTTGCCCACCAGCGCCTCGGCTTCGGCATCCGTCAGGTTTTGTATCCCTTGCTGGGTTTTAAAGGTGAACTTGACCCAGAAACGCTCGTTTTGCGCATTCAGGAAGCTGAAGGTATGGCTGCCGAAGCCGTGCATGTGGCGGAAACTGCGCGGCAAGCCCCGGTCGCTCATCACAACCGTCACCTGGTGCAGCGCTTCGGGCAGCGAGGTCCAGAAATCCCAGTTGCTGTTGGCGCTGCGCACGCCCGTGCGCGGGTCGCGCTTGATCGCGTGGTTCAAATCGGGGAATTTCAGCGGGTCGCGCATGAAAAATACGGGCGTATTGTTGCCGACCAAATCCCAGTTGCCTTCTTCCGTGTAGAACTTCAGGGCAAAGCCGCGGATGTCGCGTTCCGCGTCCGCCGCACCCCGTTCGCCAGCCACCGTGGAAAAGCGCGCGAACATGGGCGTTTGCTTGCCCACGGCGCCAAAAATCTTGGCCCTGGTGTAGCGCGTGATGTCATGCGTGACGGTAAATGTGCCGTGCGCGCCGGAACCCTTGGCATGCATGCGGCGCTCGGGGATGACTTCGCGGTCGAAGTGGGCCAGCTTTTCCAGGAACCACACATCTTGCAAGAGGGCAGGGCCGCGGGGGCCGGCCGTCTGAATGTTCTGATTGTCGACAACAGGCGCGCCAAAGGCGGTGGTCAGCTTTTTCATTGGACTCTTTCTTTATAGGGAGGTCGACGGACGAGCCAGGGCCTACCCAAACACTGGCTGGGCTGAGCTTACGACATGCTCACCGAGGCTGGTCCAGAGTAACAAATTTCTAAAAAGCAAATACAGTGTGCCATTTCGGGGCCGGCAACAGCCCTGCCGCTTCCGCGGAAGCAGCCAGTCCATCATAGCCCCTCGGCAAAGTCCCGTCCAACACGATTGACCTGGCACAAGGCATAGCGGTATGTTCCGGCCTGCTAGCGATATGTGGCCCAGTTCACCCGCAGCCATCGATGTCCGTGCCAGGCAAGCGTTTGCCTCCAGCATGCATTCCATTCAGCAATATGGCGTAGCCTTGATCTGGCTTAAAACTTGTTCCAGTTATTATGCCGGTGTTCCGTCGCTTCCTTCATCAGGTGCCCCGCGCGCAGGGCGTCATCGGCTTGCACCGTCATGGCCAGCTCCTGGATGGCGGGCGGGTATTCGTGGTGGGCCGCTTCTTCCAGCAATGCATGGGCCTTGACCAGGTCGCGCGGCACGCCGCGGCCTTCGCGGTAGGCGTTGTATAGAAGGAACATGGCGTGTGGATTGCCCAGTTCGCTCGATTTTTCCAGCCAGCGCGCGGCTATCGCGGGATCTTGCGGCACGCCTTCGCCGTTGGCCGCCAGCAAGCCCAGCATCAAGGCCGCCTTCGCATGGCCTTGCTGCGCCGCCTGGCGGTACCACAGCCAGGCTTGCCCGGGCGTGGCCGCGCGCAGCATTTGCCCCAGCTCGAATGCCGCCTCCGTGTCGCCGGCGCGGGCCGCTTGTTCGAATAGACTCAGCGCATCGGCGCGGCGTTCCGGACGGGGCTGGTAAATCAGCGCCAGTTCGCGCTCGGCTACCGGCATGTCCTTGCTGGCCCAGCTGCGCACACGGCGCTCGGCCAAGTGGTCGCCCGCCTGGCGCGCCTGCATGGCGACGGCTTCGATTTCGGCCGCCGTGGGCGGTGGCGACGCCTGGCAGGCGGCCAGGACGGCGGCCAGCACCACGGTGGGCAGGGAGAGTGCGTGTTTCATCGGGATCACCTTTCATCAAAACAGGCCGGAACCACCGCAGTCCCGGCCCATGCACCTTATTTGCTCAGGTCGATGCGGTATTTGGCGAAACCGCTGGCGTCGAGTCCGCCTTCAGCCGCCACATTGGCGATGCCGCTGCTTTGCGCCAGCGCCAGATGGCCCGGCGCCGAGCGCAGGATCACGGGACCGGCCGTGGCCGTCTTGACGAAGCTCCAGCTGCGCGCGCTGCCATTGTTGGCCAGGGTCACCTTGCCGCCCTTGGTGCTGAGCGACGCCAGGTAGTTGCTGACCACGGCCTGGTTCGCATCGGGCGACTTGATGATGGTCTTGCTGCCATCGATGCCAGGCACGGCGCCGCCGCCACCGGCGCGGTAGTCGTTGGTGGCAACGATGAAATCATCGCCATCGGCCACGGGTGCACCCTGGTACGTGAGGTTGACGATGCGGCTGCCCGGCTTTTTCGTCACGTCGATCTGGTACGTGAGCGTATTGTTTTCCGCATAGAACACGTCGTAGTTGTAAATCGTGCCATACGACGGCACCAGGTCTTGCTCAGCCGTACTGACTGGGTCGATCTGGCCAAATTGCTTGGCCGACGTTTCCAGCCAGGCCTTCAAGTCCGCTCCCTTGATTTTGACGGCTTGCAGGTTGTTATTGCTATACAAATACAAGTCGCCCGGATTGCGTACCTGCAAGCCGATTGGCGCGGCCGGCGTCGCGCCCGCGGCCACGTCCGTGAAGTCCGATGGTCCGTTGCGGCCCGCCTTGAACGGTGCGCTGCACGAGATGACGGGGATGTTCTTGTAGCTGGACAGGGTGGCATCCGTGCTGGTGGCGATGAAGTTCTTCACATAATCGAGCTGCGCCTGGTTCACCAGCTCGATAGCGCTGACGTCGCCCACCAGCGCAAAGTAGGCCGACATTTCGAAATCCGTGCTGATGCCCAGTGGCTGCTTGGCGTAGGCGATGGTGGCCGCGTGCTCGGTGGCCACCAGCGGCGCGATGGCCGGGTCGGCTTTCACCAGGGTCTTGCCATCGGTGTACTTGAAGCCGCGCGATTCCACCGTCGTCTTGGCCGGCTGCACCACCCATCGTCCGCCCTGATACACCATCGTCAGCTTGATGATGCCCAGGCGGCGGCCCCAGCTTTGCGCCATGACGGTCGGCACGCCGTTGACGAAGCCATTTTCGGCGTCGATCTTCGCGCCGGCCGGGAAGGCGGCAAACGAGGCGTCCACCGCGGCCGCGCCGTCTTCCTTGCCTTTCGGGAAAATCAAGTGCGAGTGGCCGATCATCAGCGCATCGATGCCCGTGCTGGTCAGGTGATAACTGCCGTTTTCCATCTTCGGGCTATAGGCGCTGGTGTCCAGGCCGCCATGCGACAGGGCCACGACGAGGTCGGCGCCCTTGTTGCGCAATTCCGGCACATATTGCTTGGCCGCTTCCTGCACGCCCGTCACGCTGACCTTGCCGGCGAGCACTTTCTGATCCCATTCGAGGATTTGTGGCGGCACAAAGCTCAGTACGCCCACATTGATCTTCACGTTCAGCTTGCTGCCGTCTGGCTTCACGGCCGTGAAATCGCGGGGCAGCAGGGTGTAGGGCTGGAAGATGGGCTTGCCGCTGGCCACGCCGACGACGTTGCTCAGCACGGAAGGGAAGGCGGGCGCGCCGCAGCTACCCGTCGGCTTGGCGACGCCAGGTATGCCGAAATCCGTGTTGGTGATCTGGCTCAGGTAAGCCAATCCATAGTTGAATTCGTGGTTGCCCATGCCGCCCGCATCGTATTTCAGCGCGTTCATGGCCTTGTGCACGGCCAAGGTGCCGGAGCAGGGCACGGGCGCAGCCACGGCCTGCAGGTCGGCGAGTAAAGTGCCCTGGATGACGTCGCCATCGTCGAGCAGCACATTGTTCGGATTTTCCGCGCGCGCAGCCTGGATCAGTGTGGAGGTGCGCTCCAGGCCCAGGCTGGTGTCTTCGGCCAGCGCGTAATAGTTGTAGCTCAGGACATTCGAGTGGATATCGGTGGTTTCCAGCAGCGCCACGCTGACCGTCGTGCCTTCTGGAATGACCTGCGCCGTCGTCGCGCCGCCGTTGCAGCCGACCAAGCCCACACTTGCCAGCGCCGCCAGCATGACCCAATTTGTTTTCATTACCGCCCTCGGAAAGATTCAAAGGACGCGACTGTAACGCGGGGATATGACGCCACCATGACAGCGTATCAATGCGCCGGCAGCTGTTTCAGCACTGCATTGCTAAAGTATGGCTCGTCTTCTACCCAGAAAATATAGTCCAGGCCCAGGTAATTGCGGGAAAAATCGAGCAAATCTTTCACCGAATTTTTCTTCCCGGTACGCGGATTGATCTGGCGCAGGTTGCCACTTGATGGTATCCACATAGTGCTGCGGCTTGAAATCGTCGGGGAAAATCGTATTTCCCTTGCTATCTTCGACGCCGATCTCGATCGAGCTTTCGCTGAAATTGATGCCCTCGATCTTCCCTTCAAATTCCTTGCCTGGCGCCCGGATCAAGCGTTGATAACGTTCGCGCACCGGCGCTTCCCACATTTTTGCCGACCAGCCGTATTCATCATCCGTCACCGGCTTGCGCGGGTCGCGTTCTGGCGCGGACAGCATGCTTTGCTTGAGGATGCCGCCCTGATACAGGGGATCAGTGCGCAAGTAGTCCGGCACATTATGGCGTGGCGTGAAGGATTTTTCCTGCAGTTGTATTCACAGTTTTTTTCCGATTGTATTCAGATAGCGCAAGTCGTGCCGAATCGCCGAAAAATCATGGCGGTCCTGTTCCGGCTCCAGGCTGCGCCAGGTGTAGACGATTTGCGCGCCGCTGAAGCGGGGATCGTTTAACGCCTTATCCGAGCGGATGTTTTCCCCCTCCGGCGCGCGGTGATTAAAGTAAATAGAGTGCTTGATCGGGGGTTTTATGTCTGCGGCAATGGCGCTGCCGGTCATCAAAATGTGTGCTGCAAGAAGCATGGTATAGCTGCGTAAGATCATCGATTCCTTGGTGCTGTGAGAGTTGGGCTTTTCCGCGGCCAGGCGCTTGCTCCGATAGCATGGCCGCCGAAGTGCCACTGTAGTACGTTGAAGATGGTGCCAAATGAATGCCGCACAAATGAAATCGACTTGCATTATAATTCGCAAATGCAATCGACTTGCCTATACATCGACCATTCCGAACTCACCAAGCCCAAGGATTAACCATGCCACAGAGCAAACTCCCCGTCACCGTCTTGTCCGGCTTTCTCGGCGCCGGCAAGACCACCTTGCTCAACCACATACTGCGCAACCGCGAAGGCAAGCGCGTGGCCGTCATCGTCAACGATATGAGCGAAGTCAATATCGATGCCTCGCTGGTCAAGGATAGCGCCGAGGCGGCTGGCGCGGCCCTGTCGCGCACGGAAGAAAAACTGGTGGAAATGTCCAACGGCTGCATCTGCTGCACCTTGCGCGACGATTTGCTGCTGGAAGTGCGGCGCCTGGCCGCGGAAGACCGCTTCGATTATTTGCTGATCGAATCGACGGGCGTGGGCGAGCCGATGCCCGTGGCCGCCACCTTCGACTTCGAGGATGAGCACGGCGCCAGCCTGAACGATGTGGCGCGCATCGACTGCATGGTCACCGTGGTCGACTGCGCCAACCTGCTGACGGACTTTCACAGCGAAGACAGCCTGGAGCAGCGCGGCGAGATTGCAGGCGAGGGCGATGACCGGCAACTGGCCAACTTGCTCACGGAGCAGATCGAGTTTGCCAATGTTATCGTCCTCAACAAGGTTGATATGGTCGATGCGGCCGAGCGCCTGCGCGTGCTGGCCGTTTTAAAAGCCCTCAATCCCGGCGCGCGCATCATCGAAACCAACCAGTCCGTCGTGCCGCTCGATGCCATTCTCGGCACGAACTTGTTCGACCTGGAACAGGCGGCCAGCATGCCGGGCTGGGCACAGGAGCTGGCCGGCGTGCACACGCCGGAAACGCAAACGTATGGCATCGCCAGCTTCGTCTACCGGTCCAAAGAACCATTCCATGCGCAGCGCTTGCACGCCTATATTGCACAGCCGATAGCGGACGTGGTGCGCAGCAAGGGCTATTTCTGGCTGGCCAGCCGACCAGAATGGGTGGCCAGCCTGTCCGGCGCGGGCAAGCTGATGAATATCGAGCCCGTGGGCCTGTGGTGGGCGTCCGTGCCCAGGGAGCGCTGGCCTACGGATGCGGCTTCCCTGGCGGAAATGAAAGCGGGCTGGAGTGAAACGTACGGCGACCGCTACCAGGAGCTCGTCTTCATCGGCCAGGACATGGACCAGGCCGCCATCGAGGCGGATTTGAAAAAATGTCAACTCAACTATACGGAAACGCGCCAGGGCATGGCTGCCTGGCGCACGCTGCCCGACCCGTTTCCCCAGTGGCAGCGCATGGAAGAACTCGAAGATTAACCTTGAACAGGAACACACTATGACAGAACTCATCCCCGTCACCATCATCACGGGTTTTCTCGGCAGCGGGAAGACCACCTTGCTCAAACGCATATTGCAGGGCGATCACGGCGTGCGCATCGCCGTGATTGAAAATGAATTCGCCGCTGAAAGCATCGACCATGGCTTGCTGGTGCAGGACAGCGACGAGCAGATCGTGGAAATGAACAATGGCTGCATCTGCTGCAGCGTGCGCGGCGACTTGATCCGCATCCTCGGTGAATTGCAGGCCAAGCGCGCAGCCGGGAGCATCGCCTTCGACCACGTGATCATCGAAACGACGGGCCTGGCCGCGCCTGGCCCCGTGGCGCAAACCTTCTTTGCGGAGCCCTCAATCAGCGAGTTTTACCTGCTGGACGCCATCCTGACGATGGTCGATGCGCGCCATGCGCAGCAGCAACTGACCGAGCACCGGGAAGCGCAGGAGCAGGTGGGCTTTGCCGACCGCATCCTGCTGTCGAAGACGGACCTGGTCAGCAAGGACGAGCTGGCCGCGCTGCGCCAGCGGCTGGTCGCCATCAATGGCCGCGCCAGCCTGCAGAAAGTGCGCTTTGGCAACGTGCCTCTGCGCGATATCCTGAACATCCGCGGTTTCAATGTGAACGCCATCATCGAGCTGGAGCCGGATTTCCTGGGAGAACTGGGCCACCGCCATGGCGACGGCGTGCAATCGTTCGTGTACCACCAGTCCCAGCCCCTCGATTTGCTGCAGGTGGAAAACTTTCTCGATGCCGTGGTGCAGCTGTTCGGCACCCAGCTGATGCGCTACAAGGGCATCCTGCACGTCGCCGACTTGCCATGCCGCGCCGTCTTCCAGGGCGTGCACATGTTGATGGGCTCGGAACTCGGCGCGCCGTGGCGCGACGGCGAGACGCGCGCCAGCAAGATCATCTTCATCGGCCGCGACTTGCCGCAGGATATGCTAACGCGGGGGCTGGACCGTTGCGTGACCAAGGTGGACAGTCCGGCCGAGGTGGCCGCATGAGCGCGGACGCGGGCTTGCCCGCCCTGGCGCTGATTTTTCTGCTCGGCATGCGGCATGGGCTGGAACCGGACCACCTGGCCGCCGTCGATGGCCTGACCCTGCGCAGCCAGCTGGCATCGCCGCGCTGGACGCCGTGGATGGGCGCGCTGTTTGCGCTGGGGCATGGCCTCTGCGTGCTGGCCATCGTGGCCGTGGCGGCGCTGGCAGCGCGGCAATTGTCTCCCTCGGAAAACGTGTTTGACTGGCTGGAGTGGCTGCCCATCGCCTTGCTGCTGCTCATCGCCGGCCTGAATGCGCGCAGCGTGCTGGCTGGCGCGCAACTGGCCGAGGTGCGCGGGCGGCTGCTGCCAGGCTGGCTGCGGGGCGTGTCCGGGCCGCTGGGCGCCATCCTCGTCGGCATTCTGTTCGCGCTGGTCTTCGACACGGCCCTGCAGGCGGCCGCCTGGGGTTATGCGGCCGTCGCGCTGGGCGGCATGCAGCCGGCCTTGCTCACGGGCCTAGTGTTTGCCGTGGGCATGGGCGTGACGGATACCTTCGATGGCTGGGTCACGGCAAAGGTCATGCGCACCGGCAAGATGGATATCGTGCGCGCCTTCCGGCGCCGCCTGGGCTGGCCCATCGTCGCCATCTGCGTGGCCATGGCTGGCTATATGGCTGCCGGCAAGCTGGACCCAGCGTGGTCGCTGCCGGAAAGCTGGGTGGTGGCGCTGGGTGGGGCCATGCTGCTGCTGATGGCGGCCCTGTACGGCTGGACCCTGCATGGCTTGCGCACGGCAAGGGTGCACTAAGGGGGCCGGGCGGCTAGTCTACGCCTCAGCGGGTTATTTGCAGCGCGGGCACAGGCCCTTGATCAAATAATCGACTTCGCCGCCGCTGAAACCTTCCGGCAAGAGCACAGGCGGGGGCAGCTTGACTTCATTGAAGCAGGTGACGTTGGCGCACTTGGTGCACTGGAAATGCGCGTGTTCGTGCGCCTGGTGGCCGGCGCCGGCGCTGAAGCGCCATACCTGGTCCACGCCCGCGATGCGGTGCACCAGTTCATTTTCCGTCAGCCATTCCAGCACCCGGTACAGGGTGACGGAATCGATGTCGCTGTCCTGCGACAGCGATTGCTGGATTTCATGGTGGGTCAGCGAACGGCTTTGCAGCATTAAAAAGTCGAGCACCTTCACGCGCGTCTTGGTGACGCGGGCGTTGGTGTTGCGGATCAGCGATTCGGCTTGCGGTGTAGAAGATGATGTCAACATGATAGGCCTGCTTGCGGGGGATCGGCTGGCGGCGTCATCGCCGTGCCCGTTGCCACCCTCTGGGCCGTATCTTAGCATGCGTGCCGCAGCGGATGGAACGGCGTCATGGTTTGAATGTCCAATAGCGGCCGGCGAGCGTATCGACGGGGTCGAGAAAGCGCTGGTCGGCGCGCGCCTGCTTGCGTATCAGATAAAACATGTCGGACAGGGCCGAGCGCTTTTCCGCAAAATAACTATGTTTCATGAAGCTCGTGTCCACCCCGGTGGCGTCGATGGTTTCCACGCCCGCCACGATCAGCATGCCGGCGCCGCTGTCGCCCGCGCGCGGGTAGCCGTGCACGGCTTTCGAGGCGGCCAGGGCCAGGTCTTGCGACGAGGCATACAAAGTGACGGGATTGCGCGCGCCAGCCAGTTGCGGCGCGATATCGTGCTTGAAGATGGCCGCGTCGATGTCGGGCGCGGCCAGGATGAGCTCCGTGATCTTTTGCGCCAGTTGCGGCTGCGTGGCCAGCACGTCGGCCACGGCGCGCGCCAGTCCGCGGCTGCCCATGCTGTGGCCCACCAGATACACTTGCGCCGCCTCGGTGCTGGCGAGAAAGTCGGCCAGGAAGGCCGTGATATGGGGCGTGCTCCACTCGATATTGTTTTCATCGATGGTGTAGCCTGCCAGGTCGCCCCGCGATGGCCAACTGTAGAAGACGGGCGCGCCGTCAAAGCCCAGGTCGTAGGCCATCTGTCCCGTGCGCCGCGCCGCATCCTCGAAACTCACGTTATAGCCATGCACGAAGACAAAGGCGCTCTTGGCGGCCGAGGCGCGGATTTGCGTTGTTAATGCTGCAAAGAAGTTGTCGCGGTCCTGCACCTCGGCGGATAACAGCACCACGTGCTTGGCCGGGTCGTCGCGAAATTCCAGGCGCCACAGCGACGGCGATTCCAGCTGGCCCATGCGGTGGTCGCGGGGGATGCTGATGTCGCAACTGCCATAGCTGAGCGGACCGTTGCCGCCCATGATGTTGCGTTCGCCGCTGAAGCGCTGCGCCGGCGGCTTGCCCACGTCGCGCTGGCGATCCGTGGCGAAATACACTTTTACCACCGCATAGTTCGAGACGACGGCGCTCTTGTCGGCCGGAGAGGGCGCGGCTAGTACCTCGGGGAGCTGGGGGAAGGGCCGCTGCAGCGCATTGAGCAAGCCTTGCGCGGCAAACAGGGTTTCCATGTCGTCCGGCACCTTTGCCGTGGCCAGGGCGGCCGACAGCGCCAGTTGCAGCTGCGGATGGTCAGGCGCCGCTTCCAGCGCGGCGATGGCGGCCAGGATGGCGGCGGCACTGTCGAACTTGGCGATGGCCAGCTTGAGCCGTTGATAGTGGCTGGCGACGACCTCGGACGCATGGCCGGGTGCGCCATGCCCGATGGCCGCCACGACGGCGGAAGTGATCAAGTCCATGCGCCACCTGCCTTTCAAGTCAATCTGGATTGAATGTCAACCCATCTTGCCATAAAAGCACGCGCAAAGCGACTTGTCCAGCAGCGCGCGCAGGCGGCGCGCGGCAGATCAATGCTGCTTGTCGTCGCCGGACTGTTGCGCCAGCGATTGCAGGGGCGCTACCGTCAGGCCGCCACGGCTCACGTGGTCGGGGATGGCCACGCGCACGGGCTTGCTGTGCATGTTGGCCGACGACAATACGTTCGTGGTGGTTTCCGGCGCCGCATTCCACACGGGATCGACGATGCCTTCGAACACATGTTTCAATTGCTCGCCCCAGGTATCGCGGATCATACGGAAATACTGGTTCTTTTCATCGATGGTGACGAAGCGCGTGACGGCCAGGCTGCCCGTCTCGTAGACGAGCAGATCGAGGGGCAAGCCGACGGAAATGTTCGAGCGCAGGGTCGAATCCATGGAAATGAGCGCGCACTTGGCCGCCTCGTCCAGGCGCGTGCCCGGGTTGATGACACGGTCGATGATGGGCTTGCCATATTTCGCTTCGCCGATCTGGAAATACGTGTTTTCATCGTGCGATTCGATGAAATTGCCGGCCGAATACACCTGGAACAACCGGCAGCGCTCGGCGCCTATCTGGCCGCCCAAAATGATGCTGACATTGAAATCGATGCCGCAGTCTGCCAACGCCTTCGCTACGCGCAGGTACACGGTGCGCACGGCGTCGCCCACGATGCGCGCCGCGTCGTACATGCTGGCCACGTTCCAGATGCTGCGCCCGTCCGCATCCACGTGTTCGGAGACGATCTGGCGTATCGCTTGCGAGATCGACAAATTGCCGGCCGTCATCAGGACCAGCATGCGGTCGCCCGGGTTCTCGAACACGCTCATCTTGCGGAAGGTGCCCACCTGGTCCACGCCGGCGTTGGTGCGGGAGTCGGACAGGAAGACCAGGCCTTCGTTGAGGCGCATGCCTATGCAATAAGTCATCGTCGTAAATCAAGTCAAAAGGGGAAGCATTCTACACCAGCCGGGCCCTGCCACCTGCTGGCAAGGCCCGGCCAGCCTCATTCCTGCCCGGTTACACGGGCACGATCTGCACATCGACTCTCAGGGTTTCCGTGCCGCCACCCTGCCGCACGCCCCGCACGGGCGCCGCCGAATCGTAGTCGCGCCCGATGGCCAGGCGGCAATACGCATCCGTCATCAGGCGCGCATGCGTGACATCGATGCTGACCCAGCCCGCGAAATCCGTGTCTTCCGTCCAGGCGTCGACCCAGGCATGGCTGGCCGCATGGCCCGTCGTGCCCGGATCGATATAGCCGGACACATAGCGGGCGGGGATGCCCCAGGCGTGGCAGCAAGCCAAAAACAGATGGGCGTGGTCCTGGCATACGCCGCGCCCCAGCGCCAGGGCGTCGCCGGCTGTGGTGGTGACCATGGTGGCGCCGCTTTCATACGCCACCATGCCCACGATGTGCTCGGCCAGGCGCAGCAAATGTCCCGTTCCCGCCGTCACGCGCCGGTCTGGCAGGCTGGCGGCCGCCAATTCCAGGATGGCGGGGTTGGCCTGCGTCAGGGCTGTCGGCATGGTAAACAACAGCGGCGACAAGGTATCGATCAGGTTCAGGCGTCCCTTGTGCGGGTAAATGGTTTCCACCACGCCCTGCGCCACCAGACTCAGCGACTGATGGCTGCCGCTGATGGTCAGCATGTGCGATAGATTGCCGTAGGCATCCGTGTAGGCGTGGCACCGGCCCGGCGTGGTGATTTGCCAGGACAGGGCCCGCTGCTGCGGCTCGATACGCGGCGTCAGGTGCAACTGCTGGATGGTGTAGGCCAGCGGCGCACTGTAGGCGTAATGGGTTTCGTGGCGGATGGTAAGCTGCATCAGGCCGCCAAGGGGACGAGGAAATCGCGGCTGACCCGGTTGCCCAGGTCATAGATGTTTTCCAGAAACTCCGTCAGGGTCAGGTGCAAGCCCGCCTTCATGATGTCGTCGATATGGCCGAATTTCAGCTGGGCGTGCAGCTTGCCCGCAAACCTTTCTGTATCGGCGGAAACATCGTTGCGGATATGCTTGAGGTTTTCCACCACGTCATCCATGCAGGCAAGTAATGACCTGGGCATGTCGCCGCGCAGCATCAGCAATTGCGCCACCCGCGCCGGCGTGATGACGTCGCGGTAGACCTTGCGGTAGATTTCAAAGCCGGAAACGGAGCGCAGCAGGGCCGCCCAGTAGTAAAAGTCGCGCTGTGTACTATCTTTCGAGGTGTCGCGCGCGCCGTGGAACTTCACGTCGAGGATGCGCGCCGTGTTGTCGGCCCGCTCCAAAAAGGTACCGAGGCGGATGAAATGGATGGCTTCATCCTTGAGCATGGTGCCCAAAGTGACGCCGCGCGACAGATGCGAGCGGTACTTGACCCATTCGAAGAACTGGCTGGGGTCCGTTTCCAGCAGATTGCTTTTCAAACGCTTCTGCATGTCGAGCCAGGTGGCGTTCTGGATTTCCCACACTTCGGTCGTCAACGTCCCCCGAACGGCGCGGGCGTTTTCGCGCGCGCCCGTCAGGCAGGCGAGGATGGAAGACGGGTTGTTCGGGTCGCGCACCATGAAGTCGAGCACGTCGCGCGTGTGGAAGCGGCCATATTGTTGGTCATACGCGCTTTGCAGCTCGGAAATGCCCAGGGTGGCGCGCCAACCCTGTTCCGCATCCTGCTCGGACTGCGGCAGCATAGCCGTTTGCATGTTGACGTCGAGCATGCGCGCCGTGTTTTCCGCCCGCTCCGTGTAGCGGGCCATCCAGAACAAATGATCGGCAGTGCGGCTCAGCATGTTTTCTCTCCCGCAAAAGCGGCTGTGGCTTCCAATACCCAGGTATCCTTGGTGCCCCCTCCTTGCGAGGAATTGACCACCAGCGAACCTTCGCCCAGCGCCACGCGGGTCAGGCCGCCTGGCACCATGGAAATCGTCTTGCCGGACAGCACGAATGGACGCAAATCGATGTGGCGCGGCGCAATGCCGGCATCCACATAGGTGGGGCAGGCGGACAGGGCGAGTGTCGGCTGGGCAATGTAGCCGCCCGGATTGGCCAGCAGGCGCTGGCGGAAATCCTCGATCTGCGCCAGGCTGGACGCCGGCCCCACCAGCATGCCATAGCCGCCCGCGCCATGCACTTCCTTGACCACCAGCTTGGCCAAATTGGCCAGCACATAGGACAGGTCGGCGCTCTTGCGGCACTGGTAGGTAGGTACGTTGTTGAGTATCGGTTCCTGCGACAGGTAAAACTTGATCATGTCGGGCACGAAGGGGTAGATGGACTTGTCGTCGGCCACGCCCGTGCCGATGGCGTTCGCCAAAGTCACCCGGCCCGCCCGGTACACGGACAGCAAGCCCGGCACGCCCAGCGAGGAATCGGAACGGAAGGCCAGCGGGTCGAGGAAATCATCGTCGACCCTGCGGTAGATGACGTCCACGCGCTTGGGTCCCCGCGTGGTGCGCATGTAGACGGCATTGTCGTTGACAAACAAATCCTTGCCTTCGACCAGTTCCACGCCCATTTGCTGGGCTAAAAAGGCGTGCTCGAAGTAGGCGGAGTTGTACATGCCCGGCGTCATGACGACGACCGTGGGGTCATCCACGCCCATGGGAGCGACGGAGCGCAGGTTGTCGAGCAGCATGTCCGGGTAATGGTCGACGGGGGCGATGCGGTTGCGGGCGAACAGTTCCGGGAACAGCCGCATCATCATCTTGCGGTCTTCCAGCATGTAGGACACGCCTGAGGGCACCCTTAAATTGTCTTCCAGCACATAGAATTCACCCTGGCCCGCGCGCACGATATCGACGCCGGCGATGTGCGCGTAAATGTCGGAGGCGACGGCAATACCCTGCATTTCCGGGCGATATTGGGCATTCTTGTAGATTTGCTCGGCAGGAATGATGCCCGCCTTGATGATGTTTTTCCCATGATAGATGTCATGGATGAACATGTTCAAGGCTTGCACGCGCTGCACCAGGCCCGTCTGCATCTGCGCCCATTCGGCGGCGGGAATGATGCGCGGGATGGTGTCGAACGGTATCAACCGTTCCGTGCCGGCATCGTCGCCATACACGGCGAAGGTGATGCCGACGCGGCGAAACGTCAGGTCGGCTTCGGCCAGCTTGCGGGCGATGGTCTCGGGGGATTGCTGCGCCAGCCAGTTGTCAAATTCACGATAGTGTTCACGTACCTTGCTGTCCGACCCCACGTCATCCGCAGTCATTTCATTGAAAAAATTTGCCATGTTGTGATTTCCCTTGAGCCGTGTCTATGTAGAGCTCAGCAGGAAGCGTGCCAACAGCGGGGCCGCGAACAGGTGTAAATATGACCACTTTTGTGGCGTCGCACCGTTCTTCGCACCGATTTGGTGCGCTAGTTGTCACTCTTGGGGACGTCGGCGGGCTGGACGAAGGGACGGCAATCGACGGGCACGTCGAAGATGAAGCTGGTGCCCGTCTCTGGAGCGTTGTCGACGGCGATGCTGCCGCCGTGGCTTTCGGCCACGTTTTGCACGAAAGGCAGGCCGATGCCCCAACCTGGCGCGGGGTTGTCGTTCTCGCGGCGCAGGTAGTCGAAGATGCATTCGGCCTGTTCCGGCGCGATGGCGCTGCCGCCATTGTGGACGGTGACGATCAGGCGTTCAAGGACCGCTTCCACGTGCACACTGACGGGGGCGTCGTTGCCGTACTTGAGGGCATTGCTCAGCAGGTTTTCCAGCGCGCGGCGCAGCGAGTTCTCGCACCACCAACCGGTGATGGATTGCCCGCTGAGCTGGCATTTGTCGGGCCGTTGCAGGTTGACCTGGCTGGCCCCGGTGGTAGCTGAGACTATCGCGCAATTCTTCGATCATGCTGTCGAGCCGCTTGCTGTGCTCGGCAATCTTGTGCGCCAGCAATACCACCCGTTCCGGGTCCGCTGGCCTGAGCAGCAACTGTGCACTGGTGCTGATGACGGCCAGGGGATTGCGCATGTCGTGCGACAGGCCGGCCGCGATGCGGCGCCGGAAGCCTTGGTGCATGCTGGTAAATTCGCGTATCGATTCGGGGATGCCCATATCGATCGATGCGTTGAGCACCTGCCTATCCTTGCCGCGCAGGGTGATGCCGGACTCCTGCGCGACGGCGGCAAAGCAGTCGCGCAAGATCTGGTATTCCTGGATCACCTGTTCCGGTCCGTAATTGGTCATGCGTGCCCGTTCATTGCCATGCACGGCAGGCACGTTGCTGTTGCTGGCGGCGTTTTCGCGTGGGTGGCCCGGGGTCAGGGCTTCGGCCAGGTTATCGAAAAAGGCGGGCAAGGTATTGGTGAGTATGGGCGTGAGCCACTGATCCGCGCCGCGCACGCTGCAGTGGATGGCGCGCGCCTGCCTGATCATCCGTGGCAATATTCACCTGAACTCCCTGACAGGGCTATTCTCTTAATAGTATGCGCCGAATCCGCCGGCAGGGAAACGCCTTATTGTCGAGTATCGGCCTGCCCCAGGGCCGAATGCAGGCGGGAAAGCGAGGCTGACCACTCGGCCAGGGAAAAGTTCTGTGGATCATCATGACCGTTCGCAAAACCCGTATCGAGCACGGCGTGGAAGGCAGGGATCAGCCACTTGCCCTTGCGCACGCTGGCGGCGATGTACAGCAGGGCCAGCCGGTCGTATTGCGCGGGCGTAAAGCCCGGATCGGGCGCCAGGCCGTCGTTGCCCTTGCCGCCGCCAGGTACGGAATTGCGCGGCTGCACCAGCTCCACGTGCAGGAACAGGCCCGTCAGTGAAGGCTTGTCCTTTTCCAGTTTGCTGGCGTAGCCGGGCCTGCCAAAGTCGCGCACCGCCAGCGAGCCCCCCAGGCGGTTCACATACACATGGCCTTTCGGACCGCCGCCCAGCGCCGGATTGCGCAAGCTGAAGTCGTTGAAGTCCCAGTCGGCATCGTTGATGTGGGCAGGAATGGATTCCGCCAGGAAATTCGGGTAACTGGTGTCGTGGATGACAAAGTAGCGCGCCATGGGCGCCACCAGCCGGCCCACGGCGCGCGACAGCGGTGCGTCGACGGCGCCACCCACGTCCTTTTCATCGATACCGTGCGCGGCCAGGTAAGTGCGCAACCGGGCCGCTTCCAGCGTGATTTTCTTGCCGACATGGCTATCGAGAAACTCCGGCAGCGGCGCGCTGGCGCCCAGCCGCGCATATAGCTTGACGGGGCGCAACAAACACGTGGCTTGCGCCCGCGCATCGCCCTTGAAACCGCTTTTCCAGGCGGCATATGGGCATGCAGCTTGCTTTTGGGCAGCAGCGGGCAGGGATAGGCACAGCAAGAGCAACAGGGCAGGGAGTCGTTTCATGCGGGCATTGTCGCCGAATCGCGCGCCCAGGCACAGGCGCGCACGCGAAGCCGCCCCGGGAAGGGCAGCTTTTCGTGGTGCGACAGGTGTTCGGCCAGTTAAAACGCCACGCTGGCCGAGACGACCATGGTGCGCGGCGCGGCCAGCACCAGCGAGCCGATATTGAAGGACGATACGGCCGAGGACCAGTAATTGCGGTCCGTTACGTTGTCCACGCGGGCGCGCAAGGTCACGTCATGGCCCGCCACCTGGGTCAGGTAGCGCGCGCCGATGTCGAGACGGGTCCACGATGGCAGCTGCTTGCTGTTGGCCTGGTCCGCATACTGCGCCGAGGTGTAGATGCTGCGGGCGTTCAGGGTCATGCCTGGTGCGCCGGGCAGGTCCCATGCGCCGCCCACGCTCATCTGCGTTTCCGGTGCGCCGATGGGTTTCTTGCCATTATTCGCGGCCACGTCGGTATTGCTGAGCTTTGCATCGAGCCAGGTCAAACCGCCCAGCAGGCGCACGCCCTGCATCGGCGTGCCGAAAATCGACAATTCCAGGCCACGGTTGCGCTGCTCGCCATCGAGTTCGGCCCGCTTGCCGACCACGGCCAGCAGGGGCTTGGCGGTGCTGAACAGGGCGGCGCTCATGCCCAGCTTGCCGCCGTCATACTTGACGCCGATTTCCTTTTGCTTCGATTTGTACGGCGCAAACACGTCGCCCATGTTGTCGACATTGACCTGCTGGCCGTTTTCCACGTACGTTCCCGTGGCCGCCGGGCCCTTGACCAGCGCCTCGATGTAGTTGGCGTACAGCGACACGTTCCGGTTTGCCTTGAAGACGATGCCTGCCACGGGCGTCGTGGCGCGCTCGTCATAGGCCTTGCCTTGCGGCGCCGAGGTGTTGTAGTCGTAGCTGGCATCCTTGATCTGCTGGCGGCGCAAGCCCACGGTCAGCAGCAGCTTGTCGTCCAGGAATGCCATGGTGTCGGCCAAGGCATAGCTGCTGAGGATGGTTTTCTGGGTGATGCGCGGGTCGCTCATGATGCCGCCCGTGTACGGCGTTGGCGGCGGGGTCACGCTGACCGGCGCGTCAATGTTGGTGGCAAATTTGTCGCCGATGGCATACGCATTCTTCGCCTCATTCCAGTGCCCGGACCAGCTGGCCACCAGCGTGTGCTTGACGGCACCCGTCACGCGTTTGGCGCGAATGCCCAGTTCGCCCGTGCGGATTTCCTGCTTGCGGGCATTGTCGAAGCGCGACACCGTGGCGTCGCCATTGATCGAGGTCAACGACGGCTCGGCCAGGCTGTTGGCTTCCTTGGTCGAACGGCTGCCAAATGCGGCCCAGGCCACGACATCCCTGGCAAGGTCCACCTCGGCGCGCGCCGTGCCGAACACATCGTGTTCCTTCGAATAGCTCCACGGCTGGGCAAAGTTCTTCGAGGCATCTGGTGCGGATGGCAGCACGGCCACGGCGCCAATGGCGACGGACGGGCGCGGCGATGTCAGGTTGAAATTCTGGTAGCCGGCATCGGCCGACAAACGATAGCTGCGGCCGCGATAATCGAGGCCGACCGAGAACATGCCCACGTCGTGGTCTTCGCGCTTGATGCTGGTCTCGCCCTGGCGCTTGGCGGCGTTCACGCGCACGCCGAATTCCTGCTGCTCGCCAAAGCGGCGCGCCACGTCGATGGCCGCATAGGCGTGGCCGCCCGATTCCACGCCCAGCGTCAATTCCGTCAGCGGCGTGTTGCCGGCGCGCTTGGGCATCAGGTTGATGGCGCCGCCGATGCCGCTGCCGCCAGGCGCCGCGCCATTCAGGAAGGCGCTGGCGCCACGGAACACTTCCACTCTTTCCAGCAGTTCCGGCGATACATATTGACGGGGCAGCACGCCGTACAGGCCGTTGTAGGCCACATCGTCCGAATCGAGGGCGAAGCCGCGGATCACATACACTTCCTGGAAATTGCCGTAACCGCGCGACATGCGCACGGCCGGATCGCTCTGCAGCAAGTCGCCCACGCTGCGCGCTTGTTGGTCGGCAATGAATTGCTGCGTGTAACTGGTGCTGCCGAAGGGCGCATCCATCATGTCCACGGCGCCGAGAATGCCCATGCGCCCGCCGCGCGCCACCTGGCCGCCCGCATACGCCTTCGACAAACCTTCCGCCGATGCATCAGCCGAGGCATTCACGACCACTGTCGGCATGCTTTGCGCGTCGCCGGCCGGCGTGGCGGCAGTGGTTTGGGCGTGGGCGGCGCTGCTGGCCAGCAGGAAGGCGGCCAGGGCGAACGGGGTAGGGACGAGGTGGAAGGGGCGCATGGCGTTATCTGGATATCAATGAGAATGATTATCATTATATTCCAGCGCGGCGCGGGACGTGGGAAAGTGTGAGAATGTTGAAAAAAATTCGCCATTCGTACCACACACGTCAAGCCAAGGCACTGGAATCTGGCGTCAAAAGGCGCGCCAGACGATACCTTGTGGATTTATCAATGCTTGTCGCACCATTTCGCTAGAATGGGTGATCGCGCCCGGCGCCCACAAGAAACCGCATGCCATTGCACCGCCATCTACAGTCCGCTTCCAGGCGCATGCGCAGATGGCGCGGCTTGAGCTTGAGAAGCGCGGCCGTCGCGCTGATCCTGGCCATGCACGCGCTGGGCCTGTATTTCCTGCTCTTGCCGGCGCGGCAACTCAAGCAATACACGGAAGTGGCGTTCATGACCCTGCTGCCGTCCCGTCCGATGCCGCAGACGCCGCCGATGGCCTTGCCGTTGCCCATGCCGCTTCCATTGCCGCGCGCGCGGGCCAGTGTGCCGCCTGTCATCCTTGCGCCACCGGCCGTGGCTGCCGAAGCCATCACCGCTCCCGCCGAGGATTTCCCCGCCGCGCCCGCCACGGCGCCATCCACAGCGGACCTGCGCACGCGCGCCCGGCTGGCGGCGGGGGCCGCCGACAAGGCCCTGCGCAGCGAGCTGAAGCAAGACCAGCCGTGGCTGGCCGCCGCCGACCTGAAGAGCGAAAGCCGCTTCCAGAAGCTGGTCGCCTCCGCCTGGCGCGGCGGCCCCGTCATCCGCGTGGAGGAATACCTGACGGCCGATGGCCGGCCCGCCACGCGCGTCGTCAGCGCCGCCGGCGCCACCTGTTATGGCCTGGATGCAAATCCGGGCGCAGGCGCCGACCCGTTCAAGACGGGCGGCAAGGTGAAACGCGTGCCTTGCCCGGGCTAAAGACTGCGCAAGGCACAGGGTTATCACGGCGCTTGCGGGGCAGTCGCCCCCCGGCTGGGCGTCAACTATGCTAAGTTGCGTCTGCAATTCATGTGACACGACCCAGGACGCCCATGCCACCCGAACTCCTCATCCTCGCTCCCAGTCCCTCGGCTGCCGTCAACGCGCAGCTGGAACAGCAATATAGCTGTCACCATGCCTGGCAAGTGCCGGCGGACGAACGCCATGCCTGGCTGGCCCAGCGCGCACCTGGCATCCGCGCCGTCGTCACGACCGGCGCGCTGGGCTTGAATGCCGCCGACATGGCCTTGTTGCCCGCGCTGGAAATCATCGCCGTGAATGGCGTGGGCCTCGATGGCGTGGCGCTCGACGCAGCGCGCGCGCGCGGCATCGCCGTCACCACCACGCCGAACGTGCTGACGGACGACGTGTCCGATGTCGCGCTGGGCCTGCTGCTGGCCAGCGCCCGGCACATTGTGGCGCTCGACCGTTTCGTGCGCGATGGCGGCTGGGAACGCCGGGAAGCGATCGCCCCCGCGTCCAGCCTGCGCGGCAAGACGGCCGGCATCTTTGGTTTCGGCCAGATCGGCCAGGCCATCGCGCTGCGCCTGGCCGTTTTCGGCGTCCAGGTGCGCTACTTCCAGCCGCGCGCCATTGCCGGCACCAGCGTGCCGCGCGCCGAGTCTCTGCTGGCCCTGGCGCAGGAAAGCGATTATCTGATCGTCTGCGCGCCGGGCACGCCGGCCACGCGCAAGATCATCGACCGCAGCGTGCTCGACGCGCTGGGTCCGCAAGGCACCCTGATCAATATCGCCCGCGGCGCGCTGATTGATGAAGTGGCCATGATTGCCGCCTTGCAGGATGGCCACCTGGGCGCGGCCGGCCTCGACGTGTTTGCGGATGAACCGCGTGTGCCTGCCGCCTTGCGCGCCTTGCCGAACGTGGTGCTGACGCCGCACGTGGGCAGCCTGACCGTGGAAACGCGCCATGCGATGGGGCAACTGGTGGTCGATAACCTGCAAGCCCACTTTGCCGGCTTGCCGCTGCCCACGCCCGTGTCCTGACCTTGCACCGCCGCGTCAGGGCCGCACCACCCAGCGCACGTCGTCGAGCGACAGCAGCAGTTGCTCGGGCGCGCCGTCCGTAAAGAAGTTCAGGCGGAAATCCATGGCGGCGCCGCCACCCGTGGTCGGCTGCTGCGTGTCATACCATTGCTGCACCTGGGCCACCAGCGCCATGGGCGCGGCGGGAGGCTGGGCCGCATCGATGGGCGCAAGCACGGCCGGCAGCAGGCTGACCGGCAGCGAGGTGCGGGGAAAGCCTGCCACGGCCGGCATCACGCTGTAGGAATAGCTGCCATCCATGGCGATGCGCACGCTGCCCGAGGCGCCCGTGAAGAGGGCGTTGAAGAAGCCTCTCATGTAGGCCGCCACGTCGCTGCCGCCCACCGGTGCGACTTGCCGCAAATCATAGCCTTGCCAGCTCAGGCGTGGCAGGATGGGGTCACTGAACTTGACGACCGGCGTCTGGTACAGGAAGGCGGGCATGGTCGACACCTGCGTCTGGCTGGGCGGGCACAGGTAGCGGTTGCGCTGCACGTACAGCGAGGCCTGGGCATTCTTGTACACCATCACGTTCAGCCCCGGCATGCGCACCTCGCGGCCGGTATTGGCCAGCGCGGCGGCAAACGACAGGTCGGGCGCGTCGGCGGCGATGGCCGCGTAGCGGTAGGCCAGCAGCGCATCGGGCGGCGTGGGCGTGGCCGGCGTGGCCCGGTACTGCTGCGCATCGATGTCGAGCACTGGCACGGGCACGCTGACGGCCCCGTTGCTCAGGGTGCCGGCCAGCGGGTGGTAGGTGGCGGGCGCGCCGCCAACGGTGACATTGAGCAGCGCATACCAGGCGTCGCCGCCATGGTCTTCCAGGCGCGCGTCGAATTCCACGGCCACGCTGGCTTCGCCTTGCGCCGCCGCCAGCCGCGCCGCGCCGAAATGCCCGCCATAGCTGGCTGCCACCTGGGTCACCAGTTGCTGCAAGGCGGTGGTGGCCAGTGTTGCCTTGGCGATACTATCGGCCGTATCCTGCTTGCCATCGAGGGGCGCGAGGAACGCGTCGAGGTCAGCCGAGATGAGCGGATAGTTGCTGACGAAGGCGGCCAGCGCCGTAAACAGGTCGGGACCGGCCGCCGCGGACAGCCTGGCCGTCTGCGGCGGCACGTTGAGCACGACGCTGACGTGCACGGCATCCTGCGCCGCCTGGCGATAGGTATAGCTGAAGCTGTAATCCCACTGGGCCAGCTGGGCCGGCTGCAAGCCGGCGGCGGCCAGGCGCATGCGGCCGGCCTGCGGCGCGGCGGACGCGGTGGCGCTCTGCCGGTTGACCGTGGGCGGCACGGGCAGGGCGCGGTTCAGCACGGGGATATATTGCGTGCCATTGCCCAGCGCTACCTCGAACGGACCGGTGATGAACAGCAGCCACTGGCTTTGTGCGTAGTTTTCGATGCCGGGCACGAATTGCTGGTCGAATTCCATGTGCGTGATCTGATAGCGCAAGTCCAGCGGCACATAGGCCTGACCTTCGACATTCTTCGAGATGAAGTTGAATGACAGCCGGCTCTGCTCTGGCGCGGCCGTGCCTTGTAGCGGCAGCCGGGTCGGGAACAAGGTGTAGTTCTGGTTGCCGTCGCCGGCCGCGCCGTCCGCAGTGCCGCCGGCTGTGCCCGCGCCGGCGGGCTGGCCGTACAGCGCGGGCGGCCCGGCCGCGTAGATGCCGTCCACGCCCGTGATCTGGTCCACGCCGTACACCACCACGGCGCCGGCGGCAAAGGCCGGCCCCAGGGTGGTCAGCAGCTGCTGTCGCATGGTGGCGGCCGCGCTGACGCGCGTGGCTTCGTCCGCCGCGCTGCTGCTGAGCACGGGGCTGACCGTGGCGCTGATGGCGTCGGCCAGCGTCTGTTTCGCCTTGAGTACGAGGCCCAGTTGGCCGCTCTGCAGCGGATCGGCGATGCCGTTGAGGCGATCGAGGATGTAGGCGGGCGGCGCATAGGTGGCCGAGAGGAACTTGTCGATGGCGTCGAGACAGCTTTGCAGCCACAGGTTCAGGTCGACGCTATTGAGCGTCAGCGCATGCGGCGTATTGGTCGGATAGGCGTCGATGCTGACCATGCGACTTTCCAGCGAATTGGCGACGGGCAGCGGCGCGTAGTAGCTGGCCTGCTGGCCCAGGCGGAAATGGATGCCCTGGCCGGGCGTGTCGCTGAAACGCACGGCGAACAACTGCTGCGTCTGCTGACCGGCGCTGCCCACGCGCGTCAGACCCGCGCCAGCGCGCATCGACCATTGCGGCGTCTTCAGGCATGCTTCGAGCGCCTTGGCAAACGTGGTGTAGCTGGACGCGCCGCCATCCGTGTCGGCCTGCGGCAGCACGGCGCTGACCACGCTGGCGCCGTCCGGCAAGGCCGCCAGCACGGGGTCGAGCAGGATGGCCTGGCGCGTCAGCACCAGTGCCACGTCGAGTGCGATGCGGTTGGCGCCGGCCAGTTGCGCCAGTTGCACCGGCACCGACAGCGTGGCGGCGGGCGCCGTGGCGCTGCCGCCGCCGGCCAGCGCCTGCAAGTAGATGGCGCAGGCGGCGACGAAGTCGCGCACCTGCCGCGACTGGGCCTCGCCCAGCGGCTGCAACGGCGTGGCCAGCAGGGAGTTGCTGAGGGAGATGCTCACCGCATTGCCGCTCAGTCCGGGCACACCCAGGCCCGTATAGTCCTGGTGCAGCTGGAAGTACAGGCGCTGGTAGGTGGGCAAGTCTTGCGCCGCGTCGGCTGGCGTGGCATACGCCAGGCCATCCATGCGCAAGGTCAGCAGCAGCGCGGGTGCGCCGCCCGCATCCGTGTCGTACAGGTAGCTGGCCTGGACTTTCGGCCAGGCGGACAGGCCCAGCAGGCGATCCGTGTAGCGCAGCGCGGCGGGGGCCTGGTCCAGCGCCCCCGTGTAGCCGACCGGCGGCGCCTCGAACGGCGTGACGGTGGTGTTGCCGAACAGGTCTTGCCAGCGCAGGGCCAGCGACGCATGGCCGCCCACGCCCAGGTAGGGATTGTCGGCGGCGGGCGGCAGGCCGGCCGGCGGATTGGCCGGCGCCGCATTGAGCGTGGCGAACGGCCGTCCGTCGCTGTTGTTGCCCAGGTAGCCCAGCGCCTGGCGGTAGTCGTAATCGGCCAGGGCCGCGGCCGCATAGCGTCGGCGGTGCGCTTCGCCATCGCCGCCGTCGCTGTCGTTCGCATGGTCCTGCGGTCCGAAGGGCAGGCTGTAGGGACTGGGCAGGAAATATGGGTTGTGGCCCAGGCCGGCCGACAGCGTGTTGTACAGCGCAGACAGGGTCGCTTGCGCATATTGCTGCTGTTGCTGCGGCGTGGGATCGGGTGGCAGCACGGGCACGCCGTCGTTGCTTCGCTTGAGCTGGAACGACAGGTTGCCCGGCGCCAAGGTCGCTTGCGCATCGTGGGCCAGGCTGTCGATGTCGAGCACGGCACCATCGGCATACAGGCCCGCAGTGGCGGCCGCGCCCAGGGCCAAGGCGTCCACCGACAAGCCATAGTAGGCGGCCATGGCGGCGAAGGTATTGCCGGGACCGTCAGACGTGACTGGCACGCGATAGACGAGCGGCGGAATGCGCATGGTCGCGCCCAGCGCCACCGTCACGCCGGGATTGTAGGCGGCGATCTGCGCCGCGCTCAGCGCGGTGGCGCCGGCCGAGTAATACGCGGCCAGCTGCTCCAGCGCTTGCGCGGGCGTGGCCATGTCTTGCTGGTTCAGCTGGTGCAGAATGCCGGTCACGGGCACGCTGGCGCCGGCGCGCAGCGGCCGCACGGCGTTTTGCCGCGCCAGCTGCCCCACGCCCATGCCATACGTGGCGGCCAGGGCCGTCAGGGTGCTCGTGGCGGCGCTGGCCAAAGGCTGGGTCTTGGCCGGCTTGCTCAGCGATTCGAACACCAGCACGTCCTGCTGCGGATCGATCGCCTGCGTTGTCAGCAGGGCGTTGACGAAGTTCGGCACGGTGTCGGCGGCGCCAGCCGCCGGGCGCGCCAGCGGAACCACCAGCGTCAGCGTGGCCGTGCCCGTGGCGTCGAAGACGGATGGGGGCAGGCCGGCGCCCGACACCATGTCCTCGAAATACAGATAGTAGCCGCCGCCGCGCACCACCGATTGCTCCCACAGCAGCTTGATGAATTGCGAGGGGCTGTTAGCTATGCCGCGCGGAAAGGCCGTCCCCGCCGCGTCCAGCAGCATGCGGCTGGCCGGCGGATGGCTTTCCGTAGACAGATTGGTTTGCGTCAGGAAGCACAGGTAGTCGGCATCGGCCTGGCCCGTCAGCGCCACCTGGTCGCTGCCGCCTTCGCTATATAGCAGGAACAGGCCGGCCACCAGGGTTTCGCCCACGGCGGCCATGCCGCTCAGCAGGTATTGCAGACGCTGGGCATCGGCGGCCGACGGTCCCACCAGCTCGTAGACGTGGGCCAGGGTGGCGGCGCTGGCCAGCGCGGTGCCGCTGGCGTCGTTGGTGGCCACGGTGGCGGCCGGCATGCGCGTGATCTGGAAGTCCACGCGCGTGGCGTAGGCATAGCCGCTCAAGTCCTGGAACACCGTGCTGCTGCTGTTGGGCGGCGTGTTGCCGATGCGGGGACGATAGGCGGGCATCAGAGCCAGCATGTCCGCGTACTGCGCCTGCTTGTACAGCGCCTGCAGCGTATCCTGGCGCTGGGCGATGCTGGCCAGCATGGCGTCGGGAAATTGCCACAGATACGGCGCGGGCGTGGCCTGGCTGGCGGCGCGCGCCCCTGAAGCGGCTCCGGACGTCACGCCCGTCAGGCGCGCCAGGTCGGCGGTGATCCAGGCGGCGTAGCCTGCCGCAGGGAACTGCCGCGGCTGCAAGGAAGCCAGCGGCAAAATGTGCAGCGCAGGCGACGGCACGAAGCTGCCCGCCTGCGCATACGCCAGCACGCCCGACAGCAAGCCGTAGGCGGCGCCCAGGTCGATGGGCAGGCTGGTGCCGGGCGCGCCGGCGAAGGTGATGAAATCGAGGGCGACGCCATGCGAAATGGCATTGCGTCCCAGGCCGATGCGGTAGCCGTTGGCGGCGCTGGCGGGCGTGGGGAATTGCTGGCCCGTCAGCTGGTACAGCGCGTAGTCCGTTTGCGTCCTGCTATACAAAAAGGATGGCGACAGGCTCAGGCCCGTTGCCACTGGCAGGCGCAAGCCATAGGTGATGAAGCGCGCGACCTGGCCGGCGGCCTGGGCCACGGCGCCGCTCGCCTGCACGCCGCACCACAGCTGCTCCAGCGGCAAGGCGTCGAGGCGGGCGATGGCCAGCCGGCCCGGGGCCGCGGCGAACAGATTGGCGACGCCGGCATTGTCGCGCCCCAGGGCGGCGACCGTGGTGGCGAAGCGGCTGGCGATGCCGGCCAGGGTATCGCCGGCAACCGATGCATACGCCAGCGGCGGCACGGCGAGGAGGGCCGTCGGCAGCAGCAGGTCGGCGCGCGCATACAGCGATGCCTGCTGCGCCAGGGTGGCCAGTGGCACGCCCAGCGCGGCGGCGATGGCGCCGAAGCTGTCGCCGGGCGCGGTGACGTGGCTGACGGCGGCGGCGCCGAAGTCGAAGACCAATGTTACGCCCGTGCGCAGCGCGCGCGGCGCCGCATTCGCGCCGATCAGCTGGGCCGCAGTGGTTTGCCAGCGCCCGCCGGCGCCGGCCGGATCCGTGTAGCGGGCGGCGATGGCCGCCAGCGTATCGCCGGCCTGGATCACGGCGGACAGGCCGCCGACCTGCAGCGCCAGCGCGCCGTTCAGCCCATACGTGGCATTCGGCAGCGACACGTCGTCCGCGTCGACGGCGTTGCCGGCCAGGTTGAAGGCGGCGACGATGCTGGCGATGCTGTCGCCTGGCTGCAGCGCATAGCTGTAATTGTCGAAGGCGTCGATGGCCGATTGCAGCAGCGCGCGGCCGATCAGGCTGAAGACGTCGACGAAGATGAAAGCCGCCATCGATTCGGCGCCAGCGTCCTCCTGCGCCAGCAGCGCGGGCCTGGCGGGCGCCTTGCCCACCTTGGCGGCCACCTGGCGCAGCACGCCGGCCACCGTGCTGCGGTACTGTTCCGTCGCCGTCGCGTAGGTCTCGAGGTCGATCGCTTGCGTGCCGGCGCCGCCTTGCGGGTCGGGGACGTCCAGCCGCAGCCCGTCGAACAGCGGAAATAGCGTGGCGCCGTCCATATTCGCGCCCGGCGCGCTGATATTCACGCTGAAGCTGTCGGCAAGAAATTGCAGCAGGTCGCCCATGCCGAATGGTTGCGTGGCGGGGTCGGCCAGCACCTCGATGCCCGCCACCAGCTGCGCCAAAGTGACGCTGGCAGTCGCGGCGGCGGCCAGGTCCAGCGCCGCGCCGTCGGCCCGCATCGCCGGCTGCAAGGCGTCGAGCAGCCACGGAAAATACGCCTTGCACAGTAGGTCGAACGAGGTCGTGCCTGTCCCCGCGCCGCCGGCGGCCGGGTCAGGCGCATCCATGGCGAACAGGCAGACGAACGCGCCTTGCTGGGCGCTGCTGACGGTGGCGCCCTGCGGCGCCAGCACCGTGAATTGTGGCGCCGTCACCAGGTGCAGCAGCGGCTTGGCATCGGTGCGCAGCACGCGTCGCGGCTGGCGGCGCGGCCCGGCGCGCAGCATGGCGGCCTGCAGTTCCATCGGCAAGGTGCGCGCGCGGCCGCGCGCCAGGCTTTCCAGGCGCAGCGCGGCGCCGCCATCCCACGGCGCGCGGCTGTCGCTGCCGATGCGGAATTGCGCGCTGACGGTGGCGGAAAAGCCCACGGAAATGGTGAAGCTGAAGATGCCCAGGTCGATCTTGACGCGCAGGCTGATGCGCACCGAGGCCGTCACGGACAGGGGGATGGCGCGGTAGGATTCGTAGCCGATCTGCACCGACACGGTGATATTGACGAGCAGCGAAGCGCTGATGATCTTCAAGTCCACTTCGCCGTACAGCATGCCGATCACGCCGAACGTGCCCGTCAGCTTGAAGTAGCTGCTTTCCTGTACGCTGGCGGATGCGCCGGCGTTGGCCAGCGCGACGGCGTTGCTGCGGTCGTACGGATGGTAGGTGGCGATCACGCCTTCGATGATGCCGAACACGGTCAGCGCGAAGCCGGCTTTCAGTGGCCCCTTGACGAAGTTGTAGCCCAGGCCCAGCTGCAGGCCCAGGCCGAAGACGATGACGGGATTGAAATACCCGAGATCGGTTTTCGGCACCTGCGTCGCCGTAGCGCTCGACAGCTTGCCGAAATACACGCCGCCCGAGCCCATCACTGGCACGCCGTAGACGATGGCGCTAAAGCTGAACGAGCGCGTAAAGTCCATATTGTAGGGAAAGCCGATGTCGATCAGGAAATCGCCATTCGTGTAGATCTTGATGCCTATCATCGGCAGCACCACGCTGACGGCGCCGAAGTTCAGGTTGCGTATGCTGTCGGGGAAGGTGAAGTCGATCTGGAACAGGCCCACGTCGTCACTGATTTTCTTGTACAGGATATCGACTACCAGGCCGGCCAGGCCGCCCATCTTGGGGCTGCCGAGTGTCAGGCGCAAGCCGTACAGGTTGGGATCGTTGAAGACGATCTGTACGTCGACGGCCCACACGCCGGCTGTCTGCAGCACGCCGAAATGCGCGGCGATCAGCCAGTTGCTGTCTGGCTGGTAATACGGCTGGCCCTGCACGCCGCTGTCCGGGTTGACGGGATTGTTCTTGCCCGTGGTGGGCGGCACGCCGGCCAGCGCGTCGATCACGGCCTTGGTCGAACTGAAGTCGGACGCGCCGTTGATGGCCACGCGCTGGCCCAGCATCAGCAGGAAGACCTTGAAATAGCTGGAACCGGCGCCCGGCACGCTGGGCATCTCTTCCACGTCCTGTCCCTTGTCCGGGTCCAGCAAGTCGCCCATGCTGCCTTTAAGCAATGGGGGCACCGTGGCGTCGAGCGCCAGGGTCACCTTGCCGTCCGTATTGCGCTTGAAGACGATGCTGCGGATGACGATGAAGGCGAGGTTGAGGGGGGAACTGAGCGTGTAGGTGGCGCTGAGGCGGTTCTTTTCGCCGCTTTTCAGCGACACGTTGATGGACAGGCCGTCCAGCGTGACCTGGTTCAGCAAGTCCCACGGCGACGGCAGCACGAAATACGGATCTCCCAGCGTGCGTACGAGCGCCTGGATCAGGCTGCCCAGAGACCAGCCCGCCAGGGTGAAGCTGAGCATCTCGTTGCCGCTGGTATAGGTTGCCGTGAAACCTTCCCAGCTCACGTACAGCGTGTGGTTCGGCCCCTTGTCCGTCGGCTGGAACGCATAGCCGAAGCCCAGTTTCAGATTGATGGCGGTATAGATCCAGACGGCATCGGCCTTGCCCGAGAATTGCTGCGCGGCCGGCTTGGCGCCGTCATACTGCACCGAGAGCGTGGCTTTCTGCAAGCCGATCTGTTGCTGGCCAAGCATGAACAGCCAGGTAAAGGTGGTGTCGACCGTGTAGTTGGTGGCCAGGTCCGTGCTGGGCTTGCCGCTGGGAATGACCGCTTCGATGGCGAACGCGGAAATCTTCAGGTTGCCCGGCAAGAAGAGAGGGAAATCATAGATGCCGCCGGCGGCAAAGAATTGCTTGATCATCTCGCCCACGTCGAGTTCCTGCGCGAGGGAGGCGGAAAGGGTCCAGCGGGGCGGCGTTTCCTGGCTGCTGTAGGCCACGCTGACGGCCGCCTGCAGGCTGGCGCCCACGCCCAGCAAGCCGGAAATGGAACCGGCCCAGGCCGTGCCGGCGCCCGCCTTGCCGGCATCGACCAGGGCCAGCGCGCCTTCCTGCTTGTCCGCGGCTACGGTGGCGCTGATGCCCGACAGGCTGATCTGGCCTTCCGAAATGCTCAGGATGGGCGCGCCGCCCACCGTCAGGAAGGACAGGCTGATGGCGTAGTCGCTGGAAAACGCGAAGCACTGGGCCGCGCCGTCTATGCTCAGCGCGATATTCGACACCTCGGCCTGGATGCTGTCGGGAAGGCTGACGAGGCCGTTCGAGACGACGGACAGGAAGTCCGACAGCGTGGCCTTGCCGGGAAAGCGGGCCTGGAACAGTTGCGCCGAGCTGAACTGCACGTCGAATTCTCCGCCCGGCGTGCCGTCGAGGTTGCGAAATACCGTGGGCAACAGGGTGAAGGTAGTGCCGAACAGGTATTCA
Source organism: Janthinobacterium sp. ROICE36 (assembly GCF_002869965.1). GTDB lineage: Bacteria > Pseudomonadota > Gammaproteobacteria > Burkholderiales > Burkholderiaceae_D > Janthinobacterium. The sequence goes on from NZ_PEBS01000006.1 coordinate 73,525, forward strand.
TAGCGCGACTGTCCGCTGGCCTTGCTCGCCAGCGGCTGGTAAGCCGTCCAGTCGAGGAAGAACGAGGTGACGGTAAAGCTCAGCGCGGGCGTGGGCGCCGGGATAGGCTGCCAGCTGAGATCGCGCACGCTGCGCAACTGCAGCGTGACCTGGTCCACCGTGGGCGGCGCCTTGGGCGGGATGCTGCCGCTGATGGTCATGCCGCCGAGGCCGAACGACGTCAGGAACTCCTGCAGCACGGCCGGGGTGGCGCGGAAATAGCTGGCGCCCCCGCCGATCAGGCTGATGGCGGCGCCGGGACTGAGGGGCGGCCCGTCGCTGCCCGCTTCCAGACTGACCGCGTAGTTGCCGTCGCCGTCGGCGTTCGATGGCTGCAGCAGCAGCGACAGCGTGTAGTCGGTGGCGCCTGCGCCTTCCACGCTGAGCGTGGCCGTCAGGGCCAGCGTGGCGGCCTGGTCGCCGTCGGCCGCTTCCTCGTCGGCCAGTTCGCCGGTGCCGCGCAGCAGCAGCTGCATGCCGGCGTCGAGCAGCAGGGCGTCGGGCGGCGGCGCATCGACGGGCGGGGGGATCGTCACGGTCAGGCTGGGCGCAGCCACGCGCAAGTAACCGGCGAAGGTGCAGTCGAGCTTGCTGAGCGTGGCCGACAGCACGCCGCTGGGCATCAGGCCGCCCAGTTCGAACGTCTTGCCGTCGTACAGCGCCATGTCCAGGTAGCCGCCGATCTGCAGCTTGCCCGGCGGCGCCGCCAGGTCGGAAAGGAGTTCCAGAAATGGCGTCACGAAGGCGGGCAGGGCCACACTGGCGCTGAGGTTCTGCTTGGCGCCGCCCGTGACGGCCAGCGCACCGTCTTCGGCTCCCCACGGATAGACGCCGTCGACGCTGGAAAACACCAGCAGCGCGCCCGACAGCGGCAACTCGCTGAATGGCCAGCCGCCCATAAAGGGAAAGCTGCTGTCCCAGTTCCAGTCGGCGGGACTGGCGGCCACTTGCACCACCAGCACGGCCGCGTCATCGCCGTCTTCCTCGCCGTTGGCGCCCGGCTGCGTGGAAAACACCAGCGTGGCTGGGGTCTGCAGCAGGCCGCCGATGAAGGGCAGGCTCGCCCTGCTGACCGTAAAGACGCCGTCGCTCACGGCGCCCACGTCGGCTGCCGCGCAGCTGATCAGGAACTGCGCCGTGTCGATCTGGAATGCCTGGCCGATGATGGCGTCGAATTTTTCGGGCGGCGCGACGTCCGGGTCGGCCAGGCCCGCTTCCAGGAAGGCGGCATCGAGGGCGAACGGGCCGCGGCTGGCGGCGTTGACGATGGCTTGCTGCAGGTTTTCCAGCGCGGTATCGGTGGTGGCCATACGAACTTGCTCCTTGAATCAGTCATGATGTCCAGGGCGGACGCTTGCACCCGCCCGACGCTGTGTCTACAGCACGGCAAACAGCGCCAGGTGGTCGCTGGTGCTGCGCAGGTAGCCGTAATTGGCCCAGCCGTTCTGCGTGCGCGCCTGGCCAACGGCATACACGGCCGCCGGCGATTGCGGCCAGGCCATGCCGGCAGGCAAGTTCGTAAATTGCGCGGCCAGCGGGCGCGTGCCGATGGGCACGCCAGCGGGCATGGCGCCCGCCACCGTGAACGGCGTGCCCGACACGGGATTCATCACCGTGAACTGGTAGTTATTCGCCACTACCAGCGGGTTGACGAGCATATTGTCGATCGAGAAAAAGTTGCTCACCATATCGCTGCCGATATAGTTATAGCCTGGATACGGCGACGGCGTCAGCGCGCCGCCGGCCGTATTGTCGGACCACAGGAAGCGCGACTGCTGTGTCAGTTGCTGCTTCGTGCGTTTGGGGCGGATATGCGTGGCCAGGTAGCCCTGATACGCGTCCAGCGTCAGGTTCGGTGCCACCGGCATGGCAAGTGGTGGGTCCAGCAACGGCATGTAGTTAATCGCGCGCAACTGGTCGTAGGCCGTGGTGCGCCCGCCCGCGCCAGGCGGCAGCGCATAGATGGCGTTCAGATTGAAGTCGCCGCAGATCAGCTTGATTTCATTGTGCGGCGCGCCGGCCGGCGCCGCCGCTACGTCGAGCACGCCGCGTAGCAGGATATTGATGAAATTGGTGGCGCCGCCGTGGTTGGGCGGCGCATGCACGGCAAACAGGGTCAGGTTGCGCGTGATGACGTTGGCCTGGTTGGTTTCCACGAAACTGACCATGAAGGGCTGGCGCAAGCCGTTGAAGTTGACCAGGCCGCCAACGACGGGTGCCACGGCCGGCGCCGGTGCGGGCGCGAAGGCGATGCGCGCCGCCGCCATGCCCTCGGCCAGGCCGCCGTTGTACTGCGCGCCGGCCGGGATGATGCGCGCCGGCTGGCCCGGCGGGTTGAGCAAATCCTGGATGTTGGGCGCGCCGGCGCCGCCGGCCGGATAGGCAGCAGGCACGGCGCCGGCCGCCACAGCCGACACGCCGCCGCCCGTCCACACGTTCGGGCCCGTGAAATAGCGCCGCACTTCCGTGGGCGTGCCAGCCGTGCCCGATATGCCGCGGTACAGCACGGCGACCGATTCCGTGCGCCCGCCAGTGCCCACTTTTAGCGGCGGCACCATGCGCCAGGCCGCGCGGTTGGGGTCGGTGACGTCGTTGCGCAGCAGTTGCAGCAGGAAGAGCGCGCCCTGCAGGCCGCCCGTGTCGGGCGCCAGGTCGCCGGCGCCGGTCGCGCTGGACGACACCTCGATCAGGACGAAGATATCGGGCTGCGTTGCGCGCAGGATGGTCAGGATGTGGTTGCGGCGCTGCAGCGCGGCCACGGCCGGCAGGTTGCCGCCGCAGCGGCCGCCTTCGCCATAGCGGGGCCGCTTGCGGCTGGGATTGTTGACCTTGTTGATGGCGAACTTCTCGATATTCCAGTACACGACGTTGGTCATGCAGCGCTCCCCAATGAAATGGCAAGCAATGGCAGCGCGGCCTGCTCCTGCTCCTGCCGGGCGGCCGCATCGGCGATGTAGGCGGCATACCAGCCCAGGCTGCCCGTATTCTTCGGGTCGCCAAACAGGAAGAACTGGATGTTCGCGTCGGGCGGCAGCTTGGCAATGCCGAGGAACTTGATGGCGATATTGTCGAGCCGCAGGCAATAATAGTAGGCGTCGCCGTCGGGCACTTTTTGTCGCATCAGCCCGATATTGTCGATGGCCAGCTTGAAGATGCCTTGCAGGCTGATCAGCCTGGCGCCGGGCGCCGCGCCGGGCAGTGAGAGACCGACGAAGACGGCTTGCTCGTCGTCGCCGGCGGTACTGGCGGGCGACCAGGCCAGCAGCAGGGTCGAATGGAAGCCGGCGGCCGAGACGAGCGCACCCGGCCCGCCCATGGTGACGTCGTACACGACGCCGTGCCAGGGCCCGTCGAGCGTGCCCAGGTTCAGCGCCGTGCTGACGGGCAGGAAGCCGAAATCGGCCGGCTTTTGCCCGTCGGCGGCGGCGATAAAGCCCGACAGTTCCAGGCCGAAGCCCTTGAACATGCTGTCCGGCCTGGCCTGGCTGGCATCGAGGTCGTAGGCCAGATTGACCGTCACCTCGTCGAAGCGCACGGCCGACGGCGTCGTCTGCGGATAGCGCATGTCGATCACCAGGTTGGAGAAGGCCAGGCCTGCGCCGTCCGGCGGCAGATCCGGCGCCAGCGCGCCGAACGACAGCAGGTCCAGCACCGCGCCCGTGCGGTCGTCCAGGCTGGCGAAGTCCAGCGTGCCCCACACGGAAAAACGGTTCAGCACGGTCGCGCCCGCGTCGATGGTGCCCAGGCAGTTGAACTGGATGCGCTGGAAAGCCACGTGGCGCAGCAGGTTGCTGTCGAGGCTGAATATCGACGGCGTGGCTTGCTCGAAGATGTAGATGCCGGTGCCATTCTGGTCGATATAGCTGCCGTCGAGTACCACGCCGTTGTTCGGCATCGCATTGCCGCCGAAGGTGGTGGCCGTCACGCGCGAGCCGAGCAGGCCGTTGACGGCCAGTTGCACGTAGCTCTTGAAGGTCTTGATGACGGCATTGTCGAACAGGACCTGCAATTGCAGCACGCGGAACGCATAGTTGTCGGTGTCGGGCAGGGCGATGGGTGTATCGGGCGGCAAGCCGTTGCGCTGGCCTGCGGCGAAGGCCGGGTCCTGGTAGTCGACCAGGCCGAAGGTGCTGGAATTGCCGTCGAGGGTGATGCTGCCGTCGCCATGCACCGTCACGCGGCTGGCCGTGAAGCCGAAATGGTGGGCGACGAAGCGCGTCAGGTCGAGGCCGGCCGCGATGCCCTGCAGGCCAGCCGGCAGACTGGACGGATCCAGGTCCGCCTGCAGCACCAGCACGCCCGTCCAGGCGGGATCGCTGACCAGTTCCAGGAAATGCCGGTACGGCGATTCGGGCTTGTCCGCCGCCAGTACCTCGGCAGCTTCGATGACATCCTGCAACCACTGCGACAGTCCCGTGTAGGCGATGCCCTGGACGCTGGGGCCGGCGTCGGCGGCCAGCGAAAAATCGGGCGCGCCCGACCAGGCGTTCGGATTGGCGACGCGTTCCCTGACACTGCCGCTGCAATACTTGAGCAGCATCACGTTGCGGTAGGACGTGGGCGTCACGCCCAGGCCCACCTGCGCTTGCATGGTCCAGCCCGCGATGCCCACGGTACTGTCGAAACGTGCGCCGCCGTCCGACAGGTGGGCCGCGTTGACGGCCACCAGGAATAGCTGGTTGGTCTGCAAGGCATCCTGCAAGGTAGCGTCCGGGAAGCGGAAGCCGAACGGCAAGACCTGCCCGCCGTCGCCCAGGGTCTGGCCCAGGGTCACCGACAGGAAGGCGTCCTGGTCCTGCTCCTGGCTGGACACGGTGGCGACAGCTCCCTGCGGCGTGGTGCGGTAGTGCGGCGCTTCCGCCACCGCCTCGCCGGCGGCCAGCCCGCGCACGCGGTGGCTCGCGGCCGCGCGTGCCTGCCAGGTGGCGCCGGCGCCGCTGGAAATGACGGCCTTGCGCGTGGCGGCCACGATGCTGCTTTCAAAGCTCGACAGCAGGGCGGCGCTGATCTCCAGCGGGCCACCACTGACGGCGCCGCCATACGGCAGCAGGGGAAAGGCGTGCGCGGCGCCCTGCGGCACGGGCAACGCGGGCGGGGTCGAGGCGAGCACGGTATCGGCGGCCACGGCGCGCAGCAAAGCGGCTGCCCGGGCGGCAGGCGGCAGGCCGTACATGGGACTGCCCGCCGGCTCCGCATGGTATTGCGGCATGGCCGCGCCGCCCTTGAGCACGCTGGCCCAGGAACTGAGGTAAGCGGCCGTCAGCGGCGTGGCCACGTTACCAGAATCGGGCAAGTCCAGCGTCGCGGCCTGGAACGGGAAGACGGACGCGTAGGCGGGCGAGGCGGGCACGAACAGCAGGGGGTCATTCTCCGGCGCGGCGCCATCGTACGTTGTCATGCTCAGCTGTTCCGAGCCGAAGATGCCGCATAACAAGTTTGTCTGTGTCCCGGCAGCCTGGCCGCTGATGCTCAGGCCGAAGCGCCCGGCCGGCGTCAGCAGGGCCTTGCTGGTAGCGGGCTGTGAGGGTGACCGCGCGGCGCAGCCAAAGGCCAGGGCGCCCGACTGCAGGCCGACCACGGGCGGCTGCCCGCTGGTGGCGCCCAGCGGCAGGAAGGTCGTCGCATGGCCCAGCGCCGTGCGGTAGGTGGACGGCAAGGCGGGATGGCCGGCCGGCAGCAAGCCGCAGCGCAATACGCCTTCCAGCCTGGCCTTGGCGGACAGCTTCTGATTGTAGGGATCGAGCGGGTCGACCGTGCCGACCCAGGCCAGGTTGGCCGGCAGCGCGGCGGGCGCGCTCAGCGCCGGGTAGAACAGCTGCTGCAGCTGGCCGCTGGCCGTGTCGCGCGCGCTCAGGGGGAAGCCGACGGCCAGGCCGCCGGGGCCGAAGGTGACGGCAGGGTTGACTGTGGCCGTAAACGTCAGGCAGCCCGCATTCGGGCCCGCCAGCGGCACGAAAGTACGGATCGTGTTGCCGCTGCCCGTGACGCGTATGCCGATATCGCTGGCGTTGCGCTGGAAGGCCAGCGCCGGCGGCGTCGCCAGCGGCGCCGCCAGCCGCAGACTGCCGCTGGCGGCGTCGATGGACAGGCCGACGCCGGACAGCACGTTGAACAGCAGGTCCTGTCCCAGCCGGAAATTGACATTGCTGCTGGTGGCAAAGCCCTTGGTCAGCTGGTTATAGCTGTAGCTGCAGCCGTAGTTTTTGAAGGAATCGGCCGGTGCTGCATCGGCGTCGCGCAGCCACAGCAGCGCGTTCAGGTTCAGTCCCGGCGCCGGCGACTGCTGGTCGATATACGCGGCGAGGGCGGCGATAAAGGGGCCGGGTGCCGCGTCCAGCGCCACCGGACGGGCGCTGGCAAACACGTAGCCGCCCATGCGCTGCGGCGACAGGCTGTCGGCATAGCTGATGCTGTCCGGCGGCGTGGCCGGCGGCGCGACGGGCGCCAGCAGGTAGCCGGCCCAGGCATGGTCCGCCTGCGGCGGCGATTCATATAGGCTGACCTTGCTGGCGGGATCGGTGGCGACAAAGCTGAAACCCATGACTACCTCCACTCAAGACGCGACTCGGGCGGCAATGCGCCGGCATGGCGGCCGCGCGGCATCGCAATCGTATACAACGGGTGGGCCCGGAAGGGCGTCGGATGGCCAGGCTGCTTGCCTGGATGCGGTGGCGGGCGGCCATCCAGGGCGCCCGCCCGCAGGCGGGCGCGGAACCGCCGCTTACTGCGCGTTGGAGGTAAAGGTAGCCAGCACGAAGCCCGTGTAGGTATACAGGGTGCCGCTGTCGACGATGTCGCCGGAGAGCAGCACGTTATACAGCCCCGTGCTCTGCGGCGAGTAGGTGACCGTCAGGCCGGCTTTCCACGTGACGACGCCATTGCCCGTGTCGCTCGCCAGTTTGGCCGTCGTGAAACCGGTGCTGACGCTGGGATTCCAGTACGTGGTGCGGCCCTGGAACTGGAAGGCGATGCCGGTCTGGTTGTTGCTGTCGCTGCTGGCGATGGACAGCGCGATGCTGTTCGGCGTGGTGTTGGTGGTGACGCTTTGGCCGGAGGCCAGCGTATGGTTGCTGACTTCGACGCGAGGTAAGTTGGACATGACATTCTCCATGGGGTGATATCGGCCTGCACTTGCGGTGGGCGCCCCGTGGCCGACAGGTCCGGGGCAGTTGGGTAAGTCGGTGGAAACGGTATTGCAACGACTTTTCGACCATGCCATAAAAATATGGCGGGACAATACGCGATTTCAAATAAAGACAAGACATTTGATATTAATCAATCCGGAATTGATTAATATATTTTTCTATTTTCTTATTCGAAACATAGTTTCTGGCTATTCTAAATATAACCATGCCGGCTCTTGCACATCACGAGTAGCGATTCTAGGCCTATTTTTTTGCGCGATTCTCTCGAATTGTCGCAAAGGCAGTAATGGTGAGCTATCCGGACGCGGCGCGGGAAAACGCCGCCGTCCATTTTTCGCGGCGGCAGGCAATCCGGACAGGGAATGCAATTGAATATAAACGGTTTATTGACTTAAATAGATGGCATGCGCGGCTTTATTGCGCGGCTGGTGCGGGCAGGACCGGACAGCGTTCAAAAACGGCTATCACCTTGCCAGTCAGCGTGTACTGCGTGCCGTCATCGAGAATGGGGCCATCGATGAGGATTTGATATTGCTGCGGTCCGAGGGCCTGGAAACGCAGGGTCAGTCCTTTCTGGAATCTTACGATGGTATCGCCGCGCTCGACGCCCAGCTGCAGCAGGATATTCGCTGTCGACAATAAAACCGTCCAGTACGCGGTCCCGTTGGCGCGCAGCGCCACCAGGGTGTTGTCATTGATATCGTTGCTGGCCGTGGCGATGGCGTCGCTGTTGACCGTCAGCGCCATGGTTTGCGGGGCCCGGCACGCGGGGGCCGGTTCGGCCAGCTGGCGCGCCAGCGCCGGGGCGTCGCCGCCGAGCGATAGCAGCAGCACGGCAGCCAGCCAGGGGCCGCGCCAATTCAGCTGATACATGGTGGAGGTGGTGTCCCGCGCATGCGACCCATCGTAGCGAAATTCGGCCGGAAGAGCAAACGCCTGCCGACCGCAGCGCGCCGCCATGGCCGCCATCCCCATCTGCTATCATCGTGCCGTTTTGGCCGGTGCCGCGGGTGCCGGTCCGATATTTATGCAAGGAAAAAAATGAATAATCGCATTTCCCTGCTGCGTCAGCGCGGCGCGCAGGACAGCGGCAAGGTGGGCATGATCGAGCTGTTCTTCGACCTGGTGTTCGTGTTCGCCGTCACGCAACTGTCGCACGGCTTGCTGGCGCACCTGAGCGCCATGGGCTGGCTGCAGACGGGCTTGTTGCTGATGGCCGTCTGGTGGGTGTGGATCTTTACCTCGTGGATCACCAACTGGCTCGATCCCGAGCGCATTCCCGTGCGCATCAGCCTGTTTGCGCTGATGCTGGGCGGCCTCATCATGTCGGCCTCGATACCCGAAGCGTTCGGTACGCGCGGCCTGGGTTTTGCGGGCGCTTACGTCGCCATGCAGGTGGGCCGGCCCCTGTTCGCCTGGTGGGCCGTGCGCCATGAAGCGCTGGCGCGCCGCCGCAATTTCCAGCGCATCGCCTTGTGGGCCGTGTTGTCCGGTATGTTCTGGATCGCCGGCGGCATCGCGTCGCCCGAGCAGCGCATCTTCTGGTGGGGCGCGGCCCTGCTGATCGACCTGGCCGGTCCATGGATGCAGTTCAGCCTGCCCGGCCTGGGCCGCTCGACGATAGCCGACTGGGATGTCGATGGCAGCCACATGGCCGAACGCTGCGGCCTGTTCGTCATCATCGCCCTCGGTGAATCCCTGCTGGTGACGGGTGCCACCTTCGCGGGGTTGGCATGGACGCCCGGCAACTGGCTGGGTTTCCTGTCAGCCCTGGTCGGCAGCATCGCCATGTGGTGGATTTACTTCGACACGGGCGCCGAGGCGGGCCAGCACCGCATCGCCCACTCGAAGGACCCGGGCCGCATCGCCCGCAAGGCTTACACTTATATCCACGTGCTGATCGTGGGCGGCGTGATCGTCTGCGCCGTGGCCGATGAACTGGCCCTCGTGCATCCGGATGAGGCGAGCTTCGCCGGCATCAGCGCCTTGCTGGGCGGGCCGATCCTGTATCTGCTGGGCAATGCGCTGTTCAAATGGGTCAGCAACGACCGCGCCACGCCGCCGCTGTCGCATTTGCTGGGCATCTTGATCATCCTGGCGCTGATTCCGATGGCATATGGCCGGCTGTATTCACCGTTGACGCTGGCCTGCATCACCAGCTGCGTGCTGGTATTAGTGGCCGTGTGGGAACACATGGCCTTGCGCCGACCGCCACCGGAGATCGATCTTTAATGCGCGATCCTTGACGTCTGTTTGACATCAAGCGGGCGGCGCAATGCCGTCCGGGTCGCTGCGCGCATCGAGTTGCAGTTGCAAAAACGCCAGGTCCAGCCAGGCGCCGAACTTGGTGCCCACCTGGCGCATCAATCCCACTTCATCGAAGCCCAGCTGTTTGTGCAGGGCGATCGAACCGGCATTGCCCGCTTCGATGCCCGCCACCATCACGTGCTTGCCCCGGGCGCGCGCGCGCACGATCAATTCCCCCATCAAGGCCTTGCCGACGCCGGCGCCGCGGCGATCGGCGCGCACATACACGGAATGCTCGACCGTATGGCGAAACCCTTCGAACGGGCGCCAGTCGCCGAACGAGGCGTAGCCGGCCACATGTTGATCCGCATCCATGGCGACCAGCACCGGATAGCCGGCCCGCTCGCGCTCGGCCAGCCAGGCGGCGCGGTTGGCCGCATCGACCGTCCGTTCATTCCAGATGGCCAGGGTGTTGCTGACGGCATCGTTGTAGATGGCCGTGATGGCCTCGATGTCGCCCGCGTGGGCATCGCGTATGTGCATGTTGATCTCCTTGCTAGGCGTCTACTATAATGGACAAATCATAGATTGCCGCCCACGCCTTGTCCAATAGAATCCGAATGGAATCTGCCCCATGTCCACTAAACCAGACGAATTGAACCAGCGCATCGGCGCCAGGGTGCGCCTCGAACGGGAAAGCCTGGGCTGGTCGCTGACGGAGCTGGCGGCCCGTTCTGGCGTGTCGCGCGCGATGGTGCACAAGGTGGAACGCGGCGATTGCAGCCCCACGGCCACCCTGCTGGCGCGGCTGTCGGGCGCCTTCGGCCTGAGCATGTCCGAACTCATCGCCCGTGCGGAAATGCGCGCAGGCCGCTTGCTGCGCCAGGCCGACCAGCCCGTGTGGACCGACCCGCAGAGCGGCTATGTGCGGCGCCACGTGTCGCCCGCGTCCGACATGCCGCTCGACCTCGTGCATATCAGCTTGCCGCCGGGCGCCGTGGTGGCCATGCCGGCCGCCGCCTATGTGGCGCGGCGCCAGCTGATCTGGTCGCTCAGCGGCAGCCTCGTCTTCATCGAAGGCGATACCCGCCACGTGCTGGACGCGGGCGACTGCCTGGCGCTGGGTCCGCCCGCCGATTGCCTGTTCAAGAATGAAACGGCCAGCGCTTGCACCTACGCCGTGGCGGTATTGAAGAGCAGCAGAGGTTAAGCCAGCGCCACCGCGCGCAGCTGGGCGATGAAGGCGCGCGCGGCGGGCGCCTGTTCGTGGCGGCGGAAGGCCACGGCGATTTCCGAACTGATCTGCGGGTCTTCCAGTTCGCGGAACACCACGCCGGGCAATTGCACGCTGGCCATCACCGAGTGGGGCACGATGGCGCAGCCCACGCCCAGCGACACTTCCGTCAGCACGGCCACCAGGCTGCCCGGGCGCGACACCACCTGCGCCGCAAAGCCGCCGCGCCGGCTCACTTCCAGTGTTCCCAATTCCTGTTCCGGCACGATGAACGCTTGCTGCGCCAGCGCGGCCGGCCCCGCTACCTCCAGGCGGGCCAGGGCGCTGTCGGCCTGCACGGCCAGCACGAAGCGGTCGCGCAGCAAGACCACGCTGGCTATGCCGTCCGGCAAGTGCAGGGGCGGGCGCACGAACGCCAGGTCCACGCGTCCCTGGTCCAGCAAGGCGGGCAGCGCATCCATCGCGGTTTCGCGCGCACTGATGTGGATGCCGGGGTGGCTGGCACGAAAGCGGGCAAACTGGTCTTGCAGCACGCCGGAATAGGCGGCCGAGGCCACGTAGCCGATGTCCAGCCGTCCCAGTTCGCCCCGTCCCGCCCGCCGCGCCACTTCCTGCGCCTGCGCCAGCTGCGCCAGCGCGCGCGTGGCCTCGATGAGGAACAATTCGCCGGCGGCCGTCAGGGCCACGGCGCGCTTGCTGCGCTGGAACAAGCGCGTGCCCAGCAAGCTTTCCGTTTCCTGCACCTGTTTGGTCAGCGCGGGTGGCGAAATGCCCAGCTCGGCGGCGGCCCGTGCGAAATGCAGGCTGTGCGCTACGGCCAGCACGCAGCGGAAATGCCGCAGTTCCATCTCTTTTTCTGTCTTTACCATCGGTGAATTATAAGGTGCTTGTCTTGTAACAGGAAATAACACAAGCTTGCTTAAAATACAGGCATGAAGAATACCAACTGGACCTTATATACGTGCTCGGGCGTGTGCGCGCTGATCATGCTCGACACCAACGTCGTGGCCGTCTCGCTCCCTTCGATCGCCCGCTCGCTCAACGCCAGCTTCGTCGACGTGGAATGGGTGGTCAGCGCCTACATGCTGGCGTTTGCCGCGTTCCTCTTGCCGGCCGGCAGCATCGCCGACCGCCTGGGGCGGCGCCGGGTCATGCTGTTCGGCTTGGCCGTGTTCGCGCTGGCGTCCCTGCTGTGCGGCCTGGCGTGGACGCCGTTCGTGCTCAACGTGGCGCGCGCCATCAAGGGCCTCGGTGCGGCGCTGCTGCTGACGTCCGCGCTGGCCGTCATCGGCCATACTTTCCATGCGGAAAAGGAAAGGGCGCGCGCCTGGTCGGTGTGGGGCGCGGCCATGGGCGTAGCCATGACGGTGGCGCCGCTGCTGGGCGGCCTGATCACGAGCGCCATCAACTGGCGCTGGATTTTCTATCTGAACTTGCCCGTCGTCGCCATCTTGATGCTGTTGGTGAAGCGTCATGTAGAAGAATCGAAGGATGCGTCCAACGCCAGCTTCGACCCGTTGGGCGCGCTGCTGTTTTCGGCCGGCCTGTTCTGCATCATCTGGGGCTTGATCGACGCCAGCGTGGCAGGCTGGGCCAGCCACGCCACCGTGCTGCGCTTTTTGGCGGGCGCGGCGCTGCTGGCCGTGTTCGTGATGGTGGAACGGCGCCAGCGCGCGCCCATGGTCGATCTGTCCCTGTTTGGCCGCCGCGTGTTTGTCGGCGCCGTGCTGGGCATGTTTGGCTACGCCATCGCCGCCCAGGTGATGATGACTTTTTTGCCCCTGTATTTGCAGAACGCCTTCGGCTTTTCCGCTGTGCTGGCCGGCTGTGCCATGCTGCCGTTTGCCGTCGCCATGGTGGTGCTGTCCCGGCTGGCGCCGCGCGCCATGCGCCATCTGGATGACCGCGGCATCCTGGTGACGGGGCTGCTGATCGTCGCCGTGGGCAATGTCGCCACGGCGCTGGCCGCCGCCAGTTTGCAGTACGGCCTGGTGGCGGCCGGCATGGTCGTCACGGGCGCGGGCGCAGGATTGCTCAACGGCACGACGCAAAAAGCCATCCTCGCCTGCATTCCCCGCGAGCGCACGGGCATGGGTTCCGGCATCAGCACCACCACGCGCTTTGTCGGCATCGTGCTGGCCGTGGGCGCGCTGGGCGCCGTGCTGGCCATGCGCACGGCGACCTCGTTCGAGAAATTGGCGTGGCTGCACGGCTTGAAGGCTTCGCCCGAGATGATAGGGCGCATCGTCGCCGGCAACGCGGCCGAGGCCTTCGGCCAGCTGCCGCCCGCCATGCAGGCCGTGGCGCAGGAAGCGGCGCGCCACGCCTTCATCGACGGCTTTGCCAGCGTGCTGTACCTGGCTGGCGGCTTGGCGGCCGTGGTGGCGGCGCTGGTCTTCGTGCTGGCCAGGCCGCTGGAAAAAGTGTAACTGTTCAGCAATTTTTAAGTACACGGCCTCTGCTTATAATATGATGCCATCGAGCAATACATGGCAATCATATAACTACTGCAGGTAATCACATGCGCAGAAAACGCATTATTGTAACGAGCGTGCTGGTCGCAGTCCTCGGCGTGGTCGCTCCCCTGAGCCTGGCCTTTTATCTGTCGTCCATGCGCGCCGAGCAGGGCGAGCAGGAACGCCTGCGTCTGCTGGCCGACTACGCGCTCGAGCGCGCCCACCGTTCGATCGCCTCGGCCGGCGCCGCCCTGCGCAGCGCCGATGCGCTGGACCTGGCGCCGTGCTCGGAAGCGCATATCCAGCAACTGCGCCGCATCACCATCACCACGCGCAGCATCGACGATATCGGCTATGTGGAAAATGGCTTGCTCAAATGCACGTCCACGGGCATCGAGCAGGCGCGCATCGCCGTCACGCCCGCCGAATTCACGATGGACAATGGCCTGGGCCTCGATTTCAACCTGCGCCCCGTCGTCAGCGGCGGCAAGCGCATGGTGGGACTGTCCTACCGCGCCTATAAAGTGCTGATCGATCCCGTGCGCTTTTCCGACGTCATCATCGACAGCGATATCCAGATGGCCGTCGCCATCGGCAAGCACGGCGTGCTCGACACCTTGCACCATCCCGACCCTGTGCTGGTGCACGCCTTGCTCGCCGGCCAGCCAGCGGCGGACGGCAGCATCCATGCCATGCTGTACCGCGACGGCTTGACGGCTGTGATGATCGAGCCGCGCAGCAAGCTGAACGACAGGCTGCGCCGCGAACAGCTGCTGCTCTTGCCGCTGGGCTTGCTGATGGCCGCCTTCATCGTCGGCATCGTCGTGTGGCTGTCGCGCCGCCGTTTGTCGCTGATGGGAGAATTGCGCATCGCCATCGACCGGCGCGAATTCTTTGTCCATTATCAAGCCATCATCGCCCTCGACACGGGCGTGTGCGTGGGCGCCGAGGCGCTGATACGCTGGCGCCGTCCCGACGGCAGCATGATACGGCCCGACCTGTTCATCCCCGTGGCCGAGGATGGCGAGCTGATACTGCCCATCACCGACCAGGTGATCGCTTGCGTCATCGCCGACATGCGCGCCGCGCTGCTGGCCGACCGCGCGCTGCACATCGCCATCAACCTGTGCGCCAGCGATATCGAAACGGGCAGGGTGCTCGACGTGCTCGAACGCGCCCTGGAAGGCACGGGCATCGAGGCGCAGCAGATCTGGCTGGAAGCGACGGAGCGCGGTTTCATCAACGTCGAAGCGGCGCGCGCCACCATTGAAAAAGCCAGAGCGCGCGGCCATGCGGTGGCCATCGACGACTTCGGCACGGGCTATTCCAGCCTGTCGAGCCTGCAAAACCTGCCGCTCGACGCCTTGAAAATCGACAAATCCTTCGTCGACACCATAGCCACGGACGCCGCCACCAGCAGCGTCACGCCGCATATCATCGCCATGGCCCGCAGCTTGAACATGCTGATCGTGGCCGAAGGCATCGAAACGCAGCAGCAAGCCGATTATTTGCGCGAACGCAAGGTCGAATTCGGCCAGGGCTGGCTGTTTGCGAAAGCCCTGCCGGCCGGCGAATTTCTCGCCTTCTACGCGACCCGCCGCGCGCCATCATCCCCATGAAACGGCTACGCTTCCCTTATCCGCTGCAGCCGCTGCGCGTGCCCGGCGGCTGGCACATCACCGTCAATACGCTGTTCGAGGTGGAAGCGGGGCCGGACACCATGCAATGGTTCAGCAGCGCGCTGCTGCTATGGGGCCATTGCCGCGACACGGGCTATGGCTTCAACTCGCACTTCGAGCCGGAAGACGATCCGTACGGCGAGTTCGTGCTGGAGATGGGCAAGGTGGCATACGACCGCCATGGCAAGGCTGTCAAAGGCGGCGAGGTGTTCCTGGGTGAATATCGCACGCGCAGCAAGGCGGCGTTTGTCGACCGGGTCGAGCAGTTCATGCAAGACCCGGCCGCCTGAGCGCTACTGCTTGCGCGGCAAGACCACTTCCTGCCCACCCTGTTTGAGCACGGCGGCGGCGATCTTGCCTGCGTCATCGCGCGTAAAAGCCAGTTCCGCCTCGATGGCGCGGAAGAAAAACTGGTCTTTCGCGCTGGCAAACAGGGGCGCCGAACCGACACCGGTCCCAGCCGCTTCCAGGCCATGCTTGCCCAAGCTCACCGTCAAGGTGAAATGTTCCTCAGGGGAATGCTCGAGCACATAATCGGCCACGTATTGCGCCAACGCTACGCGCGGCAGTTCGATGGCGGCTTGCGGTTTTTTGAGCGGCGGCAAGGGCGTGCCGGGCAGCAGGGCGGACAAACCCAGGGCATCGACGGTGCGCGCCGTGTTCGTCAGCACCACCACGCCCCGCTTGCCGTCCGTGGTAAACGCCGCATAGCTGGTGTAGCCGCCCGTCTGGCCGCTGTGCCAGGCGTAGCTTTGTCCCTGTTGCTGTTCCAGCAGCCAGGCCAGGCCGACTTTGGTGTCGCTGTCCGGCGCCATTGGGCGCTGCGGCTTGATGGCCAGCGCATACGGGCGCAGCGGCTTGAACATGTACGCTTGCAGGTAGGCAATCATGTCGCGCGCGCTCGAATACACGCCGCCAGCAGGTGCCACCACGTTCAAGTCCCAGGCCGGCGTGGCTTCGCCCGTCATCAGGTGGCCCGGCGCCAGGCGCGCCAGCATGCCGTGCGTGGGCTGGTTCGAGGTCGAGCGCATGCCCAGCGGCACGGCGATGCGCGACTGCAGCAGGGCTTCATAGCTGCGGCCCTCCCGCGCCGCCAGGGCCGTGCCCAGCACGGCATAGCCGATATTCGAATAGTCAAAGACGCTGCCCGGCGCGCGCGGCAGCTGGTAGGCGGCGAGAAACTGCCGCTGTTTTGCTTCCGTGTAATCGGCATACGGGTTGGCAGGGTCCTTGGGCGCAAAGTTGTCGGGCAGGCGCGGCAGCGCAGAATAATGCGTGGCCAGGTCGAGCAGGCTGATCGGCTTGCCGTCGAAGGCAGGCAATGTATAGCCGGGCAATAATGCCGCCACCGGTTCTTCCAGCGTGACCTTGCATTCGATGACGGCATCGGCCAGCAGCAAACCCGTCATGGTCTTGGTGACGGAACCGATCTGGTAGACGGTATCGGCGCCCGGCTTGGTGTTCTTGCCTGCATGCACGCTGCCAAAGCCATACACGGCGCTGTCTCTGCCATCGATGACGGCGATGACGATGCTGGCGTGCAAGCCCGTGCGCGTGAGTTCTTCGGCGCGCTGACGCACGGCGTCGTCCAGCACGGGTGCTGCCAAGGCGGCGCTGCCGACGATGCAAAGGGGGAGGAGGGCGAAAGTGGGATTCATGGGAACCTGTCGAGTGATCAATGGAAAAGGCAAGTTCACGCCAGCCCCCGGATAAAGTGGCTGGGATGAATGCCGAGCATAGGCCGGTTATATGAAGGTTACCTGAGTTTCATGTCACTATTATCAATTTGGCATGTCACTGTCTGCAGGCGTCTCCAGCAAACCCGCCAGTTGCGCCCGCATGTCGGCGGACATGCATCGCAGCAATTCGCCACGCCGGCGCGTATCGGCCCGTTTCTTTGACGGCACGTCGGCCAAGTCCGGCACACGGTAGTGCGCGCAGGGCAGGTGATAGTTACCGTCGCGCATGCGCAAGGCGTGCAATTCCTGCCACGCCAGGTCATAATCGGCGGCAATATGGCGCCGGCGGCGCGCATTCAGGGCGATGCGGTTGTCATTGCTGATCAAAAACAGGTTATTGCAGGCAAAAAAATCGCCGAAATCGCGCAGGGCCGTCACCATCAGGTTTTTCGGGCGACAACCGTGCAGCGCCCGCGTGGCTTCCTTGACCGCCAGCTTGCCCGCCTCGGAGCGCAAGCCTTGCAGCGCGCCCAGCTGCAAGGACACCCCATCGGCGCGGGGCAGGAACAAAAAGCTGGCCAGGTACAGGGCCTGGCCATCGCGCGTCAGGTGCAGGCACAGTTCGCCTTCGCGGTAGCTGTCGTGGATGGCCGTCAGCTGCAAGCGGTACAGCGCCCCATCCTTGCCTTCGAACGCGGCCAGCACCACGGGCTGGCGCGCCGCCCGCTCGACCAGCGCCCGGGCGCCTAGCTGCCACAGGAAACGGTAGTGCCCTTCCAGCAAGGCCAGGCGATCCGTGCAACCGAGCTGACGTGATGCGTAAGGGCGGTAAATCTTGAAGCGCAGGCAGGGATGCAGCTGGGCCAGCGAGCGCATGCCAGGCATGTTGTCCAGGAAGGCTAGCCAACGCGTGCGCTGGCGGGGAAAGAAGAGGGCGCCCAGCGCCGCTTTCAACCGGTGTCCGCTGGCGGGATGTGGCGGCAGGGTGCTGCGGTGGTGCAGGGGTAAAGCGATGTCATTCATGATTCAGCCGGTGATGGCAGGCGCTGCACAATGAGAGCCTTGCCAGTCTGAATGCTACGTGGGCAAGGTGAATTTCATGTTAAGAAACGGGCGATACATCGAACGCGGCGCAACACGCGCCGGGCCATCGACATCCACGAAGGCGAGCAGCTCGATGCTGCGGCGATCTAGGCGCTGATACGCGCCGCCGTGGCAATGAATGCGGCGCCCAAACCGAAGCGGACGACCACTTGCGACACTATTTGTATATCTTTTGTATATCTGGCACGAGCCGGCCGAGCGCATGCTGGCCGCTTCCGGCATCGAATTCAAGGATTTTATCCCCGCCCTCGGCAAGGCCGGCGGCATCGTGCTGCGCAAAGGCAGCGCGGGCACGGCCAGGAAGCCTGCCGCTTGGCAGGCGCTGGCGCAGCAGCAATTGCCGGCCCTGGCGCACGACGATGGCTGGTATTTGTAACTGTTTTAGCGGCATGGGACGACGTGGCGGCTTTGCTCGCCGACGCCATTCCGCCTGCGCTGGGCACGCTCGATATTCGCGCGCTACAACAGGGTGGCGACGCTTACTGGCTGCAAAACGGTACGCGCAATGTGGAGCGGAAAACCCACGCTATCGACAGCGTGCTGAACCTGCGCCTGTAGCTGCTGCTGGCCGCCGTGATGGCGCGCTGCAGCCCCCATTTGAGCCTCAACGCAAGGGCACGGGACGCGTGCGCTTGCCGGCGCCAGCAGCGGCGCGCCTACCGGGCGTCAATGGGCAGGCGCAATAATGGGACAAGCCCAGAAAGCGGGCCCCGCCTGTCAGGGCGCGTCGCAGATAGCCCATGCCTGTAGACCGGTTCAAACATCGCCTTGCTCCTTGCAATCAATTAGCAGGCCCAGCCTGGCCGCCATGCCGGCATTCTCGCGCAGCAAGCCGTCACGCTCCTGCGCCAGGCTTGCCGCTTGCTGCTGCGCCGCCTGCGCATTTTCCGCCAGCATGTCGAGTTGGCGGTCTTGCGCGGCCAGCGCCACCCGGGCATCGTTCAGCGCCAGCAAGGCCGTATCCAGCTTGGCCAGCAGGGCGTCGGCAGACGCGGCTGCCTGCAGATATTGAAATTCGAACTGATCGCGCTCGGGGCGCACTGTCGCCAGGGCTGCGCGGTCGGCGGCCGCTTCACCGGATAAGCGCGCGTGCTCCGCCTGCAGTTGCGCCAGGCGCATGTCTTGCTGCACCAGGGTCGCTTGCTGGCCCTGCAAACGCTGCTGCAGCTGGGCGTTGTCCTGTTCCAGCCGGCTTACACGCTGCTGCGCCTGGGCGCGCTCTTCGCTGCGCTGGGTAGCGGCCGCTTCCTGGTAATGGTCGAACTGCGAGCGTACCTGCGCCAGCTGGCGGTTCAGGGCGGCGATTTCCTCGCCCCGGTCGGCCAGGCGCTGCGTCAGGCCCGCGTTGTCGCTGTGCAGGGTGGCCAGGGTGACGGCGCGAAAATGGTGTTCTTCCTTCAGTTGCGCCAGCGCGTGCTGGGTGGCGCGCAATTCCTGGGTGAGGGCGGCGCGCGCCTCCGTCAGTTTTAGCCTATCCGTTTCCGTCTTTTTCAGCTTTTCCAGCGCCGCGTCGCGTTCCGCGCGGTTGTGCTGCATGCCCGTTTCCAGCTGCTGCGCCACGTCGCGCTGCTGCTTCTCATACACGCCGCGCATCGCCTCCATCAACTCGGCCGGCAAGCCTGCTTCCGTTTTCACGGCCCCCGCGCCCTGGAACTCTTCCTTCCAGCGCTTCAGCAGGGGTGCGATGGTGCTCTTGCTGCCCGTGCTGCCCAGCGCTTCGCGCACATTGTCGACGGTGGGATTGCGCCCATCGGCAGCGACGATTTGGGCTGCTTTCATAACATCAGAGTACAGAATGCCGGTGCGGGCCATAAAACCACCTATGAGCGAAATTTAGTAACGTATTACATGATACGTAATATCAAATAATATTACGATATAAATTTGATGATTTTTGATAAATATAAGCTTCGATAAGATTGCTTATCGCGTGTTATGGGGGTGGTTTGCATGCTATTCTGTGACCCTCTCAGTACACAACCGCGATTTCGCTGCCGCCATGCCCGATTTGCCTCTCTCGAAACGTCGTATAGCCACTTCGAAAAACGCCGCCATCGCTCTTGCGCCGTTACACGGCGCCCTCATCGATGCGGAACTGGCCGCACGCCACCAGGCGTTTCTCGCCGCTGCCACCTCGGACAACACGCGCCGCACCTACCGTTCGGCCATCCGCCACTTCCAGGCCTGGGGCGGGGCGCTGCCCGCCGACGAGTCCACCGTGATTCGCTATCTGATGGCGCATGCGGACAACCTGAACGCGCGCACCCTGGCCCTGCGCCTGACGGCACTGTCGCAATGGCATGTGTACCAGGGCTTTGCCGATCCCGCGTCCACGCCCACCGTGCGCAAGACCCTGGCCGGCATCGCCCGCCTACATGGCAAACCGAAAAAGAAGGCCAAGGCCCTGCCTCTGGAAGACCTGGAAGTGATCGTCGGCAAACTGGCCGCGCTGGGCAGCAGCAAGGCCTTGCGCGACAGCGCCTTGCTGCAACTGGGATTTTTTGGCGGTTTCCGGCGCAGCGAACTGGTGGGATTGACACTGGACGAGGTGAGTTGGGAGCCGCAAGGCATGGTCATTACCTTGCCCCGTTCGAAAACGGACCAACTGGGGGAGGGCATCGTCAAGGCGATCCCGTTCGGCGATGGCGTCTGCTGCCCGGCCACGGCCCTGCGCGCCTGGCTGGCCGTGGCGCACATCCGCTCCGGACCGCTGTTGCGTCCCGTCAACCAGTGGGGCCATGTGAGCGTGAAAGCGCTGCACGCGAGCAGCATCAACACGATCTTGGCAAGCTGCGCCAGGCTGGCGCAGCTCGATTACGTGCCGGAATTATCGAGCCACAGCCTGCGCCGCGGCATGGCCACCAGCGCGCACCGGGCGGGAGCCGATTTCCAGGCCATCAAGCGCCAGGGCGGCTGGCGCCACGACGGCACCGTGCATGGCTATATAGAAGAGGCGGGGCGTTTCGAGGAAAATGCGGCGGGGAGCCTGTTAAAGGCGAAGAAGAAGACGGCGGGCTGAGGCGACCGACAGCGCCTTGCTGGCATCGGTCTGGCCGCGAACAGCATGGACAGCCTAATGCTCGCACCATGGCTAAGAGCCTATTCCCGTAGAAGGCCCCAGTCTAGAAGCGCGGCACGGCAGGGACAAGACACAAGGCGCCGCGTAGCAGCACATGCTGTATCAGTCGAACGACTGCTACAGGGGGATACAGGTCGCCTCGCCCCGCCACATGCAGGATCTCACAGGGCGGCGGCATACAGCGCGTCCACGTCCCCGCCCCGGATCAGGTCGAGGTGCCGGCCTATCCATTCTGCCGGGCGATCCCACCAGGCGATTTCCAATAGCCGTTGCACAGAAGCAGAATCGAAGCGCTCCCGGACGACACGTGCCGGATTGCCGCCTACGATGGCATAGGGTGGGATGTCGGCAATGACAACCGAGCGCGCGGCGATGATAGCGCCATCGCCGATCCGTACTCCAGGCATGATGAGTGTGTCGTAGCCAATCCAAACGTCGCTGCCGATAATCGTATCGCCCTTATATGGCAATTCTCCCTCGACAGGTCGTGCAGTTTCCCAGCCATTGCCAAAAATGAAGAATGGATAGCTTGAAATCCCGTTCATTTGATGGTTGGCACCGTTTATGATGAACTTCACTCCACGCGCGATGTCGCAGAATTTGCCGATTCTCAGGCGATCACCGATGAACGGGAAATGGTACAGGACATTGTCTTCGAACTGGCTGACGCCGTCCGGATCGTCGTAATACGTGTAATCGCCGATTTCAATGTTGGGTCGGGTGATAATATTCTTCAGAAAGCAGATTTGCGGGAATCCAGGCATCGGGTAGGTAGTATTTGGATCAGGACCTTCCATGCTCTCTCCGTTTTAATATTCCAGGTTAGCCCAGCTGGCAGCCGCTCCTGCAACTGCGCCAGGCTATCCTCGATAGTGTTGGGCCGTATCAGGCGGCCGCTTGTTCCCGGGGGCGGATGATCATGCAGGTGGCCGTCGCGTGCGCATACACTTTACCGGCTTCGTCGCGGATCGTGCCTTCGGAAATGACCAGGTTGCGTCCCGCGTTGATGACCTTGCCTTCCGCGTAGACCGTTACGTTAAAGGGCAGGGGACGGCACATCTTGATATTCAGATCCGTCGTGCCATAGCTTTCACCGGCCGGCAAGACCGTGTGCGTGGCGCAACCCGTGACCGTGTCGAGCACGGTGGCGGCGAAACCGCCGTGCACGCCGCCCATGGGATTGGTGTGCGTTTCATTCGCCGTGGCCGTGAAGATGACTCTGCCATGCTCCACCGTGTGCGCATCCATGGGCATGGTTTTGGAAATGCCAGGCCGGGGGGACAGGCCTTGCGCGAAAGCTTGCATCAGTTGCAAGCCGGTCATGTCGTTGGGGTGCATGGTAACTCCTGGGAGGTGAGAGATAAGTTAACTGTCTTGCTGGAACCGCAGCCGCGAGGCATGCAGCAGGAAGCGGGCGACGACGGCCAGTTCTTCCTCGCTGAAACCGGCTTTCAGTTGCGCATTCAGGCTGTCGAGCAGGGGCAGGGCGGCGGCCAGCACTTCGCCGCCCTTGCGCGACATGTGCAGGGTGCCGGCGCGCGCATCAAACGCCGACTGGCCGCGCACGATCAAGCCATTTTCTTCCATGCGCGCCACCAGGCCCGTGACGGCCGAGTTTTTCAGTTGCAACAATCGCCCCAGATCCTTCAATTGGCAGCCTTCCTCGCCCTTCAGGGCAAACAGGGCGACGACTTGCGTGCCGGAAAACCCCAGTTCGCCGCTAAAGACGGCATCGGCCGAGCGGAACAGGTTCTGGCGCGCCAGGTTGAGCAGGTTGAACAGACGCGGCGAGCGCTCGCCCAGCGGGCAGGCGGCATCGGTATCGGTATCGGTATCGGTATCGGGAAAGTCAGGCTGGGGAGGAGTATTGCTACGCATGCGAAGTATACTACTACGTATGCGTAATAAATCAAGCGGATATTGCTAGTCGCGCTGGTGCCGTCCGATGTAGCGGGCGCGGGGGCGTATCAGGGCCGCACTCGCGGCTTGCTCGGCGGCATGCGCGATCCAGCCGGCCGAGCGGGCCAGCGCAAACACGGTCATGCCCGCGCCCTCGGGCCAGCCGAACGCCAGCTCCATGGTGGCCAGCGCCAGGTCGGCATTCGGCTTGGCGCCGAGCAACTCGCCCGCCATGGCGCAGGCGGCCAGGATGGCGCGCAGTTGCGGGTGCTCGTGCGTCATCGCTGGCAGGCGTTCCAGCAGATACGCGGCGCGCGGGTCGCCCAGCGGATACAGCGGGTGGCCAAAGCCGGCAAATTCCGGCGCGATGGTCTTGTAAAAGGCGCTGATGGCGTCCCTGGCGTCCGGCGCGGCCAGCGCCTGCGTCAACATGCGCCGGGCCGCCGCGCTGCCGCCGCCATGCTTGTCGCCTGACAAGGCGGCCAGCCCCGCGCCCAGCGCGGCCGGCAGGCTGGCGCCCGTCGAGGCGACGCAACGCACGGCAAAGGTCGACGCATTCAACTCATGGTCTGCCAGCAACACCAGCGCCGCGCGCAGCAATTCATTTTGCTCCGCGTCGGCTAGCCACGCCTTGGCCAGTTGCCGGTGCAGCGGCAAGGCGGACGGCGCCGTCTGTAGCAGGGCGGCGGCCAGGATGCGCATCAATGCCGGGCCGGACTGCAGCGAGTGCGCAATATCCGCTGTTGTCAGCATGGCCATGGCCAACATGGCGCGCATCAAGGGCGGCGCGTCCGGCGTGCTGGCCAGCCCTTGCGGCAGAGCAGGCGCGTCTGGCTGAAAATAGTCGCTGGCGCCAGCGTCCCACAGCAGGCCGGCGGCCGCCTCCAGGGTCGCGTGCTGCGCCAGTGCCGTGGCATCGCAGCCACGGTACAGCAAGCGTCCGCCAGCAATATGCGAAATCTGCGTTTCCAGCACGGGCAAGCCCCAGTGCATGGTGGCCATGGCCGTCTGGCCGCCCCGCTTGGCGTCGTTCTTGCGCGCCGCCAGGCGCAGCACCTCTTCCTGCGGATAGCGCTTGCGGCGCGCCGCGCCATTGCTGACGGAGGCAAGCAAGCCCCGGCTCACATAGGAATACAGGGTGGGCAGGCTGACGCCCAGCAGGCGCGCCGCGTCAGGCGCGGACAGGTCGTTGTTCATGGCGTCCATTGTAGCGTTTGTCACTTCATATTGATTGATGGAATCAAGATTGACGGGCGAGGTGGCGTGTCACTAGACTCATGCCTTTCCAGGAGTCTCCATGAACACATTGACCATACGCACCCTGCGCCCGGACGACGCCGCGCCCTTGCTGGCCTTCGAACAAGCCAACCGGGCCTGGTTCGAGCGCCATATCGACCCGCGCCCGGACGCGTTTTACAGCGTTGACGGCGTCCAGGCGCACGTCGCGCAATTGATGGGCGAGCATGCACAGGGACGCTTGCATCCCTGCGTCATTGTCGACGAGCACGAACAATTGATCGGGCGCGCCAACCTCAAGGACATTGACCGGGAGCAAGGCGTGGCCGAAGTCGGCTACCGCATCGGCGAATTGCAAGCGGGCAAGGGCCTTGCCACGGCCGCGTTGCGCCACCTGATTGACCTGGCGCAAGACGAATGGCGGCTACACCGCCTGTGCGCCTACGCCATCGACGGCAATGCGGCCTCGATACGCGTGCTGGAGCGCTGCGGTTTCGTGCAGGGAATGGCCGTGCCCGATATTGCCATCGTGGCAGGCAAGGTTGTCGATGGCCATGTCTACGCGCTGGAGCTGCGCGCGGAGAGATGAGTCACACAGCCCTTCAACGCATCGTTGTCATCGGCGCCGGCATCGTCGGCGCGTCGCTCGCATATCAGCTGGCCAGCAAAGGAGTGCAAGTCACCGTGGTCGAGGCGGGCGGCATCGCTTTCGGCGTGACGGGCACCTCGTTTGCGTGGGTTAACACGTCCTGCGCGGGGGCCGCCCCCATTGCGGCCCTGCGCGGCGGCGCCCTCGACGCCGTTGCCGCCACGCACGCCTTGCTGGCTGCGGCCCGCGCGTTTTCTGGCGTGCTGATTCCTAGGGAACAGGCACGACAAACACGGGCAGGACGAAAGGCGCCGGCTCCTGTTCATCGCCTTGCTCCGTCGCGTCCTGCATATCATGCGCGTTGCGCCAGTCCCCGTTCACCACACGGTCGACGATCAGCGCCAGATCCTGCGTTTCGCGCAGCGCGCAGCGAAACGGCAGCCGCCCATGCGAGCGCGACACCAGGCTGTACCGCAACTGGCGGCATTGCGCATCGTGCCAGCAATAGAACAGCATATCTTCGCCCACGAGCGCGCTGCTGCGGGCCGCGATCACCTGGCCGATGAATTCAACGATCTCTGCCGCATGAATCTGCGGCGTTTCCTCGTCCGTGGGCGAAAAGCGCCACATATTGGTCGTGGCTTCGTGGTTGATGTCGTCGGGATCAATCTCCACGGCATCGTCTTTCGCCATGGCGAACCAGTTGTTGACGACAGTTGAGTGCATCATGTAAAGGTTTCCATATTTACTAATATCTGTTTATTTACGCATGCGCATGCCTTGGTAACGCGTGCCCAATCAAGATTTAACTTGACTGTTCAGCCCATTCAGAATTGTGCCATACCTCGACCTTTGCCCCTTAAGCTCCGGTTCCTTGACTCACCCCCTCGGCCCATCCGCCAACAACTCCGCCAGCCTGATCGTCAGCCACAAACTCGTCTCGCTCAGTTTCTTGCCATGGATCGACAGCCGCCGCACCGGCAAACGCGACAAAGCCAGCGCACGGCAGGGCACTTCCTGCAAATAGCCCTTGTAGTTGTCGTAATTGGCGATATTCAGCGGCAAAATCGCCCAGCCCAGCTCGTCCGCGACCATTTCCGCGATGCTGTAGAAACTGTCGGAAAACCAGACGGCGGGGCTGAAGGCGTGTTCGCGGTTCAGTTCGGAATCCATGATCAGCTGGCGGTAGCGGGTCAGCTCATTGCGGCTGACTTCCTGGCCGTGCGCCATAGCGTGGCCTTTCGCCACGAACACGCCTTGCGCCACGCTGCCGATGTGCTGCTGTTCCAGTACGGGCGATATCGGGCCGCGGTCAAAATGAAACGCCACGTCGGCTTGCTGCTGCTCCACGTATTGCGCCACCTCCGAGGCCGTGGCGTTGAGCATCACCAGTTCCAGCGCCGGGTAGCGTGCCGCCAGCTCCTTCACCAGCGTGCTGATGGCCAGATAGGGCAGGGCTTCGTCCAGCGCCAGGGTCAGCTGTGCTTCGGGCGCCTCGCTCAGCAGTTGGGCGCGTAGCTGCAAGCGCTCGGCCTGGCGCAGCAGTTCGCACGCTTCCAGGTGCATCACCTTGCCCGCTTCCGTCAGCACGGCGCTGCGGCGCGAGCGGTCGAACAGTTCCACGCCGAATTCCGCTTCCAGCAGCCCGATCGAGGTGCTGACCACCGATTGGGCGCGGCCCAGCCGGCGCGCCGCGCCCGAAAAAGAACCGGCCGCGACGGCCGCTTCGAAGTAGCGCATTTGTTCCAAAGTCCATTGCATGGCATCCACCTATCTGTTTTGCAGATGGATTTTAACTTGAATGCCACTCAGGGGCGACATAAAATGCCTTTACTAATTCAACAACACGAGATCCGCCATGAAAAACGCCCAAGCCAATTCCCCCTCCATCAGCTTTGCCTGGTGTCACGACGCCAGCGCCGAAGATGCGCTGTGCAAGTTATATCTTGATAACGTCAGCGCCGACTATATCTCCCATTCGGAGCTGCAGGGCGAACGCGCCGATGCGCCCGGCAACTGGCGCGCGGACTTGCCTGAAGTGATACGCGGCGAAATCCGCGCCGCCCTGTCGCATGACTGGGCGCATGGCGATTCGACCCTGCTGGCTGTCGCCACGGCGGGTGACGCCATCGTCGGCATGGCACTGGTTTCCATCGACACGCGCCAGCGCGCCTCGAAATCGTTCGCTGCGCTCGATGACCTGGTCTTGCTTCCCTCCGTGCGCGGCAGCGGCATCGGCAGCCAGTTGGTGGAGTGGGTGGCCGACGAGCTGCGCAACCACGACATCGCCCGCCTGTTCCTCGAATGCGGCGCGCACAACCTGACGGCGCAACAATTCTTCCAGGGCCGCGGCTTCAAGCAAGTGTCCGTCGTCATGCTGCGCGAACTCGACGCTGCCACAGCGAGCGCTGCAGTGGATGACAAGGATGGCGACCGTGACTGACCCCCGCCGCCCCCGCCAAACCCAGGCCCGTGGCCGCCTGGAACGTAAATATTTGCGCAGCACCCGCTTTATCCACACCGATAGTTGTTAAAAGTTACACTAAAATCCATGAGTTGTTTATGCATCCAATGAAAAAATGGCTGACGCTGGCCATCGTCTCCAGCGCACTGTTCCTGATCGTGGTCGACATGACCGTGCTCTACACCGCCTTGCCCGCGCTGACGCGCGACTTGCAGGCTACTTCCTCGCAAAAACTGTGGATCATCAACGTCTACGCGCTGGTCGTCTCCGGCTTGCTCCCCGGCCTCGGCACCCTCGGTGACCGTTTGAGCCACAAACCCGTTTTCCTTGCCGGCCTGGCCGTGTTCGGCATCGCCTCGCTGTGCGCCGCGTTTTCGCCCGCGCCAGAATGGCTGATTTTTGCACGCGTGCTGCTGGCCATCGGCGCCGCCTTGATGATGCCGGCCACCCTGTCCATCATCCGTCTGACCTTTACGGACAACCGCGAGCGCTCGTTCGCCATCGGCGTGTGGGCGGCGATTGCCTCGGGCGGCGCCGCGTTCGGCCCCGTGCTCGGTGGTTTCCTGATGGAACACTACTGGTGGGGTTCCGTCTTCCTGATCAACGTACCCATCGTGCTGCTGACTTTGGTGCTGGCCGCCGTCGTCCTGCCGAAACGGGCCGGTAACCGCGACAAACCGTGGGACTTGAAGGGTTCCCTGCAAATCATGATGGGTCTGCTGGGTGGCGTGTATGCGATCAAGGAGCTGGGCAAGTCGCAGCCCTCGTATGCGCTGGCCGCCGCTTCGTTCGCCGTGGGCGCCTTCTTCATGCTCAAATTCGTGCGCCGCCAGAAGCGGCAAGCCAAGCCGCTGATCGACTTCGCCCTGTTCCGCGAACTGCCGTTTTCCAGCGCCGTGGCCGCCGCCATGGTGGCCTCGGCCGCCCTGATCGGCATGGAACTGGCGCTGAGCCAGCACATGCAGCTGGTGCGGGAACTGTCGC
Source organism: Janthinobacterium sp. ROICE36 (assembly GCF_002869965.1). GTDB lineage: Bacteria > Pseudomonadota > Gammaproteobacteria > Burkholderiales > Burkholderiaceae_D > Janthinobacterium. The sequence continues at coordinate 101,359 of NZ_PEBS01000006.1, forward strand.
CGCTGGAAGCGGGCTTGCTGCTGTTGCCGCTGCCGCTGGCGTCCGTGTTTGCCGGCCCGCTGACGGGTTTCATGCTGCCGCGCGCCGACAAGGCCAAGGTACTGTGGGGTTCGCTGTTGTTGTCCGGCATCGGCATGGCATCGTATCTGGTGCTGCATGACGCCGCCGTCTCGGCGCAGGTGGCCAGCCTGGTGATCCTGGGCCTGGGCCTGGGCGCCGTCATGACGGCCGCGTCCAGCGCGGTGATGCTGAACGTGGCTCCCCAGCAAGCCGGCATGGCCGCCTCGATCGAGGAAGTGTCGTATGAGCTGGGCGCCGTGATCGGCGTGACGGTGCTGGGCACGATTATGTCGGCCGTCTACAGTGCCACGCTGGTGATTCCGGAAAGCGCGGGCCTGTTGCCGAATGCGCATGACACCTTGGATGCGGCGCTGCTGGCCGCCGAGCAATTGCCAGCCGAACTGGGCTTGCAAGTGTCGGAACTGGCCCGCTCGGCCTTCGACAAGGCTTTTATTGTCGTGCTGGCCACGGCGTCGGGCATTTTGATGCTCTCTGCCATGGCGATTCGCCACCTGCATCTGCGGGCACGCCGCGCAATTTAATTACTCAGTGGCCGAGCAATGGCGCCACCTTGTCGCGCAAGATCGTCCATTGGGCGTCGAGCACGGCCTGGTTGGGGTCGTGTCCGGCCCGTTTCACCAGCGTAAAATCCTTGGCCGGCGCCGTGATGCTGTCAAAATACGTGCGCGCGATGGCGGGCGAGGTCAGCAGGTCCGCTTCGCCCATGATGAAGAAGACGGGCAGCTCAAAGCGCGTGCCCAGCGCGGGCAGGTCGACCCTGGCGAACATCCCGTCGCCGCGCATGCCGATGAACTGGATATACGAGTAATCATCGGCCGCCTCGGCATCGGCCAGGGCTTGCGGCGTGGCGTAGAACGGCGCCGGCTGCCACCAGTGTTTTGGCGGCGCATCCGTTGCCAGGGCTTCATATTTTCGGTCGTAGCGGCGCAAGATGCCGAAGTTGCGCGGGTCCGTCCATGGCGGCGCACCGAGCGCCGCCAGCTTGTCCACGGTGGTGGTATCGCCAGCCACTTGCGCCAACGCAAGCACTTCCCGGTACATGCCGGTCTCATTGTCCCGCGCATTGACCACCTGCGCCGTGCCGATATATGCGTGAAACAGGTCGGGGCGCGCCTTGGCCATGTGCACGCCCAGAATCGATCCCCAGGAACTGCCCATCAAAATGACCTTCCGCTGACCCAGATGCTGTTCAATATAGCGGGCCACGGCGATGCCGTCGTCGCGCATCTGTGCCACCGTCAAGGGAACGTCGTCCGTAGGCCGCTGTTTCGCATACGTCATGCCGGCGCCGCGCTGGTCCCACTGCACCAGGGTGTAGTGGCGTTCCCAGCCCGCGTAGATGGCAGCGGCATACGGACTCAAGGCGTTGCCGGGGCCGCCATGGAGGAAGAGGATCACGGGATTGCCGCAGGCGGCGCCCGTGACCGTGATCCATTGCTGAATGCCATTGATGGGCACGTAGCCTTGTTCGCGGATGGGCTGTGCGGGCGAGGTGCAGATGCTGCCGGCGAGGGCGGCGGGTTCGGCGTGCAAGCTGGTGCTGGACAGCAGCAGGGCGGACAGCAGGGCGAGGTGGGAAATGGGTCTCATCGGCTACTTTGATGGCTGTTATCGACAACCCTCAAAGTAGCGTTTTTTACATGAATTGTCCAGATGGAACTAATTCTCGAGGGATTTAGTGACTTTTCCCATGACGCAGCAATCTCAGCCCGTTGGCCACCACCAGCAGGCTGGCGCCCACGTCCGCGAAGACGGCCATCCACAGGGTCGCCATGCCAGCCAGGGCCAGGCCGAAGAAGACGGCCTTGATGCCGATGGCAAAGCTGATGTTTTGCACGAGAATACTGCGCGTGCGCTGGCTCAAGGTGATGAATTCGGGCAGTTTTCCCAGTTCATCGTCCATCAGGGCCACGTCGGCCGTTTCGATGGCCGTGTCGCTGCCAGCGGCGCCCATGGCAAAGCCGATGTCCGCCTGCGCCAGGGCCGGGGCGTCGTTGACGCCGTCGCCCAGCATGGCCACCACGCCGAATTGTTGTTGCAAGGCCTTGATTTCATCGAGTTTGTTTTCCGGCAGCAATTCCGCCTTGACCAGGCTCACGCCGACCTCGGCGCCGATGCGCTGCGCGGTCAGCAGGTTGTCTCCCGTCAGCATCACGGTGGTCACGCCCAGCGCAGTCAATTTGGCGATGGCAGCGGCCGCCGTCGGGCGCAGCACGTCGGCCACGGCGATCACGCCCAGTGCGCCGGCTTTGGTCGCCAGCACCATGGCCGTGTAGGCTTGCTGTTCCAACCGCGCCAGGATGGCTTGCAATTCCGGCGACAAGAGATTCAATTCCGTCATCAGGCGCGCATTACCCAGATAATAGGTCTGACCGGCGATATCGCCTTGCACGCCGCGCCCATGCAGGGCGGCAAACTGGGTGACGGGCAAGTGGCTGCTGGCGGGCGGGCCCGCCTTGACGATGGCGGCGGCCAGCGGATGGGCGGAATTGGCGTCCAGGCTGGCGGCCAACTGCAGGATGGCGTCGCGGCTGCTGCCTTCCAATGCGACCACGTCCGTGACGGCCGGTTTGCCCATGGTCAGGGTGCCAGTCTTGTCGACGGCGATGGCCTTGATGCGATAGCCCGTTTCCAGGAATTGCCCGCCTTTGACCAGAATGCCGCGCCGCGCCGCCGCCGTCAGGCCGCTGACCACCGTCACCGGCGTGGAAATGACCAGCGCGCACGGGCAGGCAATGACCAGCATCACCAGCGCTTTATAGACCCAGGCCATGAAAGGTGCGCCCATCAGCAGGGGCGGCAGGACGGCCACCAGGATGGCGAAGACGACGACGGCCGGCGTGTAGTAGCGGGCGAAATTGTCGACAAAGCGCTGCGTGGGCGCCTGTTTGCCCTGCGTTTCCTCGATCACCTTGACGATTTTTGCCAGGGTGCTGTTGCCGCTATTGGCCGTGACCGTGACGTCGAGCAAGCCCCGTTCATTGATGGTGCCCGCATACACGACGTCGCCCACGGCCTTGTCTACTGGCATGCTTTCACCCGTGATCGGCGCCTGGTTGACCGACGATGCACCGCTTTGCACCACGCCGTCGAGGGCGATGCGCTCGCCCGGCTTGACGCGCATCAGGGCGCCGATGGCCACGCTGCCGACGGCGACTGGCTGCCAGGCACCGCTGGCGTCGGCCACTGTCGCCGTGTCGGGCGCCAGCTGCATCAGGCTGTGCACGGCATTGCGCGCGCGGTTCAGGGACAAGCCTTCGATCAGTTCGGCAATGGCGAACAGGAAGATGACCATGGCCGCTTCCGGCCATTGCCCGATGGCGATGGCGCCAAATACTGCCAAGCTCATCAGGAAATTGATGTTCAGGGTGAAGGTTTTCAGGGCGATCCAGCCCTTTTTCAGGGTTGGCCAGCCGCCCGTGGCGATCGACAGCAGGGCCAGGGCGATGACGAGGGGCGAACTGTCTTCATGCGTGGTCCACGCCAGCGCTTCGGCGCCCGCCGCAGCCAGGCCGGACACCACCAGCAAGCCTTTTTGCAGGCTGCTGAGGCTGCCTTCGTTCGGGTCGCGCGCGACGGCAGCGTCCGCTTCCATGGGAATCGCCTGCATGCCGATGTCGTGCAGGGCCGCTTCCACCGTGGCCAGCGAGGGCAGGGTGTGGTGCACGTCCAGCACGCGGTTCATCAGCTTGAAATCAAGGCCCACCACGCCGGCCATATTGGCCAGCTTGTTGCGGATCAAACGCTCTTCCGTGGGGCAATCCATGTTGGCGATACGGTAGCGGGCCGTGTCGGCGCCGGCGATGGGGGCGCTGGGCAGGGCTGGCGCGGTAACGCCGGCAGGGGCGGCGTGGCTGTGTGAACAGCAGCCGCCGTGACTGGGCTTGGCGTCTTGTGCATGGTCGTGCGCGTGGTTATGGCTGTCGTGCGGCATCGCATCATCCTTCAGGATTGGTGTATGCTTCCATTAGAAACCCTGTAGCCGCTACAGGGTCAAGCAGAATTTGCACGAAAGAATGAAAAGGGGATGCCATGCGTATCGGAGAACTGGCCAAACGGACAGATTGTGACGTGGAAACGGTGCGTTACTATGAAAAGGCGGGCTTGCTGCAAGAACCGGGGCGCAACAGCGCCGGCTACCGCGAATACCGCGAAGAACACCAGGAACGGCTGCAATTCATCCGCCATTGCCGCTCCCTGCAGATCGGTCTGACCGATATCCGCGCCTTGCTGGAGTTTAAGAACAACCCGGCCGAAGGCTGCCAGAGCGTCAATGAGTTGCTCGACCACCATATCTTGCGCATCGCCGAGCAAATGGCGAATTTGCAAACATTGCAGCAACAACTGGTGACCTTGCGCCACCAGTGCGACCAGCCGCAGCCGTCGCAAGACTGCGCCATCCTGCAAAACCTGTCCGAGGCCGCCAGCGGACATGACTGCGCCTGCCATACCGAACTTCATTGATGATTGCTGCATGCTGAAACTGATAACTGGAAGTACTTTACTGACCTTATCGCTGCTGTCGCCGCTGGCCCAGGCCGCCGATGCGCCTGCCGCCGCCGGCCACTACCTGACGCTGTACGCCGTGCCCGGCGTGCCGCTGGACGATGACCCGTACACCTGGAGCACGGCGGGCGGCAAGCAACTGACAAAAGGCGTGACCAAGGCCGACGGCCGCGCCTATCTCAAAGGAGACGCGGGCGTAGAGACGTATATCCTGGAAACGCTCAGCATGCGTCGGACGTTCGCCGTACCGGCCCGCTGCTGGCAAGAAACGCCTGCCGCCTTCCAGTCATGCCTGAAACTCAAGCACAGCACCAGCCAATACGATCTCAAACAAGATGCGGAAACACTGGCCAGAGAGAAAAATCAACAGGCCAAGGCGGCCGCTTATGTACTGGCGGCCAGGGCCAACGACGATGCGCTGGCCTGGCTGGGCAAGCTGCCGCCGCAGTGGTCCATGCAGGAACACGCCAGGCGCCTGCTGTCCATCGGCGAAAAACTCCAGCGGCATATCGCCGACGGCTTGCGGCAAGGCGGCCCCGATGCGCGCCAGTTCGTCTGCAAGGCGCCCACGGCCTATGACGCGTTGCCACAGCAGCAAGCCGTGCTGGCCTATCAGTTGCAGCCACCGCCCGAGCTGCACGCCGGTGCCGTATGGGAGCAATTGCTTGCGGCTGCTGCACAGGGCAACTGGATGGCGCGCCTGGAAGTGTATTACGCGCTGGCGGAACGCAAGGTGAGCGAACTGAGCTATGTGGAGCAGGTGCGCCTGGTGCAATTGATGGAATGGCTGCACCAGCGTGAAATCGCCGGCCTGTACAGCTTTTTCAGCGCGCGCACCATCGGCGATGGCGCCACCCAAGAGCGCGTGGAACGCCTGGCCGCCATGCAGGGCAGCGTCATGGACCAGAGCGCCGTGGGGACGCTGCTGCAGGATGAGGACGATCCGGCGTTGGTGGCGGCGGGCAAGCGCATGCTCGACTGCGCAGCAAAGGCCATGCAGGCACCGCGCTAACGCGCCAGCAGCGGCGGACCGACATCGCCCAGGCGGAAGGCATCGACGACGCGCAGCAAGTCATGCGCCTGGTCTTGCATGCTTTGCGCGGCGGCGGCCGACTGTTCGACCAGGGCGGCATTGCGCTGGGTCAATTCATCCATTTCCGTGATGGCATTGTTGACTTCCTCGATGCCCTTGCTCTGGCGCTGGCTGGCCGCCGTAATGTCGTTCATGATTTCCGTCACTTGCTGGACGGAGGCGACGATGTCACCCATGGTGCGCCCGGCGCTGTCGGCCAGTTCGCTGCCCGTCTCTATCCTGGCGACGGAATCCTCGATCAGCTGCTTGATTTCGCGCGCCGCCGTGGCCGAGCGCTGCGCCAGGCCCCGCACTTCGGTGGCGACGACGGCAAAGCCGCGCCCCTGTTCGCCCGCGCGCGCCGCTTCCACCGCCGCGTTCAGGGCCAGGATATTGGTCTGGAAAGCGATGCCGTCGATGACGGCGATGATATCGACGATGCGCCCGGAACTGGCCTTGATCGAGCCCATCGTCTCAACCACCTGGCCCACCACGCGGCCGCCTTCCAGCGCCACGTTCGAGGTCGACAGCACCATCTGGTTGGCCTGGTGCGCATGGCTGGCATTTTCGCGCACGGTACCGGTCAGGGCATGCATGGCCGATGCCGTTTCCTGCAAGGAATGGGCTTGCGATTCGGTGCGGGCCGACAAGTCTGTATTGCCCAACGCGATTTCACGCGCTTCCACCGTGATGGTGGAGCCCGCCTGGCGTATCTCGCCCAATAAAGTGTTCCAGTTTTTCAGCACGGTGGCCAGGGCCCGCAACAGCTTGCCCACCTCGTCATTACCCCGGACATCGAGGTGCGTGGTCAGGTCGCCCGCAGCCAGGCTTTCGGCGGCGCGGCATGCTTCGTCGATGGGGCCCACCACGGAGCGCGCCACCCAGGTGGCGATCAGGGCCAGCAAGGCAAAGCCCACGGCCATGGTGCCCAGCGACAGCCAGCCGGCGCGCTGGCCCGCATTTTTTGTTTCCTGCAGCGCATCAACGGTGCGATGATCGAGATTGAGCAGCACCTGACGCAACTGCCCACGCACTTGCTGGTAGTGCGTGGCGGCATTTTGCATTGCCGCCACGCCCGTATTCGGGTCCATCGACGCCAGGTCCAGCGCCTGCGCCACGCTGGCGCGGTAGCGCTCGACGCCTGGCAGGGCCTGGGCCGCTTCCGTGGCGGCACCCGAGAATTGCTTGAGTTCCGTCAAGCCTTGCACGATGGCGTTCAGCTGGCCATCCGTTTGCGCGCCGAATAGCTTGAACTGCTCGTCCGACAGGCTGGCGGCGATGGCGATCTTCGCATACACATCGGCATGTACCTGGCCCAGGGCAATGGCTTGCTGGTTGGCAAGCCGCTCGGCCGTCAGGGTGACGTCTTTCAGTTCGCGCATGCGCTGCTCGTTCTGCTGCATGGCGAAGTAAGACAAGGCCCCCATGGCCAGCAGGCAAGCCAGCGCGAGCACCGGGACGATCAACATCTTCTGTGCGATTTTCATCGGAACCCATATCGTCAAGAGAGCGGAAAACCATTCCGGCGCCGGCGGCGCGGCGGCTGGCTACAGGTAAATGCCGCCGCAGACGACGGTATCGGCCAGCTTTTCGCAATACATCACCTTTGGTTCGATCTTCTTGCTTTCCGGATTCGTGAATTTGTATTCCTGCCAGAACGTGCCCTTGCTCTTGGCCAGTTCAACGCGCTCCTTGACGAAAGCCTTGCCATCGATATCTTTCAGCTCGATCAAGTTCTTGCCCACCATTTTCGGGTTGGCGCCATGCGCGGCGACCGTTCCGTCGAGCTTGTAGACCACCAGGTACAGGTCGTGCAGGATGAATTGCGGCGACTTGGCCGTGATCTCGCCATACGCCTTGGCGTCGCCGGCGCTCTTGATGTAGGCCACGCCTTTCTTGACCATGGCTTCGGCATCGGCGCGCGTGGCGCCGCCTTCGGCAGCGCTGGCGACACCGGGCAGCGTCGCGGCGGAAAACAGGACTGACAGGCAAATGGCAGCGGCGAACTTGGGCATGAGAATCTCCTTCACATTGCGGCAGGGAAAACCGGCGGCGAGCCGGTACGTCGGGGGCGTGCTGACGCTTCATAGTAGCGCGATGCCAGCGGGCATGCACTGGTGCAACAGATTTTTTTTGCGGATGGGTGTTTTTGCAACGCCGCTTGCACACTGCCGTGAGCGGGTTTTCATAGGAGGATTGGTATGGCGACTATCGGAACGCTAGTCTGCTTGCAGCGCCTGCGCCAGCACGGCCAGCAGCGCATGGCGGTGGCGGTAGCTCAGTTCCTTGTACTGCGACGTGATGTCGCGCCGCATCAGCGCCGCGCGCTGGACAGGATCGTTCCTGCAAGCATCCAGCCCCGGCACCTTTCAATCAGTCTTGAGGCGTACTAGACTTCGCAAATGGCAGCAGTGAGTCGATCTCGCTGTTCGGGCAGGTGGGGAGTTTTTCGAGGGCCTGGGTCAGCCAGCGCCTGGCACACGCTCTCCCACCGTCCAGACCTTTGCCGACATGTGCGCCAATGTCGCCACCGCATGGTCGGCCACCTCCTCGTTGAATCGCCTCTCCAGCCCCTGATCGGTGCCGAACACGATGGCGTCGTCTGACGCTTCCCTATCCGGGATTGCGGCGGCATATGTGGGGCAATGCACATACATGTGCTGCATCGACGAGTATAAACACTGTGAGAGACCATCAAGCAGCGCCGCTGCAACGGTCAATCACGAAGGAGAAGACCATGGCAGAGGTCCAAGTGGAGCGAAAGAGCGCGGTACCGTGGTGGCTTTGGCTGATCGGACTGCTGCTGATCATCGCCCTGCTCTGGTTCTGGCTCGGCCGCGATTATCGCGACCGCGTCGTCGGGGCACCGACTCCCGAGACGGCCGCAGCGCCGGCGAGTTCGGTCGCCAATGCACCGATACAGGCATTGAATCCGGCACCCGCCTCAGCGCAGGCAATGGGTTCGGCTGCGTCGAGCGCTGCCGTCACCGATCCCGGCATCTACGCAGCCACTGCCGACAAAGCCTCCCTAGCCGGCCGAGATGCGGCATTCGTCGGCGTGAAGGTGGTACGGATCGTGGGACCAAAGACCTTCACGGTCGCCTCCGGAAGCGACGAGTTGCTCGTGATGATAGACCAGGACGTCAGCAGTGGCGTCGGTAGCCAAGGCCGGATCGACATAGGGGTACTGGTCGACCTGAAAGGCACCTTCCAGCGGCTGGAGCCGGGAACGATCAACGACATTTCGAACCGGCGGTTTCGGGCGATGACGGAGCTGGAACGCGAAACGCTCGGCAAGACGCAGGTCTATCTCCACGTTACCGAAGTCGGTCGGCTCAAATGAGCTCAATTTCAAGCAATATCGCCGATGGCACTCACCCCTCTCGCAGAACGCCAGCACTTCCAATTGGTCGAGAGCGACGATGATTGCCGCCGGTGGCTAGTGCTGGGTGCTGCCGGCCAGTAGGTCGGTACTGTGCGCGAAACATTGATCGCAGTCAGCCGGAGCCGACCTCGACCGTAACGTAGAGCGAGGTCTCCCCCGCCGAACAAGGAGAGCCAATGGCGCGCTGGCTTTTTGCTGGGCGACGATGTCATTGAAATGGGACGGCTGGATGCTTGCCGTTCATCTCCCAGTTGCCCAGTTCCTCGCCCAGGGTTTCTTTGCGGTCATACCCGTCAAAGGGGCCGAGGAAATGGTGAAGCTTGGGAAGATAAAGAGCATCGCTCCAGGGACCGCGCAGCATAGGATCCTTCTACTGATCGCTAAATAATCACGCGCATTCGGGCAAGGTCCAGCCTTCGTAGCCCATGTCGGTCGGGTAGATGGCGCGGTTCTGGCCCCAGCGGGCATGGTCGAGGATGCCGTCTTCATGCATGTCCAGCACCCATTCCGTGCTTTCCAGCAAGGTGCCATCCTTGTGGTACACACGGAAGAACGTGGAGGTGCTGAGCGCGCGCACCATATTGTGCGGCACGCCGTTGCCGTAGTGGGGCACATAGGTCTTGATGACGCAGCTGCCTTGCTCGTTCCACTGCTGGGCATACACGGTGGCATTGCGCGCAGCGCTGACCTTGATGAACAGCCAGCCTGCCAGCAGGATCGCTAACAGGATGGAGGCGGCGATCAGGCCGGTTTTCTTGAGTAGCTGCATGAGGTCATGGCATGGCCGAAACGAAGTTGTCGCATTGTATGTCAAGAGCAGAGGTACTTGCCGTACAGCATGTACAGCACGCATTTCACCCCGTATGGCTGTCTACTTCGCCAATGCCGCCTGCAAGGCGTTCGCCATGTCCAGGTGATGTTGCAACGCTGGCAAGTTTTTCGTGGCGAAGGCCTTGATGTCGGGATCGCTGGCCATCCGGCTGGCATCGGTGAACAGTTTCACAGCCTCCTTGTGCGCGGCCACGCCGATGCTGGCCGCGTACTGCGCATCAAATTGTTTGCCTTCCAGGCGGCTCAGCTTGTCGATCTGCAGCTTGTGCCTTGCACCGGGTTGGTCGCTCACCTCGATCTGCTTGCCGCTGGCCAGCTGTTTCAATTCCCCGGCCACTTTCGCGTGGTCAGTGACCATGGCGTCGGCGAATTTCTTCACCTCGGGATTGCTGCTCTTGCTTTGCGCCACTTTGCTGGCGGCAATTTCCGTGCTGCCCGCGTCGGCGGCCTTGCTGAGGAATTGCTTGTCGTAGGCGCCCGGTGCGGCAGCGGCAATGCTGTTGATGGCAAAGCCGCCCAGCAGCGCGACGGCGGCGCCGATGGCCACGCTCTTCAGGGAGGGGATTCGGTAACTGGTGGTGGAGATGCGCATGGACGTCCTTTCGAGTATGGTTTTTTCTGCAAGCTGATGCCAATATTAAGCCCGCAGCCTGCGCACACCCATAGGACACGCACGAACATTCCCGTAGGACTAGTCCTGTTCGCTAGCGCACAATTCGACTTGTTTCAGCGCAAACAAGGCGGCGATGCCGGCATCGCGGCGCCAGGCGGGCATGCCGATGTCGAGCCACTGCGCCATCACCTCCAGGTGGGATGGCTCCGAGACGCTGTGTTCGAGTTCGTCGAGCAACGTGTCGCGGTCGATGTACAGGCTGTCCAGCCAGGCATCGAAGGAGGGCGCCAGTTCGATGAAACCGTGGGCGCGCTTGCCCGTCCATTCCGGCAACTCTTGCACATAGGCCAGCACGCGACCGCCGCCTTCTTGCGTCAGATCCAGGTAAACCATGGAATTGCCGCCATCGCGGGCGAAGGGCAGGATGCGCGCCGGCATATTCGTATGCTGGCGCGCGGCGCGGATTTCGCCCACCAGCGTTTCATCGCAGAAATCACCTTCGTCGGCGCTGAAGAAGGTGTTGAAGCCCATTTTTTCCACGCCGCCATCACCATCAGGCACATCCGTGGTGTAGTCGAACCAGGCGCCGTTGGCCACTTGCAGGAAGGCCAGGAAGGCGGGCGGCAAGGGTGCTTCCAGCAAGGTTTCAATGGCGGCGATCTGCTGCGCCGTGGGGGCAGGCTTGGCGCCCTCAAGCGCCAGGTGGCGGTACTGCGTGTAATAAGTCATTGATTATCCTTGTAAATTTCTTGCGATCGCCACACCGTCCTCGCAGCCCGTCTCTACCTTTGCCAGCGCATCGACGAGACCGGCGCGCAGCACGGCCATCGAACGCGCCTTGTCGTCGATCTGGGCGATTTTCGTTTCCAGCATGGCCCGCTTGGTCTCCCCATCGAGGGCATTTTCCTGCCAGACGGCAATGACTTCGGCGATTTCCTTCAAGGTAAAACCCAGCGCCTTGGCGTGGCCGATCAGCTCGATGCGCCGCAAGGCTTGCGCCGAGTATTCTTTATAGTTGTTCGTCATGCCCGGCTGCGGCGCTTCATCCAGCAGCCCCTGACGCTCGTAAAAGCGCACAGTGTCCTTGGAGACGCCCGTCAGGCGGGTGATTTCTCCGATACGCATCGATTCCCCTTGACCATGGACTAAAGACCACAATTTACAGTGAAAACCTCATTCACTCCACACCGCTGCCATGACCGCTTTCAATTACTCCAATCAAACCGTATTGATCACGGGTGCGTCGTCCGGCATCGGCCGTGTCTTTGCGGAAACCCTGGCCGCGCGCGGCGCGCATTTGCTGCTGCTGGCCCGCTCGGGCGCCGTGCTCGAGACGCTGGCCGCCGACCTTGCCCGGCGCCACGGCATCCGCGCGCATGCGCTGGTGGCCGACCTGAGCTTGCCCGGCGCGGCTGCCCAGGCCCATGCACAGGCTTGCGCGCTGGGCATGCCGCCCGATGTGCTGATCAATAACGCGGGTTTTGCCACGCACGGCAGGTTCGAGACCATTCCTCTGGCGCGCCAGGCGGCCGAAGTAAGCGTCAATTGCACGGCCCTCATGCAACTCACGCACTACGCCTTGCCGCACATGCTGGCGCAAGGACGGGGCGCCATCATCAACGTGGCGTCCACGGCCGCCCTGCAGCCCGATCCCTACATGGCGATTTACGGCGCCAGCAAGGCTTTCGTGCTGTCGTTTTCGGAGGCGCTGTGGGCGGAAAACCGCAACCGCGGCGTGCGCGTGCTGGCCCTGTGCCCGGGCGCCACGGACACTGCCTTCTTTGACGTGGTGGCCGCGCCCGAAGCGGCCGTGGGTCAGCGAATGACGCCGCAAGCCGTCGTCGATGAAGCGCTGCGCGCCCTGGACCGGGGCCGCAGCAGCCACGTGGCGGGCCGGCCCAACCGGCTGCTGGCCTGGCTGCCGCGCTTGCTGCCACGCCAGACCGTGTTGGGCATCGTGGAAGGCATGCTCAAGCCGAAGCTGGCGTAACAGTCAGAAGGCCAGGCTGGCAAACATGGCCAGCACGGCCGTCGCCATGACCAGGGTCGACAGCCAGCCCAGCGCCCGCAGGCGGCGAGAAATGGTCAGCGTGCCCATGATGGCGGGACGCGAGGCCATCACCATCATCAGGGCCATGATGGGCACGGAAATGACGCCATTGATGACGGCGCTCCAGTACAGGGCCTTGATGGGGTCGAGCGGCGTGAAGCACAGCACGGCGCCCAGCACGGTGGAGGTGGCGATGATGCCGTAGAATTTCTTGGCAGCCCTGGGCGCCAGTTCCAGGCTGTTTTTCCAGTGAAAGGCGCCGGCCATGGCGTAGGCGGCAGAGCCGGCCAGCACGGGAATGGCCAGCAAGCCCGTGCCGATGATGCCCAGGCTGAACAGGGCGAAGGCGAACTCGCCGGCGATGGGGCGCAGGGCGGAAGCGGCTTGCGCGGAGGTGTCGATGTGCGTGATGCCTTGCGCGCCCAGAGTCACGGCCGTGGTCAACATGATAAAGAACGCCACCAGGTTGGAAAAGCCCATGCCGATGGCCGTGTCCATCTTGATGCGCTGGAAGTGCCTGTGCGCCTGTTCCGGTGCGCGGCGCAAGGCTTGCGCGCCCGTGCGCGCGTCGGCCTGCAAGTCTTCCACTTCCTGCGATGCTTGCCAGAAAAATAAGTAGGGACTGATCGTGGTGCCGAACACGGCCACGACCATGGTCACCGAGGCGGCCGACCAGGCCAGCTTCGGCCAGACGGTGCGCAGCGCCACCTCGCCCCAGGGAATGTGCACGGTCAGCACGGTGGCCACATAAGCCAGCAAGCCCAGGGTCAGCCATTTCAGGATGCGCACGTACTGTTGATACGGAATGAAAACTTGCAGCAGCAGCGACAGCAAGCCGAAACCGACAGCGTACACGTGGGTGGGTCCGCCGATGATGAGCGTGAGGGCATCGCCCATGGCGGCCACGTCGGCGGCGATATTGATGACGTTGGCCAGCAGCAACAAGCCAACAATGGCGTATAACAAGGAACGGGGATAGTGGCGGCGGATATTCGTCGCCAGCCCATGCCCGCTGACCCGGCCGATCTTGGCGCTGATGACCTGGATGCCCAGCATCAGGGGAAACGTCAGGCAGACGGTCCACAACATGCCGAAGCCGAACTGGGCGCCCGCCTGCGAATACGTGGCAATACCGCTGGGATCGTCGTCGGCCGCGCCCGTGATCAGGCCCGGCCCCAGCTTGCCCAGCCAGGTATCGGATTGGGTGGGCTCGTCGCTATGCATGGTGTCCTATCTGACAGGGAAGTCGTCGAGATTGCGCGGTTCACGGGCGATGCTGCCCGTGCGCTCGAAGCGGAAGCGGGCCGACATCGCGTATGCGGCCTTGCGCACGCGCATAATGGAACCGAGGGGGCGGTGTGCCAGCACGCCATGCCAGGGGCTGAACGCCATGCCGTCATCGACCGCGCGCGACAAAGCTTCGCTCCAGCCCGCCTGTGGCTGGGCCGTGATGCGCGCCACGGGCAGATACGGGCTGTCTTCTTCCGGCCAGGCGACGGAAGCGTCTTCCAGTGGCATGCTGTCGATGTCGCGGCACAGCTGGACGCGCACTTCCCAGGTGGCCGCATGGCGGGCAAAGTAGGCGACGACGGCGTCGCGCAAGCCGTTGGGCTTGCCGTCCAGGTCGACGGGCGCAGCTTTCAGGGCGGCAAGTTCCGGCGACACGGGCACCAGCGCCACCTTGGCCATGTAAGTGCCATACAAAACGGGCGCCTGGCTGTAGTAGGTTTCGCCCAGCACATGGGTTTGCGGATGGCCGCCCAGGCTTTTCAGGGTGCCGCTTTCGCCGCCCACTGCTTCGAGCGCCTTTTCCGCCCCCTGCAGTACGCTCGACAGCGCCTGTTTCAGGCGCGGTACTTTATCTGTGGTGCTGGCCAACAGCTTCAAGCTGCCGAGGAATTTTTTCGCGCTGGGCGCCAGGAAGGCAGGGCCGTTGACCAGCACGAAATCCTGCGTGCTGGCGGGCTCCGTGCCATCGTCCGGTTGCAGGCTGGACAACTGGGTGCCCGGCACGCCGATCACTTTGATGGCCATGCCGCGCGGCACGGACACCTTGTCGTCGAGCATGTCGCCAGGGATGGTGGAGATGCGCATGACCACATCGTAGCTGGCCAGCGTGGCGAACAGGCCCTGCGCCAGTTCGGGCGCCAGGCCATCGAGCACCTGCAGGCGGGCGCGCAGCAAGCCATGGCTTTTCGCATGCACGCTGCGCGTGGCGTGGCCCGAGTCGGCACAGGTGGTGGCGGAAATGCCGTGCAGGGTCTGCAGCAACTGCGCGCAAGTCTCCTGCTCGCCTTCCTCTTCAAACTCGTAGTGCGGCTCGTAGGGCAGGGGCGGGCGTGGAATGGCGGACATGGTTTTTCCTTGTGATGGGGAGTGTGCACCATCATTGCCGCCAACGCCACATTCTTCTGTTTGCTGGCATACACAGGCGTCTAAATACCAGGTGACGGCAATGGCGTGCTGATCATTTGCAGTGGAAACTCGTGTGTGGCAGCCTGCAAGCTGGCCATGATGCGCTCGCGCAGCCAGCGGTGCGCCGGGTCCAGGTGCATGCGCTCGTGCCAGACCATGGCCATCTCGTAATCGGGCAAGCGGATCGGCGGCTCCCACGTGCGCAGCGCGCCCAGGGCGTTTTTCAACAGGCGCGACGGCAGCAAGGCCACCATGTCGGACTTTGCCAGCAGGGGTGGGACGATCAGGAAATGCGGCACGGACAGCACCACCTTGCGCGTGCGGCCCAGCTGCTGCAGCGCCGTATCGACATTGCTGCGGAAACCGCCGCCGTTGGGCGAGACGACGATGAATTCCAACGCGCAGAATTTATCGAGATCGGGCGGCGTTTGCAGCAGCGGGTGGTCGCGGCGGCCCGCCAGCACATAGTGTTCAGTAAACAGGGTGCGGTGGCGCAAGCCGGCCGGCGCTTCTTCCTGGGCCAGGAAACCCAGGTCGACCTGGCCGCTTTCCAGGTCTTGCGCCATGCGCGCCGGCACGGCTTCGAACACGGCCATGCGCGACAGGGGCGCCTGCGCGCGCAGGGCAGGTAGCATGGGCAGCAGGATCGCATATTCGGTGGCGTCGGCCGCCGCCAGATTCCAGCGGACCTCGGCTGTGGCCGGGTCGAACGCCGATTCCGGCTGCAAGACGTGCTCCAGCTGGGCCAGCACGGCTTGCAGGGGCGCCAGCAGGGCCAGCGCGCGCGCCGTGGGCAGCATGCCGCGCGGACCGGGCAAGAGCAGCGGATCGTCGAAGGCCGTGCGCAGCTTGCCCAATTGTACGCTGACGGAAGGCTGGCTCAGGTGCAGACGCGCCGCCGCCCGCGTGACGTTGCGTTCAATCAGCAGCGCGTTCAGGGTCAGCAGCAGGTTCAGGTCCAGCTTATGTAGATCCAGCTTATGCAAATTGCTCATGGCTATACCTCGTATATCAATTATTCATTTATACTATGATAGCGCAAGCCCTAGAGTAGTTCCTGTGACTTTCATTCTTCACCCATTACAGGAACTAACTGATGCAACTCCATGAATATACAAGCTTTGATGGCTTGGGGCAGGCCCAGCTGCTGCGCACTGGCGCCGTTTCCGCCGCCGAATTGCACGACGCCGCCTTGCGCGCCTGCGCCGCCGTCAACCCGCAGATCAATGCCGTGGTCGAGCTGTGGCCGGCCGATTTTTCCACCCTGGACCATACGGCGCCGTTTGCCGGCGTGCCATTTTTGATCAAGGACGTGGCCATCACCATGGCGGGCCAGCGCAGCGAAGCGGGCAGCCGCCTGGGCGCCGGCCATGTCGCTACGCTCGATTCCCACCTGATGACGCAGTTCCGCGCCGCCGGCCTGCTCACGTTCGGCCGCACCAGCACGCCCGAAATGGCCTTTGCCACCACCACGGAACCCGTTTTATATGGCGCCACGCGCAACCCGTGGAACGTCAGCTTGAGCGCGGGCGGCTCCAGCGGCGGCGCGGCGGCGGCCGTGGCGGCCGGCATCGTACCCATGGCGCATGCGACGGACGCGGCCGGTTCCATCCGCGTGCCAGCCGCCTCGACGGGCCTGTTCGGCCTGAAACCGAGCCGGGGCCGGGTCTCGAATGGCCCCGCCATGGACGATATCTTCAGCGGCCTGGGCGTGCAACTGGGCGTGAGCCGCACAGTGCGCGACAGCGCCGCCTTGCTCGACTGCGTGCAGGGCGTGATGGCAGGTGAACCGTATGTGACGCATGCGCCCAATTTCACCTGGCTGTCGCAGGTGGACGTGGCGCCGGGCAGGTTGCGTATCGGCGTGCAGCGCATGGCTTCCAATGGCACTCATCCCGTGCCTGCCGTCGATACCGCCCTGCAAGATACCGTGCGCCTGCTGGAAAGCCTGGGCCACCACGTGGAAGAGGTAGCGCCCGCGCTGGGCGTGTCGTGGAACGCGTTCGTGCACGCGAATGCCCTCATCTGGTGCGCCAACCTGGTGCCGTGGATCGATACCCTGGCGCAGGAAAGCGGGCGCGGCGTGTCGCAGGACACCTTGGAAGCGGCCACCCTGGCCTGCTACCAGTACGGGCAGACGGTGTCGGCCGTCGATTTCGTGGCCGCCCTCGACGTGCGCAATACCGTCACGCGCCACGCCGGCGCCCTGTTTGAGCAGTACGACGTCTTGCTGACGCCTACCATGCCGGACTTGCCATGGCAGCTGGGGCGCTACAGCGAGGACGAGAACAAACTCGATGGGCTGGGCTGGACGGCGCGCCTGTTCGAGCACTCGCCGTACACGCCGCTGGCCAACGTGGCGGGCTTGCCGGCCATGTCCGTGCCGCTGACCATGTCGAATGAAGGGTTGCCGATCGGCATGCAGTTCATGGCGGGCTACGCTCAGGATGGCGTGCTGCTGCGCCTGGCGGGCCAGCTCGAGCGGGCGGCGCCGTGGCTTCCAAGGCGGCCGCCCGTGTGGGCAGGTAATTAAGAAGAGGAGGAGAAGGAGGACTACAGCGCGGCGAGACGGGCCGCACCCCGGTTTTCCAGGCGAAAGCGGGCTTTTTCCCACAACCGGTCGTGGAAGGGCAGCACGATCACGTTGCAGATCGGTTCGACCACGGCCAGCAAGCCGCCGAAGGCCATGGAACCCGTGGCCCAGTACATGACACTGAAGGCCACGCCCATGTGCAGGGCCGTCTGGCTCAGCTTTTCGCCGGCCAGGGCGGCAAAGCCCACGCGGCTGGCGGCGTAGCGGCGGCGGATCGCGTGCCAGGCTTTTTCATGCCATGGCAGCAAGCCCACATTGATGATCGGTTCGATGATGGCGGCCAAGCCACCGAGCGCGAGCGACCCCGTCAGCAAATAGGCGAGGCCGAAGGCGATCGACATGTGCGTGCAGACCTGGCTGAATGTTTTGATGGCGGTGAACAAGGGAGGCTCCTTTCTGTTGAATTCGCTTATCCTTGATTTAGATAATAACGATTCTCATTTACAAAAGGAAGTAAAATATTTCAACCGAATCAATAGATACAGACTATTAATAGCCTGCATCTCATTGCTTCTGCCGCGATGACGGTTAATTAGCCGCCGTCAGGCCCCGCAGTAAGAGGCACAGGCCGGTCAGCGGGTACACCAGGCCCAGCGGAATCAGCAAGGCGTGCATCACGTCCAGGCCAAATAGTTCGCGCGCGACGGCAATCCACTGCAGCACGCCGGCCAGCATGCCAGCCAGGGCCAGCAGGCGCGGGATCGCCCGGGCGCGGTACAGCAGCAGATACATCAGGGTCACGCCGAGACCGCCGAGCAGCTTGTCCGGAAAGTGCACGCCGTTGCGCAGCCCCGCCAGCAGGGCGCGCGCCGGCTCATAGGCATTGCCGTCGGCGCCCGAGGCGAGGAAGGCGACGCTCAGGCTACGCATGGCCAGCAGCAGCGTGCCTTCGAACAGGCTCGTTGCCAGCGCCGCCGCCACCAGCGCCACGTAGCAACGGCTCAGCAGGGGGTGTTGCTCGCCATACAGGCCGCGCAGAGCTGCCGCGATGGCCAGCCCGAGCAGGGCCGTGAGCAGCCCGAGCATGACGATCAGCCCCACCTGTAGCGGCATGCCGGCCGCCCGCAAGAGGAAGCCCGGCGCGGCAAATACTTGCTCCTGCAGCCAGAAATTCGACCAGATGCCCAGGCCGAAAATGCACAGCAAGCCCAGTCCCAGCCACCGCCCCAGCGGGACGGCGGCGCCATGCTGCAGCGGCGAGGTGAACAGGGGAGCGGCTTGCCGCGTGGCGGCGGAGATTGTTTGGTTCATCGATACACCTTTGTCGGAGTGGGATCAAGCCTGCCGAGGCAGGACCAGCCAGCGCAGTGTCGGCACACGGGCGCGCCGCGGCAAGGCCGATCCGACGCGTCACGCGCCCAGGGGGCCAAACTGCGCCCATGCACGATGAGTGACGCGGCCCTGTCGCGCCCGGGGACTATTCCGCCTTGAACAGGTGGAGGAAGGAGCGGCTGACCGGCAGCACTTCCGGCCGGTGCTTCAAGGTCACTTCGGCCGTCTCGTGCGCGCCGCGCACGACCTGGCGCACGGCATGCAGGTTGACCACCACGGCCCGGTGGATTTGCTGGAACTGCTGTGGATCGAGCTGCACCAGCAATTCCTTGAGAGAATTGCGCAGCAGCGCTTCGGCGGGCTTGCCGCCGTCGCGCCAGGCAACCAGCGTGTACTTGTCGTCGGACTTCAGGTAATCGACATCATCGACCGGTATCAGCCGCACGGCCGGGCCCACGCTGGCGCGCAGCCAGCGCAGTGCAGCTGGCGCTGGTCCCGGCGCGGGGGCGGCCTGCAGGTACGCCGCCAGTTGCCGCAACAGCGTCTCGCTGGCCGCGCCGGGCTCGATGGCCGCCAGGCGTTCGCGCAAGCGCGTCACGGTACTGGCCAGGCGGGCCAATTGCACCGGCTTGACCAGGTAGTCGAGCGCGCCCTGTTCGAAGGCCCGCACCGCGTACTGGTCATAAGCGGTGACAAAGACCAGGTGGGCGCGGCGGCCGATCTGGCTGGCCACGTCCACGCCGGACAGGCCCGGCATGTGCACGTCGAGGAAGCAGACCGCCGGCTGGTGCAGCTCGAACAGCGCGAGCGCCTCCGGTCCGTTGCGCGCTTCGGCCACGACCAGCAGCTCCGGCCAGCACTCGGCCAGCTGGCGCCGCAGGCTGGCGCGCAGCAAGGGTTCATCGTCGGCAATCAGGGCGGTCAGTATCATGGCCATGCGGGGCATTCTATGGAAACACGGAAACCGTGGGGGGCCAGTTCGCTGATGCGCAAGGCCGCTTCGCCGCCAAACATCAGCGCCAGGCGCTCGCGCAGGCTGCCAAGTCCCGTGCCCAGGCCGGGGCTGCCCGCTTGCAGGCCAGCTCCGGTATCGCTGACCTCGATATGGCAGCGGCCATTCGCCTCGGTAATGAGCACATCGATGCGCCCGCCATCCATGCAGGGATCGATGCCATGGCGCACCGCGTTCTCGACCAGGGTCATCAGGGTCATGGGCGGGCACTGCAGTCTTTCGCAGCCGGGCGCGACGTCTATGCCGAACTGCAGGCGGTCAGGCATGCGCATCTGCATCAGCACCAGATAGGCGCGCACCATTTCCAGTTCCTGTTCCAGGCGGGTGGCCGCTTCGCTCAGGCGCGGCACGGCGGCCCGCAGATACGTGACCAGATGCGCCAGCACGGGCGCCGCATGGCTGGACCCCGCATCGAGCAGGGCTTGCAGGCTGGCCAGCGTATTGAACAGGAAATGCGGCTGGACCTGGGCCTGCAGCAGCCACACGCGCGCATCGCGGGCCTGGCGTTCCAGCTCGCCGCGCGTGCGCTCGGCTTCGCGCACGCGGGCGTCGCGCTGGCGCAGCAGGGCGGCCATCGCCGTCCATGGGCCGAGCAACAGTCCCAGGAAAGCGAGAGATACATAGCTCTGCAACCGCTCCGGCACCTGCCAGAACGGCGACGCACCGGGCTTGGTATTGAACAGATACAGGCTGGCTAGGGTCAGCATGATCGCCAGCGCCACGCCCACCACCTGCAACACCCAGCGGGGCAGCCTGCCGGGCAAGCGGCGCGGCCAGCGCTCGAACAGGCCATACGCCAGCAGCGCTGCCAGCGCTGGCAGGAAGACCGCCATGGCCAGGTACCCTAACGGGTCTTCCCATGAAAGGGTAAACAGGGCGAATTCGAATAGCGCAGCCAGCCCGGCCACGCACAAGCGTCGCGCGGACAGGCAGGTTCGCAGGCCATCGATAGCGGAGCGCAGTGTGAACATGAATGTGACGGCCCCAGGAATTGCCATAAGAGCAGCAGAATAGGGCAAAGCCATGCGACCCGCAATAGCGGCAGGCATGAAGCACGCTTTACCGGGCACCGGCGACGCCCTGCGGGGCCGGGCCGCGATGGCGCCACGAGCGCCGCGCAAGTCCGGGCAGGCCCGCAGCGGCTGGATGATGCCGCATTTGCACAGGTCAGCGGATTGCCGTTGCCTGCGACCAAACGGCTTGCCAGCGCCCATCGCGCCATTCGTAACTATCCATATGCCAGTAGCGGGCGCGCGGCACGGTGTAGCCACCGAAGACGATTTCCAGCTGCGCCGAGTAACGCAGGATGGCGGCCGTGCCGTACAGGCGCACGCTGATCGCTTCCGGCTCCCAGCTCACATAGCGCATGTGGCCGGAGGCGATGGCGCCCAGGTATTCTTCCCGCGACAGCATGCTGCCGATGGGCGTGATCAGCTGGAAGTCGTCGGCGTGCAGGGCGCGCGCCGCCTGTGTATCGGCGGCCACGAGGGCGCGCAAACGGCTGCGTTCCGTGTGGCGCAGCAGGTCCATCTGCTGTTCTTCAGTCAGTGCAGCATTGAAATCGGTCATGGCGGTCCTGTTTGAGTAAGTTATTGACACTTTGACGTTTTTTTGTCCAAAAATCATGTTGACACTATATATCCATAGTGTCAACATGCCAGCATGTCACTCCACACCCTGAAAACCCAACGGATACTCGATGCGGCGCTGGCCGTGTTTTGCCGTTACGGCTACCGCAAGACCTCCATGCTCGACATCGCGCAGGCGGCCGATATGTCGCGCGCCGCGCTGTACCTGCACTTCAAGAACAAGGAAGACGTGTTTCGCGCCGGCTCCGAACGGGCACATGCCACCGTCATGGCGCAAGTGGCAGCGGCGCTGGCCGAACCCGGCCCCGTGTTCACGCGCATCGAAACGGCGCTGCTGGCATTTCAGCAAGGCTTGATGGCGGAAATTTCAGCCAGCGCCCACGGGCAGGAGTTGTTCGACGCCAACATGACCCTGGCCGCCGACATCACCTTGAGCGCGCGGGCGACGCTGGTGGCGTCAGTGGCCGGCGCGCTGGAACAGGCCGAAGCGGCGGGCGATATCGCGCTGCGGCGGGTGGACGCGACTGCCGCGCAAGTTGCCGCCTTGCTGGTGGCCAGCATGAATGGCATCAAGCACACGCAAGGGGGAGGGGATGCGTTGCGCCAGGGCATAGCACTGCAGATACGCGTGCTGGGCGCGGCGCTGCTGCGCATGTGAGCATTGCGGCTCCCATGCGCAGTCGGACCAAGGCGGTTACGGCAGGGTCTTCAGCACATTCTTGGTCGGCACGGAGAAATTATAGTTGTCGTGGCGGTCCCAGTTGATCGACCACGTCATCACGCCGCGGAAGTCCGGATACGCCTGCAGCGGCTTGATGCTGCCGCAATTGAGCAGGCGCGTCAGGCAATTCAGGGCGTTGCTGACGTCGGCATTCGTCGTAAAACCCGAGCCGGCCGAGCTGCGGCCCGATGGCACGCCGAAGCCCACCTGGTCCGGACGCAGGCCGGCAAAGGTATTGCCGCCATAGTTAAATCCCTCGATCAGCATGCGCGCCGTGGCCACCAGCTGGTCTGCCGAGCCGGCCTTGATGGCCCCCGTGGCGTAGGGTGTATAGATATCGCCATTGTTGTAATACTGCGGGTGCAGCACCGTCAGCTCGCTGCGCAAGGCATTGATGATGGGAATATAGGCACCCCAGATGCTGCCATAGCTCGTGTATCCCCCTTCCACATACACCCATTCGGGTGCCATCGACAGGTAAAAGCCGTTGCCAACCTTGGTTTTCAGGTTTTTCACGGCAATCGGCAGATAGGTCTGGAT
Source organism: Janthinobacterium sp. ROICE36 (assembly GCF_002869965.1). Taxonomy (GTDB): domain Bacteria; phylum Pseudomonadota; class Gammaproteobacteria; order Burkholderiales; family Burkholderiaceae_D; genus Janthinobacterium. The sequence continues at coordinate 124,039 of NZ_PEBS01000006.1, forward strand.
GGCCGCGCCTTGCGCCACGCCATTTTCCAGGTCCAGGTCGATGCCATCGAAACCGTATTTCGTGATGATGGCGTACAGGCTGTTGGTGAAATTCGTCGCTTCGGCCGTGTTGCCGACGGACACGGAGCCGTTTTGCCCACCCAGCGAGAGGATGACTTTCTTGCCTTTCGCCCGCTTGGCGGCCACGTCGGCGATGAATTGCGCTTCCGTGCCCGCGCCGGGATCGATGGTCAGGCTGACGTTGCCGCCGCCCGCGTTGTCGCCGAACGAGACGACGATCACATCCCAGTCATCGCTGACCTGGCTGATCGGGTAGGTGGCGCCGCTGGGGTTGGTGAAATTGTGCCAGTAGCCGATCAGCGCGTGCCTGGCCAGGCCTGTTGGCGTTGGCGTAGGAGTCGGTGTGGGAGTTGGCGTAGGAGTTGGCGTAGGCGTCGGAGTTGGTGTTGGTGTAGGAGTCGGCGTGCCGCAATCTCCCACCGCCGTCCAGGGCTGGCCGCTGCCGCCGCCACCGCTGCTGGTCGCTGGATTATTGCCTTGCGTCCACCAGTTGGCCGTGTAATTGACGTTGTTGTAGCTGGCCCGACCGCCGCCATTGTAAGCGGTACCGCTGTTCCATGGCGTGTAGCAGGCCACCGCTGTGGTCGCACCGGCCAGCAGTTGGCTTGCGCCGGCGCTGGCTCCGTCGCCGCCGCAGGCGGCCAATGTCCCGCCGAAGAGCGTAAGGATGAGGGTATTCATGACTGTCCGGTGCATTGCATCTCCTTGTGTATTTTTTCATGGCCGGCCGGCTGGACACCGTCCGATTTGTCAGAGTGCAAGTATTACAAGTGGTCGTCAACTGGTTTTATTCTTTGCGCAAGATAACAATACCAGTTTCGACCTTGCCCCAGGGAATGGGCGATGCGGGCCATACCAGTGCCTGTTTTCCAGTGCGCTGGTATGGTGTACGCAAGGGCGCCGGGAGCAGGGCGGGGAAGGGCGGAGTACTCTCGCGACGGCTACGGCGCTGTTTCCTTGCGCAAATCGGCATACGGCACGCGCGACAGATCCGGCAGCATCTGCGTCAAGGCCACCGTCTCGCGCTGCATCAGCTGGTATTCCAGGCGGATCACGGTGCTGACGCCGTAGTTGAGCAGATAGGCTGGGCCCGAGAAGTAGTGAAGCGTGGGGATGCGCTGCGCATCGCGGAAATGCAGGCCTGCACCCGGCAAGGCTGCAATCTTCGGCCTGCCGCCATGCCAAAGATTGCCCGACGACAGCACAAACGCGGGCGCCGCATCGGCGTGCTTCAGCATCGCATACGCGGCAGCCTTCAGGGCCGGCGTGCGCGGCACAAACAGGGCGGCCGGCTCAAATCTGCCCGTAGGGCCTCAATAACCGTTGCTGTCTGGCAGCCATTCCAGCGCACCCAGGTGCTCGATGGTCAGCATCGCACGGATGCGCTGCGTTAATCCATCGTCGTTGTGGTGGTCAATAAACTGCTCGATGCCCACGTCGCCCGCGAGATGGCCACTCGACAACAACAGCATAATGCTGCGCGGCAGGCTGTCCCGCGGCAGGCGCGCCAGGTACTGGGCCATGTCGACGATGGCGTTCGGCCCATTATCTGCCAGCGCGTTCGGGCCATCCGTGTGGCTGTGAAGCACCATCAATTCCTCGGTTTTCCGGGAATAATGCCCACCAGATTGCGCGTCTGCACCTGCCGCACGGTGGCATCCATGGTTAGCCTCAAGGCTGGCACCGTGCCCGCCTGCACGCGGTCGCGCAGGCGCTGGCCCCGGTCGCGGTCGACAAACACGCCAGGCAGCTGGCGCACCTGGCCGTCGGAGGGCGCATACAGGCCGTACGCCGTGGATGCCGGTGCGTCAAGAATGACGATCACGCCCGCCGCACCGGCCGCCTGCAGGCTGTCCAGCAAGGCGATAAACGGCCCCAGCATCTGGAACGGGCGCGCATATGGCGTCTCTGGCGCCATGGCGTGGTCGAGATCGTGCACGTGCACGTGCACAGCTCTGTCGTGGAAGACCTGGTCCGCCCACGCCACTTTCGGCATCTCGACAAGCACCCGCTTGCCCGCCAGGCTGGCATCGGGCTCGCTGCCGGGCGCCAAGTATACCAGGGGCGCGACGAGGCCGGACGGCGGCGTGACGCCCGAGTACGGAATGTAACCGGCCGCAGCGAGTATGCCAAGCCGGTCGCCATCGATCACTTCCAGACTCCAGTGTCCCGGTTCCACCGACCATTGCCGGAAGCTGACAGGCTCGAAGCGCAGCTGTTTGACACCAGCGCGCACCAGGCGTTCACGCAGGACGTCGATATACGCTTCATGCCGGGGCGATCCCGTGGCACGCAGGTAGCGCTGGTCCAGGTCGAGTTGCCAGTCGACTAGCTGCTTCCTGGACAAAAACTGCGTGGCGTCGACCGTTACGGCAGCCGACGACCGCAGGGCGCGTGCCGGTCATGGGCCAGGCTTGCTGGCGCAGGCGGACAAGGCGGCCGTGGTGGCCAGCGCGCCGGCAAGGGACAAGCAGTGCCAAAGAGGCGCCTGGGTCATGCATTTGTTGAGACTTATCATCAAAATTAGTCGGTAAATGACTGATTTCATTGCTTATTTTTTCTATTGCTAGCGCTGGAAAGCCTGCCGTTGCCGGCAATTTACCATGCGACAAGGCGCTTGGGCTACACCCGCGACAAGGGAATTTACCTCGTTTTGAACCCGAGTGGATTATTCCGGCAAACTGCCCACGCCAGTCCCGCCCAACGGCATCGTGCTGGCCGACGACCTGAAACTATTGCGCCGCGCCGCCGACGCCATCGAAGCTCAAGCCTGACATACACCATCGTGCGCCCAGCCGGGATGACGGACGAAGACGAAGTCGACTACGAAACGACCACGCCCCAAGCGCCATTCAAAGGCACCGCGGCGTCGCGCAGGAGTGTGGCAAACCTGATCGCCAGCATCATCGAAGCGCCAGATTGGCACCTGCACGCCAACCTGGGCGTGAACAAACCGAACACGGGCGGGGACCAGCCATATTTCATGTAGCTTCATCAAGCTGTAGCGCCCAGCGTTGGTGCTACAGCGCTGCGCAGATGGAGGAAATCGCATTTGCGATTGGGGAGTTGGCAAAATGGGGGTTTGCTCAAATCTATCCATAACTTCGCATAATTTATATTATGTCAAATGAAGTGAGGAGAACTGATGAGACTATCGGTATCTTTGGAGGCAGTACGCCGACATCATTCTGAGGTGTTTTGCGACATCATTATGGGGTATTTACGAAATCGTCCGAAAAGGTGCCACTAGATGTCGCACGGCTTCTCCGCTCTGTCGCCAAGATACGAAAGTCACTAAGAAAGTAACTAAACTTGTTCTTTCCGCCATCTGTGCCCAGTTGAATATAGAACTGTCCGGATATCGGCCGATGTTTGGTAGGTTTTGTGAGAAAATCCGTGATTGAGTTTGCTGCGGCGCCATCTACAGCTACGCAGGTTTGCATTGATGCAACGAGAGAAATGGGGCTAAAAGTGGAAATTGAATTGATCAAAACCTTGTCGGACTATGAGGCTGCTCTTAGAGAGATAGAGAGTTTGATGTCCTCAGCGTTAGGTACCCCTGAAGGTAATCGACTCGCACTGCTTGCCACGCTGGTGGAAGCTTTTGAAACCGAGCACTTCCACGATCTTCCAGCAACTGGCAGTACGCCGGCATGTTCCTAAAATTCGAGATCTAAAGCCGCGTCTGCGTCATTGCGACACTTATCGTCGGCTTAATTGCGTTATCTCAGCACTGGGCAATCTGAGGCTCTCTGCCTGCGAACAGAAAATGAACCTATGTCCGACATAGGTTCCTGTGAGAGCCAGCGCCTAAACCCTCTGGCCGCAACGGTGCTGACGAGTCCAAGAACTTCAAAACCATATCAAAGACTTATGCAGATTGCTCTGTTCTACAGAGCAAGGTTACCGAATTTGTTCTACATCGCTAAAAGGTTTTTGAGGGAAAAACTGCGGTGTTCAAGACTTGACAACCGCAGTGATACCCCTGTCTCTCCCCCCTAATTACTAGCGTTTGTTTTCTGACTGAGATACCAAGGAGCCAGCAAGAGATTTGGTGGTGGCCGCAGAATTTGGGTTCTTAAGCGCAGCTGAAGCCTTCGCCTCCATGTCTTTGCCAGTTACCTTTTGCGTACCTGACTGGGCTAACGCGCTTGCAGCCAAACTTCGTTGCATCGCAGACGCACTCGAATTGCCGAGGGTGCGACCTGCCGCCGATGAAATTTTACCGCTAGTCCCTTTGGCTGCCATGATTTTCTCCATGTTAAGTTTAAATAGCTACATCCAGTAATAAACAATCAAATTTAACTATATATAGTGCTAGTTGTTTTTTCAAGTACTTTTTCCTCGATGGTCAATTTTTTCCAAAATTTCTCGAGAAACGCTAAAAAAAATTCCCCTCGAATTGATTCAACCTTCGTCAATTTTACTTACCTTAATGCGTGCTAAGGTAAGTAGTCATATTTGACAGTTATATTTATGACTGTTATCGTACTTGTGGATTATCTTCGAATGACACCATGTCCAGGCCTGCCTTCTCCCTTACCGATGCCCAAGCCCGTGCGCTCTCCGCGCGAACTGCCGAGCTACAGGCACTCTTTCCTCTGAACCCACGAAATCACCGCCCTTTCGTGCGCGCCTTTCTGCGCGCGGTACAAGAAATTACGGGCAAGTTATACAGTCCTTCCATTTACCACCGCTTACTGAGCGCCTACGCGCAGGGTCGGCGACCGTCGACGAGTACGCTAGCTGCGGAAAAAGAGGCGTTGGCAAATGAAATTTCCTCGATGCCAACTACAGCGTCCATATCTGACAAGTACAGTGCCGCACCGCGCCAGTTTGAAAATTCCGGTGCCTTGCGAGCAGTTGTCGCCGAGGTGGTCGAATCTGCCTTGTTGAGGGTTGCTCGCGGTACTGCCCAAGGTGACTTGGCGCAAATAAATTTCTACGCATCGAGATTACGGGAAGCTGAGGTACAGGTTCGCGATTTGCGCGTCAGCTGTGCGCGATTAACAGCGGAACTAGAGGTTGCCCATCAAGCTATACAGATGCAGACAGAAGAAGCTGAAGACTCCGCCCAAGTATTGAGCCAGCACTTGGCAACCGTAGCGAAACTGACTGTAGAACTCGCCGACATACGCACCTTCGCGCTTCAATCGATCGATGATGCGCGAGGGGAAGCTCGCTCCTGGAAGGAGCGATGTTCGACAATAGAAGCCCAACGGCAAAAGGACTTGCTACTTCTGGAAACCTTCCGACAGCAAGCGTATCGTCACGGCGCATCGATACCACCGGCGCTTTCCAAGGACAAACTACCATGAACGAAATTCGTGTTTTGAATTCGACGATATTGCCAACCGCCCTGCCCGTTTCTCACGGACTAGGCCCGGTCGCTGACGACTGGGAAGCAGCACAGGTGTGGCTTCGGGCAATTGCCAGTCGCGGCCGACGAAACTCCCCAGAGACCGTTGCGACCTACGGTTATCATCTGGCAAAACTGCGCTGGTTCTGTGAAAACGTGCATTTGGTACCGCCCTCGCGCTGGACTGCACAGGACGTCGAGACATTTTTTGCATTCCTTAGCAATTTGCCTGAAAGCGCATTGTGCGCGCAGGATGCCGAAACCTTGCGATACGCACGGTCTGACGAAGACGGACATACGCCCTTCCGAACGCGGCCGTCTAAGAGTAGCCGTTCTGACATTCAGCGATGTATCCATGCGATGTTTCGAGCCTGGCGAGAGATGGGCTATATTCAAATCAATCCAATGGGATTACACGGTGCTGGCTCGGTCAGGAAAGTGAATACCAATCGCGCTGTAACCCCCGACTTGTACGACATCGTGCTAGAAGCGATGGATGCCGAGGAAAAGCCTACTTTTAGCCGGCGCCAAGCATACGCCCGTGACCGGTTCATCTTCATTGCACTGAGAGAACTCGGTCTTCGTACCAGCGAGTTGGTGAAGGCAACCATGTCGGCCTTCTATCGCCTATCTGATCCACAGGACGGAAAAACATACTGGGTCATGGTGGTTCGTGAGGAGACTGCGAAGGGACAAAAGGAACGAAAGATACCGGTCCCCCGCCAGGTGCTTGAGGCGCTGACTATTTATCGGGAAGCATTTGGGATGTCGTCGCTCCCTGATGACGTCGAAAGCACGGCTTTGTTGCTGTCAACGCGAACGGACAGGAACGCGATGCTGTCAGCTGGTAGCGCGATCAAAGACGTTCAGTCACGACGGTACTTTCAGGCTTGGCTACCAGTCACAACACGACACGGGCTATATCACATCGTGAAGAAACGCCTTGGTGAAGCAGCAGCTTTTCTGGAATCCGTTGGCGACATTGAACGGTCAATTCTATTACGTCAGGTGTCTCCACATTGGCTGAGACATACCTTTGCGAAGGCAGCGTTGCTGACTGGTCAGGACATTCGACATGTCGCCTCCTTGCTAGGGCATAGTGACTTAAGTACCACGATGGTATATACAGAACAAGATGCCTTGGATTTGATTCGATCAACGAACCGAATAGTGCCTGGCTTACTGGCTACCTGTCAAGACCGGCCTGGTTATATACGCGTTTAACGAATAATTCCGGCTTTTTCTCCTGCCATTTCTTCATCGCCTGAATCGGTGTTGCGTTATCCAAGGCGCGCTGGGGAATGTTGTGGTTGTAGATTTTCAGGTAATTGCGCAGCGTCGATTCGAGTTCGGCCCGGGAGCCGAAACGGGTCTGGTTGACGACCTCGCTGATGCGGCCATTGAAGCGTTCGACCATGCCGTTGGTTTGCGGGTGACGCGGCGGAATCAATCGATGTTCGATCACCAATTGCTTGCACAGCACGTCAAAGACATGCTTGCCGCTCGGGATA
>NZ_PEBS01000070.1 GCF_002869965.1 Janthinobacterium sp. ROICE36
AGAGATCGGTTCGTTTGCCATTTACGCGTCCAAATACCGAGAGTAAACGCCTTTCTCAACGTGTTTACAAGCAATATTTCACCCTATCGTCACTCCGAGCACCTACCCTTCATGCAATCGCCCTGGGGGCGCGACGCGGCCTGGTGTGTGGGACTTCCACAACAATGAGCGATTTGCAAACAGACTCGACTTAGAATGCAATCTGTCCACGACTCCCAGATGGAATGCGCCATGCCGGTCCTCGTTCGCTTGCTTGCCTTGTGCCTGACCTTGTTTGCTCCTTTGCCCGGCCTGTGCGCCGCCGCGCCCTTCGATGACAAGTTCCGCCAACTCGAAGAATTGCTGCCCACGCCCAACGCCTACCGCACGGCATCCGGCGCGCCGGGTCACGCCTATTGGCAGCAGCGCGCCGACTACGTGATCCGCGCCACCTTGGATGAAGCGCGCCGCGCCATCACGGCCAGCGAACAGATCACCTATCACAACCACTCGCCCGACAGCCTCGCGTATCTGTGGCTGCAGCTGGACCAGAATGGCTTGCGCCAGGATGCCGACCAGCGCCGCGTATTGAGTGCGCCCTCGCGTCAGGCCTGGCTGAGCGGTAGCGAAGACGAAGCGCTGAAGTTCGAGGACTTGCGCGCCATCCAAGCTGGCCGCGAATTTGACGGCGGCTTCAAGCTCACCGCAGTGAAAGCGGCCAGCGGCAAGCCGCTGCCGTATGTAGTCAACCAGACCATGCTGCGCATCGATTTGCCGGTGGCGCTGGCACCTGGGCAGAGCATCACGTTCAGTATCGACTGGTCGTATCAAATCAATGACCAGAAGGTGCTGGTCGAGCGCTCCGGCTATGAATATTTTGAAGACGACAAGAACACGATTTTCCAGATTGCGCAGTGGTTCCCGCGCATGGCTGCGTATTACGATGCCGTCGGCTGGCAGCACAAGCAGTTCCTCGGCTCCGGCGAATTCACGCTGGAGTTCGGCGACTACGAGCTGTACTTGACGGTGCCGGGCGACCACGTGGTGGCCGCCACGGGGGAACTGCAAAATCCTGCCAGTGTGCTCAGTTCGGCGCAGCGAGAACGCCTGGCGCGGGCGAAAAACAGCAATACGCCGCTGCTGGTGATCACGCCCGCGGAAGCGCTGGCGGCGGAAAAGGGCCGGGCGGCAGGGATGAAAACCTGGCACTTCAAGGCCGCCAATGTGCGTGACGTGGCGTGGGCATCGAGCCGCAAGTTCATCTGGGATGCGCAGGGTTTGAGTAGCGGCGGCAAGCGCGTGATGGCCATGTCGTATTATCCGAACGAGGGCAATCCGCTGTGGCAGCAGTACAGCACGCGCGCCGTCGTGCATGCGATCGAGCAGTACAACAAGTACAGTTTTGACTATCCATATCCGAATGCGATTTCCGTCAATGGCGCCGTGGGCGGCATGGAGTATCCGATGATTGCATTCAATGGCGGGCGCCCCGTCAAGGACAAGAGAACGGGCGATCTGACGTATTCGAAGACGAAAAAGTATGACCTGATCAGCGTGATCATCCATGAAGTGGGCCACAATTATTTCCCCATGATCGTCAACTCGGACGAGCGCCAGTGGACGTGGATGGACGAGGGCCTCAATTCCTTCCTGCAGTACCTGGCCGAGCAGGCGTGGGAAGAGAATTTCCCATCCTGGAATGGCGAGCCGCGCAAGATCGTCGACTACATGCGCAGCCAGAACCAGGTGCCCATCATGACCAATTCCGAGTCTTTGCTGCAGTTTACGGCGAACGCCTACGACAAGCCAGCCACGGCCCTCAACATCCTGCGCGAGACGATACTCGGGCGCGAACTGTTCGACTTCGCCTTCAAGCAGTATGCCTTGCGCTGGAAGTTCAAGCGGCCCACGCCGGCCGATTTTTTCCGCACCATGGAAGACGCGTCGGGCACGGACCTGGACTGGTTCTGGCGCGGCTGGTTTTATACCACCGATGCAGTCGACATCAGCATCGACGGCATCAGCGAATATGGCGTGAGCACGAAGAATCCGGACGTCGAGAAAGCGTGGAAGAAGGCGCAGAAGGCCGCGCAGCCCATTTCGATCTCGGAGCAGCGCAACCAGGCGCTGCCAAAGAAGGTGGACCGGGACCCCGCGCTGAAGGATTTCTATAATCGGTACGATGAATTCACGGTCACCAACAAGGACCGCAACAGCTATGCGGAGGAGCAGGAAGCGCTGGAGCCGTGGGAGCGGAAACTGCTTGAGCAGCACAACCTGGGCAAGCATCTGTACCTGGTCGACTTTTCAAATCTCGGCGGCCTGGTGATGCCGCTGATCCTGGAAATCGAACTGAAAAGCGGCAAGAAGATCATCGAACGCGTGCCGGCTGAAGTGTGGCGCTACTCGCCGCACAAGATCAGCAAGGTGATCGTCACCGACGAGCCGATGGTGGCCCTGGTGCAGGACCCGTACTGGGAGACGGCCGATATCGACACCAGCAACAACGCCTGGCCGAGAAAAATCACGCCATCGCGCCTGGAACTGTTCAAACTCGACCGCGACAAGCATAATCTGATGAAGGATTTTAATGTCCCGTTGAAGGCGCCCGAGGCCAAGGTCGAGACCAAGCCCGAAGCCCGGCCAGAGAAGAAACAGTGAAACAGCGCCGGCCTGTCCGGCGCTATTTTTCTGCCGGCCTGCGCCGGAAGTGCTATTCTGCGCGACGCCCCGGCGTACACGGACCGGGGCTTTCGCAAATCATTCAAAAGACGACCATGCAAACTTTGACCTTCCTGCGCGCGCTGTGCTGTGCGCTACTTTGCCAGGTGACCCTGGCCGCGCACGCCGACCCCCTCAGCTACGCGCGCTACGACCAGGTGCGCACGCGCGACCTGCAGCTGGACCTGAAAGCCGATTTCAAGCAAAAGACGCTTTCCGGCTATGCCGAGCTGTCCTTGAACTGGATCGATCCGGCTGCGCGCACCCTGGTGCTCGATACGCGCAATTTGTCGATCGCCAAAGTGCAGGTGCAAGACAAGCGCGGCGCCTGGCAGATGGCGCCGTACCAGCTGGACAAGGCCGACCCGGAAAAGGGCCAAGCCTTGCGCATCACCACCACGGGCCAGCCGGGCAAAGTGCGCGTCTACTATCATACGGCCCCCAACGCCATCGCGCTGCAGTGGCTCACGCCACAGCAAACCATGTCGGGCAAGCTGCCTTTCATGTTCAGCCAGTCGCAAAGCATCAACGCCCGCTCGTGGGTACCGTCGCAGGATACACCGGCCGTGCGTTTCACCTACAGCGCACGCATCGAGGCGCCGAGCGGCATGCGCGTCGTGATGAGCGCCGAGAATGACGAAAAGGCGACGGGCAAGGGCGGCTGGAAATTCAGGATGCCGCAGCCGATTCCATCGTACTTGCTGGCCATTGCCATCGGCGAACTGGAAGTGCGCAAGCTCGGTCCCCGTTCCGCCGTGTATGCCGAACCGCCGCGCATCAAGGCCGCCGAATACGAGCTGGCCGACACGGAAAAGATGATACAGGCAGCCGAGGCGCTGTATGGGCCGTATGCATGGGGACGCTACGACATGATCGTGCTGCCGCCATCGTTCCCCTACGGTGGCATGGAAAACCCGCGCCTGACCTTCCTCACGCCGACCATGATCGCGGGTGACCGCAGCCTGGTCGACCTGATCGCGCATGAACTGGCGCACTCGTGGTCGGGCAACCTGGTTACCAATGCCTCGTGGAAGCACATGTGGCTCAACGAAGGCTTCACCACCTACGTCACCACGCGCATCGTCGAGCAGCTGTATGGCAGCGAAGTGGCGCAGATGGGCGTGCAAGTCGACCAGGAAGAACTGGCTGCCTCGATCAAGGCATTGCCGGCCGCGAAAACGGCCCTGATCACGCGCGACGCGGATGCCAATCCCGCTGAAACGTACACGGACGACGGCATCATCTACCCGAAAGGCGCCTGGTTCCTGGCCACCATGGAGCGCCGTGCCGGCCGCGCCGTGTTCGACCCCTTCCTGCGCGGCTGGTTCGACCAGCATGCGTTTCAGAGCGTGACGACGCAGCAGTTCATCGCCTATCTGCGCAAGAATTTGCTGGCGCAGCATCCGGACGTGATGCCGGAAGCGGAACTCGATGAATGGCTGTATGGCACGGGCGTGCCGGCCAGCGCGCAGCGCGTCGTCTCGCCGCGCCTGGCGCTGCTGGACCAGCACCGCGACGCCTGGCTCAAGGGTGAGCTGGCGACGAAAGAGCTGGGCATGGATCATTGGATCGCCATCGAATCGATGCACTTCTTGAACGACATCAACAACAAGGCCAGCGCGGCGCAATTGCGCGAACTTGACCAGGTCTACGGTGTGGGCAAGAGCGGCAACAATGAAGTGGCCTACCGCTTCTATCTGGCATCCGTGAACGCCGGCTACGACGTGCGGCAACCCTTGCAGGCCTTCCTCATGAGCGTGGGTCGCCAGAAGTTCGTCGTGCCCCTGTATGGCGCGCTGATGAAGACGCCGCAAGGCCATGTCTGGGCCAAGGACGTGTATACGCAGGCGCGCGCACGCTACCATCCCGTGACGCAGGATAGCGTCGACAAATTGATGGCCGCGCAAGCGCATTGAACCTTCTTTGGACATCCTGACCATGCATACCATGAACCGTCTCGCCACCGCCATCGTGCTGGCGTTTTCAAGCATCACCTTGCCGGCGCTGGCAGCCGATGCCATCCCCGTCGTTGCTGCTGCTTTGGTCCCCGCGCCTGCCTTTGATCTTGACAGTGACGTCGCCACCGCCCTGAAGGTTTTCGACGTACCGGGCATGGCGATCGCCATCGTCAAGGATGGCAAAGTCATCACCGCCAAGGGATTTGGCGTACGCAAGCTGGGCGAACCGGCATCCGTCGACGCCAAGACGCTGTTCGAAGTGGCATCGAACTCGAAGGGCTTCACGGCAGCCGCGCTGGCCATGCTGGTTGACGAGGGCAAGCTGGCCTGGGACGATCCCGTTACGAAGCACTTGCCAGGCTTCCAGATGCACGATTCCTACGTGACGGGCGCCATGACTATCCGCGATTTGCTGACGCACCGCAGTGGCCTGGGCCTGGGCGCCGGCGACTTGCTGTGGTGGCCCACCACCACGTTCAGCACCGACGAGATTATCGAGAAGCTGCGCTATATCCGACCAGCCACGAGTTTTCGCAACAGCTATGCCTACGATAACCTGCTGTACATCGTCGCCGGCAAGATCATCGCCGACAAGGCGGGAAAGAGCTGGGGCGAGGCCATGCACGAACGCATCCTGGCGCCGCTGGGCATGACGGGCAGCACCACCAGCCTGGCCGAGAACGTTGGTAATCCCGACGTCGCCAATGCGCACAGCAAGATCGACGGCAAGATCGCCGCCGTCAAATCCATGCCCGTGCCGAACGCCGTGGGCGCCGTCGGCATCAACACGAATGCGGAAGATATCGCCAAGTGGATGATGGTGCTGCTCGACGAAGGCAAGATCGCCGGTGTGACGGACAAGGATGGCAAGCCAGCGCGCCTGTTCAGCGAAAAGCAGGGCCGCGAGATGTGGTCAGCGCAAACGCCGATCAAGATTGCCGAGCCGAAGCCAAAGCTGGCCGCGACCAAGCCGAACTTCAGCGCGTATGGTCTGGGCTTCCAGCTGCGCGATTACAAGGGCATGAAAGTGGCCATGCACGGCGGGGCGTTGCAGGGCTTTTATTCGCGCGTGGTGATGGTGCCGGAAGCGAAACTGGGTGTGGCCATTCTCACCAATGCGGAAAATGGTGGTTCGATGACGGCGCTGCAATGGCGTATCCTCGACCATTATTTGCAGGCGGCGCCGTCGGACTGGCTGGCACTGGTGGCCAAGGTGGAACAGGACCAGCATGCCGAGGAAGTGAAAAAGCAGGGCAAGGCATCGAGCGCGCGCGCGGCCAAGTCGCAGCCATCGTTGCCGCTGGCTGCGTATGACGGCGAGTATGAAGACGCCTGGTATGGCAAGGTCGTGATCAAGCCGGAGGGGAAAAAACACATCCTCAGCTTCACGCGCACGCCGGACCTGACGGGCGAGCTGGAACACTGGCAGCACGACACCTTTATCGTGCGCTGGAAAGAGCGCAATTTCAACGCCGATGCTTACGTGACGTTTTCGCTCAATCCCGATGGCAGTATCGACCGGGTGAAGATGGCGCCCGTGTCGGCCGAGACGGATTTCAGCTACGACTTCCAGGACCTGAGCCTGGTGCCGGTGAAAGCGAAAGAAGGCAAGAAGTAAAGCAGGACGTAAAGCAGGAAGCAGAAGGCCACCGCAAGGTGGCCTTTTTCACATTATGGCTTGACGAACTTCAGGGTCATGCGGTCGCTCTCGCCGATGGCCGTGTACTTGGCCCGTTCCACATCCTTGTTGGCATAGGTGGGCGGCAGCGTCCAGACCCCGCCCTGGTGGTCTGCCGTGTCCTTGGGATTGGCGTTGATCTCGGACTTGGCCGCCAGTTTGAACCCTGCGCCTTCGGCCAGCTTGATCACATACGCTTCGTGCATGTAGCCGCTGCTGGCCGTGGCATCCTGTGCCTTGCTGGCAGGCAGGCGATGCTCGACGACGCCGAACACGCCGCCCGGTTTCAAGCTGTCATATACTTCCTTGAACAGCGTTTTCATGCCTTCGTCGCCGATGGGTATCCAGTTGTGGATATTGCGGAAGGTGAGCACCATGTCGGCCGTGCCTTTGGGCGCGATGCGGTAGGTGGTGGGCGGGGCGAAGGCACCGATGCCCACCTTGCCGAAAGCGGCCGGATTGGCGTCGAGTTTTTGCTGGAAGCGCGCTGCGCCGCGGCGCGCGCCTTCGCTGGTCGATTGCGGATCGTTGCCGGCGGCGATCAGCTTGCCGTGCTCGCGCAGGTAGGGCGCCAGGATCTCCGTGTACCAGCCGTCGCCAGGCGCCAGTTCCACCACCGTCATGGTCGGCTTGATGCCGAAGAAGGCCAGCGTTTCATACGGGTGGCGCGCGCTGTCGCGTGCCACGTTGGCCGGCGTGCGCGCGCTACCGGCAATGGCCGCCTTCAGGGCTGCGTCGCCCATATCGGCGGCCAGTGCCGCGCCGCTACCGCCACAGGCCAGCATGACCGTCAGGGCCGCAGCCAGGGATAGTCGCTTCATCATCATATGCTCCATGCGTGATTGGATCGGTTGTTCAATTGGTGGCGATCGCCATCAACGCCGATCATCGGGCAAGCACGCTGGCCGGTCAAGTGGATTCCGTAGCCCAGGCGGCGGCATACGCGGGTATTGCGCTGGTGTTGAGCGCATCGGCGACGGCCGCGCCACGGCCGTGCGTAAACGGTAGTTCGCCCGTCCAGACGGCATGCGCCATGTCGGCCGCATCGTCGAGCGGGCCACCCTTGCGCTGCTTGACGGCGCATTCGTCGAGCGCGATGCGCAGCACGGTGGTGGCAGCATATTCCTTGGCGCTGCCGCCGCGCACGTGTGCCAGGCGTCCCGGTGCCAGCTTTTCCAGCAGCGCATCCATGGCCGCATGCTGCTGGCCAATGTCAGCCACTTTTTCAAATCGCCCGTACACCATCGCCGAGCGGTAGTTCATGGTGTGATTGAAGGCCGAGCGCGCCAGTACCAGGCCGTCGAGATGGGTGATGGTCACGCAGACGTCGGTGTCGTTGACGAGTTGCTTGAGCATGCGGCTGCCGTTCGAGCCATGGATGTACAAGTGGCCATCGATGCGCCAGCAGGCGGTCGGAATGCAATGGCTGCCCTTGTCGTCGCGGAAGGCGATATGGCACAGATAGGCGGCGTCGAGGACGGCGTACAGCGTGGTTTGCTCGTAGCTGGCCAGTTCGGCGACGCGGCGCACGCGGGTACGGGGGCTGGGGGGCAGGGCGATAGCGGTCATGGCGGAAGTCCGGTTGGTTGAAGAAGCAGGCCGCACTATAATCGGCATCTGGCCCTGAAAAAAGATCCAGAACTGACAAATAATGTAGAGCCACAAGGAGGCGCATGGATTTCGCTTTGCTACTCAATGCATTCGAGCGCACGCATCGCGAGCGGGGCTGGCCACGCCAGCGCCTGCTGCATGAATGCCTGCGCGCGGCGATCCGCAGCGGGCATCTGGCGCCTGGCATCCGGCTGGCCTCTACGCGCGTGCTGGCGGCCGAACTGGGGCTGGCGCGCAATACCGTGCTGTACGCCTATGAGCAATTGGCCAGCGAAGGCTTTGTTTTGCCGGACCGGCGCGGCACCGTCGTCGCTGGCAGCGCCAGCATGCCGGAAGCTGTGCCGGCAAGCGGCAACAAGGACGGCCTGTCGCGCCGTGCCCGGCATTTGCGCGGTGTGGCGGGACAGGATGTGAATGCGGCGCTGGTGTTCCCCGCCGACGCCATGGGCGCGTTCGCGCCTGGCGTGCCGGCGCTGGACGAATTCCCGCTGGCGCAATGGCGGCGCATGCTGGAGCGCGCGTGGCGCGCGCTGACGCCGCGCCAGCTCAATTACGGCGATCCTGCCGGCGAGCCGCAGCTGCGCATGGCCATCGCCGAGCATTTGCGCGCCGCGCGTGGCGTCGTGTGCGATGCGGGCCAGGTGTTCATCACGGACGGCACGCAGAGCAGCCTGGAGGTATGCCTGCGCGCCTTTGCGGACCAGGGCGACACATTATGGATCGAGCATCCCGGCTATGGTGGCGCGCTGGCGGCGGGCCGTGGCGCCGGCCTGCAGGTGACGGGCATAGCGGTGGACATGGATGGCATCGCACCGACGGAGGAGGACTGGAACGCGGCACCGCCGCGCGTGATCTACACCACGCCGTCGCACCAGTATCCGACCGGCAGCGTGCTCAGTCCCGCGCGCCGCATGGCGCTGCTCGAACGCACGCGCGCCGCCGGCGCCTTGATCATCGAAGACGATTACGACAGCGAATTTCGCCATGGCGGCCCGCCCCTGGCGGCCATGCAGGGACTGGTCGCCGACGCGCCTGTCGTGTACCTGGGCACCTTCAGCAAGACCATGTTCCCCGCCTTGCGCCTGGCCTTTATCGTCGTGCCGGCCGCGCTTGCCGCTGCCTTTGCGCAGATGCAGGCGCAGGGCGCCGTGCGGGGCCGGGTGGCGGAACAGCTGGCGCTGGCCGAGTTCCTGCGCAGCGGCTTGTTTGCGCGCCATGTGCGGCGCATGCGCCGCCTGTATCGCCAGCGGCGCGACGCCTTGAGCGAGGCATTGCAGCGCCATGCGTGTGCGGGCGCGGCCATCCATGGCGGCACGGCCGGCATGCACCTGGCGCTGCGTTTTCACGATAGCGCATGGGATGACCTGGCGCTGAGCCGCCACGCCGCGCAGGATGGCATCGTGGCGCTGGCGCTGTCCGCGCATGGCACGGGCGACAAGGTGGGCGAAGGCGCAGGCTGGAGCGGTTTCCTGCTCGGTTATGCGCAGGTGCCGGCCGAGAACATGGATGGCCTGGCGCGCCGCCTGGGCGCGCTGCTGCCGGAGTGATGCAGCTACCTACTGCTGGTCTTGCATCCACTGCTTCAAGCCGTTGACCCAGTCCTTGGCGGGCAGGTTGAATTGCTTCTTGATGGTGGCGGCGCGTTCGTACAAGTCGCTGAAGTCGAGCGACGGGGATTTTTTGAAGGCCAGCACGACGATGTTTTCATCTTCCATTTCCGGCACCCAGACGACGGCGTCGAAGACCAGTTCCATCGCCTGCAAATTCTTGTCGTAGTTGGGGAAGTCGCCGAAGACATTCGTGCACATGATGCCGTCGTCTGCCAGGCAGTCGAAGCAAGCCTGGTAGAACTCGGGCGTGTCGAGCACGGGGCCGCGCGCATCCTCGTCGTACAGGTCCACTTGCAGCGCGTCGACCGTGCCGTGGTTGGCCGGATCGAGCACGAAGTCGAGTGCATTCATTTCACGCACGTCGAGACGCGCGTCGTTCGACGGCAGCGCGAACTGGGCACCGCAGATGGCGATCACGTTCGGATTGAGTTCGATGGCCGTGACCGTGGCGTCGGGGAAGCGGCGGTAGCTGAATTTGGTCAGCGCGGCGCTGCCCAGGCCCAGTTGCACGATGCGTTTGGGCTGCGTCTTGAACAGCATCCACATCATCATCATCTGCACGTATTCGAGCTCGATGGCGTCGGGTTTGTCCAGGCGCATAGCGCCCTGCACCCATTTGGTGCCCAGGTGCAGATAGCGGATGCCGCGGTGTTCTGTGGTGGTGGCCGGCGGATGGCCCGGGTGGCTGAAAGCGGTATGGCTGGTGGAGATAAAATCGGTCGTCATGGTGCCAGTGTAGCAGCCACATTAAAAAAGACGCCGCAGCGTCTTTTGGGAGGGGAGCTCAAGATTGCTTGCGGCGTCGTGCCAGGAAGCCCAATATCCCCAGGCCGGCCAGCAGCATGGCATAGGTTTCCGGTTCGGGAACCGGGGCCAGAGTCAGGTTGAAGTCGCCGGTATAACTGCCACCTTTGGAGTTGCCGATGACCGTGAGAACCAGGGGGGCGCCGATCAAGATCTCGGTCGGGGCAAGGAGCGCGCCATGGAAGGCGCCGAAAAGCGTGCTGGTGCTGATATCTGTCAGGGCAATGCTGTTCAGCGTGACGGAGCTGAATGTGACCGCCGTATTGTCAGCGCCGGAATAGGACATGTTCGCAAGAAAGGTTTGCACGAACGAACCGGCAGTTGCTGATGGACTGAACGTGAATGTATCGGAAAAGTCGCCTATGACGGGAGTGGCGCCGTAACTTGCCGTCCACACATTGGTGCCTGTATTGTTAAGGTCTATTGTGTACGCCGCCGCACAGGCGCTGCCGATGGATGCCGCGCCCAGGACCGCTGCTGCGATGAGTGATTTCAGTTTCATATTTATCCCCGCGAGAAAACGATTGATGTTTCAAAAAAACCGTGCCGCTCAGATAAATTATCGCCAAGACATTTCATTGTCAATGAGCTATTTTTATATCATTATGCAAACTTAAATAGCTTATTTCTAACATACGGGCATAAGGCCATATCGTTATACACAAGTCGGCAGGCGTCCCACGCGCCGCCCTGAAAGTCGTTAACTTTCAAGGACTTACCTGAGGGGCTTGTAAACTTTGCCGAGATCGCGTTTACTCTTTGACTTTGGGTGACGCATTGGTCAAGGTATCGAGCCGCTGGACGGAGCAAGAGTTTGCTGGACTGGACTTGGGCGATGCTCGCCTCGACAAACGAGCGAGAACACTGATGGAACGATTTACGGCAAAGCCGACGGCGAGCATTCCCGAAGCCTGCGACAGTTGGAGCGAAACCTGCGCGGCCTACCGCTTTCTCGGCAACGAGGATGTGTCTTGGGAGGCCATCCTGGCCCCGCATTGGGAGCGCACCCGCGAGCGCATGCATGCCCATGCTGTCGTGCTGTGCATCCAGGACACGACCGAACTCGATTTCAACGGCCAGGAAGCGCAGGGGCTGGGGCCGCTGAACTATGAGGCATGGCGCGGCATGTACCTGCATCCGACCTACGCCGTCACGCCGGCGCGCGAACCGCTCGGCGTGCTCGATGCCTGGATGTGGGCGCGCGCGAAGCGTGGCAAGGACGGCGTGCGTCCCGGGCAGAAAGAAAGCGCGCGCTGGATTGAGGGTTACGAACGCGTGGCCGAGATGGCCGCGACGTTGCCTGGTACACGGCTGGTGTACGTGGCCGACCGCGAGGCCGACGTGGTGGCGTTGATGCGCCGTGCGCGCGACTTGGACACGCCGGCCGACTGGCTGGTGCGCGCCACGCACAACCGCAGTGTGGACGACGGCGAAAAGCTGTGGGAGCACACTTGCAGCGGCGCGGCACTGGGAGAAATCAGCTTCACCATGCCGGCCGGCGAAGATCAGAAGGCGCGTACTGTGCGCCAACAACTGTGGGCCCGGCAGGTCGAGATTGCCGACGGCAAAGGCGGGCGCCTGGGCGTGACCTGCGTGGTGGCGCGCGAAGTGGGCGCGCCGGCCGGTAGCGAGCCGGTCGAATGGCGCCTGCTGACCAATCGGCCCATCGAGACGGTCGAGCAAGCCGTCGAATTGATCGAATGGTACCGGGCGCGCTGGGAGATCGAGATTTATTTCCATGTGATCAAAAATGGTTGCAAGGTCGAAGCGCTGCAGCTATCGGCCATCGACCGCATCGAGCGGGCGCTGGCCTTGTTCATGGTGGTCGCCTGGCGCGTCACCTATCTGATGCGGATGGGCAGGACCTGCCCCGATCTCGATGCCGCGCTGTTCTTCGATCCCGACGAGATTCGTGGCGCCCATTTGCTGACCAAGAAGAAGATGCCAGCCTCGCCGCCCACCTTGAACGAGATCGTCCGCCTGATCGCCCAAGTCGGCGGCTTCCTCGGCCGGAAAAGCGACGGAGAACCTGGCGTCAAAACCATCTGGGCGGATTGAGTCAAGTTCACGCCGCAGCCGAAACATTACGCGCACTGCGCGATGGGCTTGGCTGACTTATGTATAACGATATGGCATAAGGCACAAAAAGTTGCAATATTTAAAACTATAATTATTAATATTTTACTGAAAAATAATCTCGCAGTATGTGATCTAAAAATAGTTGCACAAGAAGCTAATTTCTATCCAGCAAGGGGAGTATCAATGTCACCGCCAGTCCACCGCCTTCGCGGTTGGCCAGGGTGATGCGCCCGCCATGTGCTTCGGCGATTTCGCGCGCCAGTGCCAGGCCCAGTCCCGTGCCGCTGCGCTTGGTGGAATAAAACGGCACCAGCGCGTTTTCCAGCACGGCGCCGTTCATGCCCGGCCCACGGTCGCGCACTTCGATGCGTAACTGCCCATGCGCCTGGCTGACGTGCAAGCCGATATGCTCTTCCCGCGAGCCCGATTCCAGCGCATTCTTGAGCAGGTTGAGCAGGGCTTGCTGCATTTGCGCCGCATCGAACACGGCCGCCTGCGCAGGCGGCCTGCCGTCGAGCGTGAAGGCCGCTTGCGAGGCCAGGCTGTCGAGAAAGGGCGGCCATTCGCATGGCGCCAATCGCGGTGCGGGCAGCTTGGCAAAGCGCGCATAGCCGAGGATGAAGGTTTCCAGGTGGCGCGTGCGCTCCTCGATGGTGGCGAGGATTTGCGGCAGGCGTTCGGTCTGGCCGCGGCGTACCAGCTCGGCGCCGGAATGGGCCAGCGAGGCCAGTGGCGCCAGCGAGTTGTTGAGCTCATGGCTGATGACGCGGATCACCTTTTTCCAGGTTTGCACTTCCTGGCGCCGCAGTTCCAGCGTCAGCTGGCGCAGCAGCAGTAGTTCATGCTTGCGCCCGTTCAGGCTGAAGCTGCGCCGCGCCAGGTGATACACCTCTTCCTGCTCCCCTTCGCCGCTGGTAAACAAGCCGTCGTTGCTGCGCGCCAGCGCCTCGGCCAAGGCCGGCGCCGCTTCGCGCACGATGTCTGCCAGGTGGCGTCCTTCGAGCCGGCTGCCGTGGTGTAGCAGCTGGCGCGCGGCCAGGTTGGCGTAGACGATGGCGCTGCCTTCGGCCACCAGTAGCATGGCCACCGGCGTGTTTTGCACCATGGTGTCGAGCAGCAGTTCGCGCTGCACCAGATCCAGGCGCTGCTTGCGCAGCACGTCGCCCAGCGCATTGTGGGCCGCCACCAGGTCGGCCAGCTCATCGTTCTGCGGCCAGCGCAAGCTGAAGCCGAAGTCGCCGTCCTGGTAGCTGGCGACCGTGCCGCTCAAGGCGCGAAACAGCGACAGCATCGCTTGCAGCTGCGCGCGGATGGTAATGATGGCCACCGGCAGCACGCATAGCAGGGTACCGACCAGCACCAGCAGCGGTTGGCCAGGCAGGACATGCATCAGCAGCAGGGCGATGACGATGCCCAGCACCAGCAAGGTGACGATCAGCGCCGTCCAGCGCGTGAGCAGGGAGAGGCGCATGGGGCGGTATGCCATCAGCCGCGCGCGATGCCCAGGCGTTCCATGCGCCGGTACAGCGCCTGGCGCGACAGCCCCAGTTCCTGCGCCGCCTGCGCCACCACGCCGTGCGCACGCGCCAGGGCGGCAACGACGCTGTCGCGGTCCGGTTCCGTCGCGGCGGCATCCTGCGGCGCGCGCGGCGATGCAACATCCGCCAGCGGCAAGCCCGTTTCCTGCGCACCGATCACCGGACCTGCCGTCAGCAGGCTGGCGCGCTGCATCACATTTTTCAGTTCGCGCACATTGCCCGGCCAGCCGTGCGCCAGCAGGGTGGCCTGTGCCTGGGCGTCGAGGATTTTTTCGCTGCCCAGGAAATGCTGTGCCAGCACCAGGATGTCCAGCGGGCGCTGGGCCAGCGGTGGCAGGCGCAGTTCGATCACATTCAGGCGGTAGAACAGGTCTTCGCGAAACGTGCCGGCCTTGATCATCGCCGGCAGGTTGGCGTTGCTGGCGCTGATGACGCGCACTGTCACTTGCCGTTCGCGGTTTGAGCCGAGGCGCTCGAAGCGTCCCGTTTCCAGTACGCGCAGCAGTTTCATTTGTCCGGCCAGCGGCAGGTTGCCGATTTCGTCGAGGAACAGCGTGCCGCCGTCGGCCGCGTCGAACTTGCCATCGCGCGCGCGCGTGATACCTGTGTAGGCACCCGCCTCGGCGCCGAACAGTTCCGCCTCGATCAGCTCCACCGGCACGGCGCCGCAATTGAGCACGACGAAGGGACCGTTGGCGACCTGGGAATTGGCTTGCACGATGGCGGCGATGCGTTCCTTGCCGCTGCCGTTCGGCCCCGAAATGAGCACGGGCACGTCAGCGCGCGCCACCTGGCACGCCAGGTGCACCACTCTTTCCGTGGCCGGGTCTTGCCACACCATGCCGCGCAAGTCGAAGTCGTGTTCGAGGGCGTGGCGCTGGCGCCGCTCGGCGACTACGCGCTGGCGCAGCGCGC
Source organism: Janthinobacterium sp. ROICE36 (assembly GCF_002869965.1). GTDB lineage: Bacteria > Pseudomonadota > Gammaproteobacteria > Burkholderiales > Burkholderiaceae_D > Janthinobacterium. The sequence goes on from NZ_PEBS01000070.1 coordinate 14,894, forward strand.
GGTTGGCCTGTCCCAGTTCCAGCAGATTTTGCACGGAAGCGATCAGGCGCCGGTCGTCCCATGGCTTGGCCAGGTAGTCGGCCGCACCGGACTTGATCAGGTCGACGGCGGCGTCGAGCTGGGTCCATGCCGTCAGCAGGATCACGGGCAGGTCCGGGTAGCGCGCGCGGATGGCGTGGAACAGCGCGCAGCCTTCCTCGCCCGAGGTGGTGTCGGCCGTGAAGTTCATGTCCTGCACCACCAGGTCGATGGCGTGGCGTTCGAGCAGCTGCAGGCCTTCCTCGGGCGAGGCGGCGCGCACGGCGTCGATCTCGTGCAAGGAGAACAGCACGTCGAGCGCGATAGCCACGGCGGCATTGTCGTCAATAATCAGTACGGTAGGCATGCGCGCAGCATATCACTCAGGTGCCGGCTCAGGTACTGCGGGTGGCAGTGGCCGGCGAAATGCTGGCCGCGCGCCATGCCGGGCCGTACACCGCGCCCACGCCCAGCAGCCAGAACACCAGCGCACCGGCCAGCAGATAGCCGGGTGGCAGGCGCGCCATTTCCAGCTGGCTCACCAGCAGCTGATTCAAGCCCAGCGCCAGCAGCACGCCGCACGCCACGCCGACGCTGGTGATCATGAAATTCTCCGTCAGGAAATAGCGCAGGATGTCGATGCGGCGGGCACCGAGCGCACGCCGCACGCCGATCTGCTTCCTGCGCTGCGTCACCCACAGGCTGGCAATGCCGACGATGCCGCTGGCGGTCACCAGCAGCAGCAGGGTCGAGACGGTGATCAGCATCCACGACAGGCCACGGTCGGCCCGGTAGCGTGACGTGCGGTGCTTTTCCAGCGTATCGGTGCGCACCAGCAGGCGCTCGCTGGTGGAAGTGCGGATGGCTTGCTCGGCCTCCTTCATCAGGCGGTCGCGCTGGCCCGGCTCGGCGCGCACGGCGTACAGCAGCGAGTCGCGCGAACCCGTCAGGCGCGCCGGCAGGATCAGCGAATGCTCGCCCTGCGCGCTGACCTGGCCGACCTGTGTCTGCAACCGCTCCACCACGCCGATCACGCGCATCTCGTCGTCATTGTCGCCGGTGCCGTTGAGCAGGGTCTTGCCGACAAAGCTGCTTTCGCCAGGCCAGATCTTTTGCGCCGCGGCGAGCGTCACGATGACCACCTTGGGAAAGATTTCATCGACGTTTTCATCGATTTCCGGCACCTCGTCGGGATGGAAATCACGGCCTTCCACCAGCTTCAGTCCGTATGTCTTGACCAGCGAGTCAGGCGTGAAATACATCGACGTGGTGGCGCTGGCCGTGGGCTGTCCACGCTTGATGGAGACATTGGTGCTGCTGCCGGAACGCGACAGCACGGCCTGCGAGGTCTGCGCTACGGAGAGCACGCCGGGCAGGCCGCGCAGCAAGGCGGCCTGACGTTTCTGGTCGGCCAGCTGGCGCTGGTGGCTACCTTTGTCCATGCTCTGGATATTGACATAAAAGATGTCGTTTTCGGCGGCTACGCCGGTGGGACGGGCGGCGATCGCCTGGCGCAGGTTAACGATATGCAGGGCATTGGCCAGGATGGCCAGGCTGATCGCGATCTGCACGGCGACGAGTACGGCGCCGGTTTTGCTGCGCATCAGTGCCGACAGGATGGGGCGGATTTCCATGTTGAACCTCATTGCGGTACGGTGAATGTCATTGGGATTTGAGCTGTATCGCCGGCGTCACCTGGCAAGCGCGCCAGGTGGGCAGCAAACCCGCCAGCAGGGCGGCCAGCACGGAGACGGTAAACGTCAGCAGCAGCATCGGGACATCCATGTGCGCCACGGTGCCCAGTTCCTTCGATTGCGAACGCACGATGGCCAGCGCGGCATAGGCCAGCAGCAGGCCCAGTACGCCGCCGGCCAGGCCGATGACGCCCGTCTCGATCAGGAACTGGCGAAAGATGTCGCGCCGCGTGGCGCCCAGCGCACGGCGGATCCCCACTTCACTGGCGCGTACGGAAAATTTCGCCAGCAGCAGGCCGATGGTATTGACCAGGCATAGCAGCAGGAAGCCGAAGGCCAGCCAGGCCGCCAGCTTGTTGTCGTTGTCGACCACGTTCAGGAAAACCATCCATTCCTTGACGTTGTACAGCGCGTTGGGCGCGTGGCGCGGCATGCGGCCCAGCTTGCGCTGCTCGGCAGCATAGCTGTCGAGATATGCCTGCAGCTCGCCACGCTGGTCGGCGCTTTCCATCTCGAACCAGAACTGCAGCCAGGTGCAGTCCGAGGCCAGGGTGCCCTGGAAACCAGGGCCGCGGTCGACGCCGCTGCAGGCCATACCGCCGTCATGCCGCGTCTCATGGCGGATGGCGCTGGCAAACGGAATGAAGAATTCATCTTCCGTGCCAAAGGCGCCCTTGCTGCCGATGATGCGGTGTATGCGCGGCACGGGATCCCAGTGATCGAGCACGCCGCTGACCAGATATGGCTGTCCCAGCACCATCACGCGCCGTCCCACGGGATTAACCGTACCCAGCAGTTTTTCCGCCAGCGATCGGCTCAGCACGATGACGTCGGCGCCGCTGGCGTCATCGGCTACGCTCCATGGCTGACCATACAGAAAGGGGACTTCGAACATGGCGAAAAAATCGCGCGTGGGCGCCAGGCCCTGGGCCTGGAAGGCGCCGACATCCGTGCGTGCCGGCTCGACCGGGCCGGCCACGCCGTACATGACGGTGCGGCGCACGCCCATGTTGCTGGCCATGAAATTCTTCGCGTCGGTATAGGCCAGTTGCGCCTGGCCGAAGGTGGGCTTGGCGCCCGGTACATAACTTTTTAAGGGGACGACGTCGATCATCGGCACGAACAGGCGGTCGCTCTTGTGCGGCAGCGGGTCGCCCGACATGGCGTGCAGGATGGTAACGGTGGCCACGCTGGCGGCTACGCCGACGGCCAAGGTCAGTATCATCAATGCGGTCAGGGCGCGGTTGCGGCGCAGGCTGCGCAGGCCCAGCGTGAAATAGTAGCGGAACATGTTCTCTCCTTACGCGGTCACGGGGTGCTGCGGCCTGGCCGACAACGTGGCGCTGTGTTGCACCAGGTCCGACACCTGGCCGTCGATGATGTGCACGTTGCGCTGGCTGCGCAGCGCCAGTTCGGGATCATGCGTGACCATCAGGATGGTGGTGCCTTGTGCGTTGATGTCTTCCAGCAGTTCCATCACGCCACGCGCCATTTGCGTGTCCAGGTTGCCGGTCGGTTCATCGGCCAGCAACAGTTTGGGCGAGCCGGCCAGCGCGCGCGCGATGGCCACGCGCTGCTGCTGGCCGCCCGACAGTTCGGCCGGATAGTGTTTCATGCGCGAGGCCAGGCCCACCTTGGCCAGTGCGTCCTCGATGCGTTCGCGCCGTTCCGCGCTGTTGAAGCCCCGATAGCGCAAGGGCACGTCGACATTGTCGAACAGCGAGAGGTCGGGAATCAGGTTGAAGCCCTGGAAGATGAAGCCCAGTTTTTCATTGCGCAGGCGCGAGCGGGCATTGTCGTTCATGCCCCTGACGTTGACGCCATCGAGGATGTATTCACCGTCGGTGAATTCTTCCAGCAGGCCAGCGATGTTCAGAAAGCTCGTCTTGCCGGAGCCGGACGGTCCCGTGACAGTGACGAATTCCCCCTGCTTGACGTGGATTTCAAAACCACGCAACGCGTGCGTTTCGATCATGTGGGTACGATAGACTTTGTTCAGATTTTGCATGCGCAGCATGATGGACCTCTTGATGGAATGGAGTAGGTGCAGCTGATTAATTGAGGGAAACGCGGGCCGCGTTCTCGAACGCTTCCGTGCCGGCGACCACCACCTTGTCGCCCAGCTTCAGGCCGCCGAGGATTTCCACGGCCGAGACGCTGGTGGCGCCCAGCTTGATCGGCGTGCGGATGGCCACGCCGTCGCGCACGACGTAAGCGAAACGGCCGCCTTCGGCTTCGACGAATGAGCCGCGCGCCAGCATCAGCACATTCGGTTTTTCATCGATTAGCAGGCGCGCCGCCACGCGCTGGTTCTGGCGCAGGCCGGCCGGCTGCTCGCCGTCAAAACGCACGCGCGCCAGCACCTGATTTTTCACCACTTCAGGCGACAGCGCCGACAGCTTGCCGGTTGCCTTGATGGCGCCCGTTTCTATCTCGGCGCGCATGCCCAGGCCGATATCGGCAACATACGTTTCCGGTACTTCCAGTTCGATTTCCAGTTGCGACAGGTCTACCAGGGTCATCAGGGCGGTATTGGCTTGCACCACGCTGCGGTTGGCCACGGACAGGGTGCCGATGAAGCCATTGACTGGTGCGCGCACTGTCAGTTCGTCGACCCTGCGCTGGGCGTTGTCGCGGCTCAGGCGCTGGCGTTCCAGCTCATTCGCCTTGGTTTTCAAGGCCAGGGTCACGTCTTCGCTTTCCAGGCCCGCCGCCTGCGAGGCGTGCTTGCTGCGGATATCGGCGGAATTCAAGGCATCCTTGGCCTTCTGGTAATCGATCTTGGCGATGATGCCCACCTGCGCCACGCTTTCATAACGTTCCAGCGTGCGCTGCGCGGACAGGCGTTCGATCTCGGCCGTATCGGCTTCGCGCCGCGCCAGCAGCTTCTGCTTCTTGGCCAGGATCTGCTGGCGCGCCACTTCCGCTTCCAGTTGCTGCACGCTCGACTGCTCCCGTTTCAGGGCGTCGGACAGGTCCGGCGATTCCAGCACGGCCAGGATGTCGCCTTTTTTTACCGTGTCACCCGCTTTGGCCTTCAGGGTCACTGTGGCCACCGTGGTCGAGTACAGGGTGGGGCTGATGGCGGCCACCACGCGGCCATTCACGGCGGCGTCGCGGATCAGGGTGCCGCGCGTGACCTCGGCGATGCGCAGGCGGCTGCTGTTGACGGAATGCTCGCTGTTACGCCAGCCGGCAACGGCAGCGACGGCCGCGCCGATGACGATGACGGCGCCGGCCAGCAGCAGGGCACGTTGCTTGTGGCGCTGGCCCGGAGGGGTGGACAGTACGGCGTCTTGGGTAGAGGTATCGCGGATCATGGTCAGGTCTCGTGAAGGATGCCTTTTCCTATGCAGGATCCGTGCCAGTTATCAAGTCCTTGATTTGAATGGGAAATTTTTTTGGTGTCCGGCTGTCCGCCGTGTCCGCGCTGTCCCGGAGGTGTCCGCGTGCGCGGCAGTGCCGCGGCGTGTGCGCATGGATCTTGATATTCTGGCAATCGACCTGATCTGCGGCCCAGGCAGTGATGGCGCGCGGCGCCATGCTGGTCCCCTTTTTTGGAGCATGATGTCGCCTTCGCCCTCCCTGTTTGCCCGTCTGGGCCCGTGGCTGCGCCAGTTTGCCAGCCTGCCCGAAGCGGCGCAATTCGATTTCCCCTTTGCCCGCAGCGACATTGCCATGTTGCAGCAGGTCGAAGCTGGCCCGATCCAGCTCGATGAACAGACGTGGGACGAAATGCTGGTCGATGACTACCATATGCAGCTCGCCGATCAGACCAGCATTCTTGGCCAGCAGCGATTGCATCAGCGCCTGGCCGGCGGCACAGCAGGCGGTGATCGAGCAAGCCATGCGGCCGCTGCGCACGGCAGACATGGAAGTGGCGGCGCTGCTGTGCGGTACAGCGCCGCCAGCACCACCGTGGTGGAGCCGCTGGCTGCTGCTGCCGACGCTGGCGCTGTTGGCGTCGCTGCTGGCCGCGCGGCTGTTTGCGCCGCTGGCATGGGCCATCGCGGTGCCCGTCTGGCTCTTGCTGATGGCGTTGCAGATGCGTTTTTACGAGCGTTGCAAACCGTGGGAGCGCAGCGTCTTTACCTTGCAGCAGATACTGCTGGTACATGGCCGCCTGGGCGCGCTCGATACTGCGTTCACTGCGGACCTGCGCGAAGGTGGGCGGGCTGCCGGCGTGATCAATCGCCAGATCACGCCGCTACGCTGGATCAAGATGATTCCCCTGCTGGGCGAATATGACGACTGGCTCATGTTGGGCAATATCCGGCGCTACTTTCACAGCCTGCGCGTGGTGCGGCGCGAACGCGCCTTCTTGCGCCAGAGTTTCCTGCTGCTGGCCGACCTGGAGGCGGATCTGGCCCTGGCGCGCCACCTGCGCGGTCGCGCGCAGTTTTGCTGGGCGCAGGAAGCCGATGCGCGGCAGTTGTCGCTCGATGCCATGGTGCATCCGCTGCTGGACGGCGCCGTGCCGCTGTCGCTGCAGCTCGACGGCCGCGGCGCCTTCATCTCGGGCCAGAATGCGATCGGAAAAAGTACCTTGCTGCGCGGCGTGGGCCTCAATCTGATCAGTGCGCGCGCCTTCGGCTTTTGCTATGCGCAGGCGGCGCAGGTGCCCATGCTGCCCCTGTATTCGAGCATGCAGAATGAAGACTCGCTCGATGGCGGCGAAAGTCTGTATATCGCCGAATTGCGGCGTGCACGCGAATTGCTGGCGCTGGCCGAGGGCGGGGCGCCGGCCTTGTTCTTGATCGACGAGATTTTTCGCGGCACCAACCACCTCGAATCGGTGGCGGCTGCGGCTGCCGTGCTGCATTCCCTGGCCGCGCGCCACCTGGTGATCGTCTCGTCGCACAACCTGGTGCTGGGGCCGCTGCTGGAAGACTGCCTGGCGCCGTGGTGCGTGCGCCGCGATGAAGGGGGTGCGCTGCAGCTGGCGCCCGGCGTGCTGCAGGCCACGAATGGCATCGCCCTGCTGGCGCAGCGCGGTTTTGACGCCGGCATCGCCGACAAGGCCGGGCGTGTCTTCGACTGGCTCAGCACGCACATGGCGCAACCGGCCGATTGCGGCGGCGTCCTCGAACGGGCCTGATGGCCGCCCTTACTTGTCCTGCTTTTCCGGCGTGCTCTTGTCGATCACTTCGCGGCAATCGCCGCGGATGATGGCGTTGTCGTAGTTGGTCCAGCCGTAGCTGTCGACGTAGCGCTTGTGCTGCTTGAAGCGGGGGCTGGCGATGCTCCATTCGGGCTGTTCGCCGGGAAAGCGGATGTCGCCCAGGTCGAGTAGCGTGTGGAACATGTTTTCCGTCGACAGGCGCGCCTTCTGATGGCGCTGCAACTGCGTCACCTTGTCCGGATAGTGCTGCTGGAATTGCGGCGAATACCAGACGAAGGCGGGCACGTGGAATTCGAATTGCGTGTTGTGGCCATGGAAGGCCAGGCGGCAGGTGCCGTCGTACAGGGTCTGGCCATGGTCGGCCACGTAGACGAGCGAGCTGCGCAGGGCGGTGCGCTGGCCATCGTCCTTTAGTATGCCGATCACGTTTGACAGGAGCCAGTCCGTGTACAGGATGGAACTGTCGTAGCTGTTGTTCAACTGTGGCTTGATGGCCGTGTCCGTGTAGACGGGCTTGTCGACGCCAAACAGCGACGGCTGCCACTTGTCGAAGGACTTCGGATAGCGCTGGCTGTAGTTCCAGTGGCTGCCCAGGGTATGCAGCACGATGAGCTTTTTCGGCGCCGGGTCGGCCAGCGCGTTCTTGAATGGATCGAACAGGATCTGGTCGAAATTCGAATTGTTGGTAAAGCCGCCCAGGTTCAAAAATTGCACCACGTCCGCTTCCTTGGCAAACACGGAGACGGGCGTATCGAACTGGCCGAACGAGATCTGGTTCGACAGCCAGTAAGTCTTGAAGCCCGCTTCCTTGTAGGCGGTGAGGAAGGATTTTTCCGAAAAGCCATCCTTGAGGCTTTGCGTGGCCGGCTTGCGCGAGATGATGACGGGCACGGACAGGCGCGTGGCGGAAACGGCCGTGATGACGTCGGCCAGCGGCAGCAGATTGCTTTCCTGTTTCAGCAGGGGATTGGTGTCGCGCTCATAGCCGTTCAGGCTCCAGCGGTCGTAGCGCGACGATTCGCCGATCACCATGACCACTACTTCCGGATGGGGATCGGGATGTTGCTGGTGTGCGCCGAAACGGAAGCTGCTGCTTTTTTGTCCCAGCTCGGCCAGGTACCGACGCTCCTTGTAGAAATCGTAGCCGCGCGCGGCCAGGCCGAACGGCCAGGAATTGCTGACGGTGTCGAAGGCGTAGGGCAGCCGCGCCCAGTGGGGCAGGCTGGGCCACCCCAGGCCCGTTTCATCGGCGCCGGCGATGCTGGCGTTCTCCGGTTTGCTGCTTTCCTCGTCGTCTTCGGCTGTTTCGTCTTCGGCCGAACTGGCGTCGCCGAAGCCGGAGGCGCCCGCCTTGCCGCTGGCCGCCGGATGGCTGGCCTTGGCCGGCGCGGGGGCGCTATGCAGAACCTTGGCCTCGAAACCGAATTCGTAGCCATACAACCAGAAGCCGCCCAGCAGGATCAGCAGCAGGAAGGCGGCCGGGCGCGTCTTGCCACGCCAGTCCAGCTCGCGCGTGCGCGTGGCCGCCCACCAGCCGAGCGCACACCAGGCGATCACGCCCAGCATGACAGCGCCCATCAGCCACACTTTTTGTCCCAGGAATTCCATCGCTTCCTTGGGGCTGGTTTCGAAGATGATGCCCAGGTGGTGCGTGGAAATGCCCTGGCCATAGAAGATGAACAGATAGATTTCCGTCGGCAGGGCCAGGAAGGCGGGCACCAGCAGCCAGTGGAAATAAGCGGGGCGCTTGAATACGCTCCAGACGGCCAGCCAGGCCAGCAACTCGAACGTGAGCATCTGCCAGGGATGCTCGAGCGGACGTCCCAGCAGCGCGGGAATGAAGGGCACGGCCGTCAGCAAGGCATAGGTCAGGAGCAGGAACAGATAGGCGGGGCGAAGCAAGGGGTGCATAAAGGGGGCAGGAACGCAGCGAAAAATGTCCGCTATTATCAATCCTTTTGTTGTGTTGCGGTCATACAAGAATGTGTGCGTCCGATGCTTGGCCGCAGGGAAAGAATGTCAAAGCAGCTATGGTTCAGGGGTGCAGTCGTGCGCGCCGCATCGCCAAAGATTAGTTAAAATGCCACAAATACCCCCATTCTTTGCCTTTTTTTATAGCAAAAAGCGGTAAACTGATTGACCCCCTGTAACACAAGGTCTAAACTAGCGAGTTCTCGATTTTATTCTGCTCATCGTTTACGTATTGCTGCTTGGCATTTCATGGCCGCTCCTTATCGAGTGGCTACGGGCGCCTCCGGTGCGCAGTAGATGAAAGCGGGACGAGGTTTTAGTCGCCGGGCATCTTGCCCGGGTTATTAATCGTAGTTTTTTGTTGGATTTATAACGATGCCAACCATCAATCAATTGATTCGCAATCCACGCGTCGCTTTGACCGTGAAGAGCAAATCGCCGGCGCTGGAAAACAGCCCGCAAAAACGTGGCGTTTGCACACGTGTTTACACCACGACTCCAAAGAAGCCTAACTCGGCTCTGCGTAAAGTCGCTAAAGTTCGCCTGACCAATGGTTTCGAAGTCATTTCGTACATTGGCGGTGAAGGCCATAACCTGCAAGAGCATAGTGTTGTGCTGTTGCGTGGCGGTCGCGTTAAGGATTTGCCGGGTGTGCGTTACCACATGGTTCGCGGTGCCCTGGATACCCAAGGCGTTAAAGACCGTAAGCAATCGCGTTCGAAGTACGGTACCAAGCGCGCTAAAGCAGGCAAGAAGTAATAAGTTGTACGCAGCAAACCCAAGTTTCGCTCAGTGGCAACTAGCTAAGTGAATGTAGTCGACCGCATCTGGTCGAGTAAGTGGAAGACTATGATGGTCGTCCGCGAGTGTGCGAAGAACGCGCGCTCAACTGAAGATTGAAAGGAATTGATATGCCACGTCGTCGTGAAGTACCCAAGCGCGAAATTTTGCCAGATCCAAAATTCGGCAACACTGATGTCGCTAAATTTGTAAACGTGCTGATGCTGTCCGGTAAGAAATCGGTTGCAGAAAACATCATCTACGGTGCTTTCGAGCACATCGCAGCAAAATCGGGCAAAGATCCGCTCGAAGTTTTTGTTACCGCAATCAACAACGCCAAGCCGCTGGTTGAGGTGAAATCCCGTCGCGTCGGTGGTGCAAACTACCAGGTGCCGGTCGAAGTTCGCCCAGTCCGTCGTATGGCTCTGTCCATGCGTTGGTTGCGTGAAGCTGCTAACAAGCGCAGCGAAAAATCGATGCCACAACGCCTCGGCGGTGAGTTGATGGAAGCGGCTGAAAGCCGTGGCGGCGCGATGAAAAAACGCGACGAAGTCCATCGTATGGCTGAAGCGAACAAAGCGTTCTCGCATTTCCGCTTCTAATATAAAGCCAGCTGCCGCAAGGTGGCTGTCAAGCATCTGTTGTTCGAGGCCGGGCTCATTTTTGCAAAAAAATGCTGCTCGGTTTTGTCCATTCATTTAGGATTAATTATGGCCCGCAAGACCCCCATTGAGCGCTACCGCAATATCGGTATCTCCGCTCACATCGATGCAGGTAAGACGACCACCACCGAGCGCGTTCTGTTCTACACGGGCGTGAACCACAAGCTGGGCGAAGTCCATGATGGCGCTGCCACCACCGACTGGATGGCGCAAGAGCAAGAGCGCGGCATCACCATTACCTCGGCTGCTGTTACGTGCTTCTGGAAGGGCATGGCAAACAATTTCCCTCCGCATCACATCAACATCATTGACACTCCGGGTCACGTTGACTTCACCATTGAAGTAGAACGTTCGATGCGCGTGTTGGATGGCGCCTGCATGGTTTATTGTGCAGTCGGCGGCGTGCAGCCACAATCGGAAACGGTTTGGCGTCAGGCTAACAAGTACAAAGTGCCACGTCTGGCCTTCGTGAACAAGATGGACCGTACCGGTGCCAACTTCTTCAAGGTCTACGATCAGATGCGTTCGCGTCTGAAGGCCAACCCAGTGCCTATCCAGATACCTATCGGCGCTGAAGACCTCTTTACCGGTGTTATCGATCTGGTCAAGATGAAAGCGGTCATCTGGGACGATGCTTCGCAAGGCATGAAGTTTGAATACGGCGAAATTCCTGCCAACCTGGCTGCTGAAGCTGCCAAGTGGCGCGAAAACATGGTTGAGGCCGCTGCTGAAGCGTCCGAAGAACTGATGAACAAGTACCTGGAAGAAGGCGAGCTGTCGGAAGCCGAGATCAAGGCTGCTCTGCGTCAGCGTACCGTCGCCAGCGAAATCGTTCCAATGCTGTGCGGTACCGCCTTTAAAAACAAGGGCGTACAGGCAATGTTGGACGCGGTGATCGAGTATCTGCCATCGCCAATCGACATTCCACCTGTCCCAGGTCTGGACGAGGACGAGCAGCCAGTTGAGCGTGCAGCCGACGACAATGAGAAATTCTCGGCATTGGCGTTCAAGATCGCAACCGATCCGTTCGTCGGTCAGCTGTGCTTCATCCGCTGCTATTCGGGTACATTGAATTCGGGCGATTCGGTCCTGAACTCCGTGAAGCAGAAGAGAGAGCGTATTGGCCGTATCGTGCAGATGCAAGCCAATGAGCGCGAAGAAATCAAGGAAATGCGCGCTGGCGACATCGCTGCCGTCGTGGGTCTGAAAGACACTACCACGGGCGATACGCTTTGCGACGAAAAGGCCAGCGTCGTTCTGGAACGCATGGTCTTCCCTGAGCCTGTGATTTCGCAGGCAGTCGAGCCAAAAACCAAGGCTGACCAGGAAAAAATGGGCCTGGCGCTGAATCGTCTGGCAGCAGAAGATCCATCGTTCCGCGTGCGTACCGATGAAGAATCGGGTCAGACCATCATCGCCGGTATGGGCGAGTTGCATCTGGACATCATCGTTGACCGCATGAAGCGCGAATTCAACGTTGAAGCGACCGTCGGCAAGCCACAAGTGGCTTACCGCGAAACGATCCGTAAAGTGTGCGAAGAGTCGGAAGGCAAATTCGTCAAGCAATCGGGTGGTCGTGGTCAATACGGTCACGTGGTTCTGAAGATCGAACCGCAAGAACCGGGCAAGGGCTTCGAATTCGTTGACGCGATCAAGGGCGGTACCGTTCCTCGCGAATACATCCCTGCAGTTGAAAAAGGTGTGCGCGACACGCTGACTTCGGGCGTGATGGCTGGTTACCCAGTTGTTGACGTTAAAGTCACGTTGTTCTTCGGTTCGTACCATGATGTTGACTCGAACGAAAATGCATTCCGCATGGCCGCTTCGATGGCATTCAAAGATGGCTGCCGCAAAGCATCGCCAGTCATCCTGGAGCCGATGATGGCCGTGGAAGTGGAAACGCCGGAAGACTACGCCGGTACCGTGATGGGCGATCTGTCGTCGCGTCGCGGCATGGTGCAAGGCATGGATGAAATTGCTGGTGGTGGCGGCAAGATCATCAAGGCCGAAGTGCCTCTGTCGGAAATGTTCGGTTACGCCACATCGTTGCGTTCGTCGACCCAAGGTCGTGCGACTTACACGATGGAATTCAAGCACTATGCTGAAGCACCTAAGCATGTGACTGAAGCAATCGTAAGCTCGAAAGCTAAGTAATAGAAGTTCCGGGCCGGCTTTCACGAGAATGCCGGTCCCTACATTTAAATCATTGTTCTAAGGAAGAATAAAATGGCAAAAGGTAAATTCGAACGGACCAAGCCGCACGTCAACGTCGGCACCATCGGCCACGTCGACCACGGTAAAACCACGCTGACCGCTGCAATCGCAACGGTTCTGTCGAAGAAATTCGGCG
>NZ_PEBS01000071.1 GCF_002869965.1 Janthinobacterium sp. ROICE36
TTTACTGAAAAACGAAAAGACAACCAAGGCCGGCATCGCTACCAAACGCTTAAAAGCTGGCTGGAATGCCGACTATCTCGCCAAGGTCTTGGGCTTGCCGACCTGATGCTTCATGCAATCGCCCTGGCGCCCGGGCCTTTGCGTTACACTGTTCGCCACATTTCATCGGGATCGAGACATGGGCGAACAGACACTGGCGGAGCAACATCTGGCCAAAGGCCAGCAACTGCAGCAGCAAGGCAAGTTGATCGAAGCGATCAATGCCTACCAGGCTGCCTATAAACTGGACCCGGCCCTGGCGCAAGCCCAGCATTTCCAGGGACTGGCGATGCTGGAGCTGGGCCAGGGCGCCATCGGCCTGGGCCTGTTAAAACGCTCACTCAAGCAGCAGCCGGACAATGCCTTGTTCCACTACAACCTCGGCAATGTGCTGCGCGACACGGATAGCGAGGCGGCGCTGGCCAGCTATGCCACGGCAGCGCGGCTGGCGCCGCACGAGCACGATTTCGCGATTCTACATGCGGAATTGCTGCTGGGAAAACAGCGGCTGATGGAGACCATCGCCGAACTGGAACGGGCCCATGCCCTGCGCCCGCAGCGCTGGCAAACCCTGCAGGGCCTGGCCGAACTGTATTACCGCACGGGACAGCAGGATCTGGCGCTGGCCCGCTACGCGCAAGCCCTGGCGTTGCATCCGGCGCTGGCGCAAACGTGCCGCATCGGCTTTGCCAATCCGCAAGCGGAACAGGCAGAAACGCTGACACCGATCAACGTCGCGCCAGCGCTACAAGACTTCCTGCGCGAAACGGATTTGCACATCCTTGACGATTTCCTGCCCGACCCCAGCGCCTGGCGCGCCCAGGCGCTGGCGTTGCCATTCGAGCAGCAGCGCTATGCGGGACAGAACTACCCGGGCAGCCAGACGGCCGGCCAGCCCTGCCAGGCCATCATGGAGCGCATCGCCACGGCGCTGGGCCGCCCCATCCGTTTCATTTCGCCCGACAATGGCTCGTATCGCCTCAGCTATGCCGACGCCATGGCGCGCACGGATATCCATGTGGACAATGAGACGGGGAACAATTTCAATTTCTATGCGGGCGTGCTGTATTTGAACCCGTCCGAGCAGTGCCAGGGCGGCACCACCTTTTGGCGCCACCAGCCCAGCGGCTGGTACCGGCGCTTGCCCGAGGCGGACGTCAAGACGGGCGGCTACGCCAGCTTCAAGGATTTCCAGAAGCGCTGGCTGCCGAACAATAAAGTGCAGAAATTCAACGACTTACAGGCACAGCGCGACAGTTGGCAAGCGCTGCTGGAAGTACCCATGCGCCACAACCGATTGATCGTGTACAAGGGCCATTACTTTCACTCGATCAGCAAGGTGTTTGGCGACACGCCGGAGAATGGACGATTGGTGCAGCTGTTCTTTTTTGAAGTGCCGGACTAGTACATATCGGCAGCCGTCGCCCGTACAGCTTTTAGTAACATATCCGCGCCCGGCGACAGCAAATGATCCTGCTGGCGGATGATGCCAAACGCATCCATCTTGAACGGCAGCTCGATGGGCAAAATGCTCAGCACGTTCAACGATTCATAGTAATGGGCTACTTCCGTCGGCATCACATGCAGCGAATCCGTTTGCTGCAGCAAGGACGTGATCAGCAGCAAGGCGGTGGTGTCGACCACGTCGACGGGCGGCTCCAGGCTGGCGCGGCGGAACATCATGTCGAAGCGGTGGCGCAGGATGCTGCCTTGCGGCGGCAAGATCCACGGCTGGCCCGCCAGGTCTTTCAATTGCAGATTCTTGCGCGACAGCAGCGGGTGGCCATTGCGCGCCACGGCGCTGGCCGGCTCTTCCGTCAATTCCTCGTAGATGAGGCCGGCGCTGCTTTCCTTTTCCAGGATGCGCCCGATCATGAAATCGAGCGTGCCATGCTGCAGCATGTCCATCAGGGTATTGCTGTGCTCCAAATGCACGCCGATGCGCATCAGCGGCGCCTGCTGCTTGATGCGGGCAATCGCCCGCGGCAGCAAGGCCATGGCCGGCGTCATGATGACGCCCACCTCCACCTGACCCGTCAGGCCCGACTTCAGGGCGACGATGTCGTCATGCGCCAGCGACAGGCTCGTCAGGGCCATGCGCGCGTGGCGTATCATCGTTTCGCCGTAGATGGTCGGCTCCATGCCGCGCGGCAACCTGTCGAACAGGCGCACGTCCAGCATCTCTTCCAGGTCCTTGATTTGCTTGGACGCGGCCGGCTGCGTCATGTGCAATTCTTCCGCCGCGCGGTGGATGTTGCGCTGCTCATCCAAGGCGATCAACAGCAGCAATTGCCGCGTCTTCAGGCGGGCTCGCAAGAACCAATTGGGGTTGAGGGTATCCATGAATAAATCATATCATGATCGATATCAGTTTCTTGCTGATATCGATATTATTGATATCGGTATGTCTCCTTTTTGTACATGACGACGATGAAGCTCAGGATGCCTTGCAGGCAGCGCTGGGATTGGCTGCCGGGCCAGCCGTTTGGTGAATGAATTCGATACTGCCATCCGGCTTGTACTTCAGTTCTTCCACCGCCACGGAACGCCGGTATTCGCCGCCGCCGGGCAATTTGTCATTGTGATAGAAGATGTAGGACTTGCCGTTGAATTCGATGATGGCCTGGTGAATGGTTTTCACCAAGGCATTCTTGTCCATGATGGCGCCACGGAAATGCCACGGGCCCGTGGGCGTGGGCCCCGTCGAATATGCCGTTTCTTCCGGGAAATTGCGCGAGTACGACAGGTAATACGTGCCCGCATGCTGGTGCATATAGGCCGCTTCCGTGAACGCATCCATGCCGAAGGTCAGAATCGGGCCGTCCAGCTCCGTCATATTGGCTTTCAGCTTGGCGTATTTCAAGACCGTGTTGCCCCAGTAAATGTAGGCTTGGCCATCCGTATCGATGAACACGGCCGGGTCGATATCGTCCCACGGGATCGCCGTCTGCTTCGTCATGTCGTTCGTGATCAGGGCGCTGCCGCGCGCGTCGACGAAGGGCCCGGTCGGGCTGTCGGACACGGCCACGCCGATGGCCTTGCCGGCGATGGTCTTGTGGTCGACGGTCGAGTAAAAATAGTATTTATTACCGCGCTTGACGATGTCGCCGGCCCAGGCATCCTTGCCGGCCCAGGCGAAGGTGGAAAAGCGCACGGGCGAGCCGTGGTCCGTCCAGTTCGCCATGTCGCACGAGGAATACACGCGCCATTCGTTCATCCGATAATCCGTGTCGGTGGCGCTCGCTTCATCGTGGCCCACGTACAAATATACGCGGCCATTGTCGACCAGCGCGGCCGGATCGCCCGTGTAGATGTTTTTCACGATGGGGTTGGCCGCCTGCGCGCAAAATGGGGCGCAGGCGAGCGCCGCCGCCATGCCGATGGCTGCGGCAAGTGTGTGTTGCTTGAACATGTAATTAACTCCCGTTGGTATTTTTCTGGCCCATGGCCATCAGTCTTTGCACGACGCAAAAGACAAACAGCAGGCCGCCGATGACGATCTTGGTCCACCACGAGCTGAGCGTGCCGTCGAAGGCGATCAGGGTCTGGATGGTGCCCAGCACCAGCACGCCGGACAAAGCGCCCGCCACGTAGCCATAGCCGCCGCTGAGCAGGGTGCCGCCGATGACGACGGCGGCAATCGCATCGAGTTCCGTGCCTTGCGCATGCAAGCCATAGCCGGACAACATGTAAAACGCAAACAGCACGCCACCGAGCGAGGCGCAAAAGCCGCTGAAGGCATAGATCAGCACCTTGGTACGCCCCACGGGCAAACCCATCATCAGGGCCGACTGTTCGTTGCCGCCGATCGCATACACGGCGCGGCCGAACGGCGTGGCGTGCGCCAGCCAGATGGCCAGCAGCAAGGTCAGCACGGCAATGACCACGCCGGGCGAAACAAAACCGCCAAGAAATTGCAACTGCGTCTGCGACATGGCCACGAATAACGGGTCGGCGATGGTGATGGAATTGATGCTGATCAAGTAGCACAGTCCCCGCGCCAAAAACATGCCGGCCAGGGTGACGATGAAGGGCTGCAACTTGAAATAATGGATCAGCGCACCCATGCCGGCGCCAAACACGGTGCCCAGCGCCAGCACGGTGGCGATCACCAACAGCGGTGGCCAGTGCGCTACGTGCAGCAGCCAGGCGGCGATCATGGTCGACAGGGCCAGCACGGAGCCGACGGACAAATCGATGCCGCCGGAAACGATGACAAAGGTCATGCCGACGGCGATCACCAGCAAAAAGGCGTTATCGATCAACAGGTTAAAGATCACTTGCGTCGACAGCAGGCCCGGATAGGCGGCGCCACCCAGGCCCAGCATCACCACCAGCAGCAAAACGGTGACGAGCGAGGTGAAATATGGGGTATGCAGCAAGCCCTTCATGCTTTTCTCCGATGCAGCAATTGCTTGAATTGCGACGATTGCGACAGGCAGACGAGGAACACGACGACCGACTTGACGACCATGTTCACTTCCGGCGGCACGCCCAGCGAATAGATGGTGTAGGTCAGGGTCTGGATGATGAGCGCGCCTATCATGCTGCCCACGAGACTGAACTTGCCACCGGCCAAGGACGTGCCGCCCAGGGTCACGGCCAGGATGGCGTCCAGTTCCAGCATCAGGCCCGCGTTGTTGGCGTCCGCGCTCTTGATGTTCGAGCTGATCATCAGCCCCGACAAGCCCGCGCAGGCGGCGCAAAACACGTAGACGAAAAAGATCAGGGTCGCCGTCTTGATGCCCGCCAGGCGCGCGGCGACAGGATTGATGCCGACGGCCTGGATGAACAGGCCCAGCGCGGTTTTCCGCATCAGCACGGCAGTGATGATGAACACGGCCGCGACGAGGAACAGGGAAAAGGGCAAGCCGAACAGGTAGCCGCTGCCGATGAAGAAGTACGGCTGATAATAAACGGTAACGATCTGGCCATCCGTCAGCAATTGCGCCAGGCCACGCCCCGCCACCATCAATATCAAGGTCGCGACGATGGGCTGCAAGCCGAGGCCCGCCACCAGCACGCCGTTCCAGGCGCCGCACAGCAGGGCCGCGCCCAGGGCGGCCGCCAGGGCCCAGCCCATGGGGATATTGCTCACGTAAGTCGGCACGCCGTTGTCCATCACCATGGTGCCACCGATCAGCATGGCGGCCACGGTACCGGACAGGGCCACGACGGCACCCACGGAAATATCGATGCCGCGCGTGGCAATCACCAGGGTCATGCCCAGCGCCGCCAGCATCAGCGGCGCGGCGCGGTTGACGATGTCGATCACGCTGCCGTACAGATGGCCATCGCGCACTTCCAGGTGGAAAAAGCCGGGGATGGCAAAGAAATCGACCAGCAACAGCAGCAACAGCGCGGCCAGGGGCCGGCTCAAGGGGTGATGCAAGACGGTATTGCCCGTAAAGAAAGCCGGGCGCGCCAATGGCACGTTCGATGGTGTGGATAAACTCATGTGGCGTCTCCGGCAATCACTTGCAGCACGGAACTGTCATCGAGTTCGCCCCGCGCATAATCGCCGCAGGCCTTGCGGTCGCGCATGACGAGGATACGGTCGCTGCAGCGCAGCACTTCGGGCAATTCGGACGAGATGAACAAAATCGCCATGCCCTTGCGACACAGTTTGCTGACATAACTCATGATTTCCTGCTTGGCGCGCACGTCGATGCCGCGCGTGGGTTCATCTAAAATCAGCATGGCCGGCGACGTCACCAGCCAGCGCGCCAGCAAGGCTTTCTGTTGATTGCCGCCCGACAGGCTGCCGATCGGCGTTTCGATGCTGGCCGTCTTGATGCCGAGCGCCTTGACGTACTCGTCGGCCAGCGCCTGCTGGCGTTTGAAGGGGATGGCGCGCAGCAAGCCCGTGCGGGCCTGCAAGGCCAGGATAATGTTTTCGCGCACGGACAGCGATAAAATCGCCCCCTCGTGCTTGCGGTCTTCCGAGCAAAAACCGATATCTTGGGCAATTGCATCGCGCGGCACGTGGAAGTGGCGCGGCTGGCCCTGCATAGTGATAGCGCCGGAATCGGCCTTGTCGGCGCCAAACAGCAGCCGCGCCAGTTCCGTGCGACCAGACCCCAGCAAGCCGGCCAGACCCAGCAATTCACCCTGGCGGATGTGGAAATCCATGGGCAGCAAGGCGCCCTTGCGGCCCAGTCCCTGCGCTTCGAGCACATTCGGACCAAAGCTGGCCGCGCCCGCTTCTTGCGCCAGATCAAGCTCTTGCGCCACGGTGTCGGCCGCCACGCCGATCATCTTGTTCACCAGCGCCAGGTGCGACAGCTCGCTGCACGCGTATTCCCCTTCGCGCTCGCCATTGCGCATGACGGTGATGCGGTCGGAAATGGCATACGTCTGGTCGAGAAAGTGCGTCACAAAAAGAATCGCCATGCCCTGCTCGCGCAGGCGGCGCAGCACGGAAAACAGCAGATTGACTTCCGCCTCGTCCAGGCTGGACGTGGGTTCGTCGAGGATCAGCACGCGGGCCGAAATGTTCAGCGCGCGCGAGATGGCCACCATTTGCTGGATCGCCAGCGGAAAGCTGGACAATTGCGCCGTGACATCGATATCGATCTGCAATTGCTGCAGCAAGGCACGCGCCTGTTGCTGCATGGAACGCCAGTCTATGGGACCAAAACGCGTGCCGAAGCGGCGCGGATAGCGGCCGATAAAGATGTTTTCCGCCACCGACAGGTTCGGACACAGATTGACTTCCTGGTACACGGTGCTGATGCCCAGCGCCTGCGCGTCCGAGGTGGACGCGGGGGCGATAGGCTTGCCATCGAGCAAAATCTGGCCGCTGTCGGGCACATATACGCCCGTCAGCACCTTGATCAGCGTCGACTTTCCCGCGCCATTTTGTCCCATCAGGGTATGCACTTCGCCCGGATACAGGCGCAGGGCGACATCGCTGAGGGCTTTGACGCCGGGAAAGGATTTACTGATGCCGCGCAACTCCAGCAAGGGAGCTGGCGCGGCCGTGTGATGCGCTTGCGTCTTCATCATG
The DNA here is from genome assembly GCF_002869965.1 of Janthinobacterium sp. ROICE36. Classification (GTDB taxonomy): domain Bacteria; phylum Pseudomonadota; class Gammaproteobacteria; order Burkholderiales; family Burkholderiaceae_D; genus Janthinobacterium. Next base: position 7,049 of record NZ_PEBS01000071.1, read on the forward strand.
CGGCAAGCTTAGTACTTACGGTTAGGAAATTCCTTGGCGGCCACCTCGGCAGGGAAAACGCCTTCCACCGTCGTGATGCGCGCTGGCACGGGTTTGCCGGCCACCACATCGCGGGCGATCGACATCAGTTGCGGGCCCAGCAGCGGGCTGCACTCGACGGTGACGTTCAGCTTGCCGGCGATCATGGCCTCGAATGCGCCTTTGACGCCATCGATCGAGATGATGATGATGTCTTTGCCCGGCTTCATGCCCGCTTCTTCGATGGCCTGGATGGCGCCGATGGCCATGTCGTCATTGTGCGCGTACAGCACGTTGATTTTCTTGCCTTCCGCCTTGAGGAACGCTTCCATCACTTCCTTGCCCTTGGCGCGCGTAAAGTCGCCCGTTTGCGAACGGATGATCTTCAGCTTGGGATTCTTGCCGATGACTTCCTGGAAGCCTTCCTTGCGGTCGATGGCCGGCGCGGAACCAACCGTGCCTTGCAATTCGACGATGTTGAGGGTGGCATCCGGGGTTTTCTTGGCGTAATCGAGCAGCCACTGGCCGGCGCGGCGGCCCTCTTCCACGAAATCGGAACCGATGAAGGTCACGTACAGCGATTTATCGGCCACATTGACGGCGCGGTCCGTCAGGATGACGGGAATCTTGGCGGCCTTGGCTTCGCGCAAGACGGTATCCCAGCCCGATTCCACCACGGGCGAGAAGGCGATCACATCGACCTTTTGCGCGATGAAGGAGCGCAGGGCCTTGACCTGGTTTTCCTGCTTCTGCTGCGCGTCGGCAAATTTCAAGGTGATGCCATCTTTCTTGGCAGCATCCTTGATGGAGACGGTATTGGCGGTGCGCCATTCGCTCTCGGCGCCCACCTGCGAAAAACCCATGACGAGGGGCTTGGTGGCGAAGGCGGAAGAAGTAGCGGACAGTGCCAGCAGCATGGCGCTGGCGAGGAGTGTGCGGCGGGTCAATTTCATTTTTGTCTCCAGTTTTTTTTGGAATACCATCACAGCCGGGTGCCGGATGGGCGGTTTTTTATGAACCCATGGTAGGAGAAAGCAACATAGCCATCCAATCAATTCTTTTTCGCTTGCGATACCGATTTGCGTATCGGTAGGGGAAGTCTCCCCCTCCACCCTTCAGCGCAGCAGGCGCAGCCCGTACAGGCCGCCCGCCACAGAATCCTTGCCGGCGACAAATTTCACCGTCAGCTTGCCGTTGGCCGCTTTGACCAGTTCGGCAGGCAGGGGCACGTCCTGCGTATGCAGTTCCTGCGGCGCATCGGCCGTCACGGCGACCTTGGCAACTGTCGTGCCATTCACCAGCACGTCAAACACGCGCCCCGCATCCAGGGTGGACAGGGTCAGGCGCAAGGTTGCCACTACACCTTGCGGGTCGCTCAGCGCATATCTGAACCAGCCTGTTGCATGGCGCCAGTGCCTGCCCTTGTGGATGCCGTTTTCTCCGCCCTCGGCCTGGAAGTTGTGGTCGGACTCGGGCTGTTGTTGCCCGGGCGCCACCTGGTCAATGGTTTGCGCATCGAGGGCCAGGCGCTGCGCCTCGGCCTGGCGCGTGCTTTGCTGCAGCGGCGATCCATGCGGTTTTTTTCATGGCGGCCCTCTAGCGTTGAACGGCCGGCAACTGATGACTCTGATAACGATTCAAGTCGCGCGGGTCCACGTGCGGCCAGCCCTCCTTGTCCCACGTCATGGGCAAGATCTTGAGCTTCTGCAAGTAGTTGTCCGCCGTCTCATACGCGTGCAGCACCAGGTAATCCTTGCCGTCGAAGCTGTAGGCGCTGTTGTGGCCCAGGCCTTGCCAATCCTTGTCGCCTTTCAAGACCACCGTGCCGCCACCCTGCGCCATGTCGCGCCCATCCTTGTCCAGGTAGGGCCCCGTGACGCTGCTGGAGCGTCCCACGGCCAGGTGATAGCTGCTTTTCTCCTTCTGGCAGCACAAGCCCCAGGAAACGAAGAGGAAGTAATCCTTGCCGTGCTGGAAGATGAATGGCGCCTCGATTTCCTCGGGCGCGGGCTTGAATTCGCCCGCGCGTGGCGGCAGCGGCACCCGGCGCGCCAGCGAATGCCACTCTTGCGGTTCCGCAATAGTTTTCCAGTCCGCATTGAGTTTCACCAACTTGATGCCATTCCAGAACGAGCCGAAGGCCATCCATGGCGTGCCGGCGGCATCGGTGATGATGTTCGAGTCGATGGCATTCCACTCGTCGCGCTCGGGCACCGATTGCAACAGCATGCCCTGGTCGACCCAGCGGTAGTCGGGCGAACGGGGATTCAAGGTTTTGTTGACAGTCACGCCGATGCCCGAGGTGTTCTTGCCGAAGCCGGACACCGAGTAGTACAGGTAATATTTGCCGTCGTGAAATTGCACGTCGGGCGCCCAGATATGGTCGTCAAACGATGGCGCGGCCGTTTTGGCCCAGCTAGGCTGGCCCGCGAAGACGCGCCCTTCGGGCTGCCAGTCGAGCATGTTTTTCGAACTGTAAAAGGTGATACCAGGGCCCGTGCTGTACAGATAATACGTGTCGCCTTCCTTCGCCATCACGGGGTCGTGCACGCTCACTTGCGCGGCATGGCAGGACAGCGCCAGCAAGGTAGCGGTAACAGCGGCCAGGCCGCGCTTGAGCGTTTGCATCATTGTTTTCCTTTGACTTTTACTTGTTAGTTGCCCGTGCGGGCGCCCCACAGCGACACGCCATCGGCGGACTGCGCCGTGAACGTGACGACAAAGGCATTGGCATTGCCATTCCACTGGCGCGACAGCACGCCATGGAACAGGCCGCCGGACGCCAGGGTCATGGCAATCAGATTGTTGCCCTGGTGTATCCACGTGCCTCCTTGCGCGCCCGTGATCGTGCCGTCCGCCAGCAAATTGATGGATTGCGACAGCTTGAGCGTCGTGGAAATATCCTTGCCATGATTGACCAGTTGATAACTTCCCGCCACGTCCGCTGCCGCCACCTGCGCCGCCAGCGCGGTGACGCTGCGACTCAATGGCACGTAACGAAATGGCGCCGCCACCAGCCAGCCATCGCCAGTCATGAACAGTTCGTGCACGCGGATCTCGTGCAACTCGCCCGTGTTCGGGAAGCGCGTATGGAAGATCAGGAAATACTGCTGCGTGGCGGCATCGTATACCGCCGAATTGTGTCCTGGCGACACATATCCCAGCGGCGTTCCCGTCTCGCCAGCGGCCAGCGCGAATTGATGGTTGCCCATCAGCTTCTGGCCGAAGGGCGCGATGGAAGCGTCGTCGAACAGAGGCAAGGCGGGGTTGGACTTGACCTGGCGCATATCGTTGCCCTTGCCATCCAGGTAAGGGCCGTCCGGGTTGCGCGAACGGGCCACGCGCATATTGTAGGCGCCGTTGGCGTCCAGGCCGCCAAATGACGTAAACAGGTAGTAATACTGCGTTTGCGGGCTGTACAGCACGTAGGCGCCTTCGATGCGGCTATGGTTGCCGCCGATCACATGCTTGCCATAGCCCTGCCCCGCGACAGGCAAGCCCGTGGCCGGGTCCATGGCCAGGATGAAGATGCCGCCTGAATACGAGCCGTAGATCATCCACAGCTTGCCCGTGGCATCGCGGAAGGTGTTCGGGTCGACCACGTTCGGTTGCGTCAGCGCATCGTAGATAGTCACGCCATCTTCGCTGAGCTGGCCCCACATGCCCGATTTCAGGAAAATATTTTGATTGACGTATGGGCCTTCCACCGTGTCCGCCAGGGCCAGCCCCATGGCGGAACGGGGCGAATCGCCCTTGCAGCTGTTGTAATACATGGCGAACTTGCCATTGTCGAGCGCGCTCACGTCGGGCGCCCACAGGCCCGTCACTTGCGACCAGGCAAAGGTGTCAGCCAGGCTCGTGACGACATTGTTGAACAGGGGGTTGCTGGCATTGACGCCGTCGGCCATCTTCGTCCAGTTCATCAAGTCGGTGGATTTGGCGGCCGCCAGATGCGAGCCGAACACATAATAGGTGCCGGCCACCTTGATGACGGAGGGGTCATGCACGGAGGCATTGCTAAAAGTGATGGCGCCTCGTACTGGTGGAACGACAGCGGGAGGGACGACCGGCGGCACCACGGGCGGCGTGACGGAGACGACGGGTGCGCTAGCGGAACCGCCCCCGCCACAGGCGGCCAGGGCCATGGCGCTACCGAGCGCCAGCACAGCTTCTCTTCTGTTCATGGAATACTTTCTCTACAACGTGCAGCACGATGAGACTGGCCGGCGCGGGAATCGCTTCGCGCACCGGCACAGAGCAGACAGCAGTAAGCCGGGCGTTTATTCGACGGCGACCACCACCACGGCCTTGGCCGGCACCGACACGGTCAGCTTGCCGCCTTGCGCCTTGGCATTGAACGCCACGGGTTGCACGGCTTGCGGTTGCGCAAAGCTGTTGACGGCATCCATCTTGCCTGCGGTCAGCACGCGGCCATTCACGGCTGTCACTTTTTGACCTGCCAGCGCCACACTCACGTCGACGGCCTTGTTCGGGTTGGTGTTGACCAACGACAAATACACCTTGCCATCCTTGGCGCGCGCGGCCGAGGCACTCACTTCTGGAATGCTGACCTTGCCCAGGCTGTACTTGCCATTGCCGCTAATGGCGACCGGCAGGGACGTGGCGTCCTGGAACGGCACGTACATCTGGAACGCGTGGTAGGTCGGCGTGAGGAAATAGCGCTCCTTGTCCGTGATAATCATCGCCTGCAGCACGTTGACCATTTGCGCGATATTCGTCATGCGCACGCGGTCCGCATGGGCATGGAAAATATTGAAGTTCAGGGCTGCCACCAGGGCGTCGCGCAAGCTGTTTTGCTGGAACAAAAAGCCCGTGTTGGTGCCCGGCTCCACGTCATACCAGGTGCCCCACTCATCGACGTACAACCCCGTCTTTTTCGAGGGATCGTTCTTGTCGATGGCGGCGATATTGTTCTTGATCAAACTATCGATGCGCAGGGTGCGGCTCAGGGTGGAAATCCATTCATTTTCGCCAAAACCCGTGGCTGCGCCCTTCTTTTCCCAGATACCGGTCGGCACCGTGTAGTAGTGGAAACTGATGGCGTCCATCATGTTCGGCTTGATTTCGCGGCTCAGGGTGCCGGACCAGCTGATGTCGTCGTCATTGCCGCCGCTGGCGATGAATTTCGGGCGCGCGCTTTCCGGCGTCTTCATGAAGGTGTGATAGTGCTTGTACAGGTCGGCGTAGTACTGCGGGCGCATATTGCCGCCGCAACCCCAGGCTTCATTGCCGATGCCAAAGTAATCGACTTTATACGGCTGGGCGCGGCCATTCTTGCGGCGCAGCTCGGCCAACGTCGACTTGCTATCCGAGGTCATGTATTCGAGCCACTCGGACATTTCCTGCGGCGTGCCGGAACCGAGGTTGCCGTTGATATAGGTCTGCGCACCCAGCAATTCAGCCAGGTCGAAGAATTCATGCGTGCCGACGGCGTTCGACTCTTCCACGCCACCCCAGTTGGTATTGACCTTGGTGGGGCGCTTCTCGCGCGCGCCGATGCCATCCTTCCAGTGGTATTCATCGGCAAAGCAACCGCCCGGCCAGCGGACCAGGGGCACGTGCAACTGTTTCAGCGCGCCCAGCACGTCATTGCGCCAGCCCTTGGTGTTCGGGATCGGCGAGTCCGGCCCCACCCACATGCCTTCGTAGATGCCCGTGCCCAGATGCTCGGCGAACTGACCGTAGACGTTCTTGTTGATCACGGGACCGGGCTTGGCCACGTCGATGGTGACGCTGACGGGCGCGGCAAAGGCGCTGCCGACGGCCATGGCCAGGCTGAGGGCCACGATGCTGGTGTTGATGAATTTCATGCTGTCTCCTGTTGTTTTAATTGAAAATGGCGACGAAGCCGCCATGCGGCTTGATCGTGATGACGGCCTTGCCTGCCGAAATTTCTTGCTGGCTGAATGCGCGCTCGTCGGCGCCGTCCGTGATCAGGGCGCCGCGCTTGCCTTCGAGGAAGGAAAAATCCACGCTGAAGGTCTGTGCAGTGGCTTGCGCATTGATGCCGGCCACATACCAGCGCTCGCCAGACTGACGCGCCAGCATCAGATACTTGCCCGGCACGCCATCGATGAAACGGCTGTCATCCCAGCTGCGCGGCAGTTCCTGCAGGAAGGTTTTGACATACGGGGGAACGCTGGCCATGCCGGCGGGAATCTCGGCAAAGTTCTGCACGCCGGACAAAAACAGCACGGGCAGCGCCAATTCAAAGCCGTTGCGCGTGGCGCGGCGGATGTTGGGCACGTCGCCAAACACCATCGGCGTGAAATCCATGGGGTCAAACAGATTGCGGGCGAACGGCAGCATGGCCGCGTGCGCTGGAATGGCATCCTGGTCGCGCTGCTCGAAGGTGGTGAACTCCAGTCCCTTGACGGCTTCGGCCGTCATCAAATTCGGATAGGTGCGGGCCCAGCCCCGTGGCAAGGTGGCGCCGTGGAAATTGACCAGCAAGCCATGTTGCGCCGCATCGGTCAATATGCCTAAATAATAGGCAATCATCGACTGCCCATCGCCGGCAAAGAAATCGACCTTGATACCCTTGATGCCCATCTGCGCCAGGCGGGAAAACTCCGCGTCTCGCTGTGCATGGGTCAGCAGCTGGCCTTTCGGCGAATATGCCGTCTTGTTCCAGCTGCCTGACGAGTTGTACCAGAGGAACAGACCGACATTCTTGCTCGCTGCATACGCGGCCAGCTCCCCTATCTTGGCGTAGCCGATCTTGCGGTCCCAGTCCGCATCGACGAGTACGTAGTTCCAGCGCATGTCCGCCGCGTAATCGATGAAGTCCTTCTGCACGCCATACACGGTGGCGTCATCCTTCAGCAAGCCCCAGCTCCAGGCAGCGTGGCCGGGCAGTACCTTGGCAGTATCGAAGGCGATGGCGGGCGCGGCCAGATCCGTGCCCAGGGTCGTATCCATGACGGTGGCCAGGTTGCCGATGGCCAGCACGCGCCAAGGCGTGCGCAAACCCGGGGCAGCTTGCGCCAGCAAGGCGCCGCCGGGCGCCACTTCCGCCGCCATCGGCGTGCCGATGCGGTACACGCCGCCGGGGGACTTCGCCTGCAGGCGCGAAGCGTGGAAGCTGCCATCCATGCCCGCCTCCGTCCGCGCCACCCAGGTATTTCCCGTCTGGAACAGAGCCGGAAAGACCCAGCCGGCCGCCAGCGGCGATGGCGTGCCAACGGCGATATCCATGCGGTAATGTTCTTCGTAGGCGGGATGCGTGTTCATCCAGCCCGTCTGCGCCACCTGCATCGGCTGCAGCCAGGCCCGCGTGGCGGGCGCAAAGCTGAACGACGTGCTTTCGTGCAACATTTTGCCCGCCGAGCTTGGCACCTGGCCCAGCACATAGCGAAAAGCCACGCCATCGTTGGAGACGCGAAACACCACGTCCATGGCTTGCCCCCGCGCATTGCGCACCGTGAACGTCTGTTCATTGGCCGTGTAATCGATGACACGGCGCTTGCCCGTGGCCATCGTGTAGCGCTCGGCAACAGAGGTGATGGGGGAAGCTGCGCCCAGGGTCAGTTTGCGCGACAGGTCCAGGCCGGAAAATTCCAGACCCAAAGTTGATGGCAAGATAAGCGGCACGCCACTGCGCGAGACGCTGTAGTCGATGCTGCCGGCAGGACCAGCAACAATCTTGACCTGCAAGGTAGCGTCAGGACTGCTCAACGGCTGCGGAACTTGCGCACTGGCGACGGTGGCAAAAACGAAGGCGACGCTGCAAACAAGAGGTTTCATCTTCAATGTCCGGATGTGGCGATGCCTCTCCTGCCGCGGGGTTGGGGCGGCAAGAGGGGTGCTTCAAGATCGGAGGTGCCGGTCAGTGCCGGCGCGAATAGACGACGCGGGAGCGCTTACACCCAGCCTGCATCCACGATGAACTCTTGACTGGAGCACATCGCGCCGTCGTCCGATGCAAGGAACAGCACCATGGCGGCGATGTCCTGTGGCATCAGCTTGCTCGGCAGGCACTGGCTTTTCTTGATTTCCACTTCCGCCGCCTCGTCGACCCACAGCTCGATCTGGCGCTGCGTCATGACCCAGCCGGGCGTGACCGTGTTGACGCGGATATTGTGGGCGCCATAGTCGCGCGCCAGGCCCCGCGTCAGGCCCACGACGGCCGCCTTGGTGGTGGCATACACGGGGTAGCCGCCCGACTTCATGTGCCAGGAAATCGAGCTGACGTTGATGATGGAACCGCCACCCTTGCGCTTCATGCCCTCGAAGACGGCCTGGCAGGTGAAGAACATGGGACGTTGATTGATCGCAATGCGCTCGTTCCAGTATTCCAGTGTGACGTCCTGCGCCTGGTGGCGCTGGTCATTGGCCGCATTGTTGACAAGGATGTCGAAGTCGCCCAGCTTCTCCGCCAGTTCGGCCATGACGGCTTGCAAGGATGCAATATCCGTGATGTCGCAATGGCGGAACAAGGGCGCCGTCCAGCCCGCTTCTGCCAGGCGGCGGCACAGGGCCTCGCTCGCTTCCACGGCGATATCGACAAACGCCACCAGCGCGCCCTGGGCGGCAAATTCCGCCACCAGCGATTCGCCGATGCCGCTGCCGCCACCCGTGATGAACACGCGCTTGCCCTGCAAGCTGCCATATGTCGCCAATTGCTTCATCTTGTCTCCACCTGTGTATTTTTTATTATGATTAAAGTTTGCCCAGCACGCCATCGTGCCGGCGCCAGATCCCCAGCGGATTATCATCGCGCAGCGACTCCGGCAGCAAGTCCTGCGGCAGGTTCTGGTAAGAGACGGGACGCAGGAAGCGGTTGATGGCCGCCGTGCCCACCGAGGTGCTGCGGCCATCCGAGGTGGCGGGGAACGGGCCGCCGTGCACCATGGCCGTCGACACTTCCACGCCCGTCGGGAAACCGTTGGCCAGGATGCGGCCCACGCGGCGTTCCAGCACGGGCAGCAAACGACGCGCCTCAATCAGGTCGCCCGCATCCATTTGCAGGGTGGCCGTCAGCTGGCCTTCCAGGCTTTCCGTAATCGCCAGCAATTGCTCGATGTCGCGGCACGCCACCAGCAAGGAGGCGGGGCCGAAGACTTCATCGCGCAAGTCCTGCTTGGCCAAAAACGCCTCGCCCGAAGTGACAAACAGGGCGGCAGCGCCCTTGCCTTCGTCACCCGTATTTTGCACCAGCGGCGTCACGTCGGCGTGCTGCGCCAGCGCGGCGACGCCCTTGGCATAGCTGCTGGCGATGCCAGCCGTCAACATGGTGGCGGCCGGCGCCGGCGCCAGCGCTTCGGCAGCGGCGGCAGCAAAGGCCGTGAAGTCAGCCCCTTCCAGGCCCAGCACCAGGCCGGGATTGGTGCAGAACTGGCCCACGCCCATCGTCAGCGAGGCGGCAAAACCGCTGGCGATCGCCGCGCCACGGGCGGCCAGCGCTTGCGGCAGCACAAACACGGGGTTGATGCTGCTCATTTCAGCATAGACGGGTATCGGTTGCGCACGTTCTGCCGCCACCTTCATCAGGGCGATGCCGCCCGAACGCGAACCCGTGAAACCGACAGCCTGGATGGCCGGATGCGCCACCAAAGTCTGGCCGATGCCATTGCCCGTGCCTGTCAGCAAGGCGAATACGCCGGCCGGTAGCTGGCAAATCTCGATGGCTTTGACGATGGCGCGCGCCACCAGTTCCGACGTGCCCGGATGGGCCGAGTGGGCTTTCAAGACGACGGGGCAGCCGGCGGCCAGGGCCGAGGCCGTATCGCCGCCAGCCACGGAAAAGGCCAGCGGGAAGTTGCTGGCCGCAAACACGGCGACGGGACCCAGGCCGATCATGCGCAAGCGCAAGTCAGGACGCGGCGGCACGCGCTCAGGCAGCGCGCTGTCGATGCGCGCATCGGTCCACGATCCTTCGCGCAGCAGGCCGGCGAACAGTTTCAATTGGCCCACGGTGCGGCCGCGTTCGCCTTCCAGGCGCGCGCGCGGCAAGCCGCTTTCCGTCATGGCGCGCACGATCAGCGCGTCGCCCAGTTCGCCGATTTGCGCGGCAATGGTATCGAGGAAGTCGGCGCGCTGCGCATCCGTGGTGGTGCGGAACGGGTCGAACGCCGCTTGCGCCGCACGGCACGCTGCGTCGATTTGCGCGGCGTCCACCATGTGAAAAGCTGGCGCGATGTGCGCGCGCGCAGCCGGATCCCAGGCTTCGAAGGAGCCGCCATTGCCCTTGACGGCAACGCCGCCGATCAATGCATCACCGCTGATATTGAAGCTCATAATGTACTCACTTTCGCAAATTCGGTTGGGAAGACGTCGAGGCGGTTGCGCAAGGCAGGGCCAAAGGCCGGCGCTTCGATTTCAAAGGTTTCGCCCGGCGCCACGCTCACGCCATCGGCAAAGCTCAAGGTGGCCGTGCCAAAGAAATGCACGTGCACGTCGCCAGGGCGCTTGAACAGCGGGTATTTGAAGTGATGGTGTTCCAGGTTGGCAATCGTGTGCGACATATTGTCTTCGCCGCTGACGAACGCTTTTTCCCAGCGCACATTGCCGGCCGTGTCGAGCACGCGCGAGGCGCCAGCGATGTGCGCGGGCAATTCGCCCACCAGCAAGGCCGGACCCACGCTGCACATGCGCAACTTCGAATGGGCCAGGTACAGATAATTCTGGCGTTCCGTGATGTGGTCCGAAAATTCATTGCCGATGGCGTAGCCGACACGGTAAGGCTGGCCGTCGTCGCCGATCACGTACAGGCCGGCGATTTCCGGCTCTTCGCCGCCATCGAGGGCAAAGTCCGGCATGCGCAGCGGCTGGCCGCTGGCGCGCACGATGGAACCGTCGCCCTTGTAAAACCATTCTGGCTGGGCGCCGGCCGTGCCGTCGGCAGGCTTGCCGCCTTCCACACCCAGGCGGAACATTTTCATCGAGTCGCTCAGGGATTGCGCGTCGCCGCCGATCTTCTTGTGCATGGCGTCGCGCGCGCCGGCGCTGCCCAGATGGGTCAGGCCCGTCCCCGTCACGTAGCAGTGCGCTTCGTCGGCGTGGTCGAGCGGCGCCAGCAGGCGGCCGCTGGCAGCCACGTCTGCATACAAGTGCGTGGTATTGCCGACGGTGGCATTGACCAGCTCGGCCAGGTTGACCTTCTTGCGGATGGCGTCTTGCGCCAGCGCATACGTCGTGTTGTAGCCTTCGATGACGCGGATCTGGTCGTCTTGCAGCAGGCCGACCAGGCGGCCGCCATGTTCATTCGTAAATTGCAGCAACAGCATGATTCTCTCCGCTTAATGTGAGTGGCGCGGCACGGCGGAACCGCGATTGCCGACCAGGAAGTCGAAATCGCAGCCTTCGTCGGCCTGCAACACGTGTTCGATGTACAGCTGCTGGTAGCCGCTCTTCGGCCCAGGTGCACTGCCCAGCTCACGCTTCGCCAGGCGCTCGGCGATTTCCGCGTCGCTGATGTCGATGTTCAGGCTGCCGGCGTGGCAATCGAGGGCGATCATGTCGCCATCCCTGACGATGCCCAGCGGGCCGCCTGCCATGGCTTCCGGCGCCACGTGCAGCACGACGGTGCCATAGGCCGTGCCGCTCATGCGCGCGTCCGAGATGCGCACCATGTCGGTGATGCCTTGCGCCAGCAGTTTCGGCGGCAAGCCCATATTGCCCACTTCGGCCATGCCCGGATAACCTTTCGGGCCGCAATTTTTCATCACCAGCACGGAATCGGCATCGACATCGAGGTCCGGATCAAGGATGCGCGATTTGTAATGTTCAAAGTCTTCGAAGACAATGGCCTTGCCACGGTGCTGCATCAAATGCGGCGAGGCGGCCGACGGTTTCAGCACGGCGCCGCGTGGCGCCAGGTTGCCGCGCAGCACGCAGATACCGCCATCGGCCAGCAGCGGGTTGTCCAGGGTACGCACCACTTCATCGTTGTAGATGGGCGCTTCGACGCAGTTGTCCCACAGCGACTTGCCGTTAACGGTCAAGGCATTCTTGTGTGGCAACAAGTCGCCCTCGCCCAGGCGGCGTATCACGGCCGGCAAGCCGCCCGCGTAATAAAACTCTTCCATCAGGAAACGGCCCGAGGGCAGCAAGTCGACGATGGTCGGCGTGCCACGGCCCACACGGGTCCAGTCTTCCAGCTCCAGGGGCACGCCGATGCGCCCGGCAATCGCCTTCAGGTGGATCACGGCGTTGGTGGAACCACCGATGGCGGCATTGACCTTGATGGCGTTTTCAAACGCCTCGCGCGTCAGCACTTTCGACAGGCGCAGGTCTTCGTGCACCATTTCGACGATGCGGATGCCCGACATGTGCGCCAGTACGTAGCGGCGCGAATCGACGGCGGGAATGGCCGCGTTGTGCGGCAAGGACGTGCCCAGCGCTTCCGCCATGCTGGCCATGGTCGAGGCAGTGCCCATAGTGTTGCAGGTACCGGCCGAGCGCGACATGCCCGATTCGGCCGACATGAACTGGTGCAAGGTGATGGAACCGGCCTTCATCTGCTCGTGCAGCTGCCAGACGGCAGTGCCGGAACCGATGTCCTTGCCGTTGAGCTTGCCGTTCAGCATGGGGCCGCCGCTGACGACGATGGTGGGAATGTCGACGCTGGCAGCGCCCATCAGCAGCGCTGGCGTGGTCTTGTCGCAGCCGACCAGCAGCACGACGGCGTCCATCGGGTTGCCGCGGATCGATTCTTCCACGTCCATCGAGGCCAGGTTGCGCGTCAGCATGGCGGTGGGGCGCAGATTCGATTCGCCGTTCGAGAAGACAGGGAATTCCACAGGGAAACCGCCCGCTTCCAGGATGCCGCGCTTGACGTGTTCGGCCAGTTGGCGGAAATGCGCATTGCAAGGGGTCAGTTCGGACCAGGTATTGCAAATGCCGATGATGGGCTTGCCGTGAAACTCGTGGTCAGGTATGCCCTGGTTTTTCATCCAGCTGCGGTACATGAAGCCATTCTTGTCCTGCGAGCCGAACCACTCGGCAGAGCGCAGGGCTACCTTCTTTTTTGTCTCAGACATGCCATTCTCCTGGTTGTGCCATGCCGGATCTAATGTCGTCGGCCCGGGCAGCGATGTTGGAATACTAAAGAATCCTGCCATGCCTTTCCAATCAATTTTTAATGCGTTCCGATATCGAAAACGATATCAGCATGCCCCAATGAAAACGCCCTGCGAGCGGGAAGCGGCAGGGCGTGGGCGGTTTCGGGTGTGGCGCTTACTCGGCGGAAAAGCGGTACACGGTGACCGTCCGGTATTGCTCGCCCGGGCGCAAGATGGTGCCGGGGAAATGCGCCTGGTTTGGCGAGTCCGGAAAATGCTGGGTTTCCAGGCATAGCGCGCCGCGGTAGCCGATGGGGCCCTGCTTGCCGTGCTGGCTGCCGTCGAGGAAATTGCCCGAATAAAACTGGATGCCCGGCTCCTGCGTATACACCTGCATCACCCGCCCCGAAACGGGATCGCGCACGCTGGCGGCCAGCTTCAGCGCCTGGCCTGGCTGTTGATTGAGCACGAAGTTATGGTCGTAGCCCCGGCCGATGCGGATCTGCTCATGCGGCAAGGCGATGCTGTCGCCGATGACGGTGCTCTGGCGCAAGTCGAAAGGCGTGCCGGACACGTCCGCCAGCTCGCCCGTGGGAATCGACCCCGCATCGACGGGCAGGTAGCGGTCCGCGTTGATGGACAGCGCATGACCGAGGATAGTGCCCTGGCCCGCCAGATTGAAATAGCTGTGGTTGGTCAAGTTGACGGGCGTGGCCTGGTCCGTCACGGCGTGGTAGCGCAGGCTCAGGGCGTTGTCGTCATCCAGTTCATAAGTCAGCGTGACGTCGAGCCGGCCCGGATAGCCATCTTCGCCGTCCGGACTGCTGCGCGTGAAGGTGACGCCCACCGCATCGTGCGTGGTGAACGGCTCGGCGCGCCACATGACCTGGTGAAAGCCCTGGTTTCCACCATGCAAGTGATTGGGCGGGTTATTCACGGCCAGTTGGTAATCCTTGCCGTCCAGACTGAAACGTCCTGCCGCGATACGGTTACCGAAGCGCCCGATGACGGCGCCCAGGAAGGCGCTGTTGGCAAGATACGGTTCGAGGCGCTCGAAACCCAGCACCACGTCGGCAAAATTGCCGTCACGGTCAGGCACGTGGATTTCGCTGATGATGGCGCCAAAGTCGAGCACCTTCACCTGCATGCCCTGGCGGTTCGTCAGGGTAAATACGCTAACCTGCTGGCCATCGGGCAGAATGCCAAACGGCGTTTGCGTCATTGAAACAGTATCAACTGGGGTCATGGCGTCGGGTCCGGAATGTTACAGGGTCGATGAACGGCCAAACACGGGCATGCCTTGCGCATCCCAGCGCAGCGGTTTGACAAACGTGTGGCGGTCCGGGTTCCACAGGGGGTCGCCAACGATTTCCGTGTACGTGCGGGCATGGTACACCAGCAATACGCCGTCGCCATCGTCGGCCGTGGTAAAACTGTTGTGGCCGGGGCCATAGATGCCGTGCTCGTAGCAGGTGGCAAACACGGGCTCGGGCGACTTCGTCCAGGAAAATGGATCGAGCAAGTCGGCCGTGTCATCGGCCCACAGCAAGCCCATGGCGTAGTTTTCATCGGTGGCGCTGGCCGAATAGCTGATGAAGATCTTGCCCTTGCGTTTCAGCACGGACGGCCCCTCGTTGACCCAGAAGCCGCGGATTTCCCAGTCAAATTCCGGTTTGCTCAGCATCACGGGCGGACCGGCCAGCTGCCACGGCGTGGCCATCGGCGCGATGTACAGGTTCGAATTGCCCTCGATGGCAACATCTTTCTGCGCCCACAGGTAGTACAGCACGCCATTGTGCTCGAACGTGGTGGCGTCCAGGCAAAAGGTATCGATGCCCGTGTCGATCTGCCCCATGAATTCCCACTCGCCGATCAAAGGGTTGGCGTTGGTATTGCGGATCGCATACATGCGGTGCTGGAACAATTTATCTTTGATTTCGCGGCTCGGAGCGGCGGCGAAATACACATACCAGGCGCCCTGATTGAAGTGCAGTTCCGGCGCCCACACCAGTTCACTGTACGGCCCCGTCTCCGGCTTGTGCCACACGTCGACCGTTGGCGCGGCCGCCAGGCCGGCGATGCTGTCGGCGCGGCGCAGCTCGATGCGATCGTACTGGGGTACGGATGCCGTAAAGTAATAGTAGCCGTCGCTATGGCGGTAGATATGCGGGTCGGCGCGTTGTTCGATCAGCGGTTTCAAGACGTCTGCCATGTTGTTTACTCCATTCAATTATTCTTACGCGGCCACGTAGCCGCGCTTGTGCATTTCGGTTTTCACGCCCGTGTAATAGCTGTCGCTGATACGGTACTTGAACATCAGCAGGCCCATCAGCAGGTGAAAGAAACCGGGGATGATCGACAGCATCAGGGCGATGCCGTTCAGGGCGAATTGCGTTTGCTCATGGTTGGGCTGGTAGTCGAAATATGCGAGCAGCACGCCCACCAGGCCGCCCGCCACCGCCATGCCCGCCTTCTGGCAGACGGAAATGCCGCCAAAAGCGAAGCCGGAGACGCGCTTGCCCGTTTTCACTTGACCATAATCAATGGTTTCCGCGATGGCCGACCAGAACACGGGCGCATGCAAGTCCACCACGAAGGACAGCAGGAAATACAGGGCGAAGGCCAGCACGGTGTCGCTCGGCGTCACAAAGAAATAGATCGCCAGGCTGATGACGGCCACGCCGATCTGCGTGTAGCGGAACAGTTTTACCTTGCAGTAAAACTTGGTGATCCAGGTCGAGGCGATCATGGCCAAAATGGCCGCCACCACGCCCGTGGTCAGAAAGGCGGCCACCGTTTCCGTGCTGCCGCCCAGATAGTATTTCGCGTAATAAATGGCAACCGAGCCGCGCACCACGTAGCCGATGGTGCCCGTGACGCACACGCCGCACAGCACCAGCCACTGGTCGTTCTGCAGCAGCACTTTCAGTTGTTCCAGCAAGGATTGTTTTTCCACCACGTGCACGACCCGCTCGGTGGTGGAGAAATAGCAAAACAGGAACAGGGCCACGCCCATGACGGCCATCACGGCCATGGCTGCCTGGTAGCCGGCGGCCGGATTGCCGCCGCCCCAACGCTGCGACAGAATCGGCACGACGATGGTCACCATGAAGGCGCCGATCTTGGCGAAGAACAGGCGGTAGCCGTTGGCCGACAGGCGGTCCTGCGGATCGCTGGTCAAGCCGCTAATCAGGGAAATATAGGGGATGCCCACGCCGGCCGTCATGACCGTCATCAGGATATACGTGGAATATGCCCAGATCAGCTTGGCGTCATACTGCCACTCGGGCGTGCTGAAGACAAAGAAGACGCTGACGCCATACGGCACGGCCAGCCACAGCAGATACGGACGGTAGCGGCCCGAGGCAAAGCTGTAGCGATCGGTGATCTGGCCCATGACCAGGTCGGCAATGGCGCCGATGACTTTCACGGCCACGAACAGCAGGGCCAGGTCCGTGGTTTTCAAGCCATAGATATCGGTATAGAAAAAGGTGATGATCAACATCATCGACGAGATGACGACGTTGAGCGCCATGTCGCCGGCGCCAAAGCCGACCTTTTCAACGGTGGATAATTTTTGCGTCTCCATGCTTTCCGTCCATTCTTTTTATGATGAATCGTGCCTAAATATCAATGACAACGGACAAGGGCGTTGCTGGCCGAAACCATGACAACGCCCTGCACCGATGTTTATTTGCTGCGCATTACATTTTCCAGCGCAAGGACAGGCCTACCGTCCGGTCATAGCGGCGCGTATCGCGCGCATACACGCCTGGCGTGTTCCAGTAATCCTTGAACTTGGTGTCAAGCAAGTTATTCCCATCGAGGGTCAGCGTGAACTGCTCGTTGATCTTGTATGACAGCGAACCGTCAAGCTGGGCCGTGGCCGCCACTTTCAAGTCCAGGCCGGGGCCGCCCTGGTTGTAGCTGTCGATGAATTTCGAGCGCCAGTTATAGGCCAGGCGGCCCGACCACGCGTCTTTTTCATACAGCACGACCAGGTTGTAGGCATAGCGCGACACGCCCGTGATGGCATGGCTGCCCGTCTCGTCGTCGGTCGTACCACTCATATAAGTGCCGTTCGCCTGCAAGCCCAGGCCACTCAACAGGCCCGGCAAGCCGTCATAGAACTGCTGGTAGCCAACTTCCAGCCCCTGCAGTTTACCGGCGGCCGTGTTGTACGGGCGGTCCACATCGTAAGTCTTGCCGGCAATGGTTTCGCTGGCGATGCGCTGCTGGATATAACCGTCGAACTTGTGGTGGAACACGGTGGCCGTCACCGAACCGGCCGGGGCGAAATACCATTCCAGGGCGGCGTCGACATTGTCGCCCGTCACCGGTTTCAAGTTCGGATTGCCGCCCGCGCCCGTCGCCTTCACCGTTTCCGTCGAGTTGACCAGGGCCACGCCCGGGTTCAGCTGGGAAAAACCGGGGCGGCTGATGGTACGGCCTGCGGCAAAGCGGCCCACCAGGTCGGCGCGCAGCTTGATTTTCAGGGCTACGCTGGGCAACACGTCGGTGCTGGCCGTGTCGCTGATGACGGGCAGGTAGACGCCGTCTTGCGAACTGTTGCCTTGCAGGCTTTGCTCGGTGCGCACGACGCGCACGCCCAGGGTGCCGTCGACGGGGTAAGCGCCCAGCTTGAAGGCGATCTTCGCCTTGGTATAAATAGAGTACGTCTTTTCCGTGTCCTTGAAGAAGGAGCCCGGGTCCATGGCGCGCGCCGCGCTGCTGCCCGTGATGGCCTGGCGCAGGGTGCCCGTGTTATTGAGCAAGAAGCTGGCGCACGGTGTGTACCACTGCTTCAAGCCATAGTCGGGGCCGCCGCTGGACATCGGTTCCGACAGGCAATTGAGGCCCGGAATCGAGGTCACGCTCTGGCGGCTGAACGGAAACGCTGCGCCGGACACGTCCGGTGCTTCCGCATTGCCCTCGAAACTCTTGATCGATTCGGCTTCGCGTTTCACGCCGCGCACGCCGACGCTGATTTCCTTGAAGAAGCCGCCGGCGCCGGGCGTGTACGCGAGGTCGGCGCGCACATCGTTCGAGCTGCCTTGATCCCGGCCATAGCGGTCGAAAAAGCCCTTCAGATAATAATTCGACGGATCTTGCAAGTCGCTGCCCGTGTAATCGACGTGCAAGGTGTCGTTCTGGTTGGTATTGATGCGGGCATTCGGCACGACGGTGATGGCGTCGAGAATCGGGTTGCGCCACGTGTAGCTGCTTTTGGTGCTGGCCACTTCCGACGTAAAACGCCATTCCGGGTTGATATCCCACAAACCGCCCACGGCAAATTGATGCGTTTTCGTCTGGTTCTTGTTCGCCTGCGTCGACATGATGGTGTTGACGTTGGTGGAAGTGAGCGTTTGCAGCTGGTTGGTGCCGGGAATCTTGGTGGCCGACACGGGCGTGCCCCACCATGGCAAACCGACGAAGTAATCGGATTCCGCGTCAAGCAGGAAGCGCGTGGCCATGCCTTCCGCGTACAGTTCGATATCGGCGTTCGGACGCCATTGCAGTACGGCATTGGCGGTGCTGCGGCGGCGGTCGCCCTTGATCGGCAACAAGCCCACCTGATCCGGCCCCGTCAAGCCAGGCGACAGGAAACTTTTATCCACGGGCGCCGTATTGAAGGCGCGCTCTTCATGGTAACGGTGCTGCTGCTGGGACAAGCCCAGCAGCGCGCCCACTTCGCCGATGCCCGTCTTCCAGCGGTTCGCCAGCATGCCGCTGATGTTTGGATCGGTGGCCTTGGATTTGTCGCTGTAGACGCCGCGCGCGTTGACGCTGGCGGTGAATTCCTTGAAATCGAAGGGGCGATTCGTGCGCACGTCGATGATGCCGGCCACGCCGCCTTCGACCTGGTCCGCACCCTGCGATTTATACACGTCCACGCGCTGCAACATGGTGGCGGGAATATCGGCCAGGTTGACGTAGCGGCCTGTGGTGGTGAACAGTTCCCGGCCGTTGAGCAGGGTCGTGACGTCGCGCAAGCCGCGTATCATGACGGCGCTCGCTTCGCCCGAATCGCGGCGGATCTGGATGCCGGAAATGCGCGCCAGGGTTTCGGCCACGTTGTTGTCAGGGAATTTGCCGATGTCGTCGGCGACGATGGAATCGATGACCTGGTCCGAGCGCATCTTGATCTGCTGGGAATTCTGCGCCGAGCGGCGCACGCCGCTGACGGTCACGACCGACACTTCCGCAGCAGGCTCGGCACTGGCGTCGGCCGCCACCGCATCCTGCGCCCAGACCGAAGCCGTGCTCAGCAAGCCGATACCGGCCAATGCCGCAACGGCTGCCTTCAAGGTGAATGGACGAGGGGAAGTGGCCGCGAGGGGGCCGGTGGCGTTGTGCATCATGAATCTCCAGATATTGTATTGATATTGTTGTGCTGCTTGCATGTCGTGCGCATGCTCGGCGTTTATCTTAGGGGCTGGACGCTAATCTCTCCAATCAATTTTTCCACTGTTTCGATACCAATTTTGATATCGGTGACTGAAGCACTTTGGAGCTTGCAAAGCGACAACGGCAGGGGCGTCAGGGGCGTTTCAGGCAGGGCGGTGCCCAAAAAAAGCAGCTCAAGTAGCGGAGCGGTGGAGCGGGCTAGAGCGAGGCAATCGCTGAACGCAGCAACTTGCCCAATTGCGGCAAGCCTTGCGCTTCGTAAGTGGCAATCAATTCGGCGGCGGATCTGGGTGGTTTTCGCAATCGTGCCCGGTTTTCCTTGACGACACTGAGCATGCGTATCGGAGCGAACTCATGCTGCGCCACCAGAAAATCATCGGGGTGCACAACTTCAATGTTGTGCCCTCGCATGATCGCGTCCGGGAAGTCTTTGAGATTGAATGTGACGATGGCGTCTGCATGCCCCACGATGGCTGCCGCCAACACATGCCGGGGGAGTGTCAGGATTTTTGTGTGTCCGGAGTCATTTAGCTAATTTCAATGCTTGGTCACAGGTGCGCCGTAAAGCGCTCGGCGAACAGAATGGCGAATTGGTTTTTCGCGGCACGCCAAGTGATGGC
>NZ_PEBS01000072.1 GCF_002869965.1 Janthinobacterium sp. ROICE36
ACATCGTCGGCTTTTACAACTGCAAGCGCATCAATTCAGCGTTGGGCAATCTGTCTCCCGCCGCCTATGAACGAAAAATGACAGCACGCGAACCTATCGCGGTGTCCGAAATTACTTGACCACAGCACCATGCCGGGTGCTTGTAGAATTTCGGACGTGTAGCCTAAGTTGCAAAAAAACAATGCCACGTATTGGCGTGTGAAGAGTACCATCAAAAAATTCAATGTGTCAACACATATTGGTTTTTGGCAAATGATGGAGCCTGTCAGAAATTTTGTGTGAAAGAAGTCATACGATAAAATTTATCCCTGGAAAGGATACGTATGACCATCGACAAAGCCACACTCGACAAACTGCTTGAAGGTGTAGACCCGAGCAACCCGCAATCCATGTTCACCGACGCCGGGCTGTTCGGCCAGTTGAAAAAAGCGCTTGCAGAAAGAATGCTACAAGCCGAGCTCACGCACCATCTGGAGCAGCAGCGCAATGCGCCAGAGCCGACGCGCAACCACCGCAACGGCAGCAGCAAGAAGTCGGTGCTGGCCGCCGAAACAAAACTTGAACTCGACATCCCACGCGACCGCGACGGCAGCTTTGAGCCGCAACTCGTGGCCAAGCACCAACGGCGTCTGCCGGGCTTTGACGACAAGGTAATCTCGCTGTACGCGCGCGGTCTCCCTCCCCTACAGAGACACACGTCGCGCTCAAGCAAAAGCTGGCCTCCTTCGCCATAATGGATAGCGGAGGATGACATATCCGACCGAGGCAGCCGCAGCAGAGCACCTGCCTCTCAGCACTATCGCGGCACAGTTGGCATTAACAGCCTTCCCCATCATCTGTTGAAGCGCTCGATGGATCGACGATGTTTCTGTTTCGCGCTGGCGGTGGATTTGCCATCACTCCGGGGCCAACATGGCACTTCGTGGCCCTTGCCGACGGACTGCGGCCGATTTCAACCGCTCTAGCCGACGCTAACTAGCGGTGGATGGCCCGGTGCTGAACCTTCACACTTCCCTATACGGAGAAAGGCGGTAGCGTTCGTCTTCCACGGCAGCGAAAGTATATCGGACTCAAGTTCGCGTTTCAGGCAAGCTACGACAGCGTCACGCCTTGTATGAATGAAAAAGTGGTCACCTTCGAAACTGTGAACCCGACACGTCACACTGCTTTCCTCTGCCCATTTCCCTGCGCTGGACACATGCTGATCCTCTGTTCCAGCGAAAACAGAAATCGGAATATCGAGGCTTGGCCCGGCTAGGTACGCGTAACGCTCCGCTAGTCCAAAATCGGCCCGTATCATCGGTAGCAACAGCGCCATCAGTTCCTGATTAGCTAGGATTTCGGGTGGCGTGCCATTGTAGTCGGCCAAGGCCTGAATCAGGGCATCATCGGACAAGCGATGAAGCTGCCGCGACTGGTTGCGGTGCTGTGGTGCCGCGCAGCCAGACACGATCAGGCGTTGCGGCATCGTCTTGCGCTGGCGCGCCAGACAACGCGCCACCTCGAACGCGATAAGCCCGCCCAGGCTATGTCCGAAAAATGCGTACGGCATATCGGCATCGCTCACGATCACATCCACCAGGGTCTCTACCAACTGCGTCATTGATTCGACCGGCGGCTCGCCCATCCGGGCGCCGCGCCCCGGCATCTGAATGGCGCTCAGCTCAATGTTTGGACCCAGCGCTCTCTGCCACGGTGTATATGCATGTGCGCCGCCCCCCGCATACGAGAAGCAATACAAACGTAAATTGCGGGTCGGCAACCGTGTGCCTACCAGCCAGGGTGTCTGTTTCATATTTCAGTACTCCTCCATCTAGATTATTCGGTTAACAATGCAGGTACGTCAAAATAGTCTGCGGGTCAAGGAACTGGTAGCGAACCCGGCTGACATAGCCTGCGTGGAACGGGCCGCCGAGAGATTCCTGGACTACAAGTTCGATCACTCCCTGTTCCACCTCGATCGATCGGACGCGCACGGCATCGAATTCCAGGTAACGCCGGACGCTAGTAAAACAAGCCTTGAAAAAGCTCTCTTTCGCTGAGAAAACCATCGTCAAGAGGCACGCCAGGGATAGCGACGTCTCAAGGCCGCGCAGGTAGGCTAATTCCTCAGCCGCTACGGCAACCGCCATCAGTGCCTTGCAGGATTCTTGGTCGGCTATGGATTCGACATCGATGCCAATACCAACCGTGCCGTCACGGCGCACTGCCACGGCGAGCGCGTACTCGCGGTTGTGCGTAATGCTCCCGCACACGCCGCCTGGCCAAATCGGCTCTCCCATACCACCCACCGTCACCGGTGCGGCAGCGACACCAAGGGCATCGAGCGCACTGCGGGCGCATAAGCGACCGTAGAAATATTCGCTCTGTCGCTTGGCAACGCTGCGGGCGATATGTGCCGGGCATTCGACCCCACACACGTTAAACAAAGCGCTGTCGAAACCATTGACCGAATAACGCAACATATACAACGACGGCGGAACGTCGCTGGCTGCGTACAGATTTAGGGGAAGCTCATGCGGTGCAGCACCCGGCCGCCCCCCTAAAGCCAGGCGGGCGGCATCGGTCAATACTGCAGCACGCGTGATCATGCCACGCTCACTCGTGTCGGCGCCAAGCGCTGAATTTCGGCGCCGTTCCGCCGTAGCGCGGCGTTCAACGCGCCGGCCACGGCGCCGATGTGCTGCGCTTCCATCATGCTGTAATGATCACCTTCGACCACCGTAACGTCGAGTTGTGCTTGGCACAGCCTCGACCATCGCTGGTGTGCGTCACAGCGGCCGCCAGTGCGCGCCAGCACCAGTGCGACCGGTACTGCCACGGGAGCCGGCCGCCAGGAAGCCAGCGCCCGCGTAATCGATGCCCGCACTGCCACATGCCGGCGCAAGGTTTCCAGGTCAACCGCTGCCGGCAGTATCTTCGCTGTGCGGCAATGATCGAGTACCGCCGCAAGGCCTTCGCCAGCGACCGCGGCAAGCGTCGTTTGTTCATCCTCGCCCAGACTGCCCATCAGCACCGCCAAGTCGTCACAATCCGGATTGCCCGTGAGGCTGGGCACGCGGGCGGCCAACCCCTGGTAGTCGCTGCTTGTGTCGAGCAAGCCAACTAGTTCCACAGTTTCGCCCTCTGTCTGCAAGACGGCCGCCATTGCGCAGGCAATGGTACCGCCAGCCGACCAGCCCGCGATGCGGTACGGCCCAACGGGCTGGACGTGGCGTACCGCGGCCACGTATGCCGCTGCCATCTCTCCGATATCGGAAAGTACTGTTTCACCAGCAAGGAAACCAATCGCCGCAAGCGCGTAGACCGGAACGTCCCCATCGATCATCGGCGCCAGATCGGTGGCGTAACCGACTTCACCCTCGCCGGGGTGGACTAGGAACAGCGGCAACGCCGAACCTGCCCACGCTGGACGAATAGTGACCAGGTTTGGATATGGCGCAGCCGTCTGCGTGTCGATCAGCGCCGCGAGAGCAGCGACGGTTGGGGCAATAAACAGCGAGCGCACGGCTATGTCCGTGTCGAGATGCTGTCCCACCATCGATACCATGCGCACGGCCAGCAACGAGTGTCCGCCAAGGTGGAAAAAGTCATCGTCAATGCCGACCCGCTCCCGGCCCAACAGCTCTTCCCATATCCGGCATAGCTGTTTCTCCGTATGATTGCGCGGCGCGACGTACCGCGCGCCATGTTCCTGCACAGCGGGTGAAGGCAAGCGCTTGCGATCGATTTTCCCGTTCGCGTTCAGTGGCATGGCGACCAGCTGCACAATTACCGCAGGCACCATATAAGCGGGCAGCACGCGCGCCAATTCGCTGCGCAGGTGCTCGCCCCATGGTGGCATGCCTGCAGAAATTTGCGCGCCTTCGTCATGCCGGACGAGATATGCTACCAAGTAGTCCCCACTTGCCGCAGAATTGGCGACGACGATCGCATCGGCAACGCCATCGAGTCGCCGCAAGGCCGCCTCAATCTCTCCCGGCTCGATGCGCAAGCCACGCAACTTAATCTGAAAATCGCTGCGACCGCAGTAATGGATTGCGCCGTCCGGCAACCGGCGCACCAGATCGCCGGTTTTGTACAGTCGCGCGCCTTCGATATCACTGTAAGGATCGGGAATGAACTTTTCAGCGGTGAGCGCCGGATGCCCGAGGTAGCCACGCGCCAGCTGCGCGCCACCGATATACAATTCGCCAAGTACGCCCTGCGGAACTTGGCGCCCATGCTGGTCGAGCACATGTAGCTGGGTATTGGCCACAGGATACCCAATCGGCACCACGTCCGCCTGCCTGCCTCTGATACAAGTCCAGTAGCTGGCGTCGATCGTGCATTCCGTCGGTCCGTACAGGTTATGGACTGCCACTTGCGGCAACATCGAGAACAACTGCTGTACGAGCGCGCCGGGCAATGCTTCGCCTCCGCAAAAAATTTGTCGCAGCGATTTGCAGCGATCAAGCCCCGCCTGGCCGGTCAACACTGTTAGCATCGACGGCACATATTGGACGACTGTGATGGCGTTCTGCTGGATGATATCCACCATGTAACGCGGATCCAAGTGGCCATCCGGGCGAGCCAGTACCAGGCGCGCGCCACAGATAAGCGGTGCCCAAAACTCCCACACCGCCGCGTCGAAGCCGTATGCGGTCTTCTGCAAGACGCGGTCGTCCGCGTCAAAACCGAACTGTTCCACCAGCCAGCGCATTTGGTTGGCTATGGCACCATGCTCAATCATTACCCCCTTCGGATTACCAGTCGAGCCCGAGGTATAAATGACGTACGCCAGATGTCCGGGCAGCACATCGACCGTCGGCTCGGTGGCAGACAGCGATGCCCAGTGGCAAGCATGCGCGTCTAGCAGCACCTGTTCGCAGTGCTGTGGAAGATGCTCCACCAGACGTTCCCGGGTCAGCACTAGGCGCGGAGCAGCATCGGCCACCATGTAGGCCAAGCGTTCCGGAGGCAACGACGGATCGAGCGGCACATAAGCACCACCCGCCTTCAGCACGGCAAGCATCGCCACAACCATGTCGAACGAGCGTTCGGTGCACACCCCCACCAGTATGTCTGGACCCACGGCATGGTGCCGCGCGAGGTGGTGCGCCAGCCTGTTCGATCGCGTATCAAGTTCGGCATAGGTCATCACGTCTCCCTCAAAAACAAGCGCGACCGCGTTTGGCGAAAGATGGGCCTGCCGCGAAAATAACTCATGCAAGTTGGCCTCGTCGGGGAACGCCCGAACGCTGTCGTTGCACGCAAGTAGCTGCTGGTACTCCGGCGGTGCCAACAGATCGGTATCGAAAACGCAGGCATGGGGGGTCGCCGTCAGCGATGCCAGTAAGCGCTCAAAGTGCCCAGCCATGCGAATGATCGTTTGCGCGTCGAACAAATCGGTGCTATAGACCCAGTTCATGCGCAGCGCGCCATTTTCTTCCTGGACGTTAAGCGTAAGATCGAACTTGGCAATCACGCCCCCATCCCGCACCGGGCTCAGTACGAGCGAAGGCAACTCCAGACCGCCCTCGTCTGCTTCCTGCCAGGCGAGCATGATCTGGAACAGCGGGCTATGACGCATGCTGCGCACAGGATTGATGCGCTCGACGATCTGCTCGAACGGCACTTGCTGATGGGTGTAGGCATCGAGCAAGGTACGTTTGCTTTTTCCCAACAGGACGGCGAAGCTCGGATCCCCCGTGAGATCGCTGCGCAGTACCAGGGTATTGGCAAAGAACCCAATCAGCGCAGCCACCTCGGCTTGCTCGCGGTTAGCAACCGGCGTGCCGATTACGATGTCATGCTGGCCACTGTAGCGGGACAGGAACGCCGCCAGCGCTGCATGCAAGCCCATGAATAGCGTGGCGCCTTCCGCAGCGCATAGGCGTCGCAATTCACTCACCGTTGGTTCCTTCACCAGTGAAATATGCGAAGCCCCGGTGAAGGTTTGGCTTTGCGGACGAATGCGATCGAGCGGTACCTGGTGCTCGACAGGCAAGTCCTGCAGCTGCTGCAACCAGTAGTCAAGTTGGCGGTCAAGCACGTCGCCCTGCAACCAGTTGCGCTGCCATACAGCATAGTCGGCATACTGTATGGCCATGCGCGGTAGCGGATCGGACTCGCCACGCGAAAAAGCGTGATACAGGGTGCACAGCTCGTCGATCAGGATGCTCATCGACCAGCCGTCGGCAGCGATATGATGGACCGTAACGAGTAGTACGTGTTCTGTGGCATTGGTGCGTATCAGCTGCGCGCGCAACATCAAGTCGGCAGCAAGATCGAACGGGGTGGTTGCGTGTATCGCTGTCAAAGAATCAATGCATGCAAGGCGTTCGTCTGCCGGCATCCCTACCAGATCGTGCACGTCCAGCGAGAACTGGTCGGCATGGCGGATCACTTGCAACACATCCTGGTCGGGACCGGTATCGAAATTGGTACGCAGGCTCTCATGGCGATGTAGGATGCGCGCAAACGCATGCTCAAGAGCGACAACGTCGAGCGTCCCCGACAAGTTGAGCGCGCCGGAGATATTGTAATGCGCGCTGCCGCCGTCGATCTGCGCCAGCGTCCACAAGCGCTGCTGTGAATACGAGGCTGGTAGCGCACCATCACGCAGCGCCGCGACCAGCGGAGGCCGGCCAAGGCCGGCATCGAGCTGGTCGATCGCATCTGCAAGACCACCAAGCGTGGGCCGGTCGAACAAGGTCTTAACCGGCAGGCGCACCTCGAACGACTGGTTCACAGACGCGATCAGGCGCATGGCCAGTAGCGAATGGCCGCCGCTATGGAAAAAGTTGTCATCGACATTTACCTGTGCCACACCCAGCACTTCTTGCCAGAGACCAGCCAGCAACTGTTCGGTCTCTGAGCACGGCGCCTGGCCAGCGGTGGCGGCATGCTCCGGGTTTTTCACCTCGCTAGCCCAAGAGCGTAAGGCGCGCTTGCCGGTGCGGCGCTCAATACGGCCTAGGTACTCAAGTGCGCCCTGCGGTAGCCGGCGCACCATGTCCCCGGTCCGATATAGTCGCTCCCCACCCGAGACAGGGCTGGCAACGAAATTCCCCGCGATCGTGCCCATCCGATCCTGTGTATGATGCGCCAGGCCAGTGCCACCAAGGTGCAGCTCGCCCGCCACGCCCAGCGGCGTCAGCGAACCGTGCCGATCCAGTACGTGCAGCACGATCTGATGCCCAGCCTGCGCTGCCAGTGCGCCTGCCAAGTCGTGCCGGGATGCGCGAGGCGCGGGGCTATCGACGCGTTGCTGTGCCAGCAGTTCCCTGACCTGCGCATCGTCAAGGCACAATGCGCCATCGATCCCGGTGCGCGCAAGCAGGTCACGCGTACTCAGCACCGTGGCTAGCGCCGCATTGGTCAGCATTTTGCGCAACCGCGAGGCGCCATGCGACGGTTTCACCGGCAGGACCGCGCCGCCCGCCTTGAGCACCGCCATGATCGCCACCACCATTTCAGCCGAGCGCTCGAGGCAGACGCCGACGACCATGTCCGCCCCCACCCCATACTGCTCGATCAGAATATGTGCCAGCTGGTTCGCACGCATGTCGAGCTGCGTGTAGGTAACTTGCTCTTCCCCGAAAACAAGGGCCACGGCGTCGGGTTGCTCAGCGGCACGCGTTTCGAACCACGCTTGCATGCAACGCTCGCGCGGGAAGTCGGCTAAGGTCATGTCCCAACCCAGCAGACGGGCGTGTTCAGCCCGGCCGATGAGCGGTGCCGCCATCACGTTGCGGTCGGGTGACGCCACCAACGCCTCCAACAGGCGACCAAAGTTGTCCGCCATGCGAATGACAGTATCCGGCGCAAACAGGTCACTGTTATAGCTCCATCCCATTTGCAAACCGCCTCCGCTCTCGCTTATAGTGAGCGTCAGCTCGTATTTGGCAACTACAGATGGTTGCGCCACCGGCTCCAATGCCAGCCCCGGCAAGTCCAGTGTTCCCTCCTCGTTGTTTTGCAGGACCAGCATGACCTGGAACAGCGGGCTGTGGTTCAGGCTGCGCTCGGGACGCAGGCGCTCGACGATCTGTTCGAATGGCACCTGCTGGTGCGCATAGGCGTCGAGCAACGTGCGCTTGCTTTGCGCCAGCAAAGCGTGGAAACTCGGCTCGCCATCGAGATCGCTGCGCAACACCAGCGTATTGACGAAGAAGCCGATCAGGTTCGCTACCTCGGCCTGTTCACGGTTGGCGATCGGGCTGCCGACCACGATATCGGTCTCGTTGCTGTAGCGGGCCAGCAGCGTGGCAAACGCCGCGTGCAGCCCCATGAACAACGTGGCGCCGTGTTCACGGCACAGTGTATGCAACGCGCTGGTGATGCTGGCATCGATAGCGCTGGCATGCACCGCGCCGTGAAAGCTTTGCAGACGCGGACGCGGGTGGTCGAGCGGCAAGCCGTGCACGACCGGCAGATGCGCCAGTTGCCGCTCCCAGTACCCGAGCTGCTCGTCGAGCACCGCGCCCTGCAGCCAGTGGCGCTGCCAGTGTGCGTAATCGGCGTACTGAATCGGCAACGCCAGCAAAGCATGGTCGCGGCCATCGGCAAAGGCCTGGTATAGCACTCCGAGCTCGTTGACCAGGATTGCCATCGACCAGCCATCGGATGCGATGTGATGCATCGTCACCAGCAAGATGTGCTCTTCTGGCGCCAGGCGCAGCAGGCGTGCGCGCAGCATCAGGTCGGCACCCAGGCCGAACGGCGTCGAGCCATCCTGGGCCAGCAACGCATTTACCGCCGATGTCTGCGCCGTAGACAACAACGCGGACAGGTCTTCCACGCCCATCGAAAAACCGCCGGCCGGCAGGATCGACTGCACCACCGTGCCATCGCCGGTGGCGACAAAACACGTCCGCAGGCTTTCGTGGCGTTCGACGATCGTTGCCAATGCCTGCCGCAGAGCCGTCTGGTCCAGTTTGCCGGTCAGGCGCAATGCGCTGGGCATATTGTAGTGCGTGCTGCCGCCGTCGATCTGGTCGAGCATCCACAGGCGCTGCTGCGCGTACGACGGCAATAGCGTGGCGCCGCGCGGGGCGGCTACCAGCGCCGGGCGCGCCGCGCTCCGGTCGAGCGTTGCCACGTGACGACCCAGCTCCTCCAGCGTTTTCAGGCCGAACAGGTCCTTGAGCGGCATTTGCACACCGAAGCGCTGGTTGATGCGCGCGACCAGACGCGTGGCCGACAGCGAGTGGCCGCCCAGGGCAAAGAAATTATCGCCCAGACCCACCTGTGCCACACCCAGGATCTCCTGCCACAGCGCGCACAGCTCGTGTTCGAGCGCGGTGCGTGGGGCCAGGTACACCTGCTGCACGGCCAGGTCGGCCGGCGGCAACGCCTTGCGGTCCACCTTGCCGTTGGTGGTCAGCGGCAAGGCCTCCAGATGAACGAATGCTGACGGCACCATGTAGTCAGGCAAAGCTTGGCCCAGGTACTGGCGCAGGGCGTCGTTCGATATGGCCTGATGTGGCACCACGTACGCGACCAGCCGCTTGCCGCCGACACCGTCCTGCGCCACAACCAGTGCCTCGCGGATCGCTTCGTGGCGTTTGAGCGCACTTTCAATCTCGCCCAGTTCGATACGGAAGCCACGGTTCTTGACCTGCTGGTCGATGCGCCCCAGGTACTCGAGGTTGCCATCGGCCAGCCGGCGCACCAGGTCGCCGGTTTTGTACAGCCGTTCGCCCGCCGCCAGCGGGCTGGCGATGAATTTTTCGGCCGTGAGTTCATCGCGGTTCAGGTAGCCGCGGCCCAGGCCCAGGCCGCCGATATGGAGTTCGCCAGCAATGCCCTGCCCTGCCAGCTGGCTGGCAGCATCGAGCACGTAGGCGCTGGTATTGGGCAGCGGACGGCCGATGTGCGGGCGCGGTCCCGCGACCACGCACCAGGTGGAATCGACCGTGCACTCGGTGGGACCGTAAACGTTGACGGCAGTCTTGCCGTATGTCGCCTGCCAGTCCACCAGCGTGTCCCACAGCGCCGGGCTGATCGCCTCACCGCCGATGATCAGGTTGGGCAGCTGCGGCGCCAGGCCGGCGGCAAACCAGGCCTCCACCAGCATCGGCGCGCAGTCGAGCACGTCAATACTGGCCAGCGATGGCGCCAGCAATGCCGGATCGCGCCGTGCATCGTCACTGACCACATACAGCGGACAGCCGAGCGCAAGCTGGGAGATGCCCTGCACCGATGCGTCGAACGCATAGGAAGCGAGCCAGCCCCAGGTCTCTCCCGCCGCGATCAAATCCATGTCGCGGACGCCGAAGGCCAGGTTGCTCAGCGCGCCATGCTCGATCGTCACGCCTTTCGGATTGCCGGTCGAGCCGGACGTGTAGATCACGTACGCCAGGTGATGCGCCGCCACGGTGCGCCCAAGGTTGGCGTCCGGCTGGCCGGCCAGGCGCGGATCGTCGAGGTACAGCGCCTGCCCGGCCGACAGCGGTGTGCGTGCATGGACGGCACGCGTCGTCAGTACGGTCGTCAGAGCCGCATCGTCCAGGATGTAGGCCAGCCGCGCCTCGGGGTACGACGGGTCGAGCGGCACATAGGCGCCGCCGGCCTTGAGCACGGCCAGGATCGCTACCACCATCTCGATCGAGCGTTCGATACAGATGCCCACTAGGACGTCCGGCCCCACACCGCGCTCGGCTGCCAGCCAGTGCGCCAGCTGGTTGGCGCGTGCATTCAATTCGGTGTAGGTCAGCTGCGTGGCACCGCACGCGAGCGCCAGGGCGTCGGGCGCGGCTGCCGCATGCGCTTCGAATATCGCCGGCAGTGACAGCGCGCCCCGCCGTTCGACACAGGGTCCGGTTGCTGTCGCGATCTCATGATCGCGTTCGGTGGCGTCAAGCGTGGCCAGGCGCGCCAGCGGCAGATCGGGATGCTTTATCACGGCGTGCGCGAGTTGCAAATAAGTGCGCGCCATGCGCGCCGCTGTCTCCTCAGTAAACAAGTCGGTGGCATATTCCCAGCAGAGCGCGAACCCGGCAGCGTCTTCGGTCACTTCCAGCTGCAGGTCGAACATCGCGCTACGCGATGCGGGCCGCTCGACGACACAGCTCACGTCTCCCAGGGACAGCGCCGGAATATCGTTGTTTTGCAGAACAAAGCACAGTTGCACCAGAGGGCCAAAACTGGAGCTGCGCACGGGGGCACAAGCGCGTACCAGATCATCGAACGGCAATTGCTGGTGCGCGAATGCGCGCAAGGTTTCCTCCTTGCTCGAGGCAAGCAGCTCACGGAATGAACGGCGTGCGTCTATCGCGTGGCGCAATGGCACCAAGTTAACAAAGTAGCCGATCAGGTGCCAGATATCTTCATGGCGGCGGTTCGCCATGGGAGTACCAATGATCACGTCTTCGTTTCCCGAGTAGCGGGTCACAAGCGCACCGAACAGCGTTTCGAGCAGCATGAACGGTGTAGCACCCACGCTGGCGGCCAGGCAGCGTAATCCATCGGCGGCCTCGGCATCGAGCTGCTGGTGCAGTTGCTGGCCGCGGAAACTGCGCTCCGCCGGGCGGACGAAATCGGTGGGCAAACCGTGCAGCGAAGGCGCGTCGGCCAAGGCTGTCCGCCAGTAGTCCAGCGAGGCCGCGTTTTGCGCCAACTGGAGTGGTGCCGCCAGCCATTGCGCGTAATCTGCGTACTGGATCGCTGGTGCCGGCCCGCTCACGCACCCGACATAGGCATCTTGCAACGATTTGACCAGAATGCCCAGCGACCAGCCGTCGGAGGCAATGTGGTGGAGCACGACGACGAGCCGATGGTGATACGCATCGAGGCGTATCAAATGCATGCGCAGCGGCGCGTCAGCAGTTAGATCGAACGGGGCAGCGAACAGACTTTCCTCGATCGCCAGTACGGCGTCGGCATCCGCGCTGTCTAACTCGGTCATGCCGATGGGTACGGGCTGTGGCGGCAATATGCGCTGGAAGAGTTCGCCATCGATCTCGTAGAACACCGTCCGCAGGCTTTCGTGCGCCGCCACGATGCCGGTAAAGGCGGCATGAAGCGCGGCCAGGTCGAGTGCGCCTTCCAGATCGAGCACGCGGCAGAAATGGTAGGCCTGGCCGACGGCATCGAATCGGGAGACCAGCCACAACTGGCGTTGTCCGGCCGAGGCTGGCAACGGATGGTCACGGTCCGCGCGCTGGATCGCGCCAGTGGAGAAGGCGTCGCGGTCACGTGTCCATTCCAGCAACTGTGGTTTGAACTGGCGCAGCAGCGCGGCTACGTCGGCCGTCAGGGTCCCAGGCGCCGCCGTTACCTTGAGCTGCGTTCCGTCCAACGACAGACTGATGTTTTTTTCCTGGCAAAGCTGTAGTAGGCTGTCGAATTCCATGAGCAATATCCGATAATTCAAGGGTTAAGGCAATGCGGCAGCTACGCCCGGCGCCTGGTGAGGTCGCCGGTGCGGGAGTGCTCGTTGCTGGAGTATGGCGCTCGCTTCAGGCCGCGATGGCCGCGCCGGACGAGGTCGGGGCGCCGTTTACCGCCCGCTGAAACTGCTCACGGACCACCCTCCCCTCCTCCATGAAGATCAAGCGGTCGGCGCAATCGAAATAGCGGTCGTCATGGGTGATCACGATTACCAGCTTGTTGTTCGACTTCATCGCGGGAAGGATTTCTCGGTAAAAGACTTGCTTGAATTCAGGATCCTGGTCGGCAGCCCACTCGTCGAATACGTAAATATCCTTGTCCTCGAGCAGCGCCACCAGCAGCGCCAGGCGACGGCGCTGCCCGTCCGACAGCTTGGTAGTGGTAAACCGGCCATCGACGAAGCACGTCTTGTCCTGCAGCCGCAAGGTGCGCAGCCAGGTGGTAATGTTTTCCAGATCGGCTGCCGTATGGGAACGATACAGTTGGTTAAACAGGTAGTAATTTGAAAAGATCACACCGATGCGAGCGCGCGCCTGGTCAATCTGTCCGGCAGCGAGGGGAGCATCGTCGAAATATACGGCACCGGTGGCGCTCTGGTAGTGCAGTGAGATCAGCTTGCTCAACGTCGACTTACCCGAGCCGTTGCCGCCTACGATGAAATTGATCTGTCCGGGCTCGAACGACAACGTGGTCGGCGACAAGGCGAAGCCCGGATCGGCGGCGGCAGGTTCCTGGCCTGGGTACCGGTAGCTCACCTCGCGCACACTGAATTGCCGCCATGGCGGCAGGATAGCAGCAGTAGCGGCATGGCTTTCCTCCTCCATGGCATCCAAGCGGTGGATGCGGACGATTGCCACCTGGCCCATGCGCAGATGCTGCATCATGCCCAGGATGCTGGCGACTGGCGCGGCGATGTACAGGAGAGCCATGACGACACCATAGTTCTCCACCGCAGGAATCGGGATGTAGCGCGGCATGACAAACACGATCAGGCCGATGATGAAGAAGGCCAGCAGGTCACTCGATGTGCCGGCAAGGTGGATCACCGCGTCGCCGAGCTTCTCCAGCCGCACCGACTGCCGCTGCGGCACTGCCAACGCCTGCTGGAGGTAGGCGCGCGACTTGGGCCGATCTAGCTTGAGCTCATACACGCCCATGATCAATCCGCGTATTCCTTCCTGGAGGACATCGCGTAGACTGCGCGCCTGATCGTAGGGCCTGGTGGCAAAGGCTACCGGCAGCTGGAACATCGCCACTCCCACTCCGATGGCAGTGAGCACGATCACGAATACCGTGAAATTCATGGTGGCAAGATACCCCAGCATCCCCACCACGGTCACCGCCGACACTACCACCATGGGAATCGCCACGGCGGCGGCGGCGACGGTGTTGACGTCGTCGATCAGGACATTGAGCAGGCGCGGGAAGCCGACGCTTTCAACATCGGCAATGCGCATCTGGTTGATCTTGCGCGCGATTTCGAGGCGCAGTTCTGCCATGGCCGACTTGGCGATATTATTAACCAGAATCACAGAGAGAGCCTTGGCGCACAGGATCAGCAGGCAGACCAGAAAAAACATGGCCGCCCCGGTTCCCTCGGCCATGCCCAACACCGAAGCGGTGCTATCGGGCGCGACATTGGCTCCAAATTGCGCGCCGGACCGGGCGCCGCCTTGCGCCCCCAGCGCGCGCAGCACGAATGGAATGATCAGGCTGTACAACGCGCCAGCGACGGCGCCGATCGTCATCGAAAATACGAGCAAGACAGGCGAGTGGCGGTACAACAGGGTTGAAATCGATATTGGCTTGGGTGTCGTCGTCATCTTGCGCAGTGAAATAATGAAATTGTTTACAGGATCAACTCGTCAAGATTGGACGTGTCGACCAGCGCCGGAGCCAGCAGCCCCGTGGCCTGGCGCTGAGCCAACTCGGCGTCCAGGTACGCCGCACAGGCGCGGATGGTTGGCGTGGAGAAAAGCAACGTCAATGGCAGGCCTACGCCGAACTCCGAGCGCACGCGCGTCGTCAGCTTGCTGGCCATGAGGGAATGACCGCCCAGTTCGAAGAAACTGTCAGTCACACCCAGATCGGCCAGGCCCAGCAGTTCACCCCACATCTGCGCCAACCGCTTCTCGAGGGCGGTGCCAGGCTGTTCCCGGGCGCTGCCCACGTGCGGGCGTGGCAGGCGTTTGCGGTCAACTTTTCCATTCGGATTTAAAGGGAATAGGTCGAGGCGCTGGATGATCGACGGACGCATATAGTCCGGCAAACGCTGTGCTAGCCGGGCACGAATCGGCGTGGTCAGCACATCGCCTCCCGCGGCGCGCGCAGTGAAATACAGCACTAGCGTCACCTCTCCCGAGTCGAGCTCCGCCACGTGGGCGACGGCCTGTAAGACCCCGTCCACGCTGGTAGCGACAGTTTCAATTTCTCCCAGCTCGATCCTGGCGCCGCGCAAGCTCACCTGATGGTCCACCCGGCCCAGAAATTCGTAATCCCCACTCGCCAACAGGCGCACCCGGTCGCCAGTGCGATACAGGCGTGCACCGCCCGCTACGTCAGCTGCCGAAAAACGCTCGGCCGTCATTGCCGGCTGGTTCAGATACCCCGCTGCAACAGTCACGCCGCCGATATGCAGTTCACCCGGCACCCCCGGTGGTTGCTGCTGTCCATGCCGGTTGAGCACGTAGAAATCGATGCCTGCATAAGGTTTGCCGATCGCATAATTGACGTTCAGCAGCTGATCAGGATCGTGGCTGGCGCACACAATGGTCGATTCCGTCATTCCGTATAACGCCAGCACCCGCAACGCCGGGCGCCAACGGCGCAATTGCGCAAGCAGGCTTGCCGGGACCGACTCTCCGCCGACGAGCAGAAGGCGCAAATTCCGATAGCGCACCTGGTCCTGCGCCGCGACCGTCTCGAGCCATTGCCGCATCAGGCTGGGCACTGCATGCAACACCGTAACGTCTACGGTTACCGCCACAAGCTGTTGGATGTCGACGACCTGCGACCTGGACACGATCTGCACCGTGCCTCCAGAGACGAGGGGCAGCAACATCTCCAGCAGAGAGACGCCGAACGCCTGCGAACCGATGGTAGGTATCACGTCTCCCGGCCGGAATGCCATCGCGGCGGCATTCGCGCGCAGCGAGTGAAACAAGTTTGCGTGCGTGACCAGCACGCCCTTCGGTTTACCTGTCGAACCGGAGGTATAGATGACATAGGCGCCGGCCTGCGCTGCGGTGGCAACTTGCGCCAGAGGCAATTCCTCGGCCTGAACCAAAGTGTCGAGCGCCACGATATCAAGCGTATCGGGCAAACCGTTCGGCAGTGGTCCGGCTCCGCACACCAGCAGCGCGATGTTGGCATCGCCGGCCATCATACCCAGCCGTTCAGGCGGGTAATGCGGGTCGAGCGGAAGATAGACCGCTCCGCTCTTATAAATAGCCAGCATTGCCACGACCAGATCGCACGATTTTTCCATGCACACCCCGACTGCCTGGCCGACACGCACGCCGCGCTGCAACAGTCCAGAGGCAACGCGGCTAGCACGCTGCTCGAGTTCGACGTAATTCAGACTGCCATGCACATCGCGTACGGCCGAATGTTGCGGGGTACGGCCAGCTTGTTCGGCGACCAGCTGGTGCACGCAGACCGGCACCTCGGCCACGGCGGCGGTGCGCGGCGCGAGCGGCACGGCCGGCGTTGCCAGCGGCAGGCTACCGATCGCTACCTCGGGCGCAGCCATGCACGCAGCGAGCAAGCGGGAAAAGTCGGCGGCCATGCGATCCACGGTTGCGGCCTCGAACAGGTTGGTGTTGTATTCCCAGTGAAGAGCGTAGCCATCCGTCCCGGGGTGGACATGCAAGGCTAGGTCGAATTTCGCCACCGCTTGGCGCTGGCTGAGCTCCTGTACCCTTACGCCGTCCAGCAACAGCGGCCCGGTCGGACGATCCTGCATCACCAGCATCAGCTGTACCAGCGGACCGTAGCCGGCGCTGCGCGCCGGCTCGAGCAGGTCAACCAAGGCATCGAACGGAAATTGCTGGTGGCGAAACGCTGCTTCGCTTAACGCAGCCGCTTTACGCACCAGGCCTGCAAAGCCGAGGGCGTCGCCAACTTCCAGCCTTAGCACCACCGTGTTGACGAACAGTCCTACCGTGTCGAGGAAGGCCAGCGGATGACGGTTGGCGGCCGCAGTTCCAAACACGATATCGGTCTCGCCGCTGTAGCGTGCCAGCAGTGCCGCGTAGGCGCTCTGGAACACTACGAACGCGCTGGTACCGGCCTCGCGGCCAAAGCGGCCCAGTGCGTCCGACAGCGCGGCGCCCAATGGGCGTACGATGGTGGCGCCATCCACGCCCAGAACCTGCGGCCGTACGAAATCGGTTGGCAAGCTGTGCAGCTCAGGCGCGCCCGCCAGCGTGTCGCGCCAATAGTCGGCGGCCTTGGTATAGTCCGAGCCGCCCAGCCACTGCGCCTGCCATTGTGCATAGTCGGCATACTGCAGACCGGGCTCAGCCGGCACGCACGGCGGAAGCATCCCGACGCGTGCGGCGCTGTACGCGGCGCCAAGGTCGGCAAGAATGCGCTGCGCACTCCAGCCGTCGGCGCAGATATGGTGCACGTTCAGCGACAACACATGTCGCTCTGGTTCGAGCGCGATCAGGCGCACCCGCAGCGGACCCTCGCGTCCCAGGTCGAAGCGGTATGCCGCATCATCGGCCAGCGCTGCCGCCAGGCGGGCATCGCCGGCGCTGGCGCCATCGAGGTCAAGCACTTCCAGGTCGCATTGCGCCAATGCCGTGACGTGTTGGACGTGGCTGCCGCCTTCCTGTAAATAGGTCGTGCGCAGGATATCGTGGCTGGCGAGCAGGCTGCAGAATGCAAGGCGCAGCGCGGTACGATCGATGGGACCGTGGAGCTCGAAGGCGGCCGGCATATTGTAGTAGCTGCGGTCTCCCGCCAGCTCTTCCATGAACAGCATGCGCTGCTGGGCCAGCGTGGCAGGAGCACGGTAGCCGGGTACATGATTGAAAGCGGCCCGGGGCACCGCGACGCAGCGCTCAAGCCTGTGCAGCAGCGCGATCAGCTCGCTCTTGTGTTGCTTGACCAGCGCCAGCGTGTCGGCATCAATCCCTTCCGGGCCTGCGCTGACCAGCAGTTCGTCGTGGTCTACGTCCAGGGTCAGCCCTCGCTGATACAGGGTGGAGAGAACTTGTTGGATGCTCATACCCGGACCACCGCTGCCGCCGGTACGGCCATCAGTTGGCTTTTTCTAGTACTGTGCGCGTCGACCAGGTCAAGCCACCCTGCCAGACCGGTAATCGTTGGCGTGTCGAAAAATTGACCGATATCGAGCTCGGTGCTGCGATGCCGGCCAAGCGCCGCCGCAATCTCCGCTGCCGCAAGAGAGTCACCGCCGAGATCGAAAAAGTTCTCGTCGGTACCAATCTGCGCCCGGCCCAACACCCGGCACCAGATCGGTGCCAACATGTGCTCGGTAGCTGTCGCCGGCGCCGCGCAATGCGGCGCCGCCGTCGCGGAACTGGCCAGCACTTCCAGCGTACCGTCGAGCAGCATCGCACGCGCCTGCCGGCGCTGGATTTTGCCGCTCGAGGTGACCGGCACCTTGTAGGGCTTGACCAGGACGATGCGATCCGCATTAATTTCGTGGTCGCGCAGCACTTGCTGGCGCACGGCAGCCACGACATGGTCGACGTCGAGCGAACGAAAATGCTCGCGTTCCACTTCCGCCACCACGACTAGGCGCTCCACCAGGTCCTCTTCCACCGCGAAGGCCGCCACGTGGCCGGGGCGAATCGCCCGATGTGCTGCAGTGGCAGACAGTTCAATATCCTGAGGATAGTAGTTGCGTCCGTTGAGGATGACCAGATCCTTGATGCGGCCTGTCACATAAAGCTCGCCGTCCACCATGACGCCCAGATCGCCGGTCCGCAAATAAGCGGCTGGCAAATCGCTGTTGCAAATCGACTGGCCGAACGCCTCGGCGGTCTGCGCCCCCAGCCCCCAGTACCCTGGCGAAACGCTAGGACCGGCAAACCAGATCTCGCCCACTTGGCCGTCTGCCAGCTCGCGGCGCGACTCCGGATCGACGACGCGGAGATCATGTGGTGCACTCGCAGCGCCGCAGGCGACGATCCGGGTGGCCAACGCGTCACCGACATCGACCGGTGTCACCCGACGCGCCGCCAGTTCTTGGCGATCGACAACGAGGGAAATCGGTGCGGCCGAAGCGTTACCGCCACTGATGAATACCGTTGCTTCGGCCATGCCATAGCTTGGATAAAACGTCTGCGGGCGGAATCCGCAAGCGCCGAAGCGGGTACCGAACGCATCGAGGGTGGCTGCGCGCACCGGCTCGGCGGCGTTGTAGGCCACGCGCCACGAGGACAGATCCAGTTTTGTCAGACTGGCGTCGGCAATTTTGTCCACGCACAGCGCATAGGCGAAATTAGGCGCTCCGCACATGCTGCCGCGATAACGCGTGATGGCCTGCAGCCATAACAGGGGATCACGCACGAATGTCGCTGGCGCCATGAGCGTCGAGCTGGCCCCCAGACTCACCGGCCATAGCACCGCCGTCACCAGGCCAAGATCGTGAAATAGCGGCAGCCAGTTGACGAACACGTCCCCTGCATGACCGCCCGACATCAACGACAGGTGCCGCATATTGGCCATGATATTGGCGTGCGTGATGATCACGCCTTTCGGCGCCCCGGTGGATCCCGACGTGTATTGCAGGAAGGCCGGCACGGCGGGATCTATCGCCGGTGGCACGAACGGGCGCGCATCGGTGACATCCAGCGTGTCGGTGACATGGAAGGCGAGCGCCATGCCTGGTTCTGCCTGCTCGTTCCATGCCGCCTGCACTGCCGCCAGCTCCGATTCCGTCGTCAGCGCCAGCACCGACTGGCAGCTGCGGGCGACCTTGGTGAGTCGGTCTGATTTACTGTTGCGGCGCGGCGGATAGAGCGGAACCGCAACCATTCCAGCCAGCATACAGCCATAGAAAGCCTTGATGTACTCCAGACCAGGAGGATAGAACAACATGATGCGGCTACCGGGCGATGCGACCGTGCCCAGGAAGTTCGCAACGACGCCGGCTTCCTGCCACAGCTGGTGGTAATTGAGCTCCTGCGGTGCGCTTGCCAGGTCGTTCAGGAAACGAAAGGCAATTGCGTCGGGGCGCGCTTGTGCATGCTCGCGCATGCATTCGACTATAGTTGGGCGCATCGATGATCCTTGTATCAGCAAGCGTTGCTCTCTTCGAGCTGCTCGAAGAGTTTCTGGATATTGACGGTCTCAAAGCCGTCTTCGGCCTCGACGCGCTGAATGAATTCGAACATCATTCCGCAGTTGCTGTCGCGCCGGGTGAAGATCTGGACCAGGTTGCTGCCACGGATCACTTCGGTGGCAAACTTCAAGCCGGACTTGCGCAGGGTCATTTCGACCGAGGCCACATCCTCGACCTCGATGGCCACGTGCTGGACGCCGGGTCCAAATTCGGCGATATATCGACTGACCTGGGATTGCGGGTCCGTACCCTGGACCAGTACGATCGAAAAACCGCCGGCCTTGAGTTCGGCGGAGATCATGCCGGAAAACGCCCCTTTTACTTCGCGCCGCGCCACCAGTTCAAAACCGAGAATTTCCTGGTACAAAAACAAGGCCTCGTCCAGATCGCGTACCGCAATGGCGATGTGGTCAATCCGCGCGCTATTTCGCAAGTATGATTTCATGTGAATTCCTCAGATTGAATTGGCGGGCACCGGCGGCTTGGCCGAATGTAGAAGCCGAGCGGGCAGCGACGCTTGGCAGTTCGTCGCCAATGCGGCGCCAGCGGTAGGTCCACGAGATGGTGAAATAATCGCGATTGACGACCTGGAAACGTTCGCCGTACACGCTGGCGTCGTACTTCACTTGGTAGTTTTGACCGTCCTTGTGCATGAAGCGCAGCCGGCGGATATGGGAAAAGGCCGACGTGGAAAGATGGTCGAAGCTGTTGAGGCAATCCTCGTAACGACTCAGTTCGCGGCCATTGAGATCGGTGCATTCGAAGCTGACCACATCGCCATTGGTGTCGAAGAACCAGTGCCCCCCAACGCTACCGCTGACGGTTTTATCCTTATGCAAGGTCATGTGGATATCGGTCAAACCATCCGAGCTGGTGAAGACATAACTGCCGGGAACACTGGCCTCCGTCACTGCGACGGGCGCGTCCTTGACCATGTCGTGCACCACATAACGCATGCCGACATTCGGATCGGGGATCGAATACAGGACCTGGTAGCCACCGTTGACAGCTTTGATGAAGCGCGCGGTAACTTCAATGCCGAAGCCAAAATCGTAGACCAGGGTGCCGTCGGCACGCCGCGACCAGGTGAACTGGCGCTCTTCCGAGTACTTGCCCTTAATCAGATCATGGTGGCTGATGGTGCCGTGGTTCCCATCGCTGAACTCGATGGTATTGGCGCCACCGCC
This sequence comes from Janthinobacterium sp. ROICE36, assembly GCF_002869965.1. Lineage (GTDB taxonomy): Bacteria > Pseudomonadota > Gammaproteobacteria > Burkholderiales > Burkholderiaceae_D > Janthinobacterium. The sequence goes on from NZ_PEBS01000072.1 coordinate 20,887, forward strand.
GGACACCCAATCAGGATTAAAGTCCAACAGGACGAACGAATAGTATTTTTCCCCCGCGTTGATGACTGGACCCGGAATGAACTTATCGATCAGGCCGAAAGCCTCGGTGCGCAGTTGCGGGCGTTCATACGCTTCCAGTTGGTCAACGTCGGCCGCTTTGACGTCGGCAGGTAATTGCGCCTTGCGGCGGATTTCATATTCCAGCAGGTAACCATCGCCTGCGGCCGAAATCTGGACATTGTCATACCACATCTTGACCGGCAATCTGAGCGACTTCCCGCCCACGCTGAAGGTCCGGGTGCCCGCCACTGCGGTCGCTTCGCCGGCTGCGATGCTGACATGGTGTTTCTTGCCGTCTGTGAAGGTACCCGACAGTATGACCGGCTCGGTAAGTTCCGACAGCACCAGCGAGATCGTGCTGCCCTCGATCATGCCGGGCGTTGTCAGGTCGAAGGTATCCGACCGCTTGAGGAAGAACTCCCCCTTGGGCCGTGCTGACAGCTCGATTTCCTTGCGGGTATATTTTGCCGTGGTATCAGCATCGACGACGCCGTCGTTGTTGCTATCGGAGCGCAGGCGCCATTCAGCATTCGCCGCCGGGCCGTACGCTTTGATGATCGTGGTGCCTGTTACGGCGCACAGGTTGAGCGGGCGCGAATCGCATGCCAGCCCGACGGTGTTGATCTTGATTGCACCATCGCTGGTCAGCTCCCAGAAAAAGCGTGAAACCAGTGAGCCAGCCTTGTATGTGCGGCCGGTCTTGACCGGATCGTAAGGGAATTCGGTCGGGGCCTTATAGAACGCATACGATTCGCTCGCAGGGTCCTGGGCCTCCCAATAGCCTGCCACCTCCATGTCGAAGGGAATTACCACCGGCGCCAGCACCACTGGCGGAGGAGTTGAGGAGGAAGCGGCACTGTCGCCTCCGCCTCCACACGCGGTTAATATAGCCAGCATGAATATGGTCATGCCTAGATTAAAGCGGTTCATTCGTATTTTCCTGTACGAGAGTTGTCGATGAGGTGAATTCCGTGCCACATGACCGGGCACGCCGGATTACGCGCAAGCAATCGGCGATGGCGAAACCGGCCGCTGATACGGCGCCATACCCAAGCGATTGCGATGCTTGCATTAGACCTGTTTCGGCGCACGGTGATAACTGTCAGAAATGACAGTCTGACCAAGTTGCCGCTAAATCAAGCGCCCTGGGAAGCACTGATTAACTCATCGGACGCCGTTCCCTGCTGCGTCCAGACCGGAAACAGTAACGGCATCGCCACTGCCTCCATCGACCATCTAGGAAGGATTTCCGACCTTGAATACGCCACCAGGAAGAAGCTGACGCAATGCGGCCGCCTCTTCTTGGGCGGGATCGACAGCGCGGCCAGCCGCGCGCATTTCGCGCGCACAGAATTATCCCAGCGACAAGGTGGTCAGCTATGTCCAAACGCGTGCGATCACGTTGATGATGACTATAGTGGATCCCGAATCTGAGACGATGGTTTATATGGCAGCGGGAGCATGGTGGTGTTTCTGCGCGCGGCGGGCCACGTGGTCAACCGCAAGCGCGTGCAGCGCCTGATGCGCGGCATGGGGCTGGCGGGTATGGTGCCGGGGCCGAATACGGGCCGGGCGCATCCACAGCACAAGGTTTATCCGTATCTTTTGCGCGGTGTGCCCGTAACGCGGCCCAACCAGGCGTGGTCGACCGATATCACCTACATCCGGCTGGCGTGGGGCTTCGCGTATCTAGTGGTGATCATCGACTGGTACAGCCGCAAGGTGCTGTCCTGGCGCATCAGCAACAGCATGGACGCCTCGTTCTGCGTGGACTGTCTGAAGGATGCCTTACGCCACCATGGCAAGCCGGAGGTGTTCAACAGCGACCAGGGTTCGCAGTTCACCAGCACGGCCTTCACCGACGTGCTCAAACGCGAAGGCGTGACCATCAGCATGGACGGGCGCGGCCGGGCGCTGGACAACATCTTCGTCGAGCGCCTGTGGCGCAACGTGAAGTACGAGGATGTGTACCTGAAGGGGTACGCCAACATGGCAGAATTGATGGTGGGCCTGGCGCAGTACTTCGCGTTCTATAACGCCGAGCTACCGCACCAGTCGCTGGGCTACCAGACGCCCGACCAAGTCTACCGCGATGGGGTTGGCGGCGGTGCACTGATCGTCGGCCGGTTCGGTGACGACGAGAAGAAGTCAAAGGGAAGGAGCAATACGGGTCAGCGCCGCGCAGCTGAAACAGTGGAAACGGGCACAGCTTAAATTAGTCGGCAAAGTGCCTTGACTGATGGATCCACTTTGGACCGATATCCAACTCATCCGTGACGCCCGCTTTGACTGCTATAGCATTAGCGAGATGAGCTACGCCCATGACCTGGTCACCAGCGTGCCCGATAGCGCATTCACCGTGTTTGATCGGAGATTCCTCTCGGCGCAGCGACTGTCCAGTCGTAAGCGTAAAGCCAGCGCCGTCTTGAGCCAAACGTTGATTTGTTAGATGATGGCATCACACCGCTGGGAAGCGGCGTATTGTTTAAGCCGAAGGGAGCTGCGCGGTGCAGTTCCAGGGCAAGAAGTCGTCGACCCGGTTGACCGGGTGATCGGCTATATGGGGTAGTACATGGCGCAGCCAGGCTTCGGGGTCAACACCGTTGAGCTTGGCCGTGCCGATCAGCGAGTAGATAGCGGCAGCGCGCTCGCCACCGCTGTCGGCGCCCGCAAACAGGTAGTTGCGCAGGCCGATGGCAACGCCACGCAGCGCCCGCTCGGCAGCCGAGTTGTCGATCTCGATGATACCGTTGTCGCAGTAGCGCAGCAGCGCCGGCCACAGGTTGAGTGCGTACTGGATCGCGGCTGCCGTGTCCGACTTGCGCGACAGTTCTTCAAGCGTGGCGCGTAGTCAGTTGCCGAAGTCGTCGAGCAATGGCCGTGATCGTTGCTGGCGCACCTGCTGTCGTTCATGCGGCGGTTTGCCGCGTATCTCGGCCTCGATCACATACAGCTCGGCGATCCGGCGCAGGGCCTCATTCGTTATGACTGATGGTCTGGCTGCATGCAGGTCGTGGAACTTGCGGCGCGCATGCGCCCAGCAGGCCGCTTCTTGTATAGCACCGTCGACGTAGAGAGCATTGAAACCTGCATACGCATCGGCCTGTAACACGCCCTTGAAGTTGGCCAGGTGGGTTTGCGGGTGGATGCCCTTGCGGTCGGGAGTATAGGCGAACCAGACCGCTGCTGGCGTGGTGTCGCCGGAGGCGCTATCGTCACGCACGTAAGTCCACAGCCGTGCTGTTTTGGTTTTACCATTGCCCGGCGCCAGTACCGGAATCGGCGTGTCATCGGCATGTAATTTGTGACCGGCCAGCACATGGCGCCGGATCACATCGACCAGCGGGCGCAGCAGCGCGCTGGCCGCGCCGACCCAGTTCGCCAGCAGCGCACGTTCCAGTTCAACGCCTTCGCGGGCATAGATGACCGACTGCCGGTACAGTGGCAGATGGTCGGCGAACTTGGCCACCAGGATATGGGCCAGCAGCCCAGGCCCGGCGATGCCGCGCGCGATCGGTCGGCTTGGCGCCGGCGCCTGCACGATGGTGTCGCAGCACTTGCAGGCCAGTTTCGGACGTACATGGCGTATCACTCGGAAGCTGCCTGGTATCCACTCCAATTGCTCGGCGACGTCCTCGCCCAACTGGCGCAGTGCGCCATCGCATGCTGGACAGACTTCGGCCTGTGGCTTGTACACGCATTCGTCGCGCGGCAGGTGCTCCGGCAGCGGTTTGCGCGCCGACTTGGTGCGCGGTGCCGTGTCTGCCGGCGGCCGCTCGCGCTCGGCCTCACCCTCGGTCGCTTGCAGGTCTTCCAGTTGCAGTTCCAGCTGTTCGATCTGGTGGTCCAGCTTCTCGGATTTGCGGCCGAACTGCATGCGACGCAGCTTGGCAATCATCAGCTTCAAGTGCTCGATCTCGACCTCGGTCGTGGTCAGCTGGACGCGCAGTCCTGACACCAGCTCGTCGTGCGCCGCGATGACGATGTCGCGCTCACGCAGTGTCTGCTCGGCCGCCAACAGCAACGCCTTCAGGGCATCGATGTCGTTGGGCAGGTCGGTGTGATTGAGCATGGACTAAGTTTACGCGAGGGCGCCGACGTTTACAAGGCCGATAATGGTTGCCAGGTGCGCTCTGGCCGCCGCCAGTCGATGCCTTCCAAAAGCATCGACAGCTGTGCCTGAGATAGCGATACCGTGCCGTTGGTCGCCTGCGACCAGACGAAGCGGCCGCGTTCAAGCCGCTTGGCTAGCAAACACAGCCCATCGCCGCTCCACCACAGCACTTTGATCATGTCGCCGCGCCGCCCACGGAACACAAACACATGACCGCTGAACGGATCTTCGTCCAGAGCCGTTTGCACTCTGGCCGCCAGACCGTTGAAACCAGAGCGCATGTCGGTCACACCGGCTGCGATCCAGATGCGTGTGCCCGCCGGCAAGCCAATCATGACCGTAGGCTTTGCAAGACGAGCTAGAGCAGTGCGGCATCAATGCCGGCATGCAGACGCACGACGGCATCGCCAATGATGATCTCGATCATGCTGCCTGGCTCAACTGGGGGAAGTGATGGCGACCGTGTCATAGCTGGCTTGACCAGCACGGGCAGCAGCGCCGAAGCGGCTAGCTCGAACAAACCGGCACGCAACTCGCGACGCCACTTGAACAGCATATTGGTGTTGATATCGTTCTGCTGTGCTAGCTTGGACACCGAGATACCAGATGCACAAGCCTCGATGGCGAGACGCCGTTTGAAGTCAGCCGGATAGTTGGGGCGGCCGGCACGGTTGCCAGCCTTTTTATCTGTATCCAAAGTAGTTCCCATCAAAAAAGTGACGGGAACTACTGTGGGGTATGTGGACTTTTAAAGGTAGACGGTGATGGGAAGACGCTTACGTCCAGTCTGACCACGGGCGATAACAATCGTCACTTCCTCATTCCGGCGAAAACCAACATCCTGTGGACCATCGTAAAAGCAACGACGAGAGCGTACTGGTGGCAATGGCGATCCCGGCGCAGGCCAGAAAGGCTGATCTCAATTTATCCAAGACGTGGCGCGCTCGGACGGTGAAAGTGGACGACGGTGCAGGCGGCAAGAAATGGCCAAGGCAGCGCTGGCAGGCCAAATGCGACCCCACGTCGACCAGCTTCCTGTTGGCTTTGACTACCATCTAGAACGAATTGATGACGATCGGACGGGAGCCATCCTGACCAGACTTAAACGCTTACGCGCCAGACCAGCTCCCAATCTGAAAGCGCAACAGCCCGGACGAAAATTCGACCGTGTCGTTAAAGCAGGGGCACAACGATATCCAGAAAAAAACTAACCAAGAAAGCTTAGCTTAGCGGCGTTACAGTCTGACCAGCTTTTTCGACAGCAATGATGGCTGGAAGCGGTGGTACGCGCCCATGACAAGCAAACGCCGCCGTGGCGGGAAGGAGAGTAAGCGGCGGGAGAAAGGCGGTTTACAGTAGGCGAAGCATGGCAGCCTTGACAACGCCAGCGGTCTTGTTGACGGCGCCAAGCTTGGCAAGGGCATTGGTAATGTGAAAATTGACCGTGCGTTCGCTGATACTCATGATCTGCCCCACCTCGCCCGATGTCTTACCGTCGCCAGCCCAGCGCAGCACTTCGATCTCGCGTGCGGTCAACATGATCTCGTTTTCTACTGCGGGGTACGGGTATAACAGTCGCACGGCATTTTCGTGAACCGCCTGCAGCAGCCACGACAGGCGGATTGCGGTATTGCCCATTTCACTGCTGGACACCTGGTCACTGGAGCGTGCCAGGGTGAGCATCCCGACGGCACCACGCGCATTGAAGGCGGATTGAGCCACCCCCGCATGCAGGCCATGCCCGCGCGCATCCTGCCACAGAATATCAGACGCACTGAACAGTTGGTCAGACCAAGCCAAGGGAGTAGTCGAGCGCATCGCGTGCGACACGGTGGGATCAACCGTTAAATAATTGTAACTGTTCAGCCGGGGGCTGGCTGAATCGGGTTTCCAGCGAAGGCGCGTTGCAAGACGGCGAGCATGCCATGGCCTTGTTTCCGTAGCGTGTCGAGGCAGGAGCGAATAACGCAGAAGTTTTGCG
>NZ_PEBS01000073.1 GCF_002869965.1 Janthinobacterium sp. ROICE36
GTGTATCGATGGTTTGCGACCGGACCCTTCGTTCCAGTTCGGCACGGTCTTCCTCGCTCAATATAATCGGCGCCGCAGTCAGCATTGCTCACCTCATCTCAAACTCAATATGTAGATGATAGCGCAGTCTTTAAATAGTGCAACCATTTCGCAAGCAGTACACTAGCGAATGTTGGCGATGTTTACAGCGTGTTTTCATCCGAGCTGCAGCAGTATGTGGCTTGCCAGGTCACCCGCATCAAGGATGTTTCATCGTCCCGGCCGGTAGCTGCCGTGCTGGAGCTGGACTGGACCGGTGACGCCTTGCCCGATGCGGCGGCCGTGCAAGCCATGCGGCCGCTGCTATGCGACTATTTCTTCTGGAACAATCGCCACGATCACTGCTATGCTACGGCAAACGTGCCGCCTGGGCATACCCTGGTTGGCAATATCGCGCCGCTGGTGGATGTGGAAGTGAACAGCTACCGCAGCGGCTGGAACGTGGGCGACAGCGTGCTGCGCCAGCGCAACTGGGAGCGCATCGATCCGCTGCGGCGCCAGCAGTTCAAGGCCGCGTCGGACGAGCGTGAAGTGACGCTCGGCGGCCACGTCTTCCGTCAGGACGCGACGAAAATCAATGACAGCGTCTTGCAGGCGCTGGGCGACATCTCCGAACTGGAGCAACTGCCTTGCCTGATGTCCATCGAGACCAGCCATGGCACGCCAGCCTTGATGGAGTTTATCCAAGGCAATCCCTTCATCAATGAGCTGCACTGGCAATCCTCGACGGTGTCTGCACTCGATTTCCGCGGCAGCGGCCTGGAACGCCTGATCCTGCAGCCCGATGGCGTCAGCAGCCTGGTCTTGAACGAAGGCTTGGGCCTGCTCGCTTTGCGCAGCGCGCCATCGCCGGCGCTGCGCATTGACGATGGCGCCGATGGCCGCCATCTGACACTCCAGTGTACGCACACGCTGCCGCCGTTCCACGGTCTCTACCAGCTGGGCGGCCTGTCGCTGGTGAGCATGAAAGAAGTCGATCTGGCGCAAGTGGCGCAGCGCTTTCCCCACCTGACGGCCTTGCGCATCTGGGGCAAGCCTGGGCTGGCGTCGCAGATGACCAGCCTTGCGCAGCTGAGCCAGCTGCAGATGTTCACCGCCTATGATCTGTTCGGTTACACGGCGGAAGAGTTTCCATCGGCCGCGCAATTGCCGCAGCTGACGGCCTTGTGGCTGACCAGCTTGCCCGCCGATGCCGCCAAGGCCATCAAGGCCGGCTACAAGAAAGCGGCGGCGCTGGGACTGGATTTGTCGGTGAGCAAGGCGGGCAAGCCGGAATGGCTGGCTGACAACCTGCTCAACCCCTTCCGCGACTGGGATGGCCGCGAGCATATTTCTTCCGTGTATGCGAAAAAGGCGGCGCTGGCCTACAAGAAAATGCTGGCCGTGACGCGCAGCATCGACGTCGCCATGGCGGCGACGGCGGTCGCCGCCGCGTTGGAGGCGATGGTCACCGCCTATGTGGGTGAATTCAACAAGATCGAGCGGCGTGCGAGCATCATCGAGACGGTCGAACGCGAGGAAATTTACATGGTGCTGGTGGAGTTGCTGGCTAAGCTGGTGCAGCAGCTCGGTGAGCAGGGCGCGGCGCTTGTCGATGAGGGGGCCTTGCTGGAGCTGTTCGACCGCCTGCGCGAATTTTAGTCTCTTGGGGTTGTAAGCCGGAAACGCCGAAATTTCCGTCACCCCAACTCCAACCCGGCGAGGAGCGCGTCTAGGTCGATCATCTTGCCGCCGCTCTGGAATGTGTAGTGCCCGTTGAGCAGGATATGCCGCAAGGCTGCGGGCCACTCATGCGATGACCGGTAGAGATGGGTCTGATCCGCCTTGAGGCTGCGTAGGTACTGGACGGTATAGAAGCGCGCCAGGCTCGCCTAGTAGAGCAGATTCTGTTGCGAGACGCCCAGCTTGGGCAGCAGCGCCTTGGCGATCCGGTGCAGCGGCTCCAGCACAGCGCGCTTCTCACGCTCCGGAGCCGCGACTACATAAGGGACTTAGAAGAGCATGCGCCAATCATCCTGCTTGTCTTCTCGCGTATTAACTTCGATCATCACGCCTTCGGGAGTGCGGCAAAAGAATCGTGAACCGCGAGAGTTGTTGAAGACCTCCGTCTCCATATGGACGCCTTCCTGATAGAAAGCTTCGTGCAGCTGCTCGACTTGTTGCAGAGTCTCCACCTCAAACCCGAAATGGAAGTTGGCGGGCCAATCCGACTTCGCTGTAGTACCGTCTAGCACGATGTCGATTCCATCGTGTTTGAGCAGAATATTCTTCCCGGCAGTAACGATCTCGCAGCCAAAGTACTTTTCCAAAAAGACGGCAGTGGCGGTCGGATCGGCGGTGGGGAGGCTGAGGTGATTCAACTTTCCGGTACATTGCATCTTCATAAATGGTCTCTCGCTAAGGTTAGGCTGATGCGATCAGCTTGGGTTCATGGCGGCAAAGATGGCGTCGTAGCTGCCCTCGCGTTCTGACCACCGCCGAGGAAGATCGCGCTCCAACAGCACTTCGCCTCTCGGTGTATTGCCCTCATCCAAAAGTTGAAGAACTTCAGCGACGTAGTCGGCCAGCCGCATCGCGCGGGGGTCATGGGCTTGATGTGCGCCAGTGAGTTCAGTTTGCACATAGGGTGGAGAGAGCTCCAACACTTCGACTGGGATATGGCGAAGTTGGTGGCGTAGTGACTGCAGCCAAGAATGCAGGAAGGCTTTGCTGGCGCAATAGGTCGGGAAGTCAGCGCGCGGAACGAAGGCCAAACTGGAGCTCGTGGCAAGCAGCGTTGCGCCAGGCTGGCCCTTGACCAAGGGGAGCAGCGCCGAAGTCGTGCGAATCACGCCGAGGATATTCGTCTGCACAATGGCCTCCGCGTCGGCGGGATTCCAGATGTCAGATGCAATGTCTTCGCTGCGCGATATGCCGGCGTTGACGAGCAACACGTTTAACTTAGGGAAGTTTTCACGCAGGTGGCTGGCTAATTGGGTCAGGGAATTCGGGTCGTCGACATCCAGCCGGATGCCCACCATGCCAGGCCTGGTACGGGTCACTTCGTTTAGCAAATCTTGGCGACGCCCCGTGACAATGACCTGATTGCCGCGGTCATGCAGGGCCTCGGAGATTGCGCGGCCGATGCCGCTGGTGCCGCCAGTGATGAGAATGGTATTGCCAGTAAGTTTCATCGATAGGACTTTCAAGTGGATTGAGTTGCTTTGAGGCCGCAACACGTACCAACAGAGTCCGCCCGACTCTACCCGGGATACTGCAAAGGGCAGGCATATCCCTTGCTGCCAAGCCACGATCAGCCGGCAGCAGATACCCGTCGCCAAATTCCGGTAGCGCTGCAAGAGCCGGTCAAAGGCGTCGGAGGACGAGATTTTTGGGGGTAAAGTCCCAGGCGATTGAAAGCCCAGGAAGGCGGAACATGTGGTGATCGAGACGGCGTCGTAGATTATCGAGATCTGCCCTGCTGGGCTCCTCTCGAAAAAAGGACGCGTTGGATGACGGTAACGCCTACGGCAGCACCTTGGACATGGTGCTGCAAATCGTATGTTACATGCGGCAGCGGCGCTTTGTCAACGCCCTGCCGCGATAGGCGCGCCTCTACTATTGCGGCAGGGCGAACTTGATCACTTAGCTTAGCCCATAAGTTAAATGCGGCGTGCATTTGCACGTAGGATGCTCGGGTGTGTGCCATTTTCCTGATCGACATGGCGCGCTCCTCAGCTTCGGCTGGTGGGGTGGAAATTTTGGCGGTTCCGGCTTACACCTCCCTCGTGTACAGTCTAGAAAAAAAGTTCTAGACATGAGGTTCTAGAATGGGTATTCTAGCGGCATGTTAAAAAATACTTCCACTCCCCATCCCACGGCCGCCGAACTGGACTTGTTGCGCATCCTGTGGCGGCGCGGTCCCTCCGACGCCCGCGCCGTGTATGACGCCCTGGCCGAAGAGCGTGCCGATGCCAGTTACGCCACCGTGCTGCGCCAGTTGCAACTGATGCATGGCAAGGGCCTGCTGAGTCGCGATGAAAGCCAGCGGCCTCAGCTGTATGCGGCCGTCGATGCGCAGGAAAAGTTGCAAACGAGTTTGCTCAAGGATTTGATCGGCAAGGTCTTTTCCGGTTCCGGCAAGGCGCTGGTGCTGACGGCGTTGCGCGAGCACGTGAGCGACGCGGAACGCCTGGAAATTGAAAAAATCCTGCGCAGCAAGGATGGCAAGGCGCCATGAGCCTGGACATGAGCCTAGGCAATTTTGTCCCGGCGCTGGGCTGGGTCTTGCTGTATTTTGTCTGGCAGGGCTTGATCGTCGGCGCCGTCTCCGCTGTCCTGCTCTGGCTGCTGCGCCACGGCAGCGCGCGCTGGCGCTATGCCGTCTGCGCGCTGGCGCTGCTGCTGTGCCTGTGTATTCCCGCGCTCCACCTGCTTTCTCTTCTGTCGGGCATATCGCCGGCCCAGTTGCCGATGGCCGCGCCGCCCGCCTGGCGCGCTGCGCTGCAAGCGTGGATGCCGGCCCTGGTGCTGGCCTGGAGCGCCGGCGTTGGCTTGATGAGCTTGCGCCTGTGCCTGGGCCTGGCGTGGGTCGGCAAGCTGCGCCGCCAGGCAGTGGCCGCCCCGGCCATCTGGCAGGCACGCCTCGACGCGCTGGCGCTGCGCATGGGCTTGTGCGGGCCGCTGCCGCTGAAGCTGCATGCGGGATTGAGCAGCCCCGTGACCGTGGGCTTCTGGCGCCCCGTCATCCTGCTGCCGGCCGCCTTGCTGAGCGGCATGCCGGTCGCCTTGCTGGAAGCGCTGCTGGCGCATGAACTGGCGCACGTGCGGCGCTGGGATTACCTGATCAATCTGCTGCAAAGCGTGGTCGAGGCGCTGCTGTTCTTCCACCCCGTCGTCTGGTGGCTGTCGGCGCGCATGCGGGCCGAACGGGAACAGGTGGCCGACGCGCTGGCTGCACAAGCGCTGCACGATCCGCAGCAGCTGGCCACGGCGTTGCATGCGCTATCTCTGCACGCAGCCGCGCCGCAGCGTTCCGGCCTGCTGATATCGGCCCGGGGCGGGGCGCTGCTGACGCGCATCGAACGTCTGATGGCGCCCGGTTCCGATGCGGCCGGCTGGAAACTGGCTGTGCCGGCCTTGCTGCTGGCCTGCGCCACCCTCTTGCTGCAGGCACAGGACAAGCCCGTGGTGCATGCGGCAACCTTGGCCGAGGCCGCCGCCGGCATGCTGGCCTTGCCCGTCAGCGCGAAACACATGCTGGTCTTTGACGACAGCACGGGCCAGGTGTTGATGGAGAAGGATGCAGACGCCGTGGTGCCCATCGCTTCGATTACCAAGCTGATGACGGCCATGGTGGTGCTGGACGCGGGGCTAGCCCCCGATGAACAGCTGCGCATCGTGCGCGCCGATGGCAACGCGTCGCTGCAGCGCCACAGCCTGCTGGCCGATGGCGTGGCCGTGTCGCGCGGCGCGCTGTTGCAACTGGCGCTGCTGTCGTCTGAAAACCGCGCCGCCGCCGCGCTGGCGCGCACCTATCCCGGCGGCAATGCTGCCTTTACGCAAGCGCTGCAAGCGAAGATCCGTCACCTGGGCTTGAGCCGCACCATCCTGACGGACCCGGTCGGCAGTTCACCGGCGAATACCTCCACGGCCAGCGAGGTGGCGAAGATCGTCGCGGCGGCCGCGCGTTATCCGGACATTGTCCGCATCACCAGCCACCCACAGGCCAGCGTGGCCGTGAATGGCAAGGTCCGTACCCTGCGCAATACCAACCCGCTGGTGGGTGGCAAGGGCTGGGACATTTTGCTGTCGAAGACGGGCAGCAGCCACGAGGCGGGCAGCTGCCTGACCATGCGCATGCGCAGCGGCGGCAAGCACGTCACCGTGGTGCTGCTGGACGCCGATGGCGCGCAGCGGCGCTCGCTTGACGCCGGACATATCCGCGACACCCTGGCCGGGAGCCCAGGCCGCATGCATTGATGCACCCCGGGCGCGCCGCGCGTGCGGCCGCCTTTCTTTTTTACACTCTGGAGATGAAGATGACACTATTGGCGAAGTTGATGCTGGCGACGGTTGCGACCATGACGGCAGGGACAGTGCAGGCGAAGGCGCCGGCACCCATGCAAAATAAACCTGTTAATTGCGACAATTGCAAGGAATGGAATGCGCCCGTCAAGCCATTCAATATCCATGGCAATAGCTGGTATGTGGGCACGGCCGGCCTGTCTGCCGTGCTGGTGACGAGCCCGCAGGGCCATATCCTGCTCGACGGTGCGCTGCCGCAATCGGCGCCCCTGATCATCGCCAGCATCAAGGCGCTGGGCTTTCGCATCGAGGATGTGAAATATATTCTTAATTCGCATGCCCATTGGGACCATGCGGGTGGCATTGCCGCGCTGCAACGGGCCAGTGGCGCCACGGTGGTGGCCAGCGCCTCGGGTGCCCTGGGGCTGCAAAGCGGCACGAATGGCAACGATGATCCGCAGTACCAGGCAGATCCTGTCGTGCATGTCGCAAAAGTCGCCAAGGTCAAGGTGGTGGGCGAGGGCGATACTGTCAAGGTGGGCCCTTTGGTGCTGACCGCCCACATGACGCCGGGCCATACGCCCGGCGGCACGACGTGGACGTGGACCTCGTGCGAAGATGCGCGCTGCCTGAACGTGGTGTACGCGGATAGCCTGAATCCGTATTCCAGCGGTGATTTCACTTACACGGCCAAAGGCGCGGGCAAGGGCAAGACGCCTGACATTTCGGCCTCGTTCGAAGCGAGCATCGCCAAGGTGGCTGCCTTGCCATGCGACATCATCATCCCCGTCCATCCGGGCACGATGGACGTGCTGGGCAAGGCGGCAAGGCGCAGCGGCACGGACAATCCCCTGATCGACGCCAACGCTTGCCGCGCCTATGCGAGCGACGCCGGCGGCTTGCTGGCCAAGCGCCTGGCGAAAGAACGGGGCGTTGCGTCACCAGCCGAAGCCAAAGACGCCGCGCACGCGCATTAAGCCGTTTTACTCTGCCGCCTGCTGCTGTTTTTGCAGGCGTTTCAGGAACACCGTCATTTCCTTGATGGCTTGCAGATCGCCTTGCTGCTGGGCCACAGTCACGCCCGTCGTCCAGGCGGCCTGCGCTGCGTCCAGCCGGCCCAGCTGGTGCAGGGCCTTGCCCAGCAGTTTCCAGGCGGCGGAATAGCCCGCTTGCTGTTGCGTCGCCTGCGCCAGGTGCAGGGCGGCTTGTTCGGCGTCATGTTCTTTCAGGTAAGCATCTCCCAGGCCAAAGCGCAGCAGGGCGCTGTCGCGTCCCTGCGCCAGCAGTTTTTCCAGTTGTTCACGCATCTCCGGCTCCAGATTAATAGGCAAGTTATTTCTTGTATATTAATGCCTGGGGCGTTTCTCCGCAAGCCATCGGTGGCTCGCAAGGGCACAGGCAAGGCTTTAATGAGAGTCGATTATCATTTATAATGCAGTTTGTTTGCATTTAACACTCTTTCAGGAATTGCCATGCTCCTTTCTTTACCACGTCCGATGGCGCTGCTGCTGGCCGCCGCCAGTCCGCTGGCCCTGGCCGATACCGTCGCGTCACCCGATGTCGTCACCGTCAACGCCGAGCGCCAGCATTACCGCAGCCTGTCGGCCACGGGCGCCACCAAGACGGACGCCTTGCTGATGGACTTGCCGCAAAGCGTGCGCGTGCTGACCGGCGAGCTGCTGCGCGACGCTGGCGTGACGACCCTGGCCGGCGCGCTGGACCTGGCCAGCGGCATTACCAGGCAAAGTCCGCTGGGCGGCCTGTGGGACAGCTACGCCATGCGCGGCTTTACGGGCGACCCGAATTTCGGTTCCGACTACCTGGTCAACGGTTTTAGTTCCAGCCGCGGTTACAACGGCATGCGCGATGGCGGCAATACGCAGAACGTGGAAGTACTGAAAGGCCCTGCGTCGGCCCTGTACGGCCGGGGCGAGCCGGGCGGCACGGTCAACATCACCACCAGGAAGCCGAAGTTCGCGCCCGAATACAACGTCGATGTTTCCCTCGGCAGCTTCCGCACGCGTCGCGCCGCCGTCGACTTGACGGGACCCTTGAGCGACAGCCTTGCCTACCGCCTGAACGCGGCGCATGAAGAAGGACACAGCTTCCGCGATACCTTGAAAGTCGAGCGCAGCCTGTTTTCTCCCTCGTTCATCTGGCTGGCGGGCGAGCACACCACTGTCTCGTATGAAATCGAAGCGGTGCGGCAGCGCGCGCCGTTCGACCGGGGCGTGGTCGCCGTGCATGGCCAGCTAGGATTGATGCCTGTCTCGCGCTTCCTGGGCGAACCGGACGACGGCCCCATGACGGTCCAGTCGCTGGGGCAGCAACTGTTTATCCACCACGCGCTGTCGGACGACTGGACGCTGCAGGCGGGCGCTTCTTACCGCGACAGCGAATTGACCGGCTATTCGACCGAGGCGAACAAGCTGCTGGCCGATGGCCGCACCTTGAACCGCCAGCGCCGCTACCGCGATTTCTCGGCCACCGACGTGTCGGCGCGGGTCGAGTTGTTGGGCAAGTTCAAAACGGGCGCGCTGGCGCACGAAGTGCTGGCCGGTGTCGATGCCTATCACTTCGACGACCACCGGGTGCAGCTGCGCCGCAATCCCACAGCCGCCAATGCCTATGCCATCGATATTTTTGCGCCTGTATATGGCGGCAAGGCCGCTGCGCTGGCCCTGTCCATCGACACGCAGGAAGGGCAAAAGGCGCGCGGCCTGTACTTGCAGGACCAGATTGCGCTGGGCGCGCATTGGAAGGCGCTGGTCGGCGTGCGCCACGATAGCTACACGCAGGACGTCACGAACAAGCGCCTGAACGTGAGCAATCGCCAGTCGCTGTCGGCTACCAGCCCCCGCGCGGGACTCGTGTACCAGCCGACGAAAACGTGGTCGCTGTATGCGAGCGCGGCCCAGGGTTTCCGGCCCAACAGCGGCATCAGCATCGACAACCAGGCGTTTCCGGCCGAGCGCAGCCGCTCGTATGAGCTGGGCGCCAAGCTGGAAACGGGCAAGCTGACGGGTACTCTGGCCGTGTACGACATCCGCAAGCGCAATGTGCTGACGACGAATCCCGTCAACACGGACTTCGCCATCGCCGCGGGCGAGGTGGGCAGCCGGGGCCTGGAATTCGACGTCTCGGGCGAAGTGGCGCGCGGCTTGCGCGTCTCTGGCGCCTATGCTTATACGGACGCCACCGTCACGCGCGGCGACACTACGATAGTGACGGGTAGCCGCTTCGCCAACGTGCCGCGCCACAGTGCCAACCTGCTGGCCACGCAGCAATTTGCGCTGGGAACGGGCACGGCCAGCGTGGGCGGCGGTGTGCAATATGTGGGCGAGCGCCTGGGCGATGTCGCCATCAGCAGCACATTTACGCTGCCTGCCTACACGACGGCCAGGCTGCTGGCATCGTACTCGCCCTATGCACAATTGCGCCTGGCGTTGAGCGTGGAAAACCTGTTCAACCGCAGCTACTATGCGAGTTCTTACAGCCAGCTGTGGGTAGCGCCAGGGGCCGAGCGCACGCTGACCTTGAATGCCCATTACCGTTTTTAAGGGATGAAGATGACATTGATTACAAACGCCACCTTGCGCAGCCGCATTGCCGTCATCGACGTCATGCGCGGCCTGGTCATGTTGATCATGCTGTTCGACCATGTGCGCGAAACGGTCTTTTTACATCACCAGGTAAGCGACCCGATGGATGCAGCCGGCGTCGATCCTGCCCTGTTCTTCACGCGCACGGCGGCCCACCTGTGCGCGCCCATGTTTGTCTTTCTGACGGGTTTGTCCGCCTGGTTGTACGCCCATCCGGCCGCCGGGCCCCGCAGCGCGGCGGGCTTTTTGTTCAAGCGGGGCTTGCTGCTGGTCGTGCTGGAACTGGTGTTCGTCAGTTTCGCCTGGAGTGGAGCGTTTCCGCCGGCCATACTGTATTTGCAGGTGATCTGGGTCATCGGCCTGGCCATGATGGCGCTGGCCGTGCTGCACAAGCTGCCATTGAAAGTGCTGCTGCTGCTCGGCGTGGCGATTATCGCGGGCCAGCATTTGATTACTGGCTTGCGCGCGCAAGAGGGCAGCCTTGGCTACTATCTGCTGACAGTGCTGTTGCAACGCGGTTATCTGGTGGCCGAGGGCGCCATGAAAATCAAGGTCAGCTATCCGCTGCTGCCGTGGATAGGCGTGATCGTGCTTGGCTACGCGGCCGGCCCCTTGTATGCGCGCAGCCGTTCGCCGCAGGAACGCCGCCGCTGGCTGCTGGCGCTGGGCGCTGGCAGCTTGTTGCTGCTGGTCGTGTTGCGCGGCTTCAATCTGTATGGCGAAACCCTGCCGTGGGTGGCGGGCGAGAGCGCCGTGCGCACGGCCATGAGTGTGCTGAACTTCACCAAGTATCCGCCGTCGCTGGACTTTTTGCTGTTCACCCTGGGCCTGGGTCTGCTGGGCCTGGCCTGGCTGGAGTCGCTGGACAACTGGTTCACGCGTGCCTGCGCCACCTTTGGCGGCGCGCCCATGTTTTACTATCTGCTGCACCTGTATCTGTTGCTGGCCATCAGCCTGACCCTGACGGCCGTGCTGGGCGCCAACCACGGTGCCCGTTACGGCGTCGAACACATCTGGCAAGTCTGGCTGCTGGCCTTGCTGCTGATGCCCGTGCTGTACTTCCCTTGCCGCGCGTTTGCCCACTACAAGCGCACGTCGAAGCAGGCATGGGTGCGTTATTTCTAGGCTAGTCTCTTGCGTGAGAACGGCTATTTGATCAGCGCCAGCACCTCGCGGAAGCGCGGATGCTGGCAGTCGCGCAGCCATTCAAACGCCAGCATCTCCACCGTCAGCAGGTGGGCGCCAAGCTTGCTCAGTCGGGCCAGCGCGGCGTCGCGGCTGGCGGCCTGGCGCGAGCCGACGGCATCGATGGCGATGATCACCTCGTACCCCAGCTGCAGCAGGCCGATGGCCGTCTGCAGCATGCACACATGGGCTTCGCAGCCAGTGACGACGATCTGTTTGCGCCCCGGTGGCAGCATGGCTTGCAAGCCGTCGGCACAGGCGCCGAGATGCGTCTTGTGCAAGGTCTGTTCGCATAGCGCGGCGATTTCTTCCACATTCGGCCCCAGCCCCTGGCGGTTCTGTTCCGTGCCCAGCACGGGCACGTCGAGCAGGCGGGCGATGTGTGCCAGGCGCAGGTTTTGCGCCAGCACCAGGCCGGCGTCGTGGATGGCCGGCATCAAACGGCCTTGCAGGTCGACAATGACGAGTACAGCCTGTCTCGCCTCCATCAGCATGGTGTTCTCCTTGTTAGTAGGTGGCGACAGTGTAGCGCGCTCAGGCTGGCCAACTGGGCGTGGCCGTCTCGCCCATCAGATAGGCGTGATTCAGGTCGATGGCGGTGCGCAGGTAATTCCACAGGGCGCTGACCCGGGCGATGTTGCGCCGTTCGCTCGGTGAAATCATCCAGAAGGCGCGCAGCAGGTCGATCTCGCCGTCGAGCACGGGCAGCAGTTCATTCGATTGCTGCGCCACGAAGCAGGGCAGAATCGCCAGCGCCTGGCCCGCGCGCGCCGCGTGATACTGGGCGATCACGCTGGTGCTGCGAAACGCGCGCAGGGAATCGGGCGCCACGTTATCCATGTAGCGCAGCTCGGCGCTGAAGACCAGGTCGTCCACGTAGCCGATGATCGGGTGCTGCGCCAGCTGCGCCACGCTGGTAATGGGCGCGTGGCGAGCCAGGTAGCTTGGTGTGGCGTACAGTTTCAAGCGGTAGTCCGACAGCTTCGTCACCACATACGGGCCGGACAGGGGGCGCTCGATGGAAATGGCCACGTCAGCCTCGCGCTTGGACAGGCTGACGAAACGGGGCACGGCGATCAGGTCCACGCTGATGTGCGGGTAACGCCCGCAAAACTGCGCCAGGTGGGGCGCCAGCACGATGGCGCCGAAGCCTTCCGTGGCGCCCAGGCGCACTTGCCCCGACAGCAATCGATTGTGTTCGCCCAGTTCCTCGGTGGCGGCAAACACCGTGCTTTCCATGTTTTCCGCGTATTCCATCAGGCGGTGACCCTCGGGCGTCAGCTGGTAGCCCACGTAATTGCGGTCGAACAGCTGCGTGCCCACCTGTTCCTCGAACTTGCGCATGCGCCGCGACACGGTGGAATGGTCGATGCCCAGCTTTTTCGCCGCATCGACGAGGCCGGCGCTGCGCGTCAATTCCAGGAAGACCCGTACATTGTCCCAATCGAGCATGGCAACCCCTCTTTGTGCATTTTTGCAAAGGAATTATGCATTAATTTCACTTGAGTGCATATTTTTACACATGCAGAATGCATCTAAACATATAAGAAAACCCATCCACCTGGAGACACGCATGAAAAAAACCGTTCTGGCCATGGGCGCGCTGGCGCTCACCCTTTCCTTTGGCGGCGCGCAGGCGCAGATTTCCGATGGCGTCGTCAAGGTCGGCATCCTGACCGACATGTCCGGCCCGTATTCGGCCATGGGCGGGCGCGGCTCCGTCATCGCCAGCCAGATGGCCGTCGAGGATTGTTTAAAAGCCGAATGCAAGGGCATGAAGATCGAAATCCTCTCGGCCGATCATTTGAACAAGGCGGACATCGCCGCCTCCAAGGCGCGCGAGTGGATAGACCGCGACAAGGTCGACGCCATCGCCGACCTGACCAACTCCTCGGTAGCCCTGTCCGTGCAAAAGCTGATGAAAGAGAAGGGTGGCATTGCCATGTTCAGCGGCCCCGCCACGGGACGCCTGACGAACGAGGATTGCTTGCCGAACGGCTTCCACTGGATGTTCGACACCTATTCGCAGGCGGCTGGCACGGCGGCGGCGCTGACCAAGTTGGGGCAGAAATCGTGGTACTTCGTCACCGTCGATTATGCCTTCGGCCATTCGCTGGAAAAAGATGCCAGCGAAGTCGTCAAGCGCAATGGCGGCACGGTGCTGGGCGCCGTGCGCCATCCGCTTAACGCCTCCGATTTCTCATCCTTCCTGGTGCAGGCGCAAGGCTCGAAGGCGCAGGTGATCGGCCTGGCCAACGGCGGCGCAGACGTGGTTTCTGCCATCAAGCAGGCGCGCGAGTTCCGCATCGGCAGCGGCAAGGACCAGCGTCCGGCCGCCTTGCTCGTATTCCTCTCCGACGTGCATGCGCTGGGGCTGGAAACGGCCCAGGGCCTGGTCTACGCGGACGGCTTTTACTGGGATTTCGATGACCGCAGCCGCGCGTTTTCCAAGCGGTTCGAGGCACTCAACAAGGGCGCCAAGCCGACGATGGTGCAGGCAGGCGTGTATTCCAGCGTTTACCACTACCTGAAATCGGTGGCGGCCGCGAAGAGCGACGACTCGAAGATCGTCGCCCAGAAAATGCGCGAGCTGCCCATCAAGGACGCCGTCATGAACAACGCCTCCATCCGTCCCGATGGCCGCGTCATCCACGATATGTATTTGGTGCAGGTGAAGACCCCGGCCGAATCGAAGGGAGCGTGGGATTACCTGAAAGTGCTGTCCACCATCCCCGCCGACCAGGCCTTCAAGCCGATGGATGCGGCGGCATGCAATCTCGTTAAAAAATAACTTCACCCCCAACGGCGAAAGGCCGGGGTCGGACCCTGAGGGTCCGACCCCGGATTTTGCACTTGGGTTGATATTCACACTGCCCGGAGCATCAAATGAACCAAGCCCTCACCCAAGTCCCCGCCATCCCGCTGCATATCGGCGGCAAGCACCATGCTTCAATCAGCACCGAGTGGCGTGACGTCGTCAACCCGGCCACGCAGGAACTCGTTGCCAAGGTGCCGTTTTCCACGCCGGACGAAGTCAACCTCGCCGTCGCCACGGCCAAGGAAGCCTTCAAGACCTGGCGCAATACCCCGCTGGCGGCGCGCATGCGCATCATGCTCAAGTATCAGCACCTGATACGCGAAAACATCGGCGCCCTGGCCGCACTGATCACGCGCGAACATGGCAAGACGCTGCCGGACGCAGAAGGGGAAGTCATGCGCGGCCTGGAAGTGGTGGAGCACGCGTGCTCGATCGCTACCCTGCAGCTGGGAGAAATTGCTGAAAACGCGGCCACCGGTGTCGACGTCTACAATATCTACCAGCCGCTGGGCGTGGGCGCCGGCATCACGGCCTTCAACTTCCCCGTCATGCTGCCGTGCTTCATGTTCCCCATCGCTATCGCCTGCGGCAATACCTTCGTGCTGAAACCGTCGGAGCAGGACCCGTCGTCGACCATGTACCTGGTCGAACTGATGTACCAGGCGGGCTTGCCGGCGGGTGTGCTGAACGTCGTACACGGCGGCGCGGACGTCGTCAACATGCTGTGCGACCACGCAGACATCAAGGCCGTGTCCTTCATCGGTTCCACCCACGTGGGCACGCATGTGTACCGCCGCGCCAGCGAATCGGGCAAGCGCGCGCAGTCGATGATGGGCGCGAAAAACCATTGTGTGGTGCTGGCCGACGCCAACAAGGAACAGGCGATCAATAACCTGATCGGCGCGGCCTTTGGCGCGGCCGGCCAGCGCTGCATGGCCAATTCCGTCGTGGTGCTGGTGGGCGAGGCCCGCTCCTGGCTGCCGGAAATCGTCGCCCGCTCGCAAGCGCTGAAGGTGGGGCCGGGCAGCGACCGCGATGCTGACCTGGGCCCGATGGTCTCGAAAGCGGCCATGCAACGGGCGGAAAAACTGATACAAGCGGGCGTGGACGAAGGCGCGCAGTTGCTGCTCGACGGCCGCGGCCACAAGGTGGCCGGCTACGAGGGCGGCAACTTCATGGGACCGACGATTTTCTCGAACGTGGCAGCATCGAACTCCATCTACACGCAAGAGATTTTCGGTCCCGCCATGTGCGTGGTCGAGACGGACACCCTGGACCAGGCCATCGCCTTCATCAACGCCAACCCGAACGGCAACGGTACCTCGATATTCACTTCGTCCGGCTGGGCGGGGCGCAAATTCCAGAACGAGATCGACGTGGGGCAGGTGGGCATCAACGTGGCCATCCCCGTGCCCGTCGCCTATTTCAGCTTCACGGGATCGCGCGCCTCGAAACTGGGCGACCTGGGGCCGAACGGCAAGCAGGCCTTGTACTTCTGGACGCAGACCAAGACTGTCACGGCGCGCTGGTTCGCCCCGGACGATGGCGGCAGCGGCGTCAATACCACCATTTCGATGAAATAAGGGGTGGCGATGAGCACCAATATCGTTTTTATCGGCCTGGGGAACATGGGCTTGCCCATGGCGCAAAACCTCGTGCGGGCCGGCCATGCGGTGACGGGTTTTGACTTGCTGCCCGCCAGCGTGAAGCTGTTTGCCGATGGCGGCGGCCTGGTATCCGATGACCAGGGCGCGGCGATTCGGGCGGCCGACATCGTCATCACCATGCTGCCGGCCAGCCGCCACGTTCTCGGCGCCTACCTTGGCGACGCTGGCATCCTGGCGCAGGCGCGGCCCGGCACCTTGCTGATCGACTGTTCGACGATTTCCACCGAGGCGGCGCGGCAGGTGGGCCGCGCGGCGCAGGAAAAGGGCTTGCCCATGCTGGACGCCCCCGTCTCGGGCGGCACGGCGGGCGCCAGCAACGGTACCCTGACTTTCATGGTGGGCGGCGAAGAGGGGGCGCTGGCGTCGGCGCGGCCTTACCTGGAGATCATGGGCAAGGCGATTTTCCATGCGGGCGGCTCGGGTTGCGGGCAGACGGTCAAGATCTGCAACAACATGCTGCTGGGGATCTTGATGGTCGGCACCAGCGAAGCGATACGCCTGGGCGTGACCAATGGCCTGGACCCGAAGGTGGTGTCGGACGTGATGGCAAAAAGTTCGGGTCGCAACTGGACTCTGGAAGTGTACAACCCGTGCCCGGGCGTGGCCGAGAACGTGCCCGCGTCGCGCGGCTACACGGGCGGCTTTGGCGTCGACCTGATGCTGAAAGACCTGGGCCTGGCCGTGGAGAGCGCGCTGGCCAGTGGCGCCTCGGTGCCGCTGGGCGCCCTGTCGCGCAATTTATATGGTTTGCACAGCAAGGCGGGATCGGGTGCGCTGGATTTTTCCAGCATTTATCAACTGCTGGGGGAGAAAACTTAAGGCTGCTGCGCCTGCAGGGCCGCCAAATCGGCCCTGGCTTTTTCCAGCTTGCCTTCCAGTTTGGCGATTCTCTTCGGCTGTTTATTCGCTTCCTGGGCCAGGCGCAGCGAACGCTCCGTCTGGTTCACCTTCGCCTGCGCCTTCAGCACCTTCTTGTTGTGACGCTCGACCAGCACGTTGTCGCGGCAGTGGGCGTTGACTTCGTCGAGCGCGCGCGTGAGGCCCGCGATCTTGTCGGACAGGCCCTGTTCCTGCGCCTGGCGCAATTCGCTGCGGATGCTTTCGCGCTTGGCGGCGCAGCCCGCCAGTTGGGTGTCGGCGGCGCTGGCAATGGTGCTGGCGCTGGCGGCGAGGGCGACGAGCAAGGTCAAGGCGGTTTTCGATAGGCGATTCATGGCGTTCCTGGGCAGCTTGGTTTAGTTGATGCAATGTAAGCCCGCCGGCCTGGCCTGTCAAACTTCCCGTGCAGTGCGCGCCTCCCGTGCGGTGCATCGGCTACCATGCCTGTTTTCTTCTTCCCGACTCCCTCGCATGCACAAGAATTTGATTTCGCTGGCGCTGGCGCTGGCGCTGTTGCTGCCGTTGCCGCTCCTGGCGCAGACGCCGCCCACCTTGCTCGATCTGCAGCTGATCGCCATCGAGGCGCGGGCCGATGCGGCTAGCCATAGCCCGGAAAGTATCGCCGAATTTGCCGAGACCCGGCGTGTGGCTGAAACGGGCGACGTCGAAGCGCAGCTGGCACTGGCGTGCATGCTGCAGCTGGGCGTCGGCGCGCCGCAAGACACGGCACTATCGATGGCCTGGCTGCGCAAGTCGGCCGAAGCTGGTTATGCGCCGGCGCAATCGGCGTTGGGGCTGGCCTACACGGTGGGCGGCAAGGTGCCCATCGACCGCGGGCAGGGTGAATACTGGCTGCGCAAGGGCGTGGTGCAAAATGACGCACTGGCGCAAACCATTTTGGCGCTGGAATTCATCAATGGCGACAGCAGTGCCGAAGAGCAGGCGCTGGCCATCAAATGGCTGAAGAAGGCCGCGCTCGAAGCACACTTTATTCCTGCCTATAACGCGCTCGGCGAGCACCTGATGCGCGCAGCCGCCGATGAGCAGGATCGCGGCGAAGCTTTCCATTGGTATGACAGATCGGCGCGTGAAAAGGAGCCGGCCGGCATGCGCAACCTCGCCCATGCCTATGAACTGGGCCTGGGCGTCAAACAGTCGGACAAGTGGGCCCTGATCTGGTGCGAGCGGGCGGCATGGCGCGGCGACTTGCCCGCGATGCGGCGCATGATTGACGTGTATGTCAAAGGCGAACTGGGACAGCAGGCGAATGCCGACGACGCGGCCGAATGGCGCAGCAAGCTGGCTGAAAAGGAAAACAAATGAAGACCATCGTGTTGTTATGGAGCCTGGCGCTGGCGCAGCCCGTGCTGGCCCAGCCAGCCGCCGCGCCGGCGCCGCGCCAGCATCCGGCGCTGGCCGAATTCGATATGTCCGGCCTCGATGACATGCGCGCTAGAGTGCAGGCCGTGATCAACCGCCCGGCCGACCTGTCGCCCGACAAGGTCGCCGCCTTCGACAAGGCGCGTATCGCTGCCGAAGGGGGCGACGCGGCCGCCCAGCTGGAGCTGTCGCAGATGCTGCATGGCGGCGAGGGCACGCCGCGCGACGTCGACGCCGGCCTGGCGTGGATGCAGAAATCGGCCGAAAACGGCGATGGTCCGGCGCAGGCTTTCCTTGGCGTGGCCTATACGCTGGGACAGGGCATGGCCATCGACCGCAAGCTGGGCGAGTACTGGTCGCGCAAGGGCGCCGCGCAAGGCGTGGAACTGGCCAACTTCACGCTGGCCATGCACTTTGAAAATATCCACAGCAGCGCGGAAGAACAGGCGCACGCGCTGCACTGGCTCAAATACTATGCCGAAAACGGCTTTATTTACGCCGACAATGAAATCGGCTACCGGCTGATGATGACGGCAAAGGACGAGGCGCAGCGCAAGGAAGCATTTGGCTGGTACATGCGGGCGGCCAAGGCGCTCGACCCGCCCGGCTTGAACAATGTGGCCTACTCGTACGAGGTGGGGCAGGGCGTGCCGCAGAGCGACGAGGCGGCTTTGGGCTGGTACGAAATGGCCGCCATCGCGAAGAGTCCACCGGGTCAGACGGGCTTCGCGCGGCTGCTGGAGCAGGGCCGTGGCGGACCCACCCGGCAAGGACCGGCGCCAGCGCCGTTCACGCTGTACCTGCTGGCGGCGAAGCAGGGCGACGTGGAAGCGATGGAACGGCTGGTCAAGGTATACGATAACGGCGAACTTGGACAGGCGGCCGATCCCGCGCAGGCGGCGCTGTGGCGTGAAAAGCGCAGGCTGGCCAAGGCTCCCTGAATGGGAGAGACGGGGCAGAAACGGCATGCTATCATTATTGTTATCGATAACAATATGATGAGACATTCATGAATCCCGATTTCCGCTCCAGGGAAATGCTCGAAAAGCATATCCTGCACACGATGCAGTTTTATCACCCGCGCGCCATCGATGCGAGCGGCGGCTTTTATCACTTTTTCCGCGATGACGGCACCGTCTACAACGCCAGCACGCGCCATCTGGTCAGCAGTACGCGCTTCATCTTCAATTACGCCATGGCTTACCGTCACTTCGGCGACGATGATTACCAGGCGGCCCTGCGCCACGGCGTAACTTTCTTGCGCGACGAGCACCGCGACCCGGCCACGGGCGGCTATGCCTGGCAATTGCAGTGGCAAGACGGCGTCAAAACGGTGGAAGACGGCGCCAATCACTGCTACGGCCTGGCTTTCGTGCTGCTGGCCTATGCCCACGCCCTGCACGCCGGCATGGCGGAAGCGCGCGCGTATCTGGACGAGACTTTCGAATTGATGGAGCAGCGTTTCTGGCTGCCCGAACACGGCCTGTATGCGGACGTGGCCAGCGCCGACTGGGCGACGCTGGACGGCTACCGGGGCCAGAACGCCAACATGCATGCCTGCGAAGCCATGCTGGCCGCGTTCGAGGCGACGGGCGAGGCGCGCTATTTACACCGCGCCGTAACCCTGGCGCACAACATCACCGTGCGCCAGGCGGCGCTGGCGGATGGCATGATCTGGGAACACTACACGCCTGACTGGGCTATCGACTGGGACTACAACCTGCACGACAAGAGCAATATTTTCCGCCCCTGGGGCTACCAGCCCGGCCACTTCACGGAGTGGGCCAAGCTGCTGCTGATCATGGAGCGCCACGCCAAGTTCATGGCCGGCCCGTCTGACTGGCTGCTGCCCCGCGCGCGCGCACTGTATGACGCGGCGCTGGCCAAGGCCTGGGACGGCACGCATGGCGGCATCCACTACGGTTTCGGCCCGCAGGACGAGATTTGCGATGGCGACAAATACTTCTGGGTGCAGGCGGAAAGCTTCGCGGCGGCCGCCGTGCTGGCCGCGCGCACGGGCGACGACGCCTATTGGCGCAGCTACGACAAGATATGGGACTACAGCTGGCGGCACTTTGTCGACCACGAGCACGGCGCCTGGTACCGCATCTTGACGCCCGAGAACGGCAAGATCAGCGACGAGAAAAGCCCGGCCGGCAAGGTCGATTACCACACCATGGGCGCCTGCTATGAAGTGCTGAACGTGCTTGGCGGTGCCGCATGAATGCCGCCAATTTCCCCCGCTTTGTTTCGGCCGGCGAAGCACTGACGGACATGCTGCGCACGGGCGCGGACGCCTGGAGCAGCCAGGTGGGCGGCTCGACCTGGAACGTGGCGCGCGTGATGGCGCGCCTGGGCGTGCCCAGCGCCTTTGCCGGCGCCGTCAGCCTCGACGTCTTCGGCGACGCGCTGGCTGCAGCCACCGAGGCGGCGGGCCTGGACAGGCGTTTCTTGCAGCGCCGTGCGAAGTCGCCGCTGCTGGCCATCGTGCATGAACTGCATCCACCCACCTATTACTTTATCGGCGACGACAGCGCCGACCTGCATTTTGATGCGGCGCAGCTGCCCGGCGGCTGGATGCAGGGGGCGCAATGGGTGCATTTCGGCGGCATCAGCCTGGCGCGCGAACCGCTGGCGGGCAAATTGGTGGCGCTGGCGCAGGAATTGAAAGCGGCCGGCGTGAAGATCAGCTACGACCCGAATTTCCGCATCATGATGGATGAACGCTACGATGCCACCCTGCGTCGCATGGTGGAACTGGCCGACGTGATCAAAGTGTCGGACGAAGACCTGGCGGGCCTGTTCCGTCATGACGACATCGATGGCGCGTTTGCCATCTTGCGCAGCTGGAATCGGCACGCCACGTATTTGTATACGCGTGGTGCGCAGGGCGCGGCCCTGTACCAGGGCGGGCAAACATGGCAGGCGGCGCCGCCCGTCATCGAGGTGATCGACTCGGTGGGCGCGGGCGACGCCAGCATCGGCGGCTTGCTGTACAGCCTGATGTATCGGCCCGATGCCGAAGGCGGCCAGCATTTGCGTTTCGCCGTCGCGGCCGGCGCGGGTGCCTGCCTGGCCGCCGGCGGCGCGCCGCCCTCGGTGCAATTGGTGGAGTCGTTGCTTGAGCGCACTATATTGGGATGATGTGGGTAGCGTGTGCGTATTCAGCGGCACCAGAGCGCCCTTTTTGCAGCAATAAGCGTAAGATTCGCTCTCTCGCCATGTCAAGAGCCTATCCTGTGAGTGTATGCATCTGCGGGGATGGGCTCCACGTCATCCGCTGAAAAATATGCTGTTCCTCCCATTGCCTTGCATGGCGCCACCTGGCCGGATCTGTGCGCTTTAAGAGCATGGGCGCTGAGAAGGAAGTCCGCATGCATAAGATCTGGACATTTTTCAATCCCTGGAGCTTCAAATTCAAGATGGCTGTGCTGGTGGGCGTGCTGGTGCTGTGCGCGACCGGATCTGTCGCGCTCGCGTCACTGTCTGTCGCGCAAGGGCAGATGGCATCCGTCATCGGCAATCAACAATATGCTTTGCTGACCAGTGCGGCGGCATACATCGACGACGACTTGAATGCCAAGAAGGCACTGCTCAGGGTGCTGGCGGAAGGGCTACCTTCGGACGTATATGAACATCCGCAGCGGATGCAGGCATTTGTTGAAAAGCATCCCACCCTGCGCGAGGAATTTTTCAATCTCGTCGCCTTTGATGCGACGGGAAAATTGATTGCCAGCCTGAATGACCGGAGCGTGGTCGGCAAGCTCAATGTCGCCACACGTGACTATTTTGTCGATACCGTGAAATTCAGGGAAGGCGTGATATCGCGTCCATTCAAGAGCCTGCTGTCGGGCAGGCCCATTGTGCTGGTAACCGAACCGATCTATGACGCAGCCGGGGAATTGCTGTATGTGATCGCTGGCGGCATCAATTTGCAAAGCCCGACATTTTTCGGCCAGTGGGAGCAGCTCAAGCCGGGCAAGAGCGGTTATCTGTTCATGTTGACCGATGAAGGCACGATACTCCACCATCCCGATGCGGCGCACATCCTGAAGCGGGTGGGTGATGAAAAGGGTGGCGCAATGCCTTCCACGCTGGCCGCATTGCGTGGTTTTGACGGCTGGACGCAGGGTAAAACCACGCCAGGCGTGCAGGCCATTATCACGTACAAGCATTTGCATGCGGCCGACTGGATCGTCGGCGCCGTCTACCCTGAAAGCGAGGCATTCACGCCAATTACCGATATTTATGCCAAAGTCATCATTGCTTCGTCAGGCGTCGCCTTCCTGGCCAGTGGTGCCGGCTGGCTCGCGGTGATGCTGCTCTTGCGTCCCTTGGGCGATCTGGGCCGGCATGTGGCGCGCATACGCTCCGGCAATGCCGATATTAAGGTGTTTGATATCGCCCGCAAAGACGAGTTCGGAAAACTGAGCCGTGCATTTTACGCGCTGTCGCAGCAGAGGGAAGCTGCCGAGAGCAACCTCGCTGCTCTGGCGCGCACTGACATGCTGACCGGCCTGCACAACAGGCGCATGTTTGACGAGGCGCTGGCTGCGGCATTGACGCGCGCCCGGCGCGCTGGCACGGGCCTGGCGCTGGCCTATCTGGATATCGATTATTTTAAAAAAATAAATGATACCTACGGGCATGGCATTGGCGACCTGATATTGATTGAATTTGCCCAACGGCTCAAAGCTTGTGTCCGGGCCTCGGATACGGTAGCGCGCCTTGCAGGTGACGAGTTCGTCATCATTTTTGAACAATTGACGGATCAGTCCGAGCTCGCGATACTGGGCAAGAAAATCGTGCAAGAGATGGTCGTGCACTTCGATTGCGGCGGCATCAGCCTGCATGTCGCCACCAGTGTCGGCTTGGCGTTCAGTGCCCAGGGCGATACGACGGCAGGGGCCTTGTTGACGGCGGCCGATACGGCGCTCTACAAGGCAAAAAGCGCTGGCCGCAACGGTTATGCCGTCACTTCCATCGGCAGCCCCGCCTTGACCGAGTCGGTGTAGGGCCGGGCGCGCCGGCAAGGCGAGTGGCGGGCATCGCCTGGTCTGGCAGCGTCAAGGTCTGCACTGGCCCTTGGCCGCCGGCCGCGCATACCTGCCCGACGATGCCCGCTCGACCAGGGTAAATTCCATCAGGCGATGCGTGGCGGGCGCGGGTTTTCCCGCGCGGCGCTGGCGTATCTCGTCGATGACGAGATTGACGGCGGCGCGCGCCATGTCGGCGATGGGCTGGTGGATGGTGGTCAGCTCCGGCCAGACGGTGGTGGCCACGGGCGTATCGTCGAAACCGCACACGCTCACATCTTGCGGCACTTGCAAGCCCATGCCGTGCGCCACGGCCAGGGTGGCGGCAGCCATGTCGTCGTTGCTGGCGAAGATGGCGCTGGGGGGCGGTTGTTGCGCCAGCAGCTGGCGCGCCGCGTCCAGTCCAGAGCGATACGTGAAATAGCCTTGCGCCACCCTGTGTGGCGGTACCGGCAAGCCCGCTTCCCGCATGGCGTCCTCGAAGGCCTGGCGGCGCAGCAGGGCGGGCGTGTGCGCCGGATCGCCTTCGATGAAGCCGATGTCGCGGTGGCCCAGCGCGAGCAGATGGCGCGTCATGGCCAGCGCGCCTTCGTAGTCGTCGATGCGCACGGCCGATACATCGGGCGAGGGGCGCGCCGTGGCCACGGCGATGGCAGGGATGCCCATCTGATTCAGCTGCGCCAGCACTTCGGGCGAATCGCACAGGGGCGGCGGCACCAGGATGCCGTCCACGCCGGCCGCCACCAGGCAGGCGATGCCGGCGCGCTGGCTATCGAGGTCTTCGCAGCGTTCGAGCAGTAGCTGGCCGCCGCCCTGGCGGCATTGGTCCATGGCGCCGACCAGGAATTCACTGAGAAAGGCCGCGCTGGGGTTGCTGTACAGCAAGCCGATGCGCAGGGTGCCCGTGCGGGCCGCGCGGGCCGCCAGGTTGGGCTGATAGTGCAGGCTGGCGATCGCCGCCTCGACCTTGTCGCGCGTGGCCGTGCTGACGCTGGCGCGCCCGTTGATCACGCGCGATACCGTCATGGCTGACACGCCTGCCACGCGCGCCACGTCATGCACGGTGGCGCCGCTGGCCATATCGGGGGCGGCGTGCGCCGCCTTATTCGAGGTGGCCACCGAATTTCAGCTTGCCGCTGATGCGCATGCCGTGCAATTGTCCCTCTTCCAGTTCGGCGGCGCTGGTGCGCTGCGCGGTGTCGCGCCGTGCCAGTCCCACGGACAGGATATCGAGCATCATCAGTTGCAGCAGGCGCACGATCATGGGCACGAAATTGAGATTGCCTTCCGGGTGGTTCAGGGTCAGCAGCACGTCGGCCAGCTTGGCCAGCGGCGAACCGCTGGCAGTAATGGCCAGCACGCGCGCGCCGCAGCCCTGCGCCACCTTGACGGTGCGCAGCAGCTCGGGCAGGGCGCCGGAGCGGGAAATGACCAGCGCCACGTCGCCTGGCTTGAGCATGGCGGCGCTCATTTCCTGCGCTTGCGGATCGGCAAAGAAGCTGCTGACGATGCCCAGGTTGAGCAGCTTTTGCTGCATGTCGTCGGCCACCACGCGGGCGCTGCCCACGGCCAGCAATTCCACGCGCTGCGCGCCGCGCAGCAGTTCGATGGCCGCCGTCAGCGCCTTCACGTCGAGCATGTCGCGCAGTGCCAGCGCGGCCGAGGCGTTATTGCCCAGCACCTTGCGCGCCAGTTCGGCGTCGGAGTCCGAAATCTCCACGTGGCAGTGCGCCACGGTGATGGCGCCGCCCGTCAGGCCGGAAGCGAGCTTCAGTTTGAAGTCGGCCAGGCCCTGCACCCCGATCGAGCGGCAAAAGCGCATCACGGTCGGCTGGCTGACGCCGACCCTCTGGGCGATTTCGGCAATCGGCAGGGTCAGCATGGCGTTTGGCTCCTTCAGCACCCAGTCGGCTACCTTGCATTCCGAGGGGCTCATGCGCCCGCGCGCCTGACGCACGGATTCGAGCACGGGCGCGCCGGAATGGGCGCGCTTGAGCTTTTGCGCGAGGATGGCGGCAATGCCCAGGAACGTGGGCAGTTCGGCCGTGATCAAAAAGGTGGGGATCTGCGCCAGGTAGTCGTTCAGGCGGCCCTTTTGTTCGAAGCGGGCGCGGAATTGCGACTGTTCGAACAGGGGGCCCAGGCGCGGCACGATGCCCCCGCCTATATAGATGCCACCTAGCGCTCCGAGGGTCATGGCCACGTTGCCGGCGATGGAGCCGAGGATGGCGCAAAAGCAGTCCACCGCCTCCAGGCATACATCGCATTCCTTGTTCAGGGCGCGGCTGGTGATGTCGGCCGCCAGCAGCGGCGGCACGTCATGCCGGCCAGCCCGGTCGGACAGGGCGCGGTAGATCAGTTCCAGGCCGCGCCCGGAGGCGAGGCGCTCGGCCGAGACGTGCGACAGCTCGCGCCAGGCGAAGGACAGCACGTCCATCTCGCGCTGGTCGCAGGGCGCGAAGCTGACATGGCCGCCTTCGCTGCCCAAGGCGATCCAGCGGTCTTCGGCCGGGATCATGCCCGACACGCCCAGGCCCGTGCCCGAACCGAGCAGGCCGATGACGCTATCGGCGCGCGCCATGCCGCCGCCGATCTGCAAGCGCTGGTCGGGCCGCAGATAGGGCAGGGCCATGGCCAGCGCCGTGAAGTCGTTTACCACCAGCAGCGTGTCGAGGCCCAGCGCGGCGCGCATCGCCTCGATCGAGAAGAACCAGTGATGGTTCATCATGCGGATATTGTCGTCGTCGATGGGATTGGCGATGGCGATGGCCGCATGGCGCACGCGCGCCGAACCGGCAGCGCGCGCCTCGCTGCTATCCATATAGGCGGTGATGGCGTCGAGCAGCGAAGCGTAGTCGTCGCATGGCAGCACGGCCACCGCTTCCAGATGACCCTGGCGCGTTTCGAGCACGAAGCGGGCATTCGTGCCGCCGATGTCTGCCAGCAGGCGCGGCCCTTCACTGAAACGCTCCGCCGGATCGCTGCCTGCTACTTCCATTTTTTCATCAATTTTCATGGCGGTGCCTAGTCTCGTTTGCGTGCGCGGTCGTGGCCGCGCACTGTCGTTATGGGCAAAAACCAAGGATTTTAAGTCGTATACGTGCCGCGTGCCGAAAAATGCAGGCTGCCTGCGCAAATGCCTTTCCATAGTGCCAGATGCGGCGGCACCAGCGGGAAAAACAGGGCTTCAACTCGCACATCAGTACGCAAATAAAGTGTCGCAGAGTAGTCGTAGGATTACAACATAATATGTTGATATTTGTTCGTAGTATAGTTACTATGTCTCTGCTGGAAAGAATTCTGGCCAGTACATTCGGCCACGAATGACTAGATAAAAAATAGCTACTGAGGAGACTTACCATGCTGCATCGCAACATGTTGAAGGCTGTGTTGAAAACACTGCCTGCTGCCATCGTCTTAGCCATCGCCAGCGGTTCCGCTGCCGCCGACCCTATGTACCCAAGTGACGCCGAAGGCTTCCATGGCTACCTGCGCGCTGGCGCCGGCAGCAATACCTCGGGCGACGGCGGTTCGCAAGGCTGCTTCGGTCTGGGCGGCAATACCATGAAATACCGTCTGG
>NZ_PEBS01000074.1 GCF_002869965.1 Janthinobacterium sp. ROICE36
AATACAGCGCCTGGAAATCATCGTTCATGTTGGCCAGGATGGCATCGACCAGTACTCGCAATTTGCGCAAGGGATGCGCATCCGGGATGCGTTCCTCCAACGAGCGGTAACTGTACAGAGAGTGCTGTGTGACGTCGGTCTTGCGCATGATGGCGGTGGGAAAGTGGGGCTGATGAAACAACGTTTACCGGTCCGTGATGGTTGACGGGCACGGCGATTAATTCAACACCCTGTTAAGACAGCGCAGGACGACGCAAGTTCTGCCAGCGCCACAGACGGCAACGCCGTGCAGACACAGGCCCGCGCCAGCACGGCCTTGGCGCAGGCACGCGCAGAGCGGGCCGGACTCGAAACGCAGCTTGCCAACCAACTGGCGCAAAGCCAGCCTGGCGCAAACGGCGGCAATGGCATGCCGGCACCGCTGTATGCGAGCACCATCAATGCCAGCACGGCAGCGCACCTTGCCAAGGCTAGCACCGATATCGTCAGCATGATTTTGAGAAAGGGGCACTTGACCGATATGTGCATCACCTTCATCAATCATCCGAAGAAGTACGTGGAAATGTGGGAGCACTACAAGGAAGTGATGAACCAATGCAAGGAGGTACTGAGGGCGGACTTGCTCCCCGGTACTACTCAGCCATATAGCGTCACCATGCGCCTGCCCACGGATGACATGAGCCCCTTGCCTGATGCAGGGAACTGGGCGCCCATCCTTGTTCCAAAGAAACGCAAGTCAGGCGACAGCACAGCAGCGTCCGACAGCCGTCATGTCGAGGACTAGGCGCGATTGGCGGCACCAGCCGGACCTGCTTGCCTCGTCGCCAAGAGCTTGCACTTCCGGCTCCCGCGCACAGGCGAATAATATGCTTGCATCAGCACTTTCGCACGCGTTCCGCATATCGATATGCGTATCGATTCGTGGTCAAAACCGTGCGCGCGCCGTACTCTGGCCATGTCGCGCCGCACGGCGCATTACGGGCACAAAGGAAATAACATGGCTATCTCGGAAGTGAATGTACGCAACCAGTCTCGTGGCAAGATCAAGGAAATCATCTTTGGCCCCGTGGTCTCGGAAGTGGACGTGGAAACGCCGCACGGCATCGTCACCTCGGTGATCACCTCGCGCTCGATCAAGGACCTGGACTTGAAAGTGGGCAGCGAAGTCATCGCACTGGTGAAATCGACGGAAGTGTCGATCGCCAATATCCAGTAAGCGCCGCGCCGCCGCTGTTCATCCCGCCCCGCCAAGTGCGGGGCGTTTGCATTGCTGGCTAATCGCGGAACAAATACGTAAACGTGCGGCTGACGGGCAGCTTTTCCGTGCTGCCGCGCACCAGTACCTGCATGCGCTCGGCGTCGATGCGCTCGGCCGTCTCGATGGCTTTCACGTTGACCATGGTGCCGCGGTGAATTTGCCAGAATTGCTCCGGATCGAGGCCACCCAACAATCCTTCAGCGGCGTGCGCACCAGCGCTTCCGAGCCGGCCAGCACCACGCGCGTGTACTTGGTGTCGGCCTGGAAGAACAGCACGTCGTCGATGTCGATCAGGCGGATCTGCTTGCCCACGCTGGCCCTGATCCATTTCAGTTTTTCGCGCGGCGGCGCCGGCAGCGCGGCGCGCAGCGATTGCAGCAAGTGGGCCATGTCGGCCGGCTGGGCGCCGAGCTTGTCGCGCAGGCGGGCCAGCGCCCGCTGCAGACGCTCGGCCTGCACGGGTTTCAACAGATAATCGACGGCGCCCGCGTCGAAGGCATCGACGGCGTACTGGTCGTAGGCCGTGACAAACACCACGTGGGCGCGCTTGCCGATGCGCTCGGCCACTTCCAGGCCCGACAGGCCAGGCATGCGGATGTCGAGGAAGACCACGTCCGGCTCGTGCTCAAGGAAGCCGTCCCAGGCGTCGTTGCCGTTTTCCGCCACCAGCACGATGCGCGCCTCGGGCCAGGCCAGCGCCAGCATGGTTTGCAGGCGTTCGCGCATCAGCGGCTCGTCTTCGGCGATCAGGATGGTGGCGTTCATGCGGCAGCTGCTTTCAGGCTGGATGCCATTTTAAGGGGCAGCACTATTTCAGCGATCACGCCACCCTCTTCGCCGTCGCTCAGAGTGAGGCTGGAGGACGAATCAGACAGCAACAGCCGGCTGCGCACGTTTTCCAGGCCCAGGCCGCCGCCCGGCGCGCTGCCCGTGCCGCTTTCCGGCAAGCCCATGCCCGTATCTTGCACGCGCAGGCGCAGCATGCCGCCCACCCGCAGCGCCGACACGCAGATCTCGCCGCCGCGCAAGGCTGGCTCGATGCCATGCTTGATGGCGTTTTCCGCCAGTGTCAGCAAGATCATGCTGGGGATCATTGCCTGCGCAAGCGCGTCGGGCAAATCCAGGCTGAAGCGCAACCGCGCACCCATGCGCGCCTGCATCACGCGCAAATACGCGGCCACCATGTCGAACTCGCTTTGCAGCGGCACTTGCTCGCTGCGCATCTCGGCCAGGCTGGCGCGCAAAAAAGCGATCAGGTCGGCCGTCAGCGCCGCCGCCCTCGGCGCGCCATCGGCTCCCTGCTCGGCCAGCTGCTGCACCGCGCCCAGGGTATTGAACAGGAAATGCGGCTCGATCTGGGCGCGCAGCAACCGCAGCTGCGATTCGCTCAGTTCGCGCGCCAACCGGTCGCGCTCGGCATGCTGCTGCAGCTGCAAGGTCAGTGCTTCGTACTGCCGGTTGCGCCAGGTGGTCACGATCGCCAGCGGCACCATGTAAAACAAAGCTGCCACCAGCAAGGCGATGCCGCCCACGCGCAGCAATCGCTCGAAGGCCATGTCCATGGAACCGGTATCGCTCAGGCCGGCCAGCAGCACGCCAGCCGCTACCCCTGCCGCGCAGGTTGACACGATCAGCAAAAGCTTCTTGAACTTGTTGCGCACGGCACTGCGGTAATTGAACCAGACGCCCACCAGGCCCCACGCCAGCGCAAAGCCCATGCCGTTGCTGAAAGCCAGGGCTTTGAGCAATTCGAACCTGGCCGGCAGCAGCAGGTGCAGGGCGACGCCGATGGCGCTGAACAGCAGCATCAGCTTGAACGCGGCGATGTATAAACCGGCGCCGCGGTACTTGAGCAGGAAAGCGTGCAATTGCTGGCGTTCGATCGGCGTCAGCTTGACCAGCTTCATGGCGACGTAGCGGCGCACTCTTCCCTGGACCTGCGCCGCCATCTCGGGATGTTTCAGCACCCGCAGCGATTCTTCATCGATGCTGCGGTACCAGTGCGTATATTTTTTTAACACGATGCGTTCTCCGTGGTCTGTGATTCAGGCATGAACGCAGTCTACGGTACCCCTCTTGCAGGGCATAGCGCGGGGCGACGAAGCACGAAGGGACAGGCATCAACGACGAAGCGCGCGTTGCCTGCCAGACCATCGCTGCCAATCTTGCTGAAATAATACGAAGTTTCCATAACGAAATCAATAATGGCGCAACAATTTTCACCACGGCAAGAATAGCGCCTTTTATTTGCCTAATTGCCCCCAACGCCGCCTGTCGCGGGCCTGTACCGTAGACATCGCTTGATCTTTAATGGTATTGTTTAAGCTTGGCAAATATTGCCTCCGAGATACACGCCGCGTCCCCGCACGGCCCGCTTCCGGATTTTGCGCGCAGCGCCCTTGATGGCGCCCCAAAACTGCTTTACCACATACAATCCCATGCTCAAAAAAATGTTCGCCGCAGTGCTGATGACGCTTTCGACAGCGGCCATCGCCGTGCCTTTCGGTTCCCAGTCGATACTGGTGGTCGAGGATGGCACAGGCAAAATCTTGCTTGAAAAAAATTCCAACGTGGTGGTGCCCATCGCCTCGCTGACCAAGCTCATGACGGCCATGGTCGTGCTCGACTCCAAGCCCAATATGCAGGAAGAGATCAGCATCGACCGCGAGGATGTCGACACATTGAAACACAGCACCTCGCGCGTACCCGTGGGCGCCACATTGACGCGCCACGACGTGCTGCAACTGGCGCTGATGTCGTCCGACAACCGCGCCGCCGCCTCGCTGGCGCGCACCTTCCCCGGCGGCCCGACAGCGTTTGCCGTGGCCGTCAACGCCAAGATCAAGGCCCTGGGCATGCGCCAGACCGTCATCGAAGAACCGACGGGCTTGTCGCCGAACAACCAGTCGACGGCAGCGGACCTGGTGAAAATGGCCGTGGCCGCCTCGCGCTACCCGGAAATCAGCCGCATCACCACCGACTCGAAGGATGTGATCCAGATCAAGGGCCGCGACGTGGAATACCACAACACGAACCGCCTGGTGGGCGCCAAGGGCTGGGATATCGGCCTGTCGAAGACGGGCTACACGAATGAAGCGGGGCGCTGTCTGATCATGCGCATCAAGTCGGCCGGCAAGTTCGCCACCATGATCTTGCTCAACGCTCGCGCCAATTCCGTGCGCGCCATGGACGCCGTCAACATCCGCCGCATGCTGGCGGCCGAGAATGGCATCGAAGAGCCGAAAGTGATGCGCTCTTCCGTCAGCCGGCACAAGAAGGCGCCGGCGAAACCATCGAAACGCCGGCGCGCAAAATAATTATTTCGCTTGCCGGTTGGTCATCACCACGCCGGCTATCGTCACCGCGCCGCCCACCAGCATCGAGGCGAGCACGGGCTCGCCCAGCAGCGCCGCCGCCAGCCCGATGCCGAACACGGGCACGAGGTTGTTGAACACGGCCGTGCGCGACGGCCCCAGCGCTTTCACGCCCTCGTAATACCAGACAAAGCCGATCACCGTGCCGAACACGCCCAGGTAGCCGATGGCGGCCCACACTTGCCAGCCGAAGCTGTGCCACGGCACCGTCGGGAACTCCACCACCGCCCCCACCAGCAAAAACGCCAGGCCCCACATCGACGCATACGTGGTGGCGGCGATCGGGCTCAAGCCCTTCAGCGCCACCCTGCCGATCAGGGTATAGGCGGCCCAGCTGGAAATGCCGCAAAACATGAACACTTCGCCCATGCCGATGCCGCCGCCCGTGCCGTGCAGCACGCCGGCGATATCGCCGCGCGTGATGACAATGGCCGTGCCGCAAAACGCCAGCATGATGCCCAGCCACTTGAAGGAACCGAGCCGTTCGCGGAACAGCATGGCCGAGGCCAGCGCCGTGACGATGGGGTTCAGGGCCACGAACAGGGCCGTGCGCCCGGCCGGCATGTGCGACAGGGCCGCCAGGAAGCACAGGTTATATAGAAAAATGCCCGTCAGGCCCAGCGCCGCCGTCGTCGCCAGCTGCTTGCGGTCCAGGCGCGGCAAGCCCCCTTCCAGTTTCCATGCCAGCACGACGAGCAGCAGCACGGCCACGCCGAAGCGCCCGCTGGCAGCCGTCATGGGCGGCATCTGCTGCGCCAGCACGCGCCCGGCGATAAAGGTGCCGCCCCAGAACAGGGCGACGAAAATCAGTTTGATATACACGAGCGGCGATTGCGCGGAAGGCAGAGCGGCTGAAGGTAGGGCGGAAGTGCGCATGGAAAGTCCTATGATGTCGCTTGTACAGCGGACGCTGCACATATATATTAATACTAATATCAACTCATGAAATAATGAGCAAATACTCATAGGACAAAGAAACCACACCATGACCTTCACGCAGCTGGAAATTTTTACCTTGGTGGCCGAACTGCACGGCTTTTCCGCCGCCGCCGCGCAGCTGGGCATCAGCCAGTCGGCCGTCTCGCATGCGTTAAAAGCGCTGGAAAAGGAAATGGGCGTGGACCTGATCGTGCGCCACCAGGCCTCGGCCGAGCTGACTGACGTGGGCCGCCAGTTGCTGGTGCGCGCGCGCGAAATCCTCGGTCTGTCGGAAGCCATGCGCCAGGAAGCGGCCGACGTGCTGGGCCAGCGCCAGGGCAGCTTGCGCATCGGCTCCTTTGGCCCCACCTCGTCCCTGAATCTGCTGCCGGCCATCACGGCGCAATTTCGCCTGCGCTATCCGGGCATCGCCCTGCGCATCGACGAAGGCGCCGACCACGAGGTGGTGCAATGGATACGCGAACGCAGGGTCGATGTGGGCTTCGTCGTGCTGCCCGACGAGCGCTTCGACACGGCGCCGCTGGTGGAAGACCAGATGATGGCGCTGGTGCCGCGCAGCCATGCGCTGGCGCAATACCCGTCCATCACCCTGGCCCAATTGTGCGAAGGGCCGTTCATCATGTCCGAGGCGGGCTGCGCCTGCCTGATCGAGCCCCTGTTCGCCAACGCGGGGCTGCAGCCGCACGTGCCCTACCGCATCAGCCAGGTGATCACCATCCTCGACATGGTCAGCCGCGGCGACGGCCTGTCCATCGTGGCCGAACTGGCCCTGCCGCAGCGCCTGCACGAGCAGTATCCTGATTTGCTGGCCCTGCCCTTGAACCCGCCCGTCAGCCGCAAGGTGGGATTGGCCGTGCGCGACCGGCGCCAGAACACGCCGGCCACCAACGCTTTTTTTGCGGTGGCGCAACAGATGGCGCCGACCCTGGCGCCACGGCGCGCCTAGCAACTGCTAGAACGTCTCCCACTCCTCGCTGCGCTCCGGCTTGGCGGCGGACGTTTTTGCGGGATGGCTGGCGAGGCGCGGCGCGATGGCCGCGCGCACCACGGGTCTGGCCGGCGGCGGCACGGCGCCCCGCACTTCATCGAGCTTGAACACGCCCACCACCTGCGACAGCGTGCTGGCCTGGTCCTGCAGGCTTTCCGCCGCGGCCGCCGCCTCTTCCACCAGGGCCGCATTCTGCTGCGTCACCTGGTCCATTTGCGCGATCGCCTGATTCACCTGTTCGATGCCCGAGCTTTGTTCGACGCTGGCGGCCGTGATCTCGCCCATGATGTCGGTCACGCGGCGCACGCTGTCGACGATTTCCTGCATCGTCGCGCCAGCCTCGTCGACCAGGCGCGCGCCCGAATCGACCTTGGCCACCGAATCGTCGATCAGCAGCTTGATTTCCTTTGCTGCGCCAGCGGATCGTTGAGCCAGATTACGCACTTCCGTCGCCACCACGGCAAAGCCGCGTCCCTGCTCGCCCGCCCGCGCCGCTTCCACGGCCGCATTCAAGGCCAGGATATTGGTCTGGAAGGCGATGCCATCGATGACGCTGATGATGTCGACGATCTTCTTCGAAGAATCGTTGATCGAGGCCATGGTATCGACCACCTGCGCCACCACTTGCCCGCCCTTGCTGGCCACGCCGGACGCCGATTGCGCCATCTGGTTGGCCTGGCGCGCATTGTCCGCGTTCTGTTTCACGGTGCTGGTCAGTTCTTCCATCGAGGCGGCCGTTTCTTCCAGCGAGCTCGCTTGCTGCTCCGTGCGCGACGACAGGTCCTGGTTGCCGGCGGCGATTTCCATCGACGAGACCTTGACCGACTCGCTGGCCGTGCGGATTTTCACCAGCACGGCGGCGATCTTGTCGATGAAGCGGTTGAAGGCGCCGGCAATCTGCGCCAGTTCATCCACGCCGGAAGCGTCGAGGCGGCGCGTCAGATCGCCTTCGCCGGAGGCGATGTCGTCGAGCGCGTCGCGCACCAGTTCCAGGCGCTTGAGCATCTTGAACACCAGCAGCGACAGCAGCACCGCCGCCGCGCCGGCCAGCAGCACGGCTGTGACGGTCGCCGTCGTCAGCATTGTCTGCAAGGCTTGCATGGCTTCCTGCTGGTCGAGCACCACGGCCAGCAGCCAGTTTGTCCCCGCCACGCGCGTGACATACAGCATGCCGTCGCGCTCATTCAGGCGCACGGCCTCGCTCGTGCGCGTGCTTTCCAGGCGGTTGATCTGTGCGGCCGATAGCGTGGCATCGAATTTCGCCACCGGCTGCAGGCTCAGGTCCTTGTTCGCATGGGCGATGATGGTGCCTTCCTGGTCGACCAGGAAGGCAAAACTGTGCGGCGTCGGCTTGATCGCCACCACGTTGGCGATCACCGTGTCGAGCAGCACGTCCGCGCCCGCCACGCCCAACAGCGCCTCTTTCGGGCCGACGGGCGCCGTAAACGACACCACCAGCTTGTGGCTGGCCGCGTCTACATACGGCGGCGTCAGCATCGGCACGCCCGCCTTGATGGTGTCCGTGTACCAGGCGCGCGCGGTGGGATCGAAATCGGCCGGGCGCCCAGGATGGGTAAACACGGAGCGCTTGTCCGCGTAGCCGATGAACACTTCGGCAAAATCGCCGGCCTTTTCCGCGATCTGGAAAGCGCGCAGCGGATCGGGCGTCTCGGCCGACATGACGACGGAGGCCATGACCTTTTTCTTGCCATCGACCCATTGCGCCAGCACGGCCGACTGGCTGTGCAGCAGTTGCTGCATCTGCTGGTCGGCCGACGCCAGCATACTGCTGCGCGTGGTGATGTAATTAGCAACCGACAAGGCCAGCATGGACAGCACGACGATGCAAATGCATAGGAGCACCAGACGCGTGCGAAGGGAAGACAACATGATGTACTCCTCGTTTCAATGTTAATGGCGTGAAACAGTGCTTTTGCACTACTTTCTCTACGAAAGTATTTTCACACAAAAATCGGAACAATTTACATCAATATTCGGAATACAACACATATATTTCCATATGGAAACTCATCAAACCCGCTCCAGCCGTCAGCCGATCAGCCCCCTCAAGCCGCTGGCGCGCTGCGTGCGGCGCAAGATCGCATCGAACAGCACGGCTTGCGTGGGCGAGACGAGGGTAAAGAAGTCGCGCGCCCGCGTGATGCCCGTGTACACCAGTTCGCGCGCCAGCATGGCGCCGCCTTCCTGCGGCAGCACCAGCACCGTGTGGCGAAACTCCGAACCCTGCGACTTGTGCACCGTCATGGCAAACGCCGTCTCCACGTGGCGCAATCGCGTGGCCAGCACGCTGCGCACGTTCTCGCCTTCCAAAAAATACACGCGCAGGGAGCCGGGTCGTGCAGGGTCGCGCAGGGTCAGCCCGATGTCGCCATTGAACACGCCCGTGCCGTAGTCGTTGCGAGTGACCATCACGGGACGGCCCACATACCACTCGCTGCGGCGTATCAGCCCTTCCTTTTCCAGCCGCAGCTCGATGGCCGTGTTCAAGCCCGCCACGCCCCACTCGCCTTCGCGCACGGCGCACAGGATGCGGAACGCTTCAAAAGCGTGCAGCACGGCGCGCACCCAGTCGTCATGCCGCCCATACGCCGCTTCACCGGCATTCACCAGTTCCAGATAGGGCTGATAACCGCCCGGCGCGTCAAGCCGCCCGCGCAAGGCCAGGCGCAGCACGTCTTCCTGCTGCGCCGGCACGCTCCACGCCAGCTGGCCGCCGCTGTCGCTGGCGAAACACGCCTTGGCCAGATCGGGCCTGCCGCCATTCACGGCCAGCGCCAGTTCGCCGATCGGGCCACTGAAACGGTGGCTGTGGCGCAGCATCACCGTCTGCTGCGCCAGCGCGCCGGCCGCTCCTGCGAAGGCCGCTGGAATGGCCACGCCGCTGGCCGCCTGCGCATACGCGATAGTGGCTGGCGTGTAAGCGCCCGCCTGCGCGTCGTGGCACAAGTCGCCCAGCACGGCGCCCGCTTCCACCGATGCCAGTTGATCCTTGTCGCCCAGCAGGATCAAGATGGCCGTCGGCGGCAAGGCATCAAGCACCGAGGCCATCATCTCCAGGTGCACCATCGACGCTTCATCGACGATCAGCACATCGACGTCGAGCGGATTGCCCGCGTGGTGGGCAAAGGCGCGCGTATCGGGCCGCGCACCCAGCAAGCTATGCAGGGTGCGCGCCGCGCCCATGCGCCGCGCCAGTTCCAGCAGCGGCAGCGCTTCCCCGACCTTTTCCGCCAAGCCGCTCAAGGCCTTGT
Source organism: Janthinobacterium sp. ROICE36 (assembly GCF_002869965.1). Taxonomy (GTDB): domain Bacteria; phylum Pseudomonadota; class Gammaproteobacteria; order Burkholderiales; family Burkholderiaceae_D; genus Janthinobacterium. The sequence goes on from NZ_PEBS01000074.1 coordinate 9,832, forward strand.
CGATCGACTGTTTCAGGCGCGCGGCCGCCTTACCCGTGGGGGCTGCCAGCGCGATGCGCAGCTGCTCCGGCTGCGGCGAGACGGCAAACAGCATGGTCAACAGGCTCGCCACCGTGTAGGTTTTCCCCGTGCCGGGGCCGCCCGTAATGATGGCCACCTTGCCGCGCAGGGCGATGGCGCACGCCACCTTTTGCCAGTCTGGCCCACCATCGTGGGTAGGCTGGTCGAACAGGATGTCCAGCCATTGCCGCAGCTGCGCCAGCGGCGGATAGCCCAAATCGCGCGCGCGGACGGCGATTTTCTCGCCCACCAGGGTCTCGTCGCGCCAGTAGCGGCGCAAATACAGACGGTCGCCATCGAGCACCAGCGGCTGGCGCACATCGTCCGCACCCACCCGCCACACCTGCGGCACGCCGGCCAGCAGCGCGCGCCAGCCCTCGACGCTGTCCGGCAGCGGACCGGAAACAGCCAGCACGGCATGCCACAGTTCCTCGCTCCAGCCCAGCAGCTGGGACGGTTCGCCGGCCAGCTCAAACAGCATCAGACAGCTGTGCCCCCGCCCTTCCAATTCGGACAGCACCACGCACGCCACGGCCACGGCGGCCGCATTCGGCGCCCCCTCGTCCAGGCTGGCGATAAAGCGGGCAAAGGCGGCGCTCAGGCGGCGCAGATGGCCCGCCTCGGCGACGCCGTCGACATGCGTCAACAAGGCGTCAAGGAACACGTCATGCTTCATGCTATTTCCACTTCTTCAGATAACAGTTGATCGAGGCCGTCCAGCAGTTCCAGCTGCGGTGCCAGCCAGTAGCAGCCATGCGTGTCCTCGTTCGCTATGCCGCGCAGGAACAGGAAGATGGCGCCGCCCAGGTGCTCGGCCGGGTCGTAGGCATCACCGAGCCGGCTTTTCAGCAGCCGGTGCAGGGCCAGCATGTAGATGGCGCCCTGGATATCGTAGCGGTGCTGCGCCATGCCGGCCGCCAGCGCTTGCGTGTGGTAGGCCGCGTCGTTGGCGCCCAGGGCATTCGACTTGTAGTCGAGTACCCAGTAGCGCCCATCGCGTTCGATGACCAGGTCGGCAAAGCCTTTCAACATGCCGTGCAACTGGCGTCGCGGCAGCACGGGGCGCGGCGCGCCATCGAGCAGCAAGCGCGTGCACAGCTGATCGAGCGCGCCGGTGGACAAATGCTCGCTGGGGAACCAGAATTCCATCTCGGATAGTGTGCTGTCCAACTGCGACAGCGACGCATCGAGCAGCGGCAGCGGCGTGATGGCGATTTCCCTGAGCCAGGCGATGGCGTCTTCCTGCCGGTGGCCCCAGCCCGCCCGTTCGCAGCGCGCGGCCAGGCGCGTAGCGAAATGTTCATCATTGACGCAGTCAAAACCTTCGCCGCCCATCCACTCCAGCTGCTCGTGCAGGAAATTGCCGGGCACGGAGCCGCGCGGGAAGCGGTGCCAGGGCGCGTCACCCGTCTGCAGCGGCGACATGGCCGCCATGCTGGTCCCTGCCCTGTCTTCCAGCAAAGTCTCTTCCAGCGCCCGCTGCGGCACGTGCGCGGCAGCCACGGCGCCGATCTGGCGCGTGAGTGATGTAAAACTGCCCACCGACCAGTCGCGCTCGAATTCGCCCACGAACACGGGGGCAGGACGCAGCTCGGGGCGCCGCTCGACGCGGTCCAGCAGCGTGCAGGCATCGGGCTGCGCCAGCGCGCTCACATAGATGGCGTCGCAACTGCCCACCACCTGCTGCCAGCGCAGCAGCAATTGGTCCGACGGCAGCTTGTCGCCGCCCGTCAGCAGGTAACCGAGCGCCGATTCATGCAAGGTATTCTCGCCGGCCTTGCGCGCCGCCTGGGCGGCCACGCCCAGCCACAGGAAATGGCGCGCGCGCGTCAGGGCCACGTACAGCAGGCGTAAGTCTTCCTCGATGCGCGCCGCTTCCACCGCCGCCATGGCCTCGTCGGACAGCGACAAGTCGAGGCGGCGCTCGCCATCTTCGCCCGCATACTCGAAGAAGCTGCGGTTGCGCTTATCCACCTTGCGCGCCGTCACGGCAAATGGCAGATACACGAGCGGGTATTCGAGGCCCTTGGATTTGTGCACGGTGATGACCTTGACCAGTTCCGCATCGCTTTCCAGGCGCAGCACGCGCTCGTCGCCGCCCTCGCCTTCGCCGGCGATCTGCTCGGCCAGCCAGCGTATCAGCGCCTGTTCGCCATCGAGCTGGCGGCTGGCCGATTGCAGCAGTTCGGCCAGGTGCAGCAGATTCGTCAGCCGCCGCTCGCCGCCCGTCTGCTGCAGCAGCATGGCGGGCAGTTGCAGTTCGTGGATGAAGCGGCGCAGCATGGCCAGCACGCCCTGGCGCTGCCAGATCAGGTGCAAGGCCTTCAGTTGCTCGACCCGGCGCTCCCATTCCAGTTCGTCGCTCGACAGGCGCGCCAGCTCGCCCAGCGACAGGCCGATGGTGCGCGTGGCAAACGCGGCGCGCGCCAGCCCTCCGTCAAGCGGGTTGGCCAGCGCCGCCAGCCAGCGCAGCACGTCTTGCGCCTCCTCGCTGTCGACGACGGAATCCTTGTCCGACAGGTAGACGCTGGCGACCCGGCGGCGCGCCAGCGCGCGGCGGATGGCCGCCGCTTCCTTGCGGTCGCGCACGAGCACGGCGACATCGGCCGGCTGCAGCCGCACAAGGCCGTCAGGGCCAGCGAAACCGGCTTGGCGATCGCCCAGCATGGCGACGATATGCTCGGCGCAATGCTGCGCGAAATACTCGCGGTAGCTGTCGCCGCGCAGTCCTTCATCGCTGGCGCAGGCGGCCAGCAGCGCCGGCAGCGGGCCGCTGGCGTTCACCAGGTGCTCGGCGCGGCCCTTGGCGTCAACCGCTTCGAACGGCAGCGGATTGTCGCCATTTTTACGATAGCGGAAGGCACCTGCCGGCACTTCAGCGCGCTCGGCATGCAGGAACAGCTGATTGACGGCCGCCACCAGTGGCGCCGTCGAGCGGTAGTTGGTGCCCAGCTGATAGTGGCGTCCTGCCGTGGCGCGGCGCGCCGCCAGATAGCTCTGGATATCGGCGCCGCGAAAGCCGTAGATCGACTGTTTCGGGTCGCCGATCAGGAACAGTCCTTGCGTTGGATCATTCTCGGCAATGCGGTATAACAAATTAAAGATCTGGTACTGTGCAGGCGCCGTATCCTGGAATTCATCGACCATCGCCAGCGGGTATTGATCGACGATGCGCTGGCGCAGGGCCGCGCCATTCTCGCCGGCCAGCGCGTCGTGCAAGCGCTGCAACATGTCGGCAAAGCCGAACTGGCGCGACTGGCGCTTCAATTGATCCATGCGCCGGGCGATGGCCGCCGCCGCATGCAGGTGCAGCTTGTGCGCCAGCGGCGTCAATGCCGCCAGGGCCATCCCCAATGCCTCGGTATGCGCGAAGCACTCGGGCACCTGCGCCGTGAAACTCTTGGCAAACGCATCCTCGATGCCGAACGGCGTCAAACGCTCCCACGCCTTGGCCGTGATGGCGGGCAGCAGCAAGAGCGGGTCTTGCGCCCAGCGGCGCAAGCCGTCGAACCACTTCGCCAGATTGTCCGGCTTCATCTTGACGCCGTTAAAACACTTGGGATTGGCGGCGCGCTGGCCATTGATCCAGGTGGCCATCTGCTCCGTGCGCTCGACCCAGCCCGCCTTCAGGGTGGCCAACTGCGCGACCAGCGCCCGCTGTTCGCGCGCGATCAGCGTCGACAACGGTTCCTCGTCCGCCATGCCCATGATGTCCGCACGGCGCGCCAGCTCGCGCGCGCCTTTTTTCAGCGCCCCAACGTCGGGCCAGCAGGCCAGCAGCACGTCGAGCGCCTGCGGCGGCAAGGGATAGACTTGCTGGCGCCAGTAATCGTGGGCCGCATCCTCGAACAGGGCTTGCTCGTCGCTGACCAGTTCTTCGTCAAACAGGCTGCCGCTGTCGAAGGCGTGCTCGCGCAGCATGCGCTGGCACCAGGCGTCGATGGTAAAGATGGCCGCTTCATCCATCGTCTCGGCGGCCAGCATCAGCCGGTGCGCGGCCTTTTGCCGTTCGCTCTCGTCCGGATAGGATTCCAGCAAGGCGTCGAGAAAGGGGTCGCTGCCGCCGGATTCAATGCCGAACTCGTGGCGAAAATAGGCGGCGGCCTCGATCAGCCGCTCGCGCACGCGGTTCGACAATTCGCGCGTGGCGGCGCGGGTGAACGTCATCACCAGGATGTCGGCCGGCAGCAGCGGGCGCGTGAAACGGCTGTCGTCGTCGCCATGCCCCAGCACGAGCCGCACGTACAGCGCGGCGATGGTCCAGGTTTTACCGGTGCCGGCAGACGCTTCGATCAGGCGCGAGCCGTGCAGCGGGAACGCCAGGGGCTTGAGCAGATGGCTCTTCATTGTTCTTCTCCCGCGCCGTCATCGGGCGCGCTAATCGGGTCGATCGTAATATGTTGCTGCAGCCAGTCGGCCAGCGGGCCATACAGCTCGCGCGTGCAGTCTTGCCATGCTTCCTCGGCGGCCAGCGCGGAAAACTCGGGCCACAGACGCGCCAGGCACAGTTCATCGCGCTCGCCCGCCATGTCAAAGCCGCCATCGTAGACGGCGCGCGGGTCGCCACCCTGCACCAGCGCCAGCCCCGTCTTGCACGCCGTGGGCAGTGGATGATTCATGCCTTCGCGCCACAGGGCCAGCAAAGTGGCCAGCGCCGTGCGCGACGTGGCCGGATCGAGCGGCGCCATGCTGACGATGGCGTCGCGCGCCACCAGGTAGCCGGTGACGGGAAACCCCAGGGCGGCGGCGGCCAGCTGGCGCAGCCACATCAGCATCAGCTTGTCGCCACGCGCGAGGCCGCTCTTGTCCGTCACCTTCGAGGAAATCTGCATCAGCCAGGCCGTATCGCGCCCGTTGCTGCATAATTTGTCGAGCCAGTCATCGATCTGCAACTCGCCAAACGGCAAATTGATGGCGCGCTTGTCGGCCGCCAGCGGGAACGAAGCGCGCAGCGATAGCCACGCGCTGCGCACAGGCACCAGGGCCTCGACCAGCTGCGCCTGCACCTGCTGGCCGATCAAGCCGATGGGCAGCACGCCTACACGCGCCAACTTCTCTGCGCGTGCTTCCAGGCTGGCGCGTACGTCACCCGCCGCTTCCACTGCGCCGCCATCGTCCAGCATGGTGTCTTCCAGCAGATAGCGTTCGAGCGCATTCAGGCCGAACGGTTCTTCATCCTCGCCCAGCATGGCCGCATCGGCGAAATACACGCTCAAGCGGCGGCGGAAAAAGTATTTGACGGGCTGGCGCAAAAAGCTGGCCAGCTCGCCCAGTTTCAAGCGCGTGCCGGGATCGAGCTCGTAAGGGCCCAGCGGCAGCACGGCGGCCTGCGCATCCGCATCCGCTGCATCGACATCGGTATGGACCACGCGCCATTCGCGCGCATAGGTCAGCAAGCCATCGGCCTCGAAATAGCGGCGGCTGAACGGCTGCAGCGCATGCTCGGTGGTGAGCGACGCCAGGTGCCGGTCCAGCGACCAGCCGGTAACCAGGTAATCGCGCAGCTGCGATACCAGCACGGACGGCGGCTGCTCGGAATTGTCGCGCACATTGCGCCCCACCCAGCTCACGTACAATTTATCGCGCGCGGCCAGCAAGGCTTCCAGCATCAGGTAGCGGTCATCGTCGCGGCGCGAGCGGTCGCCCGGGCGCGCCATGCCGGGCAGCGCCAGCAAGTCGAAATCGGCCTTCTGCGCGCGACGCGGGAAGTCGCCATCGTTCATGCCCAGCAGGCACATCACGCGAAACGGCACGGCGCGCATCGGCATCAAGGTGCAGAAGGTCACGCCACCGGAGACGAATTGATGGTTCAGGGTCGGCTCGTCCAAGGCGCCCAGCCACGCCACGCGCAGCACGGACAGCGGCAGCTGCTCGACAAAGCCCGCATGCTCGCAGGTTTCCAGCCAGCCCTGCAAGGCGCCTTCCAGCTGCGCCAGGGTCAAACGGTCGCCCTCGTCGTCGGCATCGAAAAAAGCCGCCAGCAGCGCGCGCGCCTGCACGCCCCATTCGGCTGGCGTGCGCGCGCCGGCCAGCACGCTGCGCCAGTGCAGCAGCGCCTCGACCAGTTGCGCCAGCGAGCCCGCCAGCGCCGCATCGAGGCCGCCCACTTCCGCGTACGGCTCGATGCCGCCAAAGCTGGCGCCACTGCCGCTGGCATAGCCGAGCAGCATGCGCCGCACGCCGAAAATCCACGCATTCTGTTCCCCGGCCGCGCCCAGCCCCAGGCCGGCGCGGTGCGCCTGGTCCAGGCCCCAGCGCACGCCCGCCCCTTCGATCCAGGCGCCCAGGGTGGCCAGGTCGTCCGGCTGCAGGCCGAAGCGGGTCGCCAGCGCGGGCACGTCGAGCAAGTCGCGCACTTCGCTCTGGCGGCAGCGCTGCTGCGGCAGTTGCAACAGCCACTCCAGCGCGACGAGCAGCGGGTTGACGCTGCGGTCCTTCACGTCGCCGATTTCGAACGGAATGAAACGCTCGTCATTGCGCCGGTACTGGCCGAAGACGGCGTGGATGGCGGCCGTGAAGGTGTCGATATCGGGCACCATCACCACCACGTCGCGCGGACGCAGGCCCGTTACGGCGCTGTGCGCGAACATGGCCAGCAGCTGGTCGTGCAGCACTTCCACTTCGCGCTGCACGCTGTGCGCCACGTGAAATTCAATCGAGCGGTCGCCGGCCTCGGGCGGCGTTTGCGCGTGCTCGGCCAGCGGGCGCAGTTCGCGGATGGCTACCTGCACCTGCTGCAGCAGGGTCTCGCCCGTTTCCTCGCCAAACAGGTCGATGCGCAGGCTGTCGTCGCGTCCTTCGGCTTGCGCGTGTTCGTCGAATTCGTCAAGCATGCGGATGAAATCGCGCCCTTGCCTGCCCCAGCTGGCCAGCAGCGGATGGCTGTGGGCATGCAGTTCTTCGAGCGGAATCTGCGCCAGGTCGCGGCCATTGCGCTGCCGCTGGCGCTTGTTTTCCGCGCGCAGCAAGTCGCGCCCGTCGATGATGTCGCCCCAGTAAAACTGGCAAGGGTTGGGCACGGCCAGCACCACCTGCGTGTGGCGCGCCAGCGCGGCCAGCGCCTGCAAGGTCTGATACGGCAGGGCCGATACGCCAAACAGCACCACGCGGCGCGGCAGCTTGCCGGCAGGCTGCTCGCCGGCGGCGATCGCCGCCAGGAAGGCGTCGTGGATGTCGGCACGGCCCGTCTCGCGCTCGAAGACGTCGACGTCCAGGCCCACGGCACGCCACAACTGCGCCTGCCAGCGCTGGTCTTCCTTCAAGGCGACGGCTACACCGCCCGCCGTGCGCAGCTGGTCGCGCCCCGCAGCCCAATCGGCCAGCCAGTCGGCGCGGTAGACCTGGTATTGGTCGAACAGGTCGGCCAGGCGCTCGGCCAGTTGCAGCCGGCGTTCACTATCGCCATCGGCAAGGAAGTAGCGCAGCGGCGCGAAGACCGGTTCGGCCAGCAAAGAGGGTAAAAGACGCATCAAACGCCAGGTCAGCGGGGATTTATCGAACGGCGACACGCGCGGGACGCGCTCGCGCCCCAGCATGCCCCGGTAGCTTTCCCACAGCAGGCGCGCCGGCAGGGCGATGCGCGTGGCGGCGCAGACGCCCATCTCCTCGGCCAGGGCGATCTTCAGCCATTCGGCCACGCCGTTCGACTGCACCAGGAAGATATCCGTTTCCAGGGGCGCCAGCGGATGCTGGCGCAGCCACTGGAAGACGGCGGCGCGCAGCTGTTCCAGCTGGTTGCCATGCAGGATGAGGAGGCCGGGCGTGACGGGAGTATGCATGCTGATCCGATGGGTTGCCGCGTCTCCGGCCCGGTGGCCGGAGACGTCAAACGCCTATTATCGCCGCTGCCTGCGTCAGGGGGCGTCGCTGGCGACAAATTCCAGTGAAATTTGTTCTGCCACCTGCGCCAGCGCCGGCTCCAGCGCCGCCAGCAAGGCGCGCGCCTGCTGCAGGTCACCGCCCAGGCGCAAGCGTTCGATCGACATGCACAGGCTGGCGAAAGCATGGGCACCCACGGCCAGCGCCGACGATTTGCTGCGGTGCCCCAGGTCGGCCAGGCGGCCCAGGTCTTGCAGCGCCATGGCCTGCTCCATTTCGGCGATCCCGTCGCGCGCCGTATCGAGAAACAGCTGGGTGTATTTGCGCATCTTCACGGCGTCATTGCTGAACGTCAGCGCCAGGGTGGCCAGGTCGAGGATGGCCGTGTCGCGCAATTCCAGCAAGGCAGCCGATGGCGGCGCTTTCGGCACTGCCGCCAAGCTGTCGCCCGCATGCGCACGGCCGATGCCGCCGCGCAGGCGCAACCATTTCGCCAGCAGGTGAAACAGCAGATTCGGGGCGATCGGCTTGGTCACGAATTCGTCCATGCCCGCCGCCAGGCAGCGGGCGCGGTCTTCGCTGCCCGCATTGGCCGTCATGGCGATCACCAGCAGGCCGCTGAGCTTCGGGTCGGCGCGGATGCGGCGCGTCGCCTCGAAGCCGTCCATCTCGGGCATCTGCACGTCCATCAGCACGCAGTCGTAGCGCTGGCGCGCCAGCAATTCCAGTGCTTCGCGGCCATTGCAGGCGACGCAGACCGTGGCGCCTGCATCCTCCAGCAATTCGCAGCCCACCTGCTGGCTGAAGACGTTATCTTCCACCAGCAGGATGGATGCGCCGCGGATCACCCCCAATACTTCGGGCTCCACCTCGGCGATGCGCTCGTCGCCCGCTTGCGTGCTTTTCTCCAGGCGCGCCGTGAACCAGAAGGTGCTGCCCTGGCCCGGCTGGCTGTACACGCCCACCTTGCCGTCCATGAGTTCAACCAGCTGCTTGCTGATCACCAGCCCCAGGCCGCTGCCGCCATACTTGCGCGTGGTCGAGGGGTCGGCCTGGTGGAAGGAGCGGAACAGTTGCGCCACCTCTTCCTGCTTCATGCCGATGCCGCGGTCCTGCACCTCGAAGCGCAGCATGGCGTGGCTGCCGCGCTCCTCTGACTGGCGCACGCGCACGATGATGCTGCCATTGTCGGAAAACTTGATGGCGTTGCTGGTCAGGTTCAGCAAGACCTGCTCCAGGCGCAGCGGATCGCCGCGCCAGCGCTGCGGCAGCTCGGCCGCGATATCGAACTGCAGCGCCAACCCCTTGACGGCGGCCGCATCACCGAGCTGGCTGGCGATGTTCGCCAGCAGGGTGTCGAGACGGAAGTCCAGCACTTCCAGTTCCAGCTTGCCTGCCTCGATCTTGGAAAAATCGAGGATGTCGTTGATCAGGCCCAGCAAATGCTGGCCCGAATGGAAGATTTTCTGCAGATAATCACGCTGGCGCGCGTCGGCCACCGATTTCAGCGCCAGGTGTGCCATGCCGATGATGCTGTTCATCGGCGTGCGGATTTCATGGCTCATGTTCGACAGGAAGTCGCTCTTGGCCTGACTGGCCGCGTCGGCCTCTTCCTTCAGGCGATGCAATTCCGTCACGTCGGTGGACAGGCCGATCAGGCCCGTGACGGGACCTGGCAAGCCCAGCGGCACCTTCACGCTCCACAGGTGATGCACCTGGCCCTGCGCATCGACGAAGCGCTCTTCGCCGACGAACTTGGCGCCGCTGTCGAAGACCTGGCGTTCGGTCAGCTGCGCAGCGGCGGCCGCATCGCCGAGCATCAACTCGCCATCCTGACGGCCGATCAACTGCTCCGCCGAGCGGCCCAGTATCTTCGCCGTGCGCGCATTCACGTAGCGGTAGCGCAGGTCAGCATCCTTCATGTAGACGTAGGCATCGACGCTGTCGAGTACCGTATCGAGCAGGGTACGCTGCTCCACCGCGTTACGGCGCGAACGGTACAGGGTAAAGATATAGCCATAAACGAGCAGGGTGCCGGCCACGCCGACGGCCAGCGCCAGCCACGGGAAATAGCGGTCGAAGGGGCTGTACAGTTCCGCCTTGCGCACGCGGAAATGGGCTTTCCAAAGGCCTCCCTGGTAAGCCACCGGCAGCACCTCGTCGAAATAAGCGGCATCGCTGCCCGGTTGCGGCGGCGCCGCCGCCAGGTCGCCATCGTCATTGAACAGCAGGCGGTCCTGCGGCGTGACGCGCCATACCCCATCGGCAGGCAGAGGGTCAGCGGCGCTGTACAGGGTCAGGTGCAGCGGCTCCAGGGCGCTGTGTTCGAGCGCGCTGTGCACCAGCTGCGCCACGCCAAAGCCGATGCCCACGGAGCCCTGGTAGGCGGCGCGGCGCTCGGCCACGCTGCCTTGTGGCATGCCATTGCGGTACACGGGCAAGCGCATGCCCAGGCCCACATGCGCGGGCGGCCCCTTGATCATGATCACCTGCCCCGAGGCGCTCACTTCGCCGCTGTCGCGCGCCTGCGCCAGGGCTTGCGCCACCAGCGGGTTGGCGCCGATATCGACGCCCATGCGTTCGGCCAGCAGGGAATCGGGTTCCAGGTAAGTGAGCACCGTGTATTCCGGCCGCTCGCCGGCCGGCCGGATGGTGAATGCAGGATAGCCGCGCGACGCCAGGCCGGTGTCACGGCGCACATCGGCGACATAGGCCGCGCGCTGCGCCTGCGTCAGCGCCACCGCATAATTGACCGATTCGATGGCGGGGAACTGGCGCACGATATCGAGGCCGGCCACGTAATCATGGAACTGGCGTCGCGTCAGCTGCTCGCTGGTGCGAAACAGCGCTTCGAGGCCACGCAGCAAGTCGGAATAACTTTTTACGCGCGTGGCCAGGCTATGCTGGGCGCCGTACGTGAGATTGTCGAAACGCTGTTCGGCGTCGTCATTGACCGTGCGCGCCGCGCCCGCATACAGGGCGCCGCCCACCGCCAACGCCAGCAGCAGGCCACCCGCCCAGATCCTGATGCCCGCTACCATCCCGCCCTTGCTCAAAGTGTGCATTGTCAATCGCTTATTCCGGTTCCTCGAATGTGCGGCACAGGCCACCCGACAGGTACGAGGATACTGTCAAAGCCCTTGCCCGACGCGCTTGTGGAAGAAAAAAAGCGCGCACTATGGTTGCACTGGAAAACACCCAACGCCTATGCCGCCTGCAGCGCCCCGGCCAGGAAGTCGCAAAAGGCGCGCACTTTTTCCTGCACGTGGCGTCCATCGGGCATCAACGCATACACGCCGCGCCTGGCCATGCCATGCAACGGCAGCACGCGCACCAGGGTGCCGCTGGCCAGCAGGGGCGCGGCGACGAAGGACGGCAGCGCGCCCACGCCGATGCCCGCCACCAGCATATCGGCCAGCAGCAGGCTGCTGTCGGCGGAAAAGCGCACGGGCAGGACGATGCTGCTCGCCCCTTCCGGGCCGGCCAGCTGCCAGATGCCGGGACTGTCGGCCAGGCGGTAGGCCAGGCAATCGTGGCCGTGCAAATCCTGCGCCTGCCGGGGCGTGCCGCGCCGCGCCAGGTAGGCGGGCGCCGCGCAGATCATCTGCTCGACATCGCCCAGGCGGCGCGCCACCAGGGTCGAATCGGCCAGCGCGGCGCGGATGCGCAACGACACGTCATAGCCCTCGGCCACCACGTCGCGCAGGCGGTCGTCCAGGGTCATTTCAATGTTGACTTGCGGATAGCGGGCCATGAAGTCCGGCAACAGCGGCGACAGCACTTTCAGGCCAAACGACAGTGGCGCATTCACGCGCAGCCGCCCCGCCACCTTGCCAGCGCAGCCGCGCGTGGTCAGTTCCAGCGCATCGACTTCGTCGAGCAGGCGGCAGCATTCAATATAGTAGGCGCGTCCGCCGTCCGACAGGCTCATGCGCCGCGTGGTGCGCACCAGCAGCACGGTGCCCAGGCGCGCCTCCAGCTGGCGCACCTGCTTGCTGATGGCCGCCGCCGACTGGTTCAGGTCCTGCGCCGCCTTGCTGAAGCTGTCGCGTTCGACCACCTTGCGAAACACGCGCATATGCGCCAGGACATCCATGATTTTTTCCCTACAGTTGAATATCTTATTATTTTATCGCTGATTATCATACAAATAAAAAACAATATGATGGTGACTTCTTCATTCATGTCACGCAAGGACTACCGCATGTTCAAACCATCTGCCACCCTGACTACCCTGCTGCTGGCGCTGCTGGCAGGAACGACGCAGGCCGCCGCCCCGCCTGAAGTGGGTATCAGCCCCTGGGGCCCGAAAGACGAGATCGGCCGCCTGAACCTGATGACGCCGGCCTCGCGCGCCGCCATCCTGGCGCGCATCGACGGCGGCAAAAGCTATGACCTGGCCGTCGATTTCCATATCGGCATGCCCAGCTGGCAAGCGGCCGGCGATCCGCCCTACCAGATGTGGATGACGCACACGCCGAAGGGCAATGTGGTGGCAGACTCGATGCAGGTGGGTGAACAGATGAACCGCCACGTCAGTTACACGGGGTCGGCCGTGTCCATGTATGCGCACATGGGCACGCATATCGACGCCCTCAACCACTTTGGCTTGAACGGCAAGATCTGGAACGGATTTACGCAAGAACACTACCTGGGCGACCGTGGCTGGACCGTGACGGGCGCGGAAAAACTGCCGCCCATCGTCGCGCGCGGCGTGCTGATCGACGTGGCCGTGGCCAAGGGACTGTCACAGCTGCCCGACAGTTACCGGGTCACGCGGCAAGACTTGCGCGCGGCGCTGGCCCAGCAGAAGATCGCACTGGAAAAGGGTGACGTGGTGCTGATACGCACGGGCCGCATGCAGCACTATGCGCAAGCGCAAGCGTACATGGCGAATCCGCCCGGCCTGTCGCTCGATGCGGCGGCATTCCTCGTGGAAGATGGCGGCGCCATGGTGGTAGGGGCGGACAACCTCAGTTTCGAGGCGTTTCCCTCCGAAGTGGCGGGCAATTACCTGCCCGTGCACACCTATCTGCTGGCGCAGCAGGGCACGCCCATCCTGGAACTGGTCGACCTGGAAGCCTTGTCGCGCGACAAGGTCTACCAGTTTGCCTTCATCGGCGCCTCCTTGAAATTCCGTGGCGGCGACGCGGCGCCCATCCGTCCCGTGGCGCTGCCGATACGCTAGCGTCCGACGGCGGCCAGCAAGGTGTCGGCGCCATGCTCATCCCAGGCATCGGCGCAGCGCACCACCTCACCCACGACGATGATGCTGGGACTGCCCAGGCCGCTGGTCAGCACATCGTGCGGCAAGGCGTGCAAAGTACTCAGCAACTGGCGTTGCGCCGGCAGGCTGGCCGATTGCACCACGGCCACGGGCGTGCCGGCCGCCATGCCGCCGGCCAGCAAGCCCGCCTGGATGGCCGCCACCCGCGCCACGCCCATATAGATGACCAGGGTCAGGCCGCTTTGCGCCAATGCCGCCCAGTTCGGCTCCGAGGCGCTATCCTTGCCATGGCCCGTGACGAAGATCGCGCCCTGGCTCCAGCTGCGGTGCGTCAGCGGTACGCCGATGGCCATTGGTGCCGCCAGGCCGCTGCTGATGCCGGGTATCACCTCGACGGCCACGCCGTGGCTGCGCAGGTAGGCGCGCTCTTCGCCGCCGCGCCCGAACAAATACGGATCGCCCCCCTTCAGGCGCACCACGTGCAGGCCGGCGCGGGCTTCAGCCAGCATCAGGCGTTCGATGAAGGCTTGCGGCGTGGACGCGCAGCCGCCCCGCTTGCCCACCTCGACCACGCGCACCCCGGGCGCCGCATGCGCGAGGATGGCCGGGTTGACGAGGTCGTCGATCAGCACCACGTCGGCCCGTGCGATGGCCTTTGCTGCCTTGATGGTCAGCAGGTCCGGGTCGCCGGGACCGGCGCCGACCAGGGTCACGCTTCCTTGTTGTGCCATGATGAAATCTCCCATTAAAAAAAGTGGCCGATGGCAAACGACGCCGCGTACGCTTCCGGCGCGCTGCCATCCCACACGACGCCGTCGCACAGGGTCGAATGGCGCATGGCGGATGCCGGCAAGGGCGTGGCCGTCATTTCCGCCGCCTGGCGATACAGGTCGAGGCGATTGACTTGCCTGGCCACCGCCAGGTAATCGGGTTCGTCGCGCAGCAAGCCCCAGCGCCGGTGCTGGGTCATGAACCACATGCCGTCAGACAGGTAGGGGAAGTTGACGGCGCCGTCCCGGTAAAACTTCAAACCGTGCGCCTCGTCCCAGGTCTTGCCCAGGCCATCCTGATAATGGCCGAGAATGCGCGGCGCCAGCGTTTCCTGCGGCGTATTCAGATAAGCGGGCTCGGCCAGGGTGGTCGCCATGGCCAGCCGGTTGGCGTCGCTGGCGTCGATCCAGCGGCCCGCCTCGAGCACGGCGGCGATCAGGGCGCGGCAGCTATTCGGATGCTGCTGCGCAAACGCGGCGCTGGTGCCCAGCACCTTGCCCGGATGGTCGGGCCAGATGGCGCCGCTGGTGGTGGCCGTCACACCCACGCCATCGACGATGGCCTTGTAGCCCCACGGTTCGCCCGCGCAAAAGCCATCCATCTGGCCCGCGCGCAAGGCTGCCACCATCTGCGATGGCGGCACCGTCATCACGCGCGCGTCGCGCAGCGGATCGATGCCATGCGCGGCCAACCAGTATTGCAGCAGCATCGCGTGGTTGCCGGTCGGGAAAGTATGCGCAAACGCAAATGGCCGCGCCGCCGCGCGCATGTGACGCGCCAGTGTGGGACCATCGTGGGCGCCCTCGCGTGCCAGCGCCGCCGACACGGTGACGGCCTGGCCGCTGTGATTAAGATTCATCAATATGGCCATGTCGTGCTGTTGACCGCCTATGCCCATCTGCACGCCATACACGAGACCGTACAACACGTGGGCGGCGTGGAGTTCGCCCTTATTCAATTTGTCGCGCACGCCGGCCCACGACATCTCCCGGCTCAATTCGATCTTGATACCATATTTCTCGTCCAGGCCCAGCTTTGAGGCCATCACCAGCGAGGCGCAATCGCTCAGCGGCAGGTAGCCGATGCGTAGCGTCTGTTTTTCCGGCTGCAGGGACCGCATCACCTGGGCATGGGCGCCCGCTTGCTCTGTCATACCATTCCTTGCTGATAAGTACTGTTATTCCGCGCCACTGTGGGCAAGGCTCTCCCCGTCCAGCAGCAAGGAACGTGCCCGTGCATGCCCGGTTCATGGAGGATGGAAACGCACCGGAATGGTGCGCTGCACCAGCATGTGTCAGGAAATGGACGCTTCATCCCAGCAAGTCCTCCACATCGAGGATGCGTTGGGCAATGTCCGCCAGTTTCAGCTTTTTATTCATGGCCATGCTGCGCAGCCGCTGGTAAGCCTGCTCTTCCGTCAAGCCATGATGCGTCATCAACAAGCCCTTGGCCCGTTCGACCACCTTGCGCTCAAACAACTTGTGCCGCGTGTCGAGCAATTCGGCGCGCAATTTTTCTTCCTGGCGGAAGCGCGCCAGCGCCACGTTCAGGACGGGCAAGATGCGCTCGGCCTGCAAGCCGGCGACGATATAGGCGGACACGCCGGCCGCCATGGCCGCGTCGATGCTGGCCGTTGCGCCGTCTTCCGTAAACAGCACGATGGGACGGCGCTCGTCGCGCGTGGCGATGACGATGTGTTCAAGCACATCGCGCGCATCCGATTCCGCGTCGATGATGATGAGGTCGGGCTGCAGTTGCGCGATGCGTTCAGGAAGGTAGAGGTCGGCTGGCAGGGAGGCGACGATGTCAAAGCCCGATTCCAGCAAGCCGATGCGCAAGGCATTGTCGCGCAGCACTTGGGCAGCCAATGCCGCATTCTCGTGCACGCCGTGCTCGACAATAGTGTTGACGACAACAATGCGCAAAGGCTGGGTACGGCTGGACGTCATGGGAGCAATCTGCAATGGCTAAATAATTAACCATTGCAGTAAGCAAGAAGCGAACCAGACAGTTTTACTTCAAGGTCGGCATGGCAAATTCGGCGCCTGCAGCTGTCGAGGCGGGCCAGCGCTGCGTGACGGCCTTCTGCTTGGTGTAGAAACGCACCGATTCCGGGCCATGCGCGTGGTGGTCGCCAAACAGGCTGCGCTTCCAGCCACCGAAGCTGTGGAAAGCCATCGGCACGGGAA
>NZ_PEBS01000075.1 GCF_002869965.1 Janthinobacterium sp. ROICE36
CACGCCGACGTCCGCCTCCTGGCTCAACATGGTCGAGCGCTTCTTCCGCAGTTTGACAACGGATCGACTCCAGCGCGGAGTCTTTCGTAGCGTCCATGAACTGACCGTCGCAATCCATGAATATATTGCGGCCCATAATCAGAATCCGAAGCCGTTTGTATGGACCGCCAAGGCTAACGACATCCTGCAAAAAGTGATCCGTGCCAATCGGAGGCTTAGTTCAAAGAATAACGAAGCACTACACTAGAGGAGCAGGCATGGCACTTGTTATGAAGGCATATTTTTGCAACATGAACAATAAGCGTGAATAAGCATGGAATATTGCCAAGCGAAAATCTTTTGCGCTATGCTCATTCTGCCCGCCCAGGCCGCCACAAGCGGCCGCGCCTGCAGGAATACTTTGAGACAGCTTGCTTGCCAGACCAATATGCGAAAAAAGAATACTGCAGCTCGGACACCCAGCACCGCCACCCGCCCCATCCCCGGTGCCGGGCGGCGCGTAACCTCGTATGACGTGGCCCTGGTGGCCGGCGTGTCGCAATCGGCCGTGTCGCGCTGCTTCAAGCCCGACGCCAGCATCTCGCCTGCCACCCACGCC
This sequence comes from Janthinobacterium sp. ROICE36, assembly GCF_002869965.1. Classification (GTDB taxonomy): domain Bacteria; phylum Pseudomonadota; class Gammaproteobacteria; order Burkholderiales; family Burkholderiaceae_D; genus Janthinobacterium. Next base: position 599 of record NZ_PEBS01000075.1, read on the forward strand.
AAGGTCATGCAGGCGGCCATCATCCTCGATTACATCCCCAACGCGGCCGCGCGCAGCCTGATCACGCGGCGCTCGAACCTGGTGGCCGTCATCATTTCCAACCTGGCCAATTTGTACTATCCGCAAGTGTTGTCCGACCTGAGCCAGCAAATCGCCCGCCAGGGCAAACGTTTATTGCTATTTACACTGGAGCGCGAAGCGGACATCGGCAAAGTCTTGAACGATGTGTGGCAATACCAGGTCGATGGCGCGGTCGTGGCCGCCTACCTGTCGGACCAGCAGATGGCCGAATTCGGCCGGCGCGACGTGCCGCTGGTGCTATTCAACCGCAGCCCCCGCGAGCATGCCGTGCATGCCGTGCTGTGCGACCAGGGCGAAGCGGCGCGCCTGCTCGTGTCGCGCCTGGCCGAGGCGGGCCACCGCCAATTCGCCATCATCGACGGCCCCGGCGACTCGGCCGTCGCGCAGGAACGCAAGGCCGGCGTGCTCGACCGGCTATTCACGCTGGGTTTGCCCGCGCCCATCGTCGTCAGCGGCAACTACGATTACGCCAGCGGCGGACGGGGCTTGCGCAAGGTCATCGACCGCCTGGGCCGCGTACCGGACGCCGTCATTTGCGGCAACGACATCATGGCCATCGGCTGCCTGGACACGGCGCGCCACCAGATGGGCATCCAGGTGCCGCTGCAGATGTCGGTGGCCGGCTTCGACGCGCTGGAAGCATCCGGCTGGCTCAGCTACGACATCACCACACTGCGCCAGCCCGTGCAAAAGATGGCCACCGATGCCGTCGCCATGCTGGGCGAGCTGATGGAACGGCGCGGCGGCATTGCCGAGCGGCGCCGCTATTGCTCATATCTGGTGGAGGGGAGCACGGCAAGGCTGACCAGCGAACCTCAGCGTTTCGGCCTGATGGCAGCCGCCTGAAAGCAAAAAAACCTCGTATCGCTGCGAGGTTTTTTGTTGTTGCATCGGCTGTATTAACCGAAGATCTTACCCTTGAGCATATTCAAACCCTGACTGACGAGGTCATTGCCTTCTGGCACTTGACCGTTCGGCGTCAGCTTGTCGATCAGCTGGGGCAGCAAGGCAGCCAGGCCGCCCGAGGCCGCCTCCGGGGCGACGCCCGCTTTTTCAGCGATCTGGGTGATCGTGTCGGCGCCCAGCGCATCCTTGATCTGCTCGCCGGAAACGGGCGCATTGGCGCCGCTGCCGATCCAACTGGCCACCTGGTCGCCCAGGCCGCTTTCCTGGAATTTCTGCAGCAGGCCGGGCAAGCCGCCATGCTGGTTCACCAGGTCCATCACACTGGCCATCAATCCCGATGGCGCTTCCCCATCCGCGCCCTTGTTACCCAAAGCGCTCATCGCTTGTCCTGCAAGTTGATCCAGCAAACTCATCGTATTCTCCTGAACGCTATCGATTCGTGCCGCGTGACTGCGGCGTTCGGCATGGCGCAGACCATTCTACCCATGGAAAACATTATACTATGGATAATAAAAATGCTATAATTGCAATTTTTCGGAGAGCGCTTGGACTGACTCACTGTCGAGCCACCCACCTCCATCATATTTAGTTCGGCACAACATGCAAGCGCAAAATGACGCTTCGCAAAACCGTGTAGAATAATTTTTCCTACTTACTGAGGAGTATCAACACATGAACATCAATAAAGCGATAGACAAAGCCTACGAAAAAACAACGTTCAAGGAAATCGCTGATGCGCCCGTCGATGCCCTGCAAGGCGTGAACGAGAAGGATGCGGAGCTGCTCAAGCAAGCGTTCAACATCAAGACCGTGCGCGATCTGGCGAACCTGAAATACGCGAAGTGGGCGCGCGCCATCGTCACCCTGGCCGATACGGAAGAATAGACCGGGCCATGCCCCTGGCATTCCCGTCAGCACAGCCCGTCCCAGTCGGCGGGTTTTTTCATTCCGGCCCACTATCGGCTGGCAAGCTGCTAGCCACGCGGAGGCGCCATTGAGCACGCCATTCGCCACGCCGCTGACCCTGCCCGGCATCTGCTGGCCTTTGCAAGCGAGCACAGGCCATCTTGCCGTCACCACCTCGCACATCACGGGCCACTTTCGCGCCGGTTCGGGACTGGACGCCATCATCCTGTGCGAGCTGCTGCCCGCCGGAAAGTTTCGCAATGGCGCGGCGCGCCACTGGTGCCGCACGCATCAGTGCTACTGGGGCACGCAGGCCGACCTGGCCGACTGGCAGGCCACGCGGCAGATGCGTTGCCGCCAGCACGCCAGCCCCATGGGCTATGTGCTGTATCCGGAACTATTCGACCCCATGCAGTTTCACGCCACCACCTTGCGCCTGGGCCCCGATGGCTTGGTGCAACTGCGCGCCCGGGCCGATGAGGGCGGCGCCCTGTTCAGCCGCGACCTGCCTGCGCTGGCCATCGACTGCCGCGCCCTGCCCGGCGTGTTTCCTTCCGACATGGTGCAGCTCAATGTCACGCCGCCGGCCGCGCACGCCTACGCCGCCGCCTTGCAGGTGGGCACGCCGCTGGACTGCAGCGACTGCGCCCGCTGCGGCCACCCGCACCTGGACCTGGGCAGCTTCGCGCTGGCGCCGCACCGGCGCCACAGTTGCGGCCAGTGCGGCCATGACGCCTCGCATAGCGCCACGCCCATCGTCTCGTCGCCCCTGTGGCGCTTGCGTCTACGCATCACGCAATGCGACTGAAAGTGCGCCGGGCCACAGTCAGGCGTGCCGCGTGCGCGTAGACTGGACGCCTCGCCACCATCAGGACAGCCGCGATGCCGCACGCCCCGCCATCCGCCGAAAATAGCCAGCCCGGCGAGGAAGGCGACTTGTCCGACCTGCTCAGCGAATTGCGCATCCTGCTGCCGGGAGCGCAGATGCTGACGGCCTTCCTCATCATCCTGCCCTTCAACGGCGGTTTTGCAAAGATCGTGCAGGCGGAAAAAATCGTCTTCCTGCTGACGTTTTTCCTCTCCATGACCAGCTTGGTGCTGCTCAGCGCGCCAGCCATCCAGCACCGCGTCATGCGCCCCCTGCAAGACCGCGAACGCTTCAAGCGCGTGGCCGACCGCATCATGATGGCGGGGGCGCTGTCGCTGGCAATGGCGTTCATTCTCGGCACCAATCTGGTGATGTCGGAAGTGTTCGGCCACATCGCGGGCATCGTCGCTTGCACGCTGATGGGGTCACTCATCATTTGCATGTGGTGGTGGCTGCCCTTGCACTTGAAGCACGCCAGGAAAATCTAGACGGCTACGCCCGCCTGCTGCAACTGGGTTGGGCGGGAAATCCCCGCCAGCGGGCGCAAATCCACCTTGCGCCAGGCCAACCACAGCGGCGTGCGGTAACTGAACCACGGCAAGTCGCGCACCACCACGCCGGCCGGCGCGTGCTGGGGCAGACTGTGCTGGATCATGGCCATGCCCAGCCCGCCCGCCACCGGGCCCAGCGCCGTCAGCGGTTCCGTGGCTTCCAGGCGGATATCGGGCGTAAAACCGGCGCGCGCGCAGGCGGCGACGGAATTATCGTGTTTCAAGCCGCTTTCCTTGTGCAGCACGGCAATCCATTCCTGGCCCGCCAGGTCCGGCGGCGCGCGGTCGGCCTGGTGCGCCAGCGGGTGCGCGGCGGGCATGGCGCAAGGATGGCAACTGATTGGCCGCGTCAACTCGCTGCCGGACCGGCTGCCCTAGATTCCCCGCAGCACCTTCAGCGACGGGGGCCGCATCCGCCATCTGGCAAAGCCGGCCGGCGACGTCATCGTCGAGCAACGGGAAATGTACAACAACGGGGCGCGCAGCGACAGCTATTCGACTCTGCAAGCGCCGCTTCCCGCCACCGATTACCTGTCGACCCTGCGGGTGGCGCCCCTCGCTGGCAGCGCTGGCGCACGGGTCACCTGGTCCGGCCGCTTCACGCCCGTGGGCCTGAGCGAGCAGGAAGTGACGGGCCTGTTCCACGGCATCTATGTAGCGGCCCTGCAAGCGCTGCGGCAATCATTGGCAAAATAACACGCAACGCAGGCCACGCCGCCACCGCCAGCTTTTTTTCGCTTGCCCCGTGGCGGAATCACGCGCATTCCGTGTTATCGTTAACAAATAGTGCAAGCGCTGCCGTGTGCAATGCAGCAAATTGTAGCCATCAGCCAGCAGAGCTTGCCCGAATCTTTTACAATGTTGTCTTTGGGCAGTTCTTATAGCCCGAAAATATACTTGCCGGCCATCGACTCTGGTTGCGCATTGCCGCCTGCGGCCTGGCCACAGCGCGCCGCTCCACCCTGTCATTCTTTACCCAACTAACAAGCACATGCACGCCTCCGTAGATCCCCTGATTCCGCGCGTCACTGCGCCTTTTGGCGCTGGCTATGCCGACCTGGCCCTGGCCATCGGCGGCCTCGCCATCGGCACGGGCGAATTCGCCTCCATGAGCATCTTGCCCGTGGTGGCCGACGACCTGGGCACGACCTTGCCGCAGATGAGCCACATGATCAGCGCCTACGCGCTGGGCGTAGTCATCGGCGCACCATTAATCACCATCTTCCTGGCGCGCATGCCGCGCCGGCTGATGCTGATCTGCCTGATGCTGATGTTCGCTGGCGGCAACTTGCTCAGCGCCATCGCCCCCAACTATGGCTTGCTGGTCGTCACCCGCTTCGTCGCCGGCATCCCGCACGGCGCGTATTTTGGCGTGGCAGCCCTGGTGGCGGCCGCGCTGGCCGAACCGGACAAACGGGGACAGGCTGTCGCCCGTGTCTTGATGGGTTTGACCGTGGCCAACATCTTCGGCGTGCCGCTGGCCACGTACATCGGCCAGACTCTGGGCTGGCGCTCGGCCTTCTTGCTGGTCGCCGCGCTGGGCTTGCTGACCATGCTGATGGTGCGCATCTTCGTGCCCATGGTCGCTGCCGGGGATTCCAGCCCGCGCCGCGAGCTGGGCGTGTTCCGCCGCCTGCAGGTGTGGCTGACCCTGCTGATGGTGGCGATCGGCTTCGGCGGCATGTTCGCCGTCTACACCTTCATCACGCCCACCTTGCTGGAAATCACGAAAGTGTCACCGCTGGTGATCTCCATCTTGCTGGCCATCATCGGTGTCGGCATGACCTTGGGTAACCTGATCGGCGGCTGGCTGGCCGACCGCTCGCGCCTGTGGACCATCTTCGGCGTGCTGTTGTGGAACGTGGCCGCGCTGGCCGCGTTTACTTATACCAGCAGCAATGTCTGGTTGACCGCGATCAACCTGTTCGCCATCGGCGCCGGCATCGCCGTCGCCCCCGCCGTGCAAACGCGGCTGATGGACGTGGCCGGCGACGCGCAAACGGTGGCTGCCGCCCTCAACCATTCTGCCTTCAACATCGCCAACGCCCTGGGCGCCTGGGCCGGCGGCATCGCCATCGCCATGGGCATGGGCTTGCGCTCGACGGGATGGGTCGGCGCCATGCTGGCCTGCGGCGGCATCGTCGTGCTGGGCATTTCCGTGCTGGTGGAAAACCGCAGCCGTAATGTGGGCGGCGCGCAGCCGGCTTGAACGGTTCAGCATGCGGCCGCCGGGCGGGTCAGCAGCTAGCCGTGCCCGTTCGACGTCACGCGGGAATAGCGCTGCTCAAACTCGGCAGTACTACCGGCTTCGGCCCATAGACGCGCGATGTATGCGAACTCCCGCTCGAACGGCTGTTCAAAATCGGCCACGTCCGTCGCATATTCGCAATTGCGGCTCAGCATGACCAGCCAGTCGGGATAATCGAGCGCCGGATACAGGCGGGTAAAGATGGCATCGAGCGACGACACGCTTTCCCGCCCCGTCAGGCAGGCGGCGCGCAACTCAACGATGTATTTGCCCGCCAGGAACTGGTCGTCAAGCCGTTGCTCGCCCCGGTAGCGCTCGAGAATCACATCCGCCAGCGGCAGCACTTCATCGGCGCCTCGGGCGCTGGCCAGCAGCACGACCTCCAGGTCGTCGCCTTCCTGGTCCAGGCGCAAGCGCTCCACGGCCCAGTCCACGCAGCGGTCCGCCTGGCCAAAACCCATGCGCAGCTGGAAAACGGCAAGTTCAAGTTCTGTCAGTTGTTCCATCACATCCATTTGCTCATATTCTTTTCATCGCGCCTGCAGCATCTTTTGCAGCGCTGCATCGAGCTCGTAAAAATCCACGGGCTTGGTCAGGTGCAAATCAAAGCCCGCATCGGACGCCATCTGGCGGTCCTTGTCCTGGCCCCAGCCCGTGACGGCCACGAGGATGGCATCCTTGCCGCAGGGTTCGCTGCGCAACAGTCTCGCCACCTCGTAGCCATTCATGTGCGGCAAGCCGATGTCGAGCAATATCACTTGCGGCATGAAGGTTTGCGCTGCCGCAATACCTGCCTCGCCATCATAGGCCGTGCGTACTTCATAGCCGAGGATATCGAGCGCCAGCGCCAGGCTTTCGGCCGCATCGGCGCTATCGTCGATCACCAGCACGCTGCCCTCGCGCGTGCCGGTCAGCAGGCGGCGCTCCACGGGCGCGGGCGCCTGCAGCGGCACGGCCGACAGCGGCAAACGCAGTTCGAAGGTGCTGCCTTGACCCACGCCAGCGCTGTGTGCGCTGATGCTGCCGCCATGCAATTCGGCCAGTCCCCGCACCAGCGACAGGCCGATACCCAGGCCGCCCTGGGCGCGCGACAGGGCCGGCTCCAGCTGCGAAATCAGGTCGAACACCTTGTCCAGGTGCTCGGGCGCGATGCCGATGCCCGAGTCGCGCACGCTAATGCGCACCTCGTGTTGCGTGCATGCCACGTCCAGCCAGATGACACCGTTGGCGGGCGTGTACTTGACGGCGTTGGTCAGCAGGTTGGAGATCATCTGCGCCAGGCGCGTGGCGTCGGCGTCGAGCCAGATGGGCTGGGGCCATTGCTCCACGTGCACCTTGTGGCCGGACTGCGCCGCCAGCTCGGCGACGCTGTGCAGGGCCGCGTCCACCACGGGCGCCAGTTCCACGCTGGCGCGGCGCAACTCCAGACGGCCCCGCGTGATGCGCGACACTTCCGTCAGGTCGTCGACCAGGTGCGTCATGTGGCCAATCTGGCGGCCCAGCACGTCGCGCGCCCAGCGCAGCTGCGGGTCGTCCAGCTGCACCAGCCGCAGCACTTCCAGCACATTGCGCATCGGCGCCAGCGGGTTGCGCAGCTCGTGCGCCAGGGTCGCCAGGAATTCGTCCTTGCGCCGGTCGGCGGCCGCCAGCTGCTCGTTGAGCTCGCCGGCCTCCTTGCGCGCCAGTTGCAGCTGCTGCTCGTATTTGCGCCGGTCGCTAGCGACAAAGACGGCGACCTCGTCATAACGCACGCCCTCGTGCACGCGCCGCACGGCATTGAACAGCATGGGGATGGACTGGCCCTGGCGCTGGCGCATGTCGAGCAGGATTTCCGACACGCTGCCCTGCACCTGCATCAGCGGCAGCCAGTGCGTCTGGTGGAACATGCGCCCGCCGATGGTCAGCAAGTCCTGCAGTTTCTTTTTCCCAAGCAATTCCCTGGCGCCATAGCCGAGCCAGCCACAAAAGGTGGCGTTCGCCTGCACGATGGTACCGTCGGCCGTGCACAGCAGCAAACCGCAAGCGGCATGCTGGAACAAGGTGTTGGTATCAGGCAAGGAAGGCATCGTGTCGCGCATTACAGGTGCAGGCCGTCGAGAAAGTGGCGTATGGCCCGGTAACTGGCATCGGGCGCGCTCATGTGCGGGCAATGGCCCATGTTCTCGACCACGTGCAGGCGGCTGTGCGGCAACATTTCGCGCAAATAATCTCCCACGGGCAGCGGCGCGATGAAGTCATCGCTGCATTGCACGATCAGGGCCGGCGTGCTGTTGCGCGGCAAGGTGGCGCGGTGATCGGACAGGAACGTGGCTTGCGCGAAATGCCGGGCAATGACGGGATCCGTGCGGCAAAAGCTGTTCGCCAGGTCTTCTCCCAGCGCCGGCTGCCCGGACGCGCCCATGATGGCCGGCGCCATACTGGCGGACCAGCCCAGGTAGTTGCTATCCATGGCATCGAGCAAGTCGTCGATATCGGCACGGCTGAAGCCGCCCCGGTAACCGGTGGCCGCGTCATCAATATAGCAGGGCGACGGCGCCAGCATGACTTGCGCGGAGAACAGCCCCGGCTCGGCAATGGTCGCCAGCAAGGCACTCATGGCGCTGACGGAATGGCTGACGCAAATCACGGGGCCGCCGCCGACGGCATGAATAACTTGCCGCAAATCGGCGCCATGCGCGTCGAGCCGCGCGTAGCTATCGACATCATAGGCACTGAGGTCCGACCCACCGCTGCCGACCAGGTCGAACAGCACGGTGCGGTAGCACGGACGAAACAGCGGTTCCAGGTAGCGCCACATGGTTTGGTCGCAGCCGAAGCCGTGCATGAACACCATCGTGGTGGCCGCGCCCGCCTGTGGCCCAGCGCTGCATTCGCTCACGCGGACATTGTTACGGTCTTCTATGCGCATGCCTGTTTTGTCCTGAATATTTCCACATGGAATGTAAATTAACTTCTTGCCAGGCACTGCTAACAGTGGGCAACGCCGCAGAGCGGCGGTTATGGAAGTCAGAAATCACAATAATTTATTGGGGCTTACTTAACATCTTAGCATGCGCCATTTGACCCTGGGCAACACCATTGGTGCTGGACAAATGCCATGCCACGGCGGATAATGAGAACGATTCCCATTATCAAATTACCAGGCGTGTGCCTGGTTTTCCCAGTGCACCGCCATGGCGCACGCTGGCCGCAACAAGCCGGTTTCATGTTGAAGGTTTGTACCGCATGCGCGCTTTCTGGACTGTCATACACCGCTGGGCTGGCCTGACCATCGCCCTCTTCCTCATCGTCGCGGGCCTCACGGGCGCCGTCACGTCGTGGGACCATGAACTCGATGAATGGCTCAACGCCGACATCATGGACACGCCGGGCCGCGGCCCCCTGCAGCAACCATGTGCGCTGGCGCGAAAGGTGGCTGCCGCCGACCCGCGCGTGGAAGTCAATTACATGACCCTGGGCCTGGAAGAAGGCCATGCGGCCGCCTTCATGGTGCGCCCGCTCACCGACCCGAGCACGAACACGCCGTTCGTGCTCGACTACAACACCGTCTACATCGACCCCGTCACGGGGCACATCACCGGCACGCGCGATTCGACGGCCATTTCCCTGTCGCGCCGCAGCCTGATGCCGTTTTTACGCCATCTGCACTACAGCCTGCACGTACCCGCCTTCTGGGGCACGGACCGCTGGGGCTACTGGCTGATGGGGAGCGTCGCCCTGATCTGGCTGCTCGACAGCATGGTGGCGTTTTACCTGACGACGCCGCGCCGTTTGCGCGAACGGCTTGATGCACCACGCCACCGCGACGCCGCCAACTGGTGGCAGCGCTGGAAACCGTCGTGGGTGGTGCGCTGGGCGGCCGGCGGCTACAAGCTCAATTTCGATTTGCACCGCGCGGGCGGCCTGTGGGTATGGGCCATCATCGCCGTCGTGGCGTTTACCTCGTTCTCGCTGAACCTGTACCGCGAAGTGTTTTATCCCCTCATGTCGCTCGTTTCCACCACCACGCCGGGACCATACGAAACGCAGACGCCGGCACCCTACGGCACGTATATCACGCCCGTGATCGGCTTCGAGCAGGCAGTAGACATTGCGAAAAAGCAAGCTAAACATCGCGGCATCGCGGCCCCCATCGGCGGCATTTATTATGGCGGAAATTATTCCTTCTACAACGTCTCCTTCTTCGACCCGGCCGACGAATTCGGCGCGGCCGGCATGGGCCTGTCGAACCTGTACGTCGATGGCATGGACGGCAGCATCATCGGCCAGCACAAGCCCTGGGAAGGCACGGCCGCCGACGTCTTCGTGCAACTGCAATTCCCCCTGCACTCGGGCCGCATCCTCGGCTTGCCGGGGCGCATTTTGATGTCCTTCATGGGGCTGATGGTGGCCATGCTGTCGGTGACGGGCATCGTCATCTGGGAAAGAAAACGCCGTTCGCGCCGGCTGCAGGCGCATAAACCGCAGGCAAGGTCAACATAAGCGCTGATGCTATCAAAAGAAAGCTGCTGCCGGAATAGCGCCATACATCCGGCTACAGCTTTATGCTTGGCGGTTTCCTTCGGGAATTCCCATCAATAAAAGAGCCAGCTAAGAACGATCATTACGGCGCATATTGCGACAAAAATGTAGTGGGTGATTCTTTCATGCTGCGGTGCTTCTGCAAGGCGCTGATCCGAAGTTTTTGAAATAACATCCTTGAATGTATGTCTGTCTGGTGGCACTTTCAAGTTTCCTCTTCAATACCTCAACGCTCACTTTATCTGACTGCCCCAACCGCCCAGGACGCCCCCCAGCGTTCGCTAACGCGGACATTGCCCCCAGCTATGCATGCTTGTGTCGTCCTGAGTATTTCCGCATGGAATGCAATGTAGCATCTTGCTGGGATTTTAGCATGCACGATTCCCCGCAACTCAAGGCCATTGGCACAGAACAAACGCCTTGCCATGCCAGGCACGATGAGAATGAATTTCATTGTTAAAACAAAATTTTCAATGCCGGCCCCTTCTCGTGCGTTTCGGTGGCACCTGCTGACGCGGCAAGCCATTTAGACGGGCACTCTGCAAGCACATCCACACCAAAAAACACAGTGACTGGCCCCGCTGCCCTTCTGCTTAAGGTGATTTCCAGGCCCAAGGCCGCCAGCGACCGTAATCACCACGCCTGTTTTTGCTGGCGCCGCCCCGTACCCACGCCAGGCGTACGGGGCGGCGAACATACGGCAAGCCCTGGCAACGCAGCCATGCCCCCCGCCCTCAGCCCCGCGATCCCGGCCAGCACTTAAATCGCACTATCCCAAGGCGCCGACAGCCTGACCGCGCAATTAATCAAGCCCACCATCGAATACGTCTGCGGGAAATTGCCCCACATTTCGCCCGTCACGGGGTGCGTGTCTTCCGATAGCAAGCCCAGGTGATTGCGCGCCATCAACATCGTTTCGAAGATTTTGCGCGCCTCATCCTTCCTGCCGATGCGCGCCAGGGCGTCGATGCGCCAGAAGGTGCAGATGTTGAAGGCGGTCTCGGGTTTACCGAAGTCGTCGGGCGCTTCGTAGCGGCGCATGTAGGGGCCGTCGCACAGCGACGCTTCCAGCGCATCGACTGTCGCGATGAAACGCGGGTCCATGGGGTCGATGAAGTTGACTTCCGCCATCAGCAGGACGGAGGCGTCGAGGTCGCGGCCGCCCAGGCTTTCGGCGAAGGCCTGGCGCTCCTCGCTCCACGCTTCGCGCAGCAGGCGCTCGCGGATCAGCACGGCGCGGCTGTTCCAGTGGTCGGCCCGGTCCGGCAAGCCCAGCTTATGCGCCACTTTCGCCAGGCGGTCGCAGGCGGCCCAGCTCATCAGCATGGACGAGGTGTGGACGCGCGCCCGCGTGCGCAACTCCCACATGCCCGCGTCCGGCTCCGCGTGCAGCCTGAATGCCTGTTCGCCCACGGCTTCCAGCGCGGCAAACTCGGCCTTGCCGGCCCGGTGGAACAAGCGGTGATCGAGGAAGGCCTGCGCCGCGCCCAATACAATATTGCCGTAAACATCGTGCTGAAAGTGTTCCTGTGCCTGGTTGCCCACGCGCACGGGACCGTTGCCCCGGTAGCCGGGCAAGTGGTCGAGCGTGGATTCCGGCAACTGTTCTTCCAGGCCGATGCCGTACAGGGGCTGGATGTGGCCGCCTTTCGAGCGGGCCACGATATTCGTCAGCCAGCGTAAATACTCTTCCATTGTGCCCACCTCAGACAGGCTGTTCAGGGCGCGCACGACAAAGAAGGCGTCGCGCAGCCAGCAATAGCGGTAATCCCAGTTGCGGCTGCTGCCGGGCGCTTCGGGAATGCTGGTGGTCATGGCGGCGATGATGGCGCCCGTGTCTTCATATAAAGACAGTTTCAAGGTGATGGCGGCGCGGATGACCACGTCCTGCCATTCCAGCGGTACGGCCAGCCGGCGCGTGTAGGTGCGCCAGTAATTGATGGTTTCCTTTTCGAAGATGCGCGCTGTCTCGTCGATGCCGCCGGCCAGGGTTTCATCGGGGCCCAGCAGGAAGTTGGCCGTGCCGCCCAGCACGAAATACGTTTCGCTCAGTACATAGTTGAGCGATACATCCGTGTTCAGACGCAAGGTCTGTTCCGGCCCCACATAGCGGATGTGGTGGCTGCCCTGTGTGATCTGCGGCGCCAGCTTGCCCCAGTCGTAGCGGGGGCGCAGGCGCACGCGGATGCGCACGGCGTGATCGAGCGGACGCACGCGGCGGATCAGCATCAGCGGGCGGAACATGCGGTCGCGGCTGAGGAAACGGGGCGCGAAATCCGTGATTTCCACGCCGCGCCCTTCGGTGTCGTACAGGCGCGTGCGCAAAACGGCCGTGTTCGGCTCGTAGAATTGCTCGCTGCGCGCAAAATTTTCAATGTCGATGCCCCACACGCTGCCGTTTTCCGTCGCGTCCAGCAGGCGGTTGAAGACGGGATCGCCATCGAAGCGGGGCAGGCAGGACCAGACCACCTGCCCGGCCTGGTCAATCAGGGCGCTGAAGGCACAATTGCCCACCACGCCGCAGTTCAGGCTAGCCTGGATGGGCGTGGCGGGTGCCGACGCGCTGGCTGCCGCGCTGGCGGAAGCAGCCTGCGAGGCGGCGGCGCCGCTGGGCGCGTCATATGGTTGTTCTTGGGATTGCGTCATTATTTACTCCTTCTGGGGATACGGAGGCGGCCAGCAAGGCGGCGCGCAAGGCGCCCGGGCTGGCCAGGCGCAGGGTGGCGGCGCTGGGGCCGCTACCCACTTTCACGCCCTGCCCGCCAACTTGTTGTACAAAGGCAAAGCCTGCCTCGTCGGTGGTGTCGTCGCCCGTAAACACCGGCCGGCGGCCGGCAAACGGGGCTTCCTGCATGAAGGCGGCGATGGCGCCGCCTTTGTCGGTGGCGGCCGGCTTGGCTTCCAGGACCATTTTGCCATGCAATAGCAACACCCCCGGGCACGCTTGCACGGCAGCCGTCATTTCCTGTGAGCACAATTGCTCGAGTTCCGGCGCCAGCCGGTAATGCAGGGCCACGGCGCCCCGCTTGTGCTCCACCAGCAACCCTGGGTGGGCAGAGGCCAGGGCCCTGGCGCGCGCCAGCACGGGCGCCACGTCGGGCGTGCTCGCCACATGCAGCGCGCCATCGGCGCCGCGCCGCTCCACGCCATGCACGCCCGCCACCGGCAAGACCAGGGGCGCCAGCATGGCATCGATCTGCGCCACGGGACGCCCGGAAATGAGGGCCAGCGCGCCGCCATGGCGCTCGGCCAGCAGCGCCAGCGCTTCGACCACGCCCGGTTCCAGGCGCACGCCATCGGGCGTGGGCGCCAGGTCGACCAGGGTGCCGTCGAAGTCGAGGAAAACGGCGCTGCCGGGCATGCTCAGCAGCTGCAACAGGGCCGCGCTATCGTCAGGTATCGCCGTCATCAAATCCCCTTGCGCCGCTTGATGCGGCTGTGGGCGTCGATCTTGGTCATGACCTTGTCGCGCTGGCGCAAACGGGCCGCGTCCAGCAGCATGCGCCCGGCCCAGCGATAGACATTGAAATGTTTGACTCTGGCACGCATGCTCTTCATGCGCTCGCGCTGTTCCACGGGCGGCATCACCAAGCCACGGTACAGCGCATCGGCGCCCTGCTCGATGTGATAAGGATTGATGATCAGCGCTTCATGCAGTTCCCGCGCCGCGCCGGTGAATTGCGACAGCACCAGCACGCCCATCTCGTCATCGCGCGCGGCGATGAATTCCTTGGCCACCAGGTTCATGCCGTCATGCAAGCTTGTCACCATGCACACTTCCGAGGCGCGGAAATAGCGCTGCAAGTCGTCCTGGCCATGGTGCTCCGCTTTCAGCAGGATGGGTACATAATTGCCGCTGCCGAAGCGGCGGTTGATGCGCTCGACCATCTTGCGCACCCTGGCATCGAAGCTTTGATATTCATCGAGTGAGGCGCGGCTGGGGGCGGCGATTTGCACAAACGTAAAATTGCCCACCATACCGGGCTGCTGTTCCAGCATGCGTTCGACGGCCTGGAAGCGCTCGACAATGCCTTTCGTGTAATCGAGGCGGTCCACGCCGATGCCCAGCAAGTGGTCGGGCGCCACGCCCAGTTCGGCGCGGATTTGCGCGCGGCACATGGCCACGTCGGGCTGCTCGGGATGATCCTCGGGCCAGGCGATGGAAATCGGGTAATCCTCCACCTGCGTCATCTCGCCGCCATAGAAAATGGTCGACGCTTCCGGCTCGATGCGGGTTTCCAGGTAGCGGTCCACCGTTTCCAGGAAATTCTTGCGGTGGAAAGGCGTGTGGAAGCCCAGGATGGTGCTGCCCAGCAAGCCGTCGAGGATTTCTTCGCGCCATGGGCAAATACCGAACGATTCCGAGTTCGGCCACGGTATATGCCAGAAAGTGATAATGGTCGCCTTCGGCAAGGCTTCGCGCACCATGCGCGGCAGCAAGGCGAAGTGGTAATCCTGCACCAGCACGACGGGGTTGTCCGTCTTCGCCTCGGCAATCACGGCGTCGGCGAAGCGACGGTTGACCTTCACATACTGATCCCAGTCGGTCGAGCGGAACACGGGGCGCACGTGGGCGATATGGCACAGTGGCCACATGCCTTCATTGGCGAAGCCATAATAATAGCCCTGCTCTTCCTCTTCCGTCAGCCACACGCGGCGCAGGGTATAGCTGGGATTGTCGGGCGGCACGGGCACGTGGTCGAGTTTATCCACCGTTTCGCGGTCGGCGGAACCGGCGCCATGCGCGATCCAGGTACCGGAACAGGCGCGCATTACCGCTTCCACGGCCGTCACCAGGCCGCTGGCCGGGCGCTGCACCGTAATACCTGCGTCTGTTTTGGTGTGGATGTACGGTTCGCGGTTCGACACCACCAGCACTTGATCTCCCGCAAGGTCCGCTTCCAGCAAGCCGCGCAGTTTTTCCGGCGTCCACTCCGAAGTCCAGCCACTGTCGCCCTGGCGTTCGAGATGGTATTCCTGCAGCAATTCGCGCAAGTCGCCGATCAGCGGCTGCATTTCCGGCGGTGGCGCGGGCGCGGCGGCGGGTGCATCGGCGGCCTGGATGGCCGTGACGCTGCGCGGCATCAACTCGCCCCGCAAGATATCCTTCACGGCCGACAGCCAGCCGCGCCAGCTCAGGTGAGCGACGAAGACGGTCATCAGGGAAATCAGCACGGCCAGCACGGCCAGGAAGGCAAAGATGAAACGCTTGGTATCGGTATTGCGGCGCTCGACAAAGCTCATGTCCTGCACCAGCACCAGGCGGCCCAGCTGGGTAGCGTCCTGCATGACGGGTGTTTCGCTGACGTGGACTTGCCCTTGCGGCAATTGCGCCAGGGATTTGTACAAGCCGCCCGTGGAAGGCGTGCTCCAGCAGCCGATGGAGGCCGGGTATTGCGCGGATTGGTAGACGAGGTGGCCGGCGTTGTCGCAAAAGCCGATGGCGATCAGGCGTTCGTCACGCGTGGCGCCCTGGAACAGTTCGCCGATGCGGCCTGCATCTTGCGCGGGCAGGTATTCGGTGAGCGAGGGTCGCAGGGTTCCAGCGAGCAATTCCGCCCGGCTGTCGAGGTCACGCACATACCAGCGCAAGGTAATATTATCGAGCAGGGGTACCACAATATAAGCAAACAATCCCAGCACCAGAGCCAGTGGCAGGATGAAGCGCAAGGACATTCGGAGTGATCGTACTATCATCGTTTTCCTTTGCAGACATTAACAACCATTGCAAGTATGGCTATATTTTCAATAGAGCGGCGCCCGTTTGCTTTCCGTATTGAAACGTCAACGTGACATGGCGCAGCGCAGCAATTTCTGCCAGTATCCACCTTGCTGCAACTCTTATCCGTTCGGCAACGCACACCCCCGCCTTACCGTCTACCCGTAAAATGGCCGCTTTCGACATCCATTTCAATCTTATAGAAGGAGTTTTCGCCTATGGATCTCAGCACGTTTCACTCGCTGATGGGAGGCCCGCTGCGCTCGGCGCTGACCGTGCTCGTTTCCGCCCTGCTCGTCATCCTGGTCGCCATCGTCGTGCACCAGGCCGGCATTGGTTTACTGAAAAGACTGGCAAATGGCCGCCCGTTCACCAGCAACGCCACGCGCGTCGCCTTCCGCGCCAGCCAGCTGTGCGTGATCGTCTTCGGCCTGCGCATGGTGCTGGCCGGCGCGCCCGACGACACGCCGGGCCTGGTCGCCATGTCGCATATCACCAGCGTGGCGCTAATCATCGCACTGACCTGGCTGGCCATGCAATGCATCCAGGCGCTTTCCATCACGATTTCTGAAGTCAACCCCGTCGACGTGGCCGACAACCTGCGCGCGCGCCGCCTGATCACACAAGCGCGCGTGCTGACGCGCAGCGCGCACGCCATCGTGGTGATCCTGGGCCTGGCCTTCGTACTGCTGACCTTGCCCGGCGCACGGCAGATCGGCGCCAGCCTGCTGGCCTCGGCCGGCGTGGCAGGCCTAGTGGCCGGTATCGCCGCCCGCCCCGTGCTCGGCAATTTCATTGCAGGGCTGCAAATTGCGTTCTCTCAACCCATCCGCATCGACGACGTGCTGATCGTCAACGGCGAATGGGGCACGGTCGAGGAAATCAAGGGCACGTATGTGGTCGTGCGCGTGTGGGATGAGCGCCGTTTGATCGTGCCGCTGCAGTGGTTCATCGAAAACCCGTTCGAAAATTGGACGCACAGCTCCTCCACCCTGCTGGGCACGGTATTCCTGTGGCTCGATTTCAGCATCCCGCTAGCCCCCCTGCGCGCGGAACTGACGCGCATCTGCGAAGGGGCCAAGCAATGGGATGGCCGGGTCTGCACCGTGCAGGCGACGGATTCGAACGAGCGGGCCGTGCGCGTGCGTTTTCTCATCAGTGCGATAGATTCGGGCACGGCCTTCGAGCTGCGCTGCATCGTGCGCGAGCAGATGCTGGCATTTATTACGGCCAACTACCCGCACGGCTTGCCCCGTTTGCGCTCCACGCACGACCCCATCGAGGTGCGCGAAATGCAGGCGCAGAACGATACGGTGTCGCTGTACAAAGCTGAGAACCGGGCTTAACAAAACCCTGCGGCGCGCTGCCTTCGCCCGCGCGCCGCTACAATGGGCCGCATGAGCACCACCGCCTGGTTCATCCTGATCGGTTGCCTGATGCTGGCGCGCGGCCTGGGCGCCGACCGCATCGCGCGCCTGCCCTTGACTTCGGCCATGGCGTACCTGGGCGTGGGCCTGCTGCTGGGCCCCATGTTCCTCGGCCTGTTTGCGTTCGACTTGGTGCAGCAGGCGCCGCTGCTGGAAACCCTGACGGAAATCGCCGTCCTCATCTCCCTGTTTTCCGCCGGCGTAAAGATGCCCGTGCCCTTCAGCCTGGCGCGCTGGCTGCCCTCCTTGCGCCTGGCCTGGCTGTCGATGGCCATCTCCGTGGCCCTGGTGGCCGTGTTCGCCTGTTTCGTCCTGGGCATGCCCCTGGGCGCGGGCGTGCTGCTGGGCGCCATCCTCGCGCCCACCGACCCCGTGCTGGCCACCGACGTGCAGCTGCGCCATGCGGGCGACAGCGAGCAATTGCGCTTCATGTTGACAAGCGAAGCGGGCATGAACGATGGCAGCGGCTTTCCTTTCGTCATGCTGGGCCTGGGCTTGTTGGGCCTGCATGAGCTGGGGCCGCATGGCGCCACCTGGCTGTGGCGCGATCTATTCTGGGCCAGCGGCGCCGCCATTGCCCTGGGCGCGGCCGGCGGCGCATTGCTGGCCTGGTTGGGCTGGCAGGTGCGCGCCAAAGCGCCGAAACACGCCATGCTGGACGACCTGGCGGCCCTGGGCTTGATCGCCCTCGTGTATGGCGTGGCCACGTGCTTGCACGCCTGGGGCTTTCTGGCCGTGTTCTTTGCCGGCGTGGCCTTGCGCCAGACGGAACTGCGGCTGAGCGGCGCGCCGAAAGACCGGCAAGGCTTGCTGCAGGCCGAGGAAACGCATGCCGTGTCCGCCGCCAAGCCGCTCGGCAGCGAGGTGCCGCTGACCGTCAGCGGCGAATCCCTCGTCTTCAAGGAACACCTGGAACGCCTGTCCGAACTGACCCTGGTGCTGTTGCTGGGCGGCACGGTCACAGCGGCAGCCTGGAGCTGGCAGGCGTGGAGCGTGGCGCTGTTCCTGCTGCTGGTGGCGCGCCCGGCCAGCGTGATGCTCGGCTTGCTGGCCTCGGGCACCAGCATGCGCGTGCGCGGACTGGCCGCGTGGTTCGGCGTGCGCGGCATCGGCTCCCTGTACTACCTCAGCTATGCCATCGCGCATGGCTTGCCGCGCGGCCTGGCACGCGAATTGGCCGACATCACCCTCGTCGTCGTCATCTTGTCCATCGTCGCGCATGGCCTGACCGTCAAACCCCTGCTGGAACGCTACTGGCGCAAATAACTGGTGCAAATAAGCGCTGGTCAGCCGCCTTTGTCATTGCTGCAAAGCAATGATTTGTCAATTGCCCCTATGGCGGGCGGAAATATTGTTAAGATCATTAAAAACGGCTAAAGAGAGTATCAATGAAACGAAGAAGCGTGCTGGGACTGGGCGTCTCACTGGCCCTGCTGCAAACGGGCTGCGCCACCGATCCGGCCAGGCTGGCGTGGGAAACGGAATTTGACGGCTTCATGCGCGATGGCCTGGCCCGCACGGAAACGCCGGGCATGAGCGTGGCCGTGGTGCGCGGCGAGCAAACCATCTTCGCGCGCGGCTATGGCTGGGCCGACATCCAGGCCGGCAAGAAGGCCGATGCCAACACGGTGTTCCATGTCGCCTCCGTCAGCAAGCTCGTCACTGCCACGGCCATCATGATGCTGCTGGAACAAGGGGCCTTCCAGCTCGACGACAAGGTGGCGGCCTATCTGGACTTCCCGCTCATGCATCCGAAGTTTCCCGACGTGCCCATCACCTTTCGCCATTTGCTCAGCCACACCTCGGGCATTTCCGATGCCGTGTATGAAAAGACAACGGCGTTTGCCGTGCAGGGCGACCCGCGCCTGCCCCTGCGCGACTTCCTCAAGGGCTATCTGTCGCGCGGCGGCGCCTGGTATGACGCGGATGTATCGTTTGCCGCCCGACCCGGCACGGAATGGCGCTACAGCAATGTGGGCATCTCCCTGCTCGGTTATCTGGTGGGCCGTTTGAACCCCGATGGCCTCGACGCCTATACGCACGAGCACCTGTTCGAGCCGCTGGGCATGGACAGCACGGCCTGGAGCCTGGCCGGCTTGCCGCGGCGCGCCGTGGTCGCCCAGCCGTATGCACACAAGGAGGCGGGACTGCAAGTGCTGCCGCCGGTCGGCTATCCCGACTGGCCAGCCGGTCTGCTGCGCAGCTCGGCGCATGACTTTGCCCGTTTCCTGGCCATCTACAGCAATGGCGGCCGGGTCGATGGCCACCGCTACGTGCAAGATGCCACCCTGCAATTGTTTTTCGCCCCGCAAGCGGCGCCAGTCGTGCCTGCCGACTCGTCGGTGCGCCAAGCCCTGGTCTGGCTGCTGCGCGACGTCGACGGCAAGCCGCTGGCCACGCACAGCGGCGGCGACCCGGGCGCCGCGTCCGTCGTCTGCGTCGACCGCGCCAGCAGAACTGCCGTGCTGGCCTTCGCCAACGTCAGCGCCGACAAGGAATTTCGCTCATTCCAGAAAGAAGTCGTACTGCGCCTGCTGGCCCATGGCGGCAGCGGCGCGCCATCGCCAAAGAAATTCTAGGCGCCGAACCAGCCGCGCAGCTTGTCGGCGGCACGTTCCTTGACCTCGGCCGTGATGTAGGTGGCGACCGTGGCGACGGCCGCCGCCAGCACAGCGAGATCATCCGCATAGCCGATCACGGGGGTGAGGTCGGGAATCGCATCGATGGGTGAAATAAAATAGCCGAGCGCGCCATAAATGGCCGTCTTGGCCCACAGCGGCGTATTCGGCTGCTGCGCCGCGTAGTACAGCCACAAGGCTTTCTCGATGACTTCGCGTCCCGCCGTTCTGGCAAACTTGACGACCTTGTCCCAGAAGCTGTCTTGCGTGTATTTCTTTTCATACTGCTTGTCGGCCTGGGGGGCGTGGTCTTCTTCCAGATTCTTTTTTCTGCCAAACATCTGCTGCTCCTGTCTGCCGCGCACGGCGTTACGAATGCGCACCTTAGCATAACGGCGCGCCGGGTGCGCGGCGTACAAGGTAAGCTATCACCATGGAAATATCTGCTGCCACCACGGCCCGCGCCGCCGGCCTGCGCTACACGGGCGACCACCAGAACGGCATCGTCCGCCTGGGCAAGCCCGGCAAGTTCCGCTACCGCGACGCGGATGGCCAGAGCCTGCGCGATGCCGCCACCTTGATGCGCATCAAGGCGCTGGCCATTCCCCCAGCCTGGACGGACGTGTGGATCTGCCCGCGCGCCAACGGCCACCTGCAGGCCACGGGGCGCGATGCGCGCGGTCGCAAGCAATACCGCTACCATGCGCGCTGGCGCCAGGTGCGCGACGAGGTCAAGTATGAGCGCATGCTCAGCTTTGGCCGCGCCCTGCCCGCCATCCGCGCCGCCGTCGCGCGCGGCATGCAGTTGCCCGGCTTGCCGCGTGAAAAAGTGCTGGCCACCATCGTGCACCTGCTGGAATTGACGATGATGCGCATCGGCAACGAAGAATATGCGCGCACCAACAAATCGTTCGGCCTGACCACCCTGCGCACGCGCCATGTGCAAGTCGACGGCAGCGCCGTGGCCTTCCACTTCAAGGGCAAGAGCGGCGTGCGCCACGCTATCCGTCTGAGCGACCGGCGCCTGGCCCGGGTGCTGCAGCGCATGCGCGAACTACCGGGGCAGGAACTGTTTCAATATGTCGATGACGGCGGCGAACGCCACGGCATCGATTCCGGCGACGTCAACGATTACCTGCGCGAAGTGACGGGCGAAGAGTAAACGGCCAAGGATTTCCGCACCTGGTCCGGCACCTTGCTGGCCGCGCTGGCCCTGCAGGCGTTCGAACAGGTCGATTCCGAGGCGCAGGCCAAGAAGAACATCGTGCAAGCGATCGAGTCGGTGGCTAAAAAACTGGGCAATACGCCGACGATCTGCCGCAAGTGCTATGTGCACCCGGCCGTGCTGGAATCGTATCTGGAGGGGAGTTTACTGGAAGGCATGCGCGCGCGGGCGCGGCAGCAGTTGCAAGAGGACTTGCCGGCGCTGGCGCCGGAAGAAGCGGCCGTGCTGGCCCTGCTGCAGCAACGGCTGCAGGCTGCGCTCAAGCCTGGCGCGCGGGCTGCGGCTGGCACTGGGCCGACAGTGTGAGGGCATCGCTGCTGCAGATGGGCAAGGCACCGTGGCCCGCATCGCGCGCCACGGCGGCCGGCGCGCCATCATTCGTCTGCGCATCGCCCGTATTCATCAGCGTGGCCGCCAGGGTAGCGAAGGTAAACAGGCAAATCAGCAGGAACGGTTTGTTCAAATGGCTGGGCTTGGCTAGCGTGGGCATCGCATACTCCGTCGGACTGGTTGGCTGTTGCAGCATGAACACGATCATCGCGTGTTTCCGCAAGGCATACAATCAGACAGTTTCGACAAGATGGGTAGGACAACGCTGACAGCGCCGATCGCCTGGGCAAGCGTCGGAAAACTTGACACCGGCAGCGCCCCTCTCCAGCCAAGCCCATGTTTTATAAGGATTATTTATTCAGGAACGCTTCCTGCTTGACCTGTTGCCTGGGCACGCTTGGCGCCAGTCACGGAGGAACGGTCATGAGCTTGATCAAACAGGCGCTGCTGGCGCTGCTGCTGTGCGCAATGTCCGCCGCGCACGCCACCAGCATCGGCTACACGGCGACCTCGCTGGGCGGCACGCAGTGGCGCTACGACTACACGGTCAGCAATACCACGCTTGCCATGCCCATCGCCGAATTCACCTTGTTTTTCAGCGTGGGCCAGTACGTCAAGCTGCACAATATCTCCACGGCGCCCGGCTGGGACGTGCTGCTGGTGCAGCCCGACGTGGCCATTCCCGCCAGCGGCTACCTCGACGCGCTGGCGCTGGCGGGCGGCATCGTCCCCGGCGCGACAGCCACGGGCTTTTCCGTCACCTTCGATTACCTGGGCGCGGGCAGCCCCGGCGCGCAGCCGTTTTCCATCCTCGACCCCGTTTCCTTCATCGCGCTCGATACGGGCAGCACGCAGCCGGCCGCCATCGCCCTGCCGGCCACGCCATGGCTGCTGCTGGCCGGCGTGCTGGCCATGGCCTGTCAGCGGCGGCGCCAGCTGGCCGCCACCGCCTTGGCCACGGCCCTGGCGCTGGCGCTGGGCCTGTGCGCCTGCGGCGGGCCGAACGATCCCCCGCAGCCGCCCGCGCCGAAAGTCATGCTGGCCGCGACGGCAACCACCGTCCAGGCCGCCGGCGACTTCGAAGTGACGCAGCTGGAAAAAGTGGCCGAACAGCGCGTCAGCCGCACGCTCTGGGACTACACTTACCGCGTGCACATCCGCAACAACAGCCGCGCGGCGGCCAGCAATGTGCAAGCCGTGCTGACCGGCGCGCCCGACGGCAGCACCATCATCGATGGCGAGGTGCTGGCCGGCAGCATCGACGCGGGCGCCACCGTCACGCCCGACGACACCATCATCGTGCGCATCGACATCGCCTTCCAGAGCGCGGCCCTGGCGTGGACTTTCAGCGCCAACGCCAGCTTAGCGCTCGACCCTGTGCTGCCCGCGCAAGTGGTCACGCTGTCGCTGGCCGAGCTGGGTTTGACGGACGGCGCCGACAGCGTCAAGGTCAGCGGCGCCGTCACGGATGTGCTGCTGCAGGACGGCAGCCTGCGCTTTTCCACGCCCGGCGACACGGGCGTGTACCAGCACGCCCAGTTTTCCCTCAGCAAGGGCAACAGCGTCACCATCCTGAACCTGCTGATCCAGTCGGAATTGCCCACGGCCGTGGAAACCTATGTGGAGCCGGACGATGACGGCAACTTGCCGGCAACCGCACCCGTGCTGGCCATCACGGGGCTGGGGCCGAACAACCGCCTGCAACCGGGTCCCCTGGCGTTTCGCCTGGTGGGCTCGCCGTCACTGGCCCTGCAGGACGACAGCGACGCCCTGCTGTCCATACCGGACGGCGTGGCCGTCAGCCTCAAGTCCTACTGGGTATTCGATGCCGCCAGCGCCACCTTCAGCGTCAGCGCCACGGCCATGCAGCAGTTGCTGGCAACCTTGCCCAACGGCAGCTACGACCTGAACCTCAATTTCGTCTCGCAGGATGGTGCATTCACGGCCAGCTATGCCTTGATCGTCATCAAGTCCTCTGCCTCCCTGCAAGGCCAGCTGCGCACGCCCACGGGCGCCAATGCCACGGGGCTGGCCGGCCAGAAGATGTTATTGGCTGGCTACAACAACCACCAGCGCCAGGTGGCCGTAATCGACGCCACGGGCGCCTTCCAGTTCGATGGCGTGCTGCCCGATACCTACCAGTTGACCTTGAACGACCTGGTCCACCCGAACATGGTCAGCGTCAGCGCCGTCGTCTTCGACAACAGCAGCAGCGTCAGCGTCGGCATCGTGTATCCGTACGCACCCGGCCTGGCCCGGCGCACCGCCTCGGCGCAGAGCTATGTGGCGGGCAAGGTCACGCAGGATGGCGCCGGTCCGTCCGCGCGCGCGGTGTCCGCCAGCCCCCGTGGCGCGGGCGACGTCACGCCGCAGGATGACGAAGGCAGCAAAACGTTTGCGGCCACCGCGGCCGCGCAACACCAGACCATCACCTCGCCCATCGCCTTCACGGTGCCCAAGGGCACGAAAAACGTGGGCGTGAAAATCACCGTCAGCACGGCCGAATACCCCGTCTACACGACGGCGCAAAGCCAGTACAACGATACCTGGTCGTACGCCGTGACGGGGCTGCCCGGGGTCAACCTGGCCGCCGCGGGCGCCGTCAACCAGACCCACTACACGCAGGGCACCATCGTCAGGACGGAATGCGTCGACGTCAGCAAGCAAACCAGGGAGGGGGCTTTGAGCCTGGGCGGCAATGTCAGTGCCACGAATATCGGCGACAGCGCCCTGGCCACGGTGACGACGGTGGAACTGAGTCTCGTGTGCAAGGGTTTGAAGGTGACGCAGGCAAAATTCCTCTCGCCGAACAAGGCCGGCCATCCCGTGCTGCAGCCGATCAAGCTGACGGGCAATCTGCCGGGGCCGTATGTGTCCGTCTCGCAAGGCGCGGCCACGGCCACCCACACCTTGCCGCTGGAATTGCACTACACGCCGGCGGCCGCGACGATTACGGAAGTCAATATCGGCATTTCGGCCGACGGCGGCAATCCCGCCTTCAGCACGGAGAATTTATTGTCCCAGACCAATACCAAGACTGCCGGCACAGTGACATTCCCCAGCCTGGTGCTGCCCGCCTTTGCCGGCGCAAAACTCGACAAGAAGGCCGTCGTCATGCTGCGCCTGAAAGGCCGCGTCGAGAATGCCGATGCCAGCTCCGACCCGGCCGAAGGGGGGCAAGTGGCGTTCAAGGGCAGCACGGCCTACATTCCCCTGTACCTGGCCAACAACGAAGCGGCGCTGGCGGCGCGCCGCTACGGCACGCGCGACGCGGGCGGCGATTCATGGGCTACGCGCCTGGCCATCGCCTGGCTGGAGGGCAAGGCTTACCGTTTCGACGACATCGGCGGCCAGCATGTGAAGCAGACGGCGGCGGGCGATGCCATCCTCGGCCATCGCGGCCACAGCGACGGCCAGCAGATCGACTTGCGCTACGCC
Source organism: Janthinobacterium sp. ROICE36 (assembly GCF_002869965.1). Lineage (GTDB taxonomy): Bacteria > Pseudomonadota > Gammaproteobacteria > Burkholderiales > Burkholderiaceae_D > Janthinobacterium. Next base: position 25,437 of record NZ_PEBS01000075.1, read on the forward strand.
GACGGCGCGGGCGGCTACTCGGATGCGCTGGGCGGCCAGAACAATGGCGCAGCCATCCACCAGCTAATCCTCGACGCGAAGGCGGAAGTGCTGGCCAACCCCGCGCAAAAGCCGACACTGGCAGCCCTGCTAGTGTAGTGCTTCGTTATTCTTTGAACTAAGCCTCCGATTGGCACGGATCACTTTTTGCAGGATGTCGTTAGCCTTGGCGGTCCATACAAACGGCTTCGGATTCTGATTATGGGCCGCAATATATTCATGGATTGCGACGGTCAGTTCATGGACGCTACGAAAGACTCCGCGCTGGAGTCGATCCGTTGTCAAACTGCGGAAGAAGCGCTCGACCATGTTGAGCCAGGAGGCGGACGTCGGCGTG
>NZ_PEBS01000076.1 GCF_002869965.1 Janthinobacterium sp. ROICE36
TCGTGACCAGTGATTCCGGTCTGGCCCTCAAACTGGGCACGATAGACCGGAATGGGTGGGCGCGATGGACCGGAATGGCTGGGCACAATGGACCGGAATCGGTGGGCACGATGGACCGAAATACCCACATGGCATTCGGAAAGCACTTAGCCCAATCCGAAGGCTTGGGCTAAGTGCTTGATTATTCTGGTGCGATTACCGGTTTCGAACTGGCCACCTGATGAATAAAAATCAGCTTGCGGGGGCTGCTACCACCCTCAAACCAGGCTCGACTGGTGCAAAGTTAATTCTGGCTTGCTCCAGTATCCACCCTTCAATTTTAACGTGCCACATGCGCAGCAGGTCCAGCGAGCGACGTATGTAATGCTTTTCAGCGATGGCACTCGGCTTGTGGCCCATGATTTGTGCCACCACACCAGCCGGGCACTCTACCCACTCGGACAACGTGCCAAAGGACCGGCGCAAGCCGTGAATTGTCAGGTGCGGCAGGGCGGCAATGTCGAGCGCCTTGTTATGTGCCGTGCGCGGCTCTTGGATGCGGCCACTTTCGGCGGTCAGACTACTGAAAACCCATTGATTGCGGCGTGGCAGGGCGGCCAGCAGGTGCGCCACGTAAGGCGACAGCGGTATCGTGCGGCTTCCTTCCACCTTGTCGCGTATGGATAGTGCGCCCCATTGAAAATCCACGTCGTCCCATTGTAGCCCGGCCAGTTCCTCGCGGCGCGCGCCGGTGATCAGCAGCGATTGCAGATAAGCACTGATGATGGGATTGGATAGTTTGCGCACGGCGTCGAACCACAGCGGCAACTGTTCCCGCTGCAAGCAGTCTTCTTTCACCGATGGCTTTGGTAGTTCGTCCCGTGCCGTGCGTGTGGCACAGGCGTCGGCATGTGTCTGACCCTTGTATTCGGGGCGGGTAGCGCACCAGTTCAGGAAGGCGCGTAAGCGGACAAAGGCGCTCATGGCGACAGTCGGGCGGCGCACTTCGTCCTGTAGCCATTCCCTCACACGGTCTGCGTCAATCTGTTTGAGAGGCAGCGCCAGCAATGGGCGCAAAACTCCTGATAATGTCGTGTCGCCTTCGCCTTTTTTGCGGCCTCGTGTTTTGGCCTTGCCTCCGGCGTCCGTCAGCCGTTGATGTTCCAGTAGGCTACGTGCGCTCCACCGTGGTGCGCGCGCTTTCAGATAGGTGTGCCATGCGTCCATCGCTGGCGCGGCGGTGTGACGGCTGGCTTCACGCTTGGCTGCTTGGTCGGCTAGCAGCTCGGCCTTTACCAGGCGCGGGTCAATGCCTTGGTCTGTTTGTGTTTTGTATTCAGCGGCTTTGTCCTGCGCCTTCTTCACTGTCCATGTTTCCGGGTCGCCGATGGTAATGCGCAGAGTGTTACCGTTTAGACTTGTCTCGAAAATATAAGCCTTCGTGCCACTGGTGGTAACGCGCAGCCCAAGCCCCGGCTGTTTGCCGTCCCAATGGATGCTTTGCTTCTTGCCCGGCGCACATATGAGCTTGTCCACCAAGGGCTTAGTAAAGTTGTCCCATTTCATCGCGTCGCTCTTTCTGTGTAGGGATGGTGTAGGAAAATTCAGTATATATGAATCAACTTGTATCTATGTGGAAAGATGTGAAAAATTTTTAAGTATTTGATTTTTAAAGAATAATGGTATTTTGTGAATGCAAATCAACGGTGATGAATTGCTTATTTTTCACATTCGTAATGTGAAGGTCGCCAGTTCGATTCCGGCCAACGGCACCAAGTATTCGCAGTAGAAAAAAACCACCGCTCAAACGGTGGTTTTTTTTTCGTCTGCAGCTTTGTCGCCGCCAGGCTGCGCTGGCGGGATCTCCGCCACCTTGCGCCAGCGCCGCTCTTGCAATTGCTGCAATTGCAGGAGGAAAACGCCTTGCCCGCCCCACCAGCCCGGCGGGGCTTGTTCTTTCCGGCAGGCATTTAAGTCTGGGTCACAAGGTGTGGCAGCGCACGGTGGCGCAGGGCAGCTGCGGTTAAGGTAGTGCCAACAGCTTGCTGCTGATCCTGTAGTTGATATGGCTCAGCCCGGCAGCGTTTAGCCGCTTCTTTTTCCCGGAAGCGAGGAGAATCATGATTCGGTCACGGCATCGAGCATGGTTGAAATTATTCACTGTTAAAGGAAACCACCATGAACGCGATTGAAAAAACCAGCTCCGATATGAACGGCACCACCCAGGATACGCGCCAGGACTTGCACCGCACCATCGACAAGGTGGCTAGCCAGGCCCAGCCCCTGGCCGACAAGGTGGCCACGCGCGCCCACGACGGTGTGGACCAGGTGGGCGAGCGCATTGAGCAAGTGAGCGACAGCGTCAGCAAAGCCTCCGAAACGCTGATGGCGCGCGGCAAGCAGTTTGGCGCCGCCTGTCAGCGCGCCGGCGAGACGGGACGTGGTTATGTGCGCGAGCGCCCGGCCATGTCGCTGCTGATTGCGGCAGCGGCCGGTTATGGCTTGTCCAAACTGCTGGGTTCGCGTAAATAAATTTCACGCAATCCGGCAAGATAGTTGTCGTGGGCGCTGTTCCCTTCGCCGTCATGGCGGGGCGGGCCAGCGCCCACGCGCACAGGGTAGTAGCAAGCAGTAAAGGAGAGTGATGATCCGCTCCGCTCCGTTTTGTTGTGCTTGATCAGCATACCTATTCCCATCATTATTTTGATTGCCCTGTTCGTGCGCTGAATGAGGGAGTTGTAGCGTCACTTCCCGGGGCAAACTACTCACAGGAGACGTCATGGCTAGTAACAAGAAAACGCCGTCCACGGACGGTGCGGGTTCCGTCTTGAGCAGCATGTCCGGCCCATCCGACAGCAAGGCGCCGCACAGCTTGGGGGCGGACAATGATGTGACCCGCGCGCTGCTGCAAAAGACGGCCGCCGGCCAGCAGTTGGCCGCGGCCATGGCCGTCAATCCCAAGGAGGATGGTCAATATGGCGAGGCGGCGCGCACACCGGCCGAAGGCGTGCATGTGGCAGCGGGCGAAGCGCTGGCCACGGCCAGCACCACGGGTGAAACGACAGCGTCACCGAAGACGGGCGATGGCCAGCCCGCGCTTGGCGAGAGTGCCGCGAATGCCTCGCTGGACCGCGCCAGGTCCGATGACAGTGGCTGCGTGCTGACGACGAACCAGGGTGTGCCCGTGGGCGACAACCAGAATTCGCTGAAGGCGGGCTTACGCGGTCACACCCTGATGGAAGATTTTATTCTGCGTGAAAAGCTCACGCACTTCGACCACGAGCGCATCCCAGAGCGCGTCGTGCATGCGCGCGGTTCGGCCGCCCATGGTTACTTCGAATGCTACAAGGAGCAAAGCAAGCATACGCGCGCGGCGCTGTTCGCCAAGGCGGGCAAGCGCACGCCCGTCTTCGTGCGTTTTTCCACCGTGGCCGGCGAACGCGGTTCGACCGATACGGCGCGCGATGTGCGCGGCTTCGCCGTGAAGTTTTATACGGATGAAGGCAACTGGGATTTGGTGGGCAATAACATCCCCGTCTTCTTCATCCAGGATGCGATGAAATTTCCCGACCTGGTGCACGCCGTCAAGCCCGAGCCGCACAATGGCATGCCGCAGGCAGCCAGCGCGCACGACACTTTCTGGGATTTCGCCTCGCTGTCGCCGGAAATCACGCACATGCTGATGTGGGCCATGTCCGACCGCGCCATTCCGCGCAGCTACCGCATGATGCAGGGCTTCGGCGTGCACACTTTCCGTCTCGTGAATGCCAAGGGACAGCCCGTTTTCTGTAAATTCCACTGGTCGCCGATGGCTGGCACGCATTCCCTCGTGTGGGACGAAGCCGTCAAGATCAGCGGCGCCGATTCCGATTTCCACCGGCGCGACCTGTGGGAAGCCATCGAGTGCGGCGAGTATCCCGAATACGAGCTGGCCTTCCAGGTCTTCACGGAAGCGCAGGCCGAAGCGTTTCCCTTCGACGTGCTCGATCCGACCAAGCTGATTCCCGAAGAGCTGGTGCCGCTTGTCCCCGTCGGTAAAATGGTCTTGAACCGCAACCCGGACAATTTTTTTGCCGAGACGGAGCAGGTGGCCTTTTGCACGGCACACATCGTGCCCGGCATCGATTTTTCCAACGACCCGCTGCTGCAGGGCCGCATTCATTCGTACGTCGACACGCAGATCACGCGTCTGGGTGGCGCAAACTTCCATGAAATCCCCATCAATGCTCCGCTGGCGCCGCTGCACAACAACCAGCGCGACGGCATCCATCGCCAGGCCATCAACCGTGGCCGGGTGGCGTATGAACCCAATTCGCTGGCGGGCGGTTGCCCGTTCCAGGCTGGCGCCAGGGGTTTCAACAGTTTTCCCGCAGCCGCCGAAGGCGACAAGGTGCGCGGCAAGCCCGAGAAATTCGCCGAGCACTATGGCCAGGCGCGAATGTTCTGGATCAGCCAGACGCCGGTCGAACAAGACCATATCGTGCACGCCTTCCGCTTTGAGCTGAGCAAGGTGCAGACGGTGGTGATCCGTCAGCGCATCGTCGCCATGCTGCGCAATGTCGACGACACCCTGGCGCAGCGCCTGGCCGATGCCTTGGGCCTGGCGTTACCGCCCGTCATGCCGCGCGCCTCCCTGCAGCCGCTGCCCGCATATGCGCCGTCGCCAGCGCTGTCGCTCTTTTTCCGCCCAGGCAAGACGGGCATCCATACGCTGCGCGTGGCCATCCTGGTGGGGCCGGGCAGCGATGGCGCGCAGGTGCGCAACATCTATGCCGCGCTGCTGGCCGGCGGCGCCGTGCCGCGCCTGGTGGGCAGCCAGCTTGGCCGGGTCGACACCAGCGGCGGTGCGCCGCTCGACGTGGAAATCTCGCTCGAAGCGGGACCTTCCGTGCTGTTTGACGCCGTCGTGCTTGCCGACGGCCAGGGCGCCGTGCAGCAGTTGGGCGACGACGCCAACGCGCTCGACTTCCTGCGCCTGCAATACCGCCACTGCAAGCCGATGCTGGCTATCGGCGCGGGCAAAGGCTTTTTGGAGAAGGCAGGCGTGCCGGCGGCCCTGCCCGATGGCACGCCGGATCCTGCCGTTATCGTCGCGCCGTCCGGCGACGTGGTGAAAGCCGTGGCCGCCTTCAAGGAGGCGCTGGCGGCGCACCGGGCGTTCGCGCGCGAAACGGACCCGCCGAGGGTGTGAGCGGCTGTATCAGCAACGGGTCCGTACCGGCCGGCTCCGTTGCCTATCCTGTTTGCGCTGCATGCGCAACGCCCTGCAGCAATGTAAACAATAAAAACGTCCTGCGGTGATATGCTGCTGACTAGAACTGTTCATTTGCAACTATTTCTATAACAGCAGCAAAGAACGGCTTCAGCAAACCGGATCGCGATTACTGCATGGACAAGTACACACCTCGCACCTGGGGGCCGGGCGAACGCCCGACCTTGCCCGGGTCGCCCTCGATGCCCGAACATTCGACGCCCAAGCGTGTCGCGTATTTCATCGTCGGTCTGCTCGTCGCGCTGACGGGCGGCTTCGGCAATGGCCTGGTGACGGCCAATTTGCTGAACCTGCAAGGTTCGTTGGGCGCATATGCTTACCAGATGCAGTGGCTGCCGGCCGCCTACGTGATGACCATCGTGTCCATGAATCTGCTGCTGGTGAAGTTCCGCCAGCAATTCGGCCTGCGCCTGTTCACGGAAGCGTTCCTGGTGCTGTATGCGCTGGTGACGTTCGCCCACTTGTATGCCAATACCTTGCCCTCGGCGATCGCCGTGCGCGCCGCGCATGGGATGGTGGGTGGAGCCTTGGGCGTGCTGGGGCTGTACTACACCTTGCAGGCATTTCCCGCGCGGCACCGCCTGAAGGGCGTGGTGTTTGGCCTGGGCTTTGCCCAACTGGCCTTGCCGCTGGCGCGCATCTTTACTTCGGAACTGCTGCAGATCGGCGAATGGCATGGCCTGTACCTGTTCGAACTGGGACTGGCCCTGCTGGCGTTGGGTTGCGTGCTGGCCCTGAAACTGCCGCCCGGCGACCGCTTGCAGACGTTCGAGCCGCTCGATTTCCTCACCTTTATCCTGTTCGCGCCCGGCGTGGCCCTGCTGTGCGCCGTGCTGGCGCAGGGGCGCACGGCGTGGTGGATGGAAGCGGAGTGGGTGGGTGTGTGCCTGGCGTGCGCCATCGTGCTGATCGCCGCCGCGCTGGCCATCGAGCATAACCGCGCGCGTCCCTTGCTCAATACGCGCTGGCTCACTACGGGCAAGATCGCCAAGCTGTTTTTATCCGTGCTGCTGTTTCGCATCGTGCTGTCCGAATCGACGGGGGCCGTCGGCTTCCTGCAGGCGCTGGGTTTGAACACGGACCAGATGCAGAACCTGTTCATCGTGGTGCTCCTGGGCAGCGTGGCGGGCCTGGTGGTCAGCGCGCTGACGATCAATCCGGCAACGCTGAACCGTTCGCTGATGTTCGCGCTGCTGCTGATTGCCGCCGGGGCGCTCATCGACGCGCACGCCACCAGCCAGACGCGCCCCGTCAATATGTACCTGAGCCAGTTCCTGCTGGCCTTTGGCGGCACCTATTTCCTCGGCCCCACCATGGTGGCTGGCATGGGCGCCGTGATCGCCGAACCGCGCAACCTGGTAAGTTTTTCCGTGATGTTTACCATGACGCAGAACCTGGGCGGCTTGCTCGGGGCGGCCATCGTCGGCACCATCCAGACGGCGCGCGAAAAATACCATTCCAGCTACCTGGTCGAGCACCTGAGCATGCTCGACCCGCAGGTGGCCGCGCGCGTGCAGTCGGGTGCTGCAAGCTACGGCGGCGTGCTGATGGACCCTACCTTGCGCAGCGCCCAGGGCGTGGCGCGCCTGGGCGCCATCGCCACGCGCGAAGCCAATGTCCTGGCCTACAACGACGTCTTTTTGCTGATCGCCGGCGTCGCCATCACCACCTTGATCTGGATGCTGGTGAGCCAGTCCTGGACCCGCATCACCTCCGGCGCGTCTCGCCTGGTTGGCCCCGTGCGCGATGCGCAGACGGCCATGGCCATCGTCCCCATTACCAATTCGGAACCGAGCAATGACAGAAAATAACACCACGCCGCCAGTACCGGCACCTGCACCTGCGTCGCCGCCTGCACCAGCGCCGGCAGCCAGCACCACCCCGCCGCAGCCGGACCGGCGCCACCAGTGGCTGTCCGCGCTGGTCTTTGCCGCGGTGGCCCTGGCGGGCGTGCTGATCGTGCTGTATGCGTGGCGATTGCCGCCGTTCACCAGCCCTGTCGTGACGACGGAAAACGCCACCGTGCGCGGCCAGGTGACCATCATCGGCACGCAGCTGTCCGGCTATGTGATGGAAGTGACGGTGCAGGATTTCATGGATGTGAAGGAAGGGCAGCTGCTGGTGCGCATCGACGACCGTATCTACCAGCAGCGCTACGAGCAGGCGCAGGCGCAACTGGCGCAGCAGCAGGCGGCACTGTCGAACTGGGCGCAGCAGAAGGCCAGCGCGCAGGCGGGGATTTCCGTCAGCGAGGCCGCCCTGGCCAATGCGCAAGCGCAGGCGCGCAAGGCCAGCGCCGACCTGAATCGCGTGGAGCAACTGGTGACCGACGGTTCGCTGTCGCAGCGCGAACACGACCAGTCGCGCGCCACGCAGGCGCAGATGGCGGCCGCGCTGGCGCAGGCGCGGGCCAATCTCGACATTGCCCAGCAAAGCGTGCATTCCGTGGTGGTCAACAAGCAGGCTTTGGCGGCGGCCGTGGCGAACGCGCAGGCGGCCGTCAAGGCGGCGAAGATCGACCTCGATAACACCCGCATCGTGGCGCCGTCCGATGGCCAGCTGGGCCAAGTGGCGGTGCGCCAGGGTGCGTATGTGAACTCCGGTGCGCAGCTGATGGCGCTGGTGCCGCGCCAGATGTGGGTCATCGCCAATTTCAAGGAAACGCAGATGAACGGCGTGCAGGAAGGGCAGAGCGCCACCTTCCACGTCGACGCGCTCGACGGCGCCGTGCTGACGGGCCAGGTGGAGCGCATCTCGCCGGCCACGGGCTCTGAATTTTCCGTGCTGCCGGCCGATAACGCGACGGGTAATTACCTGAAGATCGCCCAGCGCATTCCCGTGCGCATCCGCATCGATGCGGGGCAGGCGAATGCGCGCCGGCTCGTGCCGGGCATGTCGGTGGTGGTCAGCGTCGACACGTCCGCCGTATTGAACGACTCGGCGGACAATCCCGCGCCACCGCCTGCACCGAAAAAGGCGACCGCGAAAGTCAAACCATGAAGCACGGTGTATGGCTGATGGCCGGCGTGCTGGCGCTGGCGGGCTGCGCCGCCAACGCGCCACCGCAGCCCGCATCGGCCCTGCAACTGCCGTCCGGCTGGCGCGCGCAAGGCGAGGGCGACGCAGCGTCCGCGCATGGCACACAGGTGGAACAGCTGTGGTGGCAGGCGTTCGGCGATCCCGTTTTAAGTGATTTGGTGGGCGAGGCGCTGGCGCGCAATGGCGACTTGCGTGTGGCGCGCGCCCGTGTGCAGGAATACCGCGCACGTCTGGCGCAGGCCGATGCCAACCGCGCGCCGAACCTGGCTTTTGACGGCTCGCCCACGCGCACGCGCACGCCGGCCTATAACGGCGTGCCGTATGTGACGAATGTCTTCCAGGCGGAACTGCAGGCCAGTTATGAAATCGATGTGTGGGGCCGGCTGGCCAGTCTGAGCGATGCGGCCGGCGAGAGTTACCGCGCCGAACAGGCCAGCCTCGATGCGGCTGCGCTGTCGATCGCCGCCAGCGTGGCCACGGCCTATTTGAACCTGCGGGGACTCGATGCGCAGCTGGCGCTGACGCAATCGACCCTGCAGCTGCGCGAACAGTCGCGCGAGCTGGCGCGCAAGCAGTTCGAGGTAGGCTACAGCTCGCGCCTGGAATGGCTGCAGGCGCAATCGGAATACCATGCGGCGGCCGAGCAGGTGCCGCAGCTGCAGCGGCAGATATTCGAGCAGGAAAATGCGCTGGCGATCCTCGTCGGCGGCAATCCCGGCCCCATCGCGCGCGGCTTGCCGCTGGCCGAGCTGGTGGCGCCTGGCGTGCCTGCCGGCCTGCCGTCCGAATTGCTGCGCCGGCGGCCCGACATCGCGCGCGCGGAACACAATCTGGCGGCCGCCAATGCCAGCCTGGCAGCCACGCGCGACCAGCTGCTGCCCTCGTTCAAGCTGACGGCCGTGGGTGGCGGACAAGCCACGACGCTCACCGATTTCCTGCATGCGCCGACAGCCCTGTGGCGCCTGACGGCGCTGGCGGCCGGTCCCCTGTTCGATGGCGGCCGCGTGCAGGCGCAGACGGATACTGCCGGCGCGCAGCGTGACCAGCTCGCGTACACCTATGAAAACGTGGTGCGCAATGTCTTCGCGGAGACGGAGAACAGCCTGGGCGCCATCTACCGGCTCAAGCAGCAAGCCGTGGAAAACGATGCGCGCCGCGCCACCGCAGCTGACACCCTGCGCATCGCGCATAACCGCTATCGCAATGGCTATGCATCGTACCTGGAAGAACTCGACGCCCAGCGTACCCTGTACAGCGCCGACGTGGGCTTGCTGCAGCTGAAGACACGCATTCTCGTTGCCTCGGTCGATCTGTACCGGGTCATGGGCGGCGGCTGGTCGGCTGGTGAACAATAGCGCCTGCGTGTCCGGCGCAGCCTGTGCCACCGACCGGTGTAATATCTGGCCTGGAAAGGCGGCGGCATGGTGCCAGCCGCTTCCATTACGAACGAACGAGGTCGCAGCATGACGATTTTTGGCATAGGCATCCACATACTGATCGCGGTATTTTTTGCGATTCACGTGGTGCGCAACGGGCAGCAGCTGTACTGGCTGCTCATTTTATTCATGTTTCCGCTGCTGGGCAGCGTGGTGTATTTCTTCGCCATCTACCTGCCCAACTCGCGCCTGCCGCAAGGTGCGCGCAAGGTCGCTTCGGTGGCCGTGCAGGTGCTTGATCCGAACCGCGAATTGCGCGAGGCGAAGGCCGCCTTCGAGTACACGCCGACGGCGCAGAACCAGATGCGCCTGGCCAGTGCGCTGCTCGAAGCGGGCGATGCGCAGGAAGCGGCATCGAGGTATGAAGCCTGCTTGCAGGGTGCGTTTTCATCGGACCTGGAAATTCGCCTGGGCGCGGCGCGCGCCTACCTGGAATGCGCGCGCGGCGCCGAGGCCTTGACGCACCTGGAATTCATACGCCGCAACGACATCCATTTCCGTCCCGAGATGGTGTCCCTGCTGACGGCGCGCGCGCTGGCGCAAAGCGGGCGCCAGCCGGAAGCGAAGGCGGAATTCGACGATGCGCTGACGCGCTACAACAGCTTCGAGTGCCGCGCCGAGTATGCGATCTGGGCGCTGCAGCAGGGCGACAAGCTGCTGGCCGAGCGCCTGTGCGCCGATATCGACAGTGCCATGGCCCGCTGGAGCAGCCATACGCGGGCTATGTATGCGCCGCTGCTGGCGCGCCTGGAGGCGGCGCGCAGGTAGCGGCATGACGGTGTCGCGCTCAGACGCCCGGCACCGTATTCTTGCCTTCGACTAATTTGTAACCTTTGCCATCGAATCCATAGCGCGCGCGGCCGTTCAAGGGTTTGGCGATGCGCGGTGGGTCTTCGTCCGGTTTGACCGTGACGCCGGGCTTGATCTTTTCGGACGCGCCCGTGAAGTCGAGCAGCAAGTCGTCGTAGGCGCCGCCGTTGCGCGCGGGGGCGAAGCGCCACTTGCCGTCGACCATCCAGCATTCGTCCATGTCTGGCGTGCAGGCGCCCATATTGTCCGAGTACAGGTCGATACCGCCATCGAGCGCGGTCACCTTGCCGTCGCCGATTTCAAACAGGGCCAGTTGCGTGATGGTGTAACCCTGACCCGTATAGCCGTGACGGATAGCCAGCCCCGGCTTGTTCGCACCCAGCATGACCCAGTGGACTTCGCCCAGTTGCCCTGACGAACCCAGGGCGGCGATGTTTTCCAGCCGTTTCACGACTTGCCACTGGCCGTCTTCCGGCTGACCCTTGGGCACCAGGAAAAACACGTTCAACAGCCCCGACGAGGCGTGCGCCGATTCTGCCGTGCCTTCCGTGTTGGCCGTTTCCGCGTTCGCCACCAGGATGGCGCGGCCATCGGGCAGCAGCCTGTGGCTGACGGCACTGACTACATAACTGAGTTTGTCGACATGGTTGTCCGGATCGGGCAGGTCGGCCAGCGCATCGTCGCTGTCGCCGCGGTAGTCCTTGCCAAAGACGGCACGCATCATGCCCGCCTCGCGCTTGCGCGCCTGCGGCGTGTTCATCTCTTCCGTCTTGGGCGCGGTGGCGGCCGGCGGCGGCACGTGCTCGGCCGATGCGGTATCGGCGGCGGGGACATCGGCTACCACATCAGCTGCCATGTCGGCGCTGGCGGGGGCGGTCTTGTCCGAACAGGCGCCGAGCAGCGCGGATACCATTAGCAGGACGAGTGGAGTGCGGTAATTCATAGGCAGGGCAGATTGCGTTCATGGAGAATGGGCGCAGTATGCCAGATAGATGGAAGCGAGGGAGCGCGGCCTGCCGGCCGGTCCTTCGCTTCCTTGCCCGCAGGGGGCGATTTGGCAAACAATGGCGGCGCTTATTTTTCCAGCGCCACCTTGTCATCGCGCCGCGCTGGCGCTTTCTGACGGCGCAGTTTCGCCATGCCGCGCTTGAGCAGGTGCTCCAGGTCGTCGATGTAGGTGAACACGGCAGGCACCACCAGCAGGCTCAATAAAGTCGAGGTGATCAGGCCGCCGATGACGGTGATGGCCATCGGCGAACGGAAGCTGGGATCGGCGCCCCAGCCCAGCGCCAGCGGCATCATGCCGGCGCCCATGGCAATCGTCGTCATCAGGATGGGCCGGCTGCGCTTATGACAGGCGTCAACCAGCGCATCGAAGCGGTTCATGCCGGCCTGGCGCGCCAGGATCGCATAGTCGACCAGCAGGATGGAGTTCTTGGTGACGATCCCCATCAGCATGATCAGGCCGATCATCGACGGCATCGACAGGGCGCTACCCGTGATCAGGAGCGCCACGAAGGCGCCGCCGATCGACAGCGGCAGCGCCGCCAGGATGGTCACCGGCTGCATGAAGTCCTTGAACAGCAGTACCAGCACGCAGTAGATGCACAGTACGCCGATCAGCATGGCCAGGCCGAAGCTGGCAAACAGCGAAGCCATTTCCTGCGCGTCGCCCAGTTCGGCGATCTTCACGGACGGCGGCAAATTCTTCATCGATGGCAGCGCGTGCGCCTCCTCGTTCAATTCCCCGAGCGTGCGCGAACCGAGTTCCACGGCGAGCGTCACGTTGCGGCTGCGGTTCAAGCGGTCGATCTGCGCCGGGCCGCTTTCCATCGTTACGCTGGCCACAGTCGCCAGGCGCACGGGGCCATTCTTGCCGGGCACCGTCAGGCGTTCGATGGCGGCCAGGTCGGCGCGCACGCTGTTGGGCAGCTTGACGCGGATCGGCACTTGCCGCTCAGGCAGGTTCATCTTCGTCAGGTCCGTGTCGTAGTCGCCGGCCGTGGCGACACGCACCGTCTCGCCGATGGCTGCCGCCGTCACGCCCAGGTCTGCCGCCTTGGCAAAATCGGGACGCACGATGATTTCCGGGCGTACCAGCGAAGCGCTGGAATTGACGTTGCCGATGCCTTTCAGGCCGCGCAGTTCGCGCTCGACCTTTTGCGCCGCCGTCGTCAAAGCCACCGGGTCTTCCGAACGCAGCACCAGCTGCATCTTGACGCCCGTGTCGGGCGGCCCCACCGTGAAGCGGGCGCCGGGTATCGTATCGAGCTTCTGGCGCAGCTGCGTTTCCAGGCCCGCCATCGACTCCTTGCGCTCCGTGCGGTGCACGGTGGTCAGGGTCAGCACGGCGCGGCGCGCCTCGGCCGCTGCGCCGGGGGCGAAGGCGTCGCCGCTGGAACCCCCGCCAATCGAACTGAAGACGCCCTTGATGCCCGGCGTTTGCATGGCTGCATCGCGCGCCATGGCTGCCACGGCTTGCGTTTCGTCCAGGGTGGAGCCGGGCGGCAGTTCCAGGTTGATCTGCGTCTGCGCGCGGTCGGCGGCCGGCACGAAACCCGTCGGCAGCAGCGGCACGAGCGCGATGGCGCCGATAAAGAACAGGGCCGCAGCGATGGCCGTGATGCCGCAGTGGTTCAGGCACCAGCGCATCACGTTCAGGTAGCGCGTCATCAGCCAGCCATCCTGCTCTTCCTTGTGCGGCAGCGGTTTCAATATATAGGCTGCCATCATCGGCGTGAGCAGGCGCGCCACCACCAGGGACGCCAGCACGGCCAGTACGGCCGTCCAGCCGAACTGCTTGAAGAACAGGCCGGGAATGCCGCTCATGAAGGCCGTCGGCAGGAACACGGCCACCAGCGCGAAAGTCGTGGCGATCACCGCCATGCCGATTTCGTCGGCCGCTTCCATGGCCGCTTGCATGGGGGACTTGCCCATGCGCAGATGGCGCTCGATGTTTTCGATTTCCACGATGGCGTCGTCGACCAGCACGCCGACGACCAGAGCCAGCGACAGCAGTGTGACGGTATTGAGCGTGTAGCCGAACCAGTAGATGCCGAGGAAAGCCGGCATCACCGACAGGGGCAGGGCGGCCGCGGCCACCAGAGTGGCGCGCCAGTCGCGCAGGAACCACCACACGACCAGCACGGCCAGCAGCGCACCTTCGTACAGCAACTCCATCGAGCCCACAAAGTTTTCCTCGACGGGGAAGGCATTGTCGATCGACTGCTGCAGCACCACGTTGGGATTTTCCTTCTGCAGGTCGGCGATGGCGGCGCGCGCGCCCTTGGCGACGGCCACCTCGCTGGCGCCCTTGGTGCGGAACACTTCAAAGGCGACCACGGTCTTGCCATCCTGCTCGGCCAGCGCGCGCGGTTCGGCGATGGTGTCGCGCACGGTGCCTACCTGGTCCAGTCGCACATGGCGGCCGTCTGGCAGCGGCACTTCCACGCGCGACAATTCATCGGCCGTCTTGACAGTGGCGATGGTGCGCACCGACTGCTCGGCGCCGCTGATGTCGCCCCGGCCACCAGGCGCTTCGCGCTGCACCAGGCGCAGCTGGCGCGATACGTCGAGTGCAGAGACCTTCAATGCGGCCATGCGTGCTTCGTCGAGTTCCACCTGGATCTCGCGGTAGACGCCGCCCACGCGGTTGACGGCGCCCACGCCGGGCACTGTCAGCAGGCGCTTGGCTACCGTGTTGTCGACGAACCAGGACAGGTCGGGCGCGTCGAGCGGGTTGTCCACTCCCCCTTTCGCCGTGGCGATAAAGGTCAGCACCACGCGCCCGGCGGTGGACGCCTTGGTGACGGTGGGGTCGCGCAGCTCGGCCGGCATATCGGCTTTCACGCGGGCGACGGCGTCGCGCACATCGTTGACGGCTTCGGCAATCTGCTTTTCCAGGATGAATTCAACGGTCACCGTAACGACGCCATCGAGCACCTTGGTGTAGATGTTTTTCACGCCTTGCAGGGTGGCGACGGAGTCTTCGATCTTGCGCGCCACTTCCGTTTCCAGCTGGGCCGGCGCGGCGCCGGGCAGCACCGCGCTGACGGTGACGATGGGCAGTTCGATGTCGGGGAAATCCTGCACCGGATTGGCCTTGTAGGCCAGCAGGCCGGCCAAGGTCAGCAGCGCGAACAGCATGATGGCCGGGATCGGGTTCTTGATCGAGAGGGAGGAAAAATTCATGTTCGCTGCCTATTTTTTTGGCGCGACCGGGGTTGCAACATTCCGCACCAGGTCGCCGTCATTGAGGAAGCCCGCGCCGCTGACGACGATGGTGGTGTCGGCCGTGATGCCTTTTATGATCTCGATGCGGTCGCTCAGGCGCCGTCCGGCCTGCACCTTGATCTGGCTGACCCGCTGGTCGGCATTCAGGCGGAAGACGTAGCTGAAGCCATCGCGCACGGCAATGGCCTGCTGCGGCACCGTCAGTGCGCCCGACGTGCCCAGTTCAAATTCGCCGCTGGCGTACATGCCGGCCTTGAACGGCGCGTTGTTGCCGGTGCTGGCCGGCAGATCCACGTACACGAGGGCGTAACGCGTCTGCGGGTCGACCGTGGGGGCGATCATGCGCACCTTGCCCGTCAAAACGCTGCCGTTGGCCGCCTTCACCTGCGCCAATGTGCCTGGTTTCAAATTCAGCAGCTCGGTGGCTGTCACTTCGGCGCGCCATTCGAGGCGGCCCTGGCGGATCATGCGGAACAGTTCCGTGCCGGTGCCCACGACGGAGCCGACGGTGGCCGAGCGCGAGGAGATGATGCCGCTGTCGGGCGCCACCACCTGCGTGTATTTCAGGCGCAGCTGCTGCGACGCCAGCTGCGCCTTGGCGGACGCGATGCGCGCATTGGCCGTCTGTTCTGCCGTCAAGTACTGGCTGATCTGCTGCGCACTGATGGCGCCCGTGCTTTGCAGGGAGCGGGCGCGCTGCGCGTTGGCTGCCGCCTCAAGCGCATTCGCTTCCGCTTCCAGCACCGCCGCTTTCGCCTGCGCCACGTCGGCCTTCACCGTGTCGTTCGAGAACACGGCCAGCACCTGGCCGGCGCGCACGACGTCGCCGACGTTGACGCGTACCTCGGTGAGGCGCAAGCCATTCGATTCGCTGCCGATGACGGCTTCCTGCCAGGCGGCTACGTTGCCGTTGGCCTTCAGCTTGATGGGAAGGCTGGCCGTTTGCGGCTTGGCCGTGGTGACGGTCAGGGCCGGTTTTTGCGCCGCGTTCTTGTCTTTGGCATCGTTGGCCGCAGTGGAAGCCGAAGGGTAGAGGGCCACGCCTGCGCCCAGCATCACGCAAAGTGCGGCAAGGGCGAGTACCATGGGTTTCAAGGTTATTTTTTTCATGTTGTCGTATCCGTCAGGGGGCGTTGTTGGCGAGGGCATTGGGGCTGCTGCTGTTCCAGCCGCCGCCGGCGGCGCGGTACAGCGCCACCCAGGCGGCGCTGCGTTCGCGCTCCAGGTTGACCACGGTGTTTTCGGCGGCCAGGCGCGTGCGGCGCGCGTCTTCCAGTTCGATCAGGCTGGCCAGTCCATTCTTGTAGCGGTCTTCGGTGGCGACAAACGACACGCGGTAGCCTTCCAAGGCCGTTTTTGCATGGCCGCTGCGCTCGTCCGTGCTGGCCAGGTTGACCAAGGCTTCTTCCACTTCGCGCACCGCCTGGCGCACACCGGCGCGATATTTCACCACCGCTTCGTCATAGCGTGCCGTGGCCGCATCGATCTGGGCGCGGCGAGTGCCGCCATCGAAGATGGGCAGGCTGACGGCCAGCGGGCCGATGCTCCAGGTGCTGGCCGTGATGCTGTCGCCGCCGCTGCGAATATTGCCCTTGCCGATGGAGCCGGCCAGGCTCAGACGGGGATAGCGTTGCGCCTGCGCGCCGCGCACTTCGAAACTTGCCGCCGCCACTTCGCGTTCGGCGCTGTAGATGTCGGGACGCTGGCCCAGGGTTTGCGCCGGCAGTTCCGCAATCGCCACGGGCGAGGGCGCAACAAAAGGGCTGGCCGCCAGCTTCTGGCGCAGCGACGTTTCCGGCATGGCCGACAGAGCCACCAGCGCCTTGACATTCACATCGCAGGCGGCGCGCTGTTCGATGGCGCGGCTGGCGCCTTCGGCTGCGCTGGCACGGGCCAGGGCGGCGTTGGCGGGCGGCTGGAAGCCGGCGCCGGCGCTCAGTTCCGTCAGGCGTGCCGAATCGCGGCGCGAGATGGCATCCTGTTCGGACACTGCCTGCAATTGCTGGCAGGTGCGCAAGGCGTAGTACTGATTCGCCACTTCGGCGGCAACCGAAACGCGGGCTTCATGCCAGCCGGCGCGGGCGCTGTCGTAGCGCTCCTGTGCCGCATCGCGCGTGGCGCGCTTGGCCCCGAACACATCGATTTCCCACGATGCTTGCAGGGCCCCCTGCGAGGTGGTGCCGCCCGGCTGCGCCGACTGTTGGCTGGTGCGCACCACGCTGCCTGTCGCGTCGAGGGTAGGCGCCAGCGCGGCGCCGCTGGCGACCCTGTCCGCGCGCGCCTGCACGATGCGCGTACTGGCGGCGGCGATGGTCGGGCTGACCTGTTGCGCGTCGGTGATCAATTCCACCAGCAGGCTGTCGCCCTGGCCCTGCCACCAGCTGGCCAGGTCCGTCAGCTTGCCGTTATGCGGCAGCGGTGCCTGCCACTGCGCGGGTGCGCTGGGTGCCACCGCTGCGGGTGGCCCTTGCAGGGCGCAACCGCCCAGTGCCAGCACGATGCTGGCGGCCAGGACGCGTTGAACGGTGCATAGAATAGTCGTCATGCTGGTCCTTCTGCTTGTCATTGAGCGGTAGGGGGAGAGGGCGGAACAGTCAGGCGCAGGCGCTCCACGTCGGCCATGGCCAGCGCGTAGTCGGTCATGCGCCCCAGCCAGGTGTCGATGGCATGCGGCGTTTCCAGCAGTTGCGGACGCAGGGTTTGCAGCACCTCGGCGCCCACCATGTGCTGCAGGGCCAGCGAAGCGATGGAAAACGCCAGGCGGTGCATGTCGTCGCTGTTGTCGGGCGCACCCAGATGGCGTGCCAGCACGCGCGTCAGCGCCTCGTGTTCGGGACGGATGTTCTGGTCGATCTCGCGTGCCCATAGGCCTGTCGGTTCGAGCATTTCACGGCACCACAGGCGCATGCAGTCGCGCGCGATCTCGCCCTGCTGCATGGGGGCGAGCAATTGCGCATAAAAGCCTTCCAGACTTTGGCGCAGGGTGAAATGGGGCTGCTCGTACAGGGCGATATTGTCTTGCGGATCTGACGATTGCTGCGTAAAGGCGGCGCGGTACAGGCCCGCTTTGTCGCCAAAATAGTAGCTGATGGCGGCCGCGTTGGTGCCGGCCGCCTGCGCCAGTTCGCGCGTGGAAGTCTTGGCGTAACCCTGTTCGGCAAACAGGCGGATGGCGCTATGCAGCAGCCGCTCGCGCGACTGTTCGCCATCGGAACGGGGCTTGCGCCCGTCGTCGGCATGGGATGTTGGGCTAGTGTATTTTTCAATCATGCCGGAGATTTAAGCATATATCTCAAACGATTGATATAACTAAATCGATTGATTTAGTTAAGGAATGATGAAGAAAATGAAAAACGCAGGCAAAAAAAAACCCGCGGTTGTAATCGCGGGCTGAATCCAATGTTCGGAGAACGAATTGGAGGAGACAGTTCTACTATAGCGCTGAAAATGGTGCGGTGCAATACCGTAGAACTACTGTATCGTTCTCTGTTTGATAGCAAAAAATCAAAATTTATGTTGCGGCGCACAGAAGCTCAGGCCTTGCTGCGCAGGGCCAGCGTAAAGGTGCTGCCCGAGCCGTAGTCGCTATTGAAGAACAGGGCGCAGCCGATGGCGTTGGCCAGATTCTGGCACAGGTACAGGCCCAGTCCCGCGCCTTCCACGTGGCGCGTGGAGGTGGAATCGAGCTGCGAAAAGGCCTGGAACAGCTTGGCCTGGTCTTCTTCCTTGATGCCGGCGCCGCTGTCGGCGATGCTCATTTCCGTCACCAGCACGCCGTCTTCCTCGCGCTGGGACAGGCTGATGCGCACCGTGCCCTGTTCCGTGAACTTGATGGCGTTGTTGAGCAGGTTGATGAGGATTTGCGTCAGCGCGCGGCGGTCCGTGTCGATGATGGCGGGCGGGCGGCCTGCTTCTCCCAGTGCCATTTCCAAGGCCAGGCCTTTTTGCTGGGCCAGGGGGCGCAAGGTGTCGGCCACTTCGGCCATCAGCTCCTGACAGTGCACGGGTTCGATCGACAGTGTCAGCTTGCCTGCCTCGATCTTGGCTACGTCGAGGATGTCGTTGATCAGTGAGAGCAAATGGCGCGCGCTGGCGCGGATGGTATTGAGTTGCTTGTCCTGGTCGGAAGTCAGGGGGCCGGGCAGTTTCATCAGCAGCGCGCCCGTGAATCCGATAATGGCGTTCAGGGGCGTGCGCAGTTCGTGCGACATATTGGCGATGAAGGCAGACTTCATGCGGCTCGCTTCGGCCAGTTCCAGGTTTTTCAGGGCGATTTCGCGGTTGATGGTTTCCAGTTCGGCCGCATGGTGCGCCAGGCGCATGTTCAGTTCGATCACCTGGCGTTCGCGCGCCTGCAGTTCGCCGTTGACCTGCACTGCCTGTTCATAGGTGGAAATGAGCAAATCGAGGATTTGCTGGCGCTCCGCATTGATGAAGTGCTTCTGGTCGCCCAGGTACAGGGCGATGCCGATTTCCACATTCTGGTTCTTGCGCAGCTTCTGGTTCATCAGCATGTGGCTGATGCGGTTGAGCAGATAGTCTTCCGCGTAGGGCTTGCGGATGAAATTATCGGCGCCGCACTCGATGCCGCGGATGATGTCCTTCGGATCGTTGAGCGAGGTGACGAGGATCACGGGGATGTCGCGCAGGGTCGGATCGGACTTGATGGCGCGGCACAGGTCGTAGCCATTCATTTCAGGCATGACGATATCGGACAGCACCAGGTGCGGCTTGCGCTCGCGGATGGCGGCCAGGGCCAGTTGGCCATTCGCCGCCACGCGCGCATTGTAGTGCAGCGACTGGATCAGGCGACGCAAGCGCTCCGCCTGGGTCGGGCTGTCCTCGACGATCAGGATCTCGATTTCGTCAGGCTTGATTTGGTTGTTGGAGTCCACAGACCTCTCCTAGGATTTCAGTGTGGTGATGCTGGGCGCGGTAAGCGCGCAATATCGACATCTTGTGACTATATCGGATTTAGGTCTGCAAAAGTAACGTATAAGTAACTATTTTGGCCACAAGGAATGCTGTGGCCAACGCTTAATTCTCGCCCTGGAACTGGCCCGCGCGATACGTCAGCACGAGCGTATCGCGGTGCCCATGTTCGCCGATGGGCTGGATCGGCGTCGATTCGTGGACCACCGCCGCATCGTCGAGCAGCAGCAGCGACCACGGCTCGCTCAGGGTAAAGCGCTTGCCGTTGGGACCATTGGCTTCGAAGATGCGTGTCTCGCCGCCCTTGATCTGTTCGCGTCCGATCAGCAGCACGGCGACGAAATCGACGCCGTCGCGGTGCGCGCCTTCCGGCGTAGGGCGGCCGATGCCATCGGTCGTATCGATGCGGAACTGGTGCGCCTCGATGAACCACGGCTGGCTGCCCTTGACCTGCGAGCAGGCGTCGCCCAGCGCGCGGATCAGCTGTTGCCAGGCTGGCTGCGCGACGATGGCCGGCTCGACCGGCTCGAACAGGCGGTGCATGCCGCCGTGCAGGGCGTTGTATTCGACCGGTTGCCAGTGCGGGCGGTGCGCCGTCTGCGTCAGGCGCGCGCCATCCTGCACGAAGCAGGAGTGGCGCCGGCGGCGATAGCGGCCGCCATCTTTCAGGTAATTGTCCAGCGCCAGCGCGTTCCAGCTGGGTTCGAGCGCGCGCAGCGCGGCTAGCGGGCAGCCGGCCAGCGCCGCCACGTCCTGCGGGCGCAAGACGGCATAGCCTTCATCGCGCAAGGCGTCCTTGACGTGGGACGGGTCGGTAAAGATCGGTGCGGAAGTGCTCATGGCGGTGCGGGCCGCAATGCGGCCTGTATCAGTTTATCCAGCCTGGCATTCTACGACTTCGCAGCGGTTCTTGTGCAGTGTGATAAGAATTATTCTTGTTTACTTAAAAATTCTTTACCAAGGTCAGGCGCAGCGAGCGCGACTCCACCGGATGGAAGTGGATATCGTCGACCGGCTGCGCCTCGCCGGGCAGGCGCGAGGCATAGTAGTAATCGATGGCCGAGTCGCGCCGGTTGGCCAGGTTGTAGCCTTCGACTTCCACGCGCAAGTTCTTGTCGATCTGGTAGGCGATGCGCCCGTTCAAGCCCACGCTGGCCGACGAGCGCACGCTATTGTCTTCAATCAGAGGGCGCGGGCCGAAGTAGCGCAGGCGCAAAGAGCCCGACCATGGCCCGCGTGGCGTCAGCGTCATGGCCACTTGGGCCACGCCTTCGATGGCGCCGGGGATGAAGTCGCCTGCCGGGTCGCTGCCGCGCGAGCGCGCCCGCGCATACGCCAGGTCCAGGTCCAGCGACAGCCAGCTGGCAGCCTTGTAATAGCTGGAAAACTCGATGCCGTAGCGCCGGCTGGGGCGGCCCGCCTCGGTGGCACCCGCGTCGCCGATGAACAGCAGTTCGGAATCGAAGTCCAGGCGGTACAGCGACAGCGACGTTTGCAGGCCGGCCATGGCGGTGCTGCGCAAGCCCAGTTCCAGGGCGCGCGAGCGCACCAGGGGCGTGACCTTGTTGGCCGCCTCGCCCGTCTTCGGGTCCACCGTGATCGTCGTGCCGCGCGCGTCGTTGCTGTGAAAACCATTGCCTATGTTGACATACGCTTCCATCTCGCGCCATGGGCCGGCGATCACGCTCAGGCTGGGGCTGAACAAATGGTCGCTGGCCTGGCCTGAATTGGCGGCGCGGTCGCTGCGCACGTCGAAGCGGTAGGCGTCCGCGCGCAGGCCGGCCACGCTACGCAGCCAGCGCGACCAGCGGGTGCTGTTTTCGCCATATACGCCGATGCTGGTTTCGACGATATGGTCTTGCCGCGTGCTAGATACGATCTGGCGCTGGCGCGTGTTGTACAGGCCATTGTGGATATTGTCGTTCTGTAGCTGCAGGCCCATGGTGGTGTCGCTGCTGCCGCTGTCCGTATGGCGGTGCCAGGTATGGCTGGCATCGAGGCCGGCTGTCATGCGCCGGTCGGGCTGGGCGAACTGGTCGCCGTTGTCGGGGTCGTCCATCGCATACGTGAAATTCGAGAACAAGGCCAGGCGGTTGGCGATCACATATGCGCTGACCTTGGACGATATGTCGTCCGTCGTCTGGCGCCAGGCGCCGGACAGGCTGTAGCGCTGCGCCTTGCCGCCGTCGCTGGCATCGATGGCGTCGAAGCGGCCCAGCGTGCCATCCTGCACGGCGCGCAGCGGAATCTGGTCGGTGGCATGCCAGCTGGCGTCGCACGCCATGGCCGTGACGTTGAAACCGTTGTTGGCATAGCCTTCGCTGTAGCGCAGCACGCCATTGAGCTTGTGGTAGCGGTCCGGCTGCGTGAACGGCCCATCGTTATGCTGCGCTTCGAGCGCGTACAGCAGACTGCCGTTGCCCGCATCGAGTGTATCGGCCAGCAGGGCGCGGCGAAAGCCCTTTTGTCCGATGCCCACGCTGGCGATGCCCTGCATCAGGCGGTTCGCATAGACGACGGATGCCGCGCCGGCCGAGGAAAAATCGCCTTGCGCCGCCGAATACGGGCCCTTTTTGTAATCGAGGCGCATGGCCAGTTCGGGGATCAGGAAGTTCAGGTCCGTCCAGCCCTGTCCGTGGCCATGGCTGCGCTGGTTGACGGGCATTTCGTCAACGGTCGTGCGCAAGTCCGTGCCGTGATCGAGATTGAAGCCGCGCAGGTAGAACTGGTTGGCCTTGCCCTCGCCGCTATGCTGGCTGACGATCAGCCCCGGCACGGCTTCGAGCAATTCGCCGGGCCGGTAGCTGGTGCGCGCCGCGAGCTGCTGTTGCGTGACGCTGCCCGCGTTGGCCGAATCGGCCACGCCCAGCTGGTTCATGCGCGAACCGTCGACCAGCACGCGCTGGAAGATGTCGTCGGCGTGGGCGGCGGCGGGTGAAAACAGGATGGCGAGTAGGAGCGGAAGAGAGCGTGGCGTCATGGTTGTATGGATGTGGCGGGGCTTACCGGATCGGCAGTTCCGTGTTCAGGCGGTCGAAAAACAGTGTCTGGATGGCGCCGCTGTCCTGCACGTTGAGGGTATTGCGCTGGCTGGGCAGGAAATCGATCAGCAATTGGTTGTGGATGCGCGTGGCGGGTGCCAGGCGCGTGTGCTCGATCTCCTGGAAGATCACCACGTTGTCGGCATTGACCTTCATGCCGACCCAGTTCAGGCGCAATCGCTTGCCGTCCGGCGCCATGAGATAAAACTGTTTTTCGATATAGCGGCGCAGGGCCGCTTCGCTGTCTTCCTGGCCCAGGTCGAACTGGCGCTGGTACAGTTGCGTCAGCAGCGCCTCGACGTCATGGCCCGTATAGGTATGCACCACTTCGGTGCTGCCGCTGGCCGCGTTATAGCTGATGTCGGCGATACCCATATGGAAATTGTGGGCGTCAGCGGCCATGCTGGCGCAAGCCAGCACGCTTGCAGCGAACGTGCGCCAGCGCTTCACGCCTCGTCGTCCTTGGCCGAGCCGCCGCTCTTGCCTTTCAAGGGCGTATTAAAATCGCGCATCAGGTTATCCTTGGGCGATTTTTCGCTCTTGAACAGTTCCAGGCGCGATGGCGTGATTTTTCGCGGCCAGCTATTGTTGCTGGTGTCGATATCGGCCGTTTCCCAGTACGGGTCCTGCACCAGGCCCACCATCGGTTCATCGGTGATGACGACTTTGGTGATTCTCTTCGGCGAGTAGCGCCACACTTCGGCCGGCACACGCTCGACGTACTTCTTGCCGCTTTTCAGTTCGATTTCGAGTATCAGCGGCATGACCATGCCGCCCACGTTCGACAGGTCGACCAGGTACAGGTGCTTGCCCTGTTTCAGCAAGTCTTTTTCCCACGGTTCCAGAGTGGCCAGCGCCTCGGCATAGGCGTTGCGGTCCTTGTTGGTCACCGTGAAATCGTCGTGCTGGTTGTAGAAGTCCTTCAGCTCCGGATGCGCGTCGACGCGGCGCGGCATGCCCTTGTTGGCGCGGCTCGTCACCGATTCCGGCTGGGCATCCTTCTGCGCCTTTTTCCAGGCTTTTTCCGTTTCCGGATTTTTGGAACTCAGGCCATATTCGCTGATGCCGTCAATGCTGATGTCGACCGGGTCGGTGGTATAAAACCAGCCGCGCCAGAACCAGTCCAGGTCCGTGCCGGAGGCGTCTTCCATGGTGCGGAAAAAGTCGGCGGGCGTGGGGCGTTTGAACTTCCAGCGCTGCGCATATTCCTTGAAGGCGTAGTCGAACAGCTCGCGCCCGAGGATGGTCTCGCGCAGGATGTTCAGGCCCGCCGCCGGCTTGGCATAGGCGTTGTTGCCGAACTGCAGCAAGGATTCGGAGTTGGTCATGATGGGCACCTGATCGCGGCTACGCATGTGGTCGACGATCTCGCGCGGCTCGCCGCGCGAGGCCGGATAGTTCTCTTCCCACGCCTGCTGCGCCAGGTATTGCACGAAGGTGTTCAAGCCCTCGTCCATCCACGTCCATTGGCGCTCGTCCGAGTTGATGATCATCGGATAGTAGTTGTGGCCCACCTCGTGGATGATGACGCCGATCAGCCCATATTTGGTGCGCTTGGAGTAGCTCAGTTCGCCCGTCTTTTTGTCCTTGACGGGGCGCGGGCCGTTGAAGGAGATCATCGGATACTCCATGCCGCCCACGGGGCCGTTGACGGAGATGGCCGTCGGGTACGGGTAGGCTATGCTGTATTTGTTGTACTGCTCAATCGTGTGCACGATGGCTTGCGTGCTGTATTTTTCCCACAGCGGATTGCCCTCTTTCGGATAGTAGGACATGGCCATCACATCGCTGCCGCCCTTCTTGTAGCCCTGCGCATCCCAGATGAACTTGCGGCTCGATGCCCAGGCGAAGTCGCGCACGTTGGATGCCTTGAAGTGCCAGGTCTTTTGCGCGCGGCTTACCGTTTTCTCGGCCGCTTCGGCTTCTTTTTGCGTGACGATGATGACGGGTTTGTCGCTGCCGCGGGCCTTTTCCAGGCGCTCGCGCTGCGCGGAAGACAGCACGTCCTGGGGATTTCTCAGTTCGCCAGTGGCGGCGACGATATGGTCGGCGGGGACGGTGAGCTGCACGTCGTAGTCGCCAAATTCCAGCGTGAATTCGCCTGAGCCGAGGAACTGCTTGTGCTGCCAGCCGGCCGCGTCGTAATAGGCCGCCATGCGGGGGAACCACTGCGCCAATTCGAACAGGGCGTTCTTGTCGTCGAAGACTTCATAGCCGGCGCGCCCGCCCAGCACCTTCTGTTCATTGATGCGGTAATCCCAGTCGATCTGGAAGACAAAGTCCTGGCCCGGTTTCAAAGGCTGCGGCAGGTCGATGCGCATCATGGTGCGGTTGATAACGTATTTCAGGGGCTGGCCATTGGCGCCCTTCAGGGCGCGGATATTGAAGCCGCCCTGGAAGTCGCCGCGCGCCAGCATGCCGCGCAAGCCTTCGAATTTCATCGTCTCGTCGCCCGCCGTCCTGGCCCACGCCTGGCGCGAGGGCGCCGTGGTCATGCGGCGCGCGTCGGAATCGGGCTTGTAGATGTTCTGCTCCAGTTGCACCCACAGGTAGCCGAGGGTGTCGGGCGACTGGTTATGGTAAGTGATGCTGCCGCTGCCGGCGATCTCGCGTTTGGCTTCGTCCAGGGTGGCGCGGATGGTGTAGTCGGCGCGCTGCTGCCAGTAGGCGTGGCCCGGCGCGCCGGAGGCGGTGCGGTAGGTATTCGGGGTGGGCAGCACTTCTTCGAGCTGGCGGAACTTGTCGTCGAATGGTTCGGCGGCGAAAGCCGATACGCTAAAGCAGAGAGCCAACGAGGCTACGGAGCCGAAAAGTATGCGCATAGTCACCCTGATGTTGCTGTAAGGAAATAGTGGCAACTATTCTATACGCAGGGTGGGGCCATCCTTGTATCGATTTGTAATAAAGACAGGGCGATTGCATGAAGCATCAGGTCGGCAAGCCCAAGACCTTGGCGAGATAGTCGGCATTCCAGCCAGCTTTTAAGCGTTTGGTAGCGATGCCGGCCTTGGTTGTCTTTTCGTTTTTCAGTAAAT
>NZ_PEBS01000077.1 GCF_002869965.1 Janthinobacterium sp. ROICE36
CCACCGAGATTTTCTTGACCAGGCCCAGCATCTTGTTGTCCGCGTCGATCTGGATGATCTTGGCGTTTTTCGGCCAGTAATCCATGCCGTGCTGCGGCAAGGTGCCGAACGGTCCCAAACGCGAACCGAGGGCGACGACGACGTCGGCCTGGGCGATCAACTTCATGGCCGCCTTGGAACCTTGGTAACCGAGCGGACCGCACCACAGCGGGTGGCTGGCGGGGAACGAGTCGTTATGCAGATAGCTGTTGACGACGGGCGCACCCAGGCGCTCGGCCAGGGCCTTGCACTCTTCGATCGCCTCGCCCATGACGACGCCGCCGCCCGAGATGATCACGGGAAACTTGGCTTGCGCCAGCAATTCGGCCGCATCGTTGAGGCTTTGCTCGCCACCGGCGCCACGGTCCAGGCGGTTCGGCTTCGGAATTTCCGCCTTGATTTCGCCATAGAAATAGTCGCGCGGGATGTTCAGCTGCGTCGGCCCCATTTCCGACATGGCGCGGTCAAAGCAGCGGCCTGTGTATTCAGCCATGCGTGCCGGATGGGTGACGTGGCCTTGATATTTCGTAAATTCTTCGAACATCGGCAACTGGTTCGCTTCCTGGAAGCCGCCCAGGCCCATGCTCATGGTGCCCGTCTCCGGGGTAATGATGACGACGGGCGTATGTGCCCAGTAGGCGGCGGCGATGGCCGTCACGCAATTGCTGATGCCGGGGCCGTTCTGGCCGATGACCACGCCATGGCGGCCCGAGACGCGGGCATAGCCGTCAGCCATGTGGCCGGCGCCCTGCTCGTGCACGACGGGAATCAGCCGGATGCCGGCCGGGGCGAAGATATCCATTGGGTCCATGAAGGCCGAGCCCATGATGCCGAACATGTCGGTCACGCCATTGGCGGCCAGGGTTTCCACGAACGCTTCGGAAGGCGTCATCTTTTGCGGGCCCACTGAAGCGGGAGGATTCACCGCGGCAGCGGCGGCAGCTTTTTGGTCGGACAAATCGGTCATGGCTCAGTCTCCTTACGGTTTTATGAAAAATCGGTATATTTTGTTCCGATATTTGAAATACGTATTCAATTTAACGGTTGCGAAATGCGCTGTCAATGAAAATTCATGAAAAATCGGACTGTTTCATTCCTGAATCCGGAATCCTTGACTTTGCCCCACTCCTGAAACAACAATGGCGGGCTATCCGCAACAGACAGCCCGCCATCGATACCTCCTGCGCTGCGTCCTAGAACTTCAGGCGCATGCCGGCCGTGAAGGCGCTGGAGTTATGGCCAGGCAAGGGCACGCTGCCGCCGCTGGAAGCGTCGCCGACGAAGTTGCTGCCCGCGCCATCGTTATTGATGCGCCC
Organism: Janthinobacterium sp. ROICE36; assembly: GCF_002869965.1. GTDB lineage: Bacteria > Pseudomonadota > Gammaproteobacteria > Burkholderiales > Burkholderiaceae_D > Janthinobacterium. The sequence goes on from NZ_PEBS01000077.1 coordinate 1,356, forward strand.
GTACGAGGTGTACAGGTTGGTACGCTTGGACAAGGCATAGGTATAGCCGATGGCCAGCTGGCGCCCGCCGCGCCGCGCGTTCGTGCGGTCATCCTTCTTGATGTAGGACGCCATCACGCTGCCCGCCGCGCCCACGGGGGCCGACACGCCCAGCATGGCGTCGCGGAAATCCGTGCCCGCATCGTCCTTGTCTGTTTCATACGCGGCGTGCAGTTTGGCGGGGCCGAAGTCGTAGGTGCCGCCCAGCAAGGTGACTTTCGCCGTGTTCAGCGGCGTATCCTTGCGGTTGTCATGGGCCAGGGTCAGCACCAGCGGACCGCTGGCGTAATCGATGGAAAAGTCGATGGTGCGACTCAGGGTGTTGCTGTCCGGCTTTTCGCCGAGGCCGACCATGACGGCGGCCGACAAGCCGTTCACCTTCGGCGTCTCGTACATGATGGCGTTTTTCGTGCGCAGGCTGGCCACGCTCATCAGGTTGATCGAGGCGCCCGTCATGCCCGTCTCGAAGGGGTCGATATTGTCCAGCGCGGTGAACAGCGGGTTGTGCTGCAAGCCGATATTCACGGCGCCAAAGCCGCCCGACAGGCCCACGTAGGCCTTGCGCCCGAACAAGGCACCCTGGCGGTAGGCGCCCGTGTCGAGGTCGAGGCCATTTTCCAGCAAGAAATTAGCCTTCAAGTTGTTGCCCAGGTCTTCCGTACCCTTGAAGCCGATGCGGCTGCCCGACTGCACGCCGGTGGCCAGTTTGGTGACGGAACCGTCCGCGCCGCCGTGTTCGGACGTCAGGCCAGCGTCGAGCAAGCCGTACACGGTGACGGACGATTGGGCGCTGGCGCTGCCGGCAAAGAATGTGGCCAGGACGGCCGCCGTTACGAGTGTGTATTTCATGTCATCTCCAGATATATTGTGGTTTTTATAAAAACTTGAAACGATAATCAACTACGGTGCTGCAAACTTGGCTCAGGCGATCAGCCCGGCCATGGGCGACGAGGGCGAGGCGCTCATGGCGCCCGCTCTCCGGGGCATGCGTCCGGCCAGATAAGCCTCGCGTCCGCCCTGCACTGCCAGTTTCATGGCGCGCGCCATGCGTATCGGTTCGCGCGCCGCCGCGATGGCGGTATTCATCAAGATGCCGTCGCAGCCGAGTTCCATGGCGATGGCCGCGTCCGACGCCGTGCCCACGCCGGCATCGACCAGCACGGGCACCTTGGCCTGCTCGATAATCAGCGACAAGTTCCACGGATTCAGAATGCCCATGCCCGAGCCGATCAATGAGGCCAGCGGCATGACGGCGATGCAGCCGATCTCTTCCAGCATGCGCGCCTGGATCGGGTCGTCGCTGCAATACACCATCACCTGAAAGCCGTCGCGCACCAGCTCCTGCGCCGCCTTCAAGGTTTCCGGCATGTTCGGGAACAGGGTCTTTTCATCACCGAGCACTTCCAGCTTGCACAGCGGGTGCCCGCCCAGCAGCTCGCGCGCCAGTTGCAAGGTGTAGACGGCGTCGCGCGCGTTGTAGCAGCCGCCCGTATTGGGCAGAATCGTGTATTTCGACGGTGGAATGAAGTCGAGCAGATTCGGCTCGCCCTTCTCCTGGCCGATGTTGACCCTGCGGATCGTGACGGTGACGATCTCGGCACCGCTCTCTTCGATGGCCAATCGCGTTTCCTCGAAATCCTTGTATTTGCCTGTGCCCACCAGCAGGCGCGACTGGTAGGTGGTGCCGGCCAGGGTCAGGCCGATCGGTGCTTGGCTGGGGGTGGCGTCGTCTCTCATCGTAGTGCTCTCCTAAGTTGAACCAAAGCGGCCTCTTGCCGGGGGGCTACGCCGCAAAACGCAAAATCGACGTCGGGCCGCCGTCCCGACACGAGTTCAGCGATTGCCTTGCCAGCGCCACAGCCCATGGTCCAGCCCAGGGTGCCGTGGCCCGTGTTGAGGAACAGCTGGCGGTAGCGCGTGGCGCCGATGTACGGCACGTTTGACGGCGTGAGGGGGCGCAAGCCAGCCCAGTAGACGGGGTCGCTGTAATCGCAGGCGTAAGGAAACAGCGCCTGCACGCGGCGCGTGATGGCGGCGCAGCGCACGGGGTTCAGTTCGCGCGTGTAGCCGTTCAGCTCGCACGTGCCCGCCACGCGCAAGCGCTCGCCCAGGCGCGAAAACACGAGTTTATGACCATCGTCCGTCAGCGACACGGACGGTGCGACGGCGGAATCGAGAATCGGATAGGTGGCCGAGTATCCCTTGCCCGGATACAGCATCAAACGGATACCCAGCGGCTGCAGCAGCGGAGCGGAAAAGCTACCCATGGCCACCACCACGACATCGGCGTGCTCCAGGCGGTGACGGCCCTGCGCATCGATGCTTTCCACGCCCGTGACTCTTTCGCCATCCGCCAGCAGGCGCGTCACCGTCGCGCCGTACTGAAACTCCACGCCGGCCGCAGCGGCGCGCGCGGCCAAGGCCGTCGTAAACAGATGCACGTCGCCCGACTCGTCGCTGGCCGTGAAGTCGCCGCCGACGATGCGGCCCCGCGCGGAGGCCAGGGCTGGCTCGATGCGGATCACTTCATCGGCGCTGACGGTGTTACGCTGGCAACCCAGTTCGCGCAAGAGCGCGGCGCCCGCTTGCGATTTATCAAACTCCTGCTGGTCCGTGTAAAAATGCAAGATACCCCGCTCCAGGTGGTCGTAGGCTATGCCCGTCTCGCGGCGCAAGGCTTGCAGGCTCTGGCGGCTGTACTCAGCCAGGGCGACGATCTGGCGCATATTGCGCGCCACCCTGGCCGGCAGGCATTCGCGCAGGTAGTGCAGCGCCCACTGCCATTGCAGCGGGTCCAGGCCGGGCCGGAACAGCAGGGGCGCGTCGTCCTTGCCCAGCCACGTGAGCACCTTGCGCAGCGTGGCCGGATTCGCCCACGGCTCCGCATGCGAAACGGAAATCTGCCCGCCATTAGCAAAACTGGTTTCCTGCGCAGCGCCCGTCTGGCGTTCGAACACGCGCACATCGTGGCCAGCCTGGCGCAAATACCAGGCCGATGCCGTGCCGACCACGCCGGCGCCGAGGACAAGGATCTTCATGGCGGATGGCCTGGAATCAGCGCGTCAGCAGCACGGCGATGGCGACGAAGGCGGCGATCCACACCGTTTCCATCACCAGCATGATCACGGGACGCCAGCCCAGCGAGGCCAGCGACTGGAACGACGTCTTCACGCCCAGCGCGGCAATGGCGATGACGAGGCAGGCGCGCGAGGCATTGTTGATCCAGCCGTTCACTTCCTGCGGAATCAGGCCCAGGCTATTCGTAATGACGAGCCAGACAAAGCCGATCAGGAAAAATGGCACCAGCGGCGGCGCATCGACTTCGCTCTTGCCTTCCTTGCGCTTGAACATGATCGACAAGCCCAGCACGACAGGCACCAGGCAAGCCACGCGCGTCAGCTTGACGAAGGTGGCCACGTCGCCCGTATGGTTGCTCACCAGATAACCGGCGCCCACCACTTGCGCCACGTCGTGGATGGTGCCGCCGATGAAGACGCCCGCTTCCGTCGGGTCAAAGCCCAGCAGCTTGACCAGCAGGGGGTAGACGATCATGGCCAGGGTCGACAGGGTCGTCACGCCCACCACCGTCAGCAAGGTAAACTTTTCGTTTTCCTTGGTTTGCGGCAGCACGGCGGAAATGGCCAGCGCTGCCGAGGCGCCGCAGATGGCCACGGAGCCGCCCGACAAAATCCCTTCCGTGATGGGACGTTTCAGCCATTTGGCCAGCAGGTAGCCGAAGCCCAGGGTGGCGATCAGGCCGCCGACGACGATCAGCAGGGGCGTCACGCCCACGGAAGCGATCTGGTTGAAGGTGATGCGCGCGCCCAGCAGGGCCACGCCTGTGCGCAGCAGCACCTTGCTGCAAAACTCGATGCCGGGCTTGCAGGTGGGGTCGGAGGCGAGGAAGTGGAAGGCCAGGCCGAAGAACAGCGCGTACAGCAACTGGGGGCCGCCGTAATTACTGGAAATAAAGGTGGCCGACAGGGCGATCACCAGCGCGATGGCCACGCCGGGCCAGCTGCGCAACACGGCGCGGGGACGCCAGATGGCGACGGCGGAGGACAGGTAGGGAATGTTCTTGTCGACAACGCGTGTTATCGCTGAGGAGTTGGTTTTCATGCGGGTCCGCTCATAATGTTTTAAAAATTGGGACATTTCATCTCGTTTTTAATAATACACGATGAGCTAGCGAAGTCCATGTTTTTCCATGAAATCGAAACTGGATGTTCCGGAAACTGACGTTTTAAGGTCTATGCTGGCGTAAACGACAAGCGGCGCGGCCCTTTGCAGGGACGCGCCGCCGTTGCTGATACCTGAAACATTACTTTTTGTTCAGACGGGTAATCAGGCTGGACGTGTCATAGCGGTTGCCGCCCGCCTGCTGCACTTCACCATAGAACTGGTCCGTCAAGGTCGTCACGGGCAAGTCGCTGCCGTTGCGCTTGGCTTCGGCGAGGCAGATGCCCAGGTCTTTGCGCATCAGGTCGACGGCAAAACCGAAGTCGAACTTGCGCGCTATCATGGTCTTGCCCCGGTTTTCCAGCTGCCACGACTGCGCCGCGCCTTTCGAGATCACGTCGACCACCAGGGCCGCATCGAGGCCCGCGTTTTCCGCAAAGGCGATGCCTTCGCTCAAGGCTTGCACCAGGCCCGCGATGCAGATCTGGTTGACCATCTTCGTCAGCTGGCCGGAACCGGACGCGCCCATGTAGGTGACGGCGCGCGCGTACAGGGCGATGACGGGTTCGGCCCGCGCATACGCCTCCGCATCGCCGCCCACCATCACCGTCAGCTTGCCGTTTTCCGCGCCCGCCTGGCCGCCAGACACGGGCGCGTCGAGGAAGAACACGCCCTTCTCTTGCGCCGCCGCGTGGATCGTGCGTGCCGCTTCGGCGGAGGCCGTCGTGTGGTCGATGAGGACGCTGCCCGGCGCCATGGCGGACAGCAAGCCGCCCGCTTCCAGGATGACTTGATACAGATCGTTATCGTTGCCGATGCAGGTCAACACGAACTCGGCACCCGCAGCGGCTGCGGCCGGCGTGGCGGCGCTGCTGCCCTTGTATTGCTCCAGCCAGGCGGCTGCACGGACCGGGTTGCGGTTGTACACGGTAACGTCGTGCCCGCCCGCCGCCAAGTGCCCTGCCATGGGGAAACCCATGACGCCCAAACCGATGAATGCCACTTTTGCCATATTGTCCGTCCTGTCGAGGTATGAATCTGATTATTGTTGCACAAATGGCCTGTGCCGGCAGCATGGCGCGACCATCTGGCCAGCAAGGTGCGCAAGCAGTGGCGCATGAGGAACATCTGCATGTCAACTATGCAAGATAAGAATTATCATAAAGAAACTTTATGTTGCATTTTTTTCTAGCAAATACTATATTGAACTGGCATTAGGAATTTCAATGCACAGTGCCACCGCCCTTTTCCCCATCCCTGTTAAGGAGTCCATCTTGCAAACCACATTCTCCCGCCTGAAAATCATGAGCGCAGCCGTCCTGCTGCTCGCCGCCAGCGCTGCACAGGCTGACATCACGGTCTTTACCAGCCAGTCTGCTTATCTGGCAGCCGTAGGCAATACCGGTGTCGATACCTTTGATGATTTGCCGATCGATAACCTTGGCGGTCCCCTGAACCGTAGCGCTGGCAGCTACGCCTACACAGCAAGCAGCGTTGGCGTCTCGCCCATCCTGTATGGCGCCGGCACGGGCAGTGACAACTGGCTGAGTACGAACGACCGCAACGACAACGTATTGTTCTCCAACTTTTCCAGCGCCGTGCGAGGCGTGGGGGGATTCTTCTTTGGGTCGAACTTTGTCGGTGAATATGCCGACAGCCAAAGCGTGACCCTGACCGCCCGCAATGCGCTGGGTGAAATGCTCACCTACGAGTTGACCTTGCCGACGCAGGCGTCATTTATCGGCTTCTTATCGTCGGGCGCCTTCTCCGACCTGAGCGTCAGCACTGCCGGACAGGTCGGTATCTGGCCAACCATCAATAACCTGACCGTGTCGGCCGTACCCGAGCCAGCCACTTACGGCATGCTGTTGGGCGGGCTGGGTTTGCTGGGCTTCATGGCACGCCGCCGCCGGACCAGCCAAGGCTAAGCCACTGGCGCCTGGTAAGGCTGCCTGCAGCCATACCAGGTCGGCCATCACGGCAACAGCTCGCGCAAGGCCGCCATCAGGGCCGCGCATTCACCCGCGTTACCGATGCTGATGCGCAAATACTGGCTGATGCGCGGCGCATTGAAATGGCGCACGATCACGGAGCGGGCGCGCAAGCCGGCCACCAGTTGCGCCGCGTCATGCTGCGGGTGGCGGACAAAGACAAAGTTGGCCACCGAGGGCAGCACCTCGAAGCCCAGCGCCGTCAAGTTTGCCGTCAGCTGTTCACGGCTGGCGATGACGGCCTGGCGCTTCTGCTGGAAATACGCTTCGTCATGCAGCGACGCCACGGCGCCGGCCAGCGCCAGCCGGTCCAGCGGATACGAATTGAAACTGTTCTTGACTCTTTCCAGCGCCTCGATCAAGTCCGGATGCCCGAAGGCACAGCCCACGCGCAAGCCGGCCAGCGAGCGCGATTTCGAGAACGTCTGCACCACCAGCAAGTTCGGATAACGCTTGACCAGGGCCACACTACTTTCCCCGCCGAAATCGACATACGCTTCATCGACGACCACCACGGCATCGGGATGGCCTCGCAGCAAGGTTTCCACGCCGGCCAGCGGCAAGTCCACGCCCGTGGGCGCGTTGGGATTGGGGAAGATGATGGCGCCGCATGGCCCCTGGTAGTCTTCCGGGCGGATGCGCATGGACTCGTCGAGCGCTACCGTGCGGTAATCGATGCCGTACAGCTTGCAATACACGGGATAGTAACTGTAGCTGATGTCGGGGAACAGCAGCGGCGCATCGTGCTTGAGCAAGGCCATGAAGGCCAGCGCCAGCACTTCGTCGGAACCGTTGCCGACGAACACTTGCGCGCTGGTCAAGCCGTGGTAGTCGGCCAGGGTTTGCTTCAGTTCGTTGGCGAAAGGATCAGGGTACAGGCGCAGGGTGTCGTTGGCTGCTTCGTGCAGCGCGGCCAGCACCTGGGGCGATGGGCCGTAGGGGTTTTCGTTGGTGTTGAGTTTGACCAGGTCGGGCAGTTTCGGCTGCTCGCCGGGGATGTAGGGGGTCAGCTCGCTGACGATGTTGCTCCAGAATCGGCTCATTGCTTGTATTGGTGGGGGCAGGATGGTGATCGGGTAGATTACCATGGCTGGGGCAGATCAAGGTGGCGGGGGCGCTGGCAGTTACTGCCTGAATGGAGGAAAAAACGCCTTGCGCTGCGCGCTTTGGGCGGTTTTTCTACCTGCATTGTTGCGCTGGTGGCTTGCCTATGTAGTGGGTATAAAAAAAGCTCCCTTGCGGGAGCTTCTCTTATGTATTCTGGCGGAGAGGGTGGGATTCGAACCCACGGTACGATTTAACGTACGCTTGATTTCGAGTCAAGTACATTCGACCACTCTGCCACCTCTCCGTTTACTGCGGTCTATTCATTCGAACTGGCGTGCCGGTTTGAACGAGGCACTATTTTAGCATGGGTGTTGTTGGGTTGGGTAGGGGTTTATTGGCGATTTGCAACTGAGGGCTGGTAACTGAAACCAAAACCCATAGGGGCGAATCGGGGAGCCTCGCGCCCGCGCACACCAAGGCAAAAACCAATTGGACGATTCGGAGAGCCTCGCGCGAGTACGCGCTCGTCTTCGAATCCCACGCGTACGCCCCGCAGGGGGCGTACTCCTCTGCGCCGGCACAAATAAAAAAAGCTCCCTTGCGGGAGCTTTTTCTATTTGTTCTGGCGGAGAGGGTGGGATTCGAACCCACGGTACGATTTAACGTACGCTTGATTTCGAGTCAAGTACATTCGACCACTCTGCCACCTCTCCATTTACTGCGGTCTCTCCTGCATTGCTGCGGGAAGGCAAGATTATAGCAGCCCGCAATAAAAAGAAAAGGACTATTTTTAAGCTTTCAGATGCGTCAGGCCACCCATGTACGGGCGCAGCACCGGCGGGATTTCGACGCTGCCGTCTGCCTGCTGGTAGTTTTCCAGCACGGCCACCAAAGTGCGGCCCACTGCCAGGCCGGAGCCGTTCAGGGTGTGCGCCAGTTCCGGTTTGCCGGCGGCATTGCGGAAACGCGCCTGCATGCGGCGGGCCTGGAAGGCTTCGCAGTTCGACAGCGAGGAAATCTCGCGATAGGTGTTCTGCGCCGGCAGCCACACTTCCAGGTCGAAGGTCTTGGTGGCGCCGAAACCCATGTCGCCCGTGCACAGCGACATCACGCGGTACGGCAAGCCCAGGCGTTGCAAGATGCTTTCCGCATGGCCGACCATTTCATCGAGCACCTGGTAGGAAGTGTCCGGGTGCACCACTTGCACCATTTCCACCTTGTCGAACTGGTGCTGGCGGATCATGCCGCGCGTGTCGCGACCGTAGCTGCCCGCTTCCGAGCGGAAGCATGGCGTGTGGGCCGTCATTTTCAGGGGCAATTGATCGAGCGCCAGAATTTCATCGCGCGCGATGTTGGTCAGCGATACTTCCGAGGTGGGGATCAGGTAGAAGGTCTCGCCCTCGCCTTCCGCGCCGCCTTTTTTCACCGAAAACAAATCGGCTTCGAATTTTGGCAGCTGGCCCGTGCCGCGCAGCGAATCGGCGTTGACCATGTACGGCGTGTAGCATTCCGTGTAGCCGTGCTCGTCCACGTGCGTATTAAGCATGAATTGCGCCAGTGCGCGGTGCAAACGGGCGATGCCGCCCTTCATGACGGAGAAGCGCGAACCGGTCAGCTTGGTGGCCACTTCGAAATCGAGGCCCAGCGGGGCGCCCACGTCGACGTGATCCTTGACTTCAAAGTCAAAAGTGCGCGGCGTGCCGACCTTGCGCACTTCCACGTTGCCCGACTCGTCCGTGCCCACGGGCGACGATTCGTGCGGCAAATTCGGCACGGCCATGATGAAGTCGCTCAGCTTGGCTTGCACCACGGTCAGGGCCGCTTCATCGGCTTTCAGTTCATCGCCCAGGCCAGCCACTTGCGCCATCACGGCCGAGGTATCTTCCCCCTTGCCTTTCAACATGCCGATTTGCTTGGACAGCGCATTGCGCTTGCCCTGCAGCTCTTCGGTGCGCGTCTGGATCGCCTTGCGTTCGGCTTCGAGGGCATTGAAACCTGCCACGTCGAGCTGGAATTTGCGCGTCGCCAGGCGTTCTGCGACGGTGGCGATGTCTTTACGGAGAAGTTGGATATCTATCATGGGTGGATGGCGGTGCCGACGTATCGAAAGCACCCATTGTACCAAGACCCTGTTCACTTCGATGAGTTTTGCGCACGGTCCACCATCTTCATGGCAGTGTGGCTGGGCACTTGCGCCCGCTTTACATTTTCTGCTTCGCTTATTGCTTAAATGAACGCGGCTTTTTCGGCAGCGGTCAGGCGGCGGGCGCTGACGGTGACGACGGGCATCGTGCTGTCGGCAGCCTGGGCGATCACGGCGCTGTTCGCGCTCACTTCCACCGTATTCGCGCCGGCGCTGGCGAAGCTGGCGCCGATGGCGATGATGGCGGCGGCGACAAAGGTGATTTCCATGTTTTTCAGTGCGTGCATGATTGACTCCTGGTTAGTTTGCGTCGTTGACTGCTGCTGGTATGGTGATACTTTAGCCAACGGCCACGAACAAGGCCACCGGCTTGCGACCAGCGGCGAAAAACAGGGAGCGAACGGTGAAAAACGGCAACTGAAGCGCGAAGAATAGTTACAAGGCGTCCTTGACGAGGCGCCCCAAACGGCCAATCGCTTGCTCGATGCGCGGCGTCCACGCATTGCCGCAATTGAGGCGCAGATAATTGCTGAACTTGCCCGAGGCCGAGAACAGCTGGCCCGGCATATACGCCACGCCGTCGGCAATAGCCTGGCCGTGCAGGGCCAGCGCATCGACTTGCGGCGGCATTTGCACCCACAGCACGAAACCGCCCTGCGGCTCGGACAGCATGCACTCAAGCGGAAAGCTGGCCGCCACCGCGTCCGACATGCGCGCAATGCGCTGCACCAGGGTGCGCCGCATCTTGCGCAGCTGCTGGTCGTAGCTGCTACCCTCCAGGAAGTCAGCCAGCACGGCCTGGAAGAAATGGCTGGTGGCACCGCTCGACACGGTTTTCAGCAGGGCCACTTCCTGCGCGAAGCGCCCGGCCAGCACGTAACCCACGCGCGACGCGGGCGTGATCGCCTTGGAAAACGAGGAGCACAATAAAACGTTGCCGCTCGTATCGTAGGCCTTCACGGGCCAGGGACGCTGCGGCGCAAAGCACAGGTCGCCATACACATCGTCTTCCACCAGCGGAATATTGAATTCCGACAGCAGACCCGCCAGCCGCTTCTTGTTGGCTTCCGGCATGACGCAACCGAGCGGGTTATTCGCGTTCGGCACGAACAGACACGCCTGCACGAGGCCGGCGCGCAGGGCCAGCTCCAGCGCATCGAGCGACGGCCCCGTCTTCGGGTCGGTGGGAATTTCCAGCGCCTTCATGCCCAGGCTTTCGATCATCTGCAGCAGCACGAAATACGTGGCCGATTCGATGGCGATGGTGTCGCCCGGCTTGGCCACGGCGCGCAGGCACAGGCTGATCGCTTCCGTACAGGAATTCGTCACGACGATCTCATGCGGGTCCAGCTTGCCCCAGTCCAGCGCCCGGCGCGTGACCTGGCGCAAGAAATTGCTTTCGCTGACGTCATAGCAACTGACTTTGGAGAGCAAGACGGGCTCGCGCCGCGCCACCGCGCTGATGGTGCGCTGCATGCGCTTGATGGGCAATATCTCGTCGGGCGGCCAGGCCGTACCCAGCTGGACGATATTCGCCGTTTCGTTGTCCTTCAGCACGCGCATCAAGAGATTATTGATGCCGACAAAGGCCGGCGCCTTCAAGTGCTGGGCGTCAAAGCTGCAGGGACGGCGCGGGGCCCGGTGGCGCACGAAATAGCCGGACTGGGGCCGCGCATCGACTTGCCCCCTGTCTTCCATCAGGCGCAGCGCTTGCATCACCGTGCTGATGGAGATGCGCTTTTGCTGCGCCAGGTGGCGGATCGATGGCAGGCGGTCGCCGGGCGCGAACACGCGCGAGTCGATCAAGGCGCCCAGCTCGTTGGCCAGGTGCTCGTACAGATTCAAATGCGCGCTCATGTTCATCCCTTCAGTATGCGGCTGCCGCTCGACGCCGGCACAGATACAGTTACCCGATTTTTTGATAAGCACAGTGTACGGCAAAGGTCACTGTGATCATCACAATTTCGTTTTTCTGCATCTGTCATGGTTCAAGACAAGCGCCTAAGCTGTTCCTGTCAGCACAACAGGAGCGATGCCATGCATACCGACCACGAATTATGCAGCGAACGGCCCTTGCGCCTGGAAAAATCGCACGCCAAGGTCATCGAATGCCTGTCCGGCATGGCCTGGATCACGGCCTACGCCCAGTTCGACGATTGCGTGCTGCGCAGCGGCGAACGCTACACGATACCGAATGATGGCCTGGTGCTGGTCGAAGCCGTAGGTAGCGGACATATCCGCGTGCATGGGACAGCCGCACCCCGCCCTACCCTGCTGCGCTGGCGGAACCTGGCACTGCCTCACACACTGAATACAAGGAATACATGATTCAATCACCACCATTGCGCGTGCTCGTCACGGGCGCCGCCGGCATCATCGGCACCGCTTTCTGGAAGCGCCGGCACGGGGAATTCTCCCTGCGCCTGGCCGACCTGCACACTGATGGGCTGGCGTCAGCGCCCTGCCCGTCCTTGCCCCCCGATGTCAGCGACTATGCTGCCTGCCTGGCCGCCTGCGCCGACATCGACGTGGTGCTGCACCTGGCCGGTGTGCCGCACGCCAGCGCCGATTTCGATGCGCAATTGCTGCAGCCGAACATCATCGGCACGCACAACATCTTCCGCGCGGCACACGTGCAGGAAGTGAAAAGAGTGGTATTTGCCAGCAGCGCGCAAGCCATCGAGGGCTATCCGCTGGATATGCAGGTGCATGAGCACATGCCGGCCCGGCCCGCCAATATGTATGGCGCCAGCAAGGCCTTCGGCGAAGGCGTGGCTGCCGCGTTCGCGCACCAGCATGGCATGACGGCGATTGCCGTGCGCATCGCCAACGTGGCCCACTTTGCGCCAGGTCAACAGCACAGCGCGCGCGACATCGCCGCCTTTATCAGCGAACGCGACGTGGTGCAGCTGCTGGCATGCTGCGTGGCGGCGGACGTACCGGCCGGCTACCACGTCGTGCATGGCGTGTCGGACAACCGCTACAAGCGGCTGTCCATCGCGGCAACGCGCCAGCTGGTCGGCTACGCGCCGCAGGATGACGGTTTTACCTTGTTGGGCTTGTAGCCTCAGCCCTTGCCGGCTGGTTTTCCTGCTTTTCTGTCCAGCTCGCGCAGCCACGCCAATTTATCGGCGATCTTGCTTTCCAGGCCGCGCGGCACGGGTTGGTACCAGCCCGGTTCGGCCATGCCGTCCGGGAAATAGGTTTCGCCAGCCGCATACGCGTCGGGTTCGTCGTGCGCGTAGCGGTAGGCGTGGCCGTAGCCCAGTTCCTTCATCAGTTTCGTGGGCGCATTGCGCAAGTGCACGGGCACTTCCTTCGATTTATCCTTCTTGACGAAAGCCATGGCCGTGTTGAAGGCGTTGTAGCCGGCATTGCTTTTCGCGGCGATGGCCAGGTAGATCACGGCCTGCCCCAGCGCCAGCTCGCCTTCGGGCGACCCCAGGCGTTCATACGTTGCCGCCGCATCATTGACCATGGTCAAGGCGCGCGGGTCGGCCAGGCCGATGTCTTCCCAGGCCATGCGCACGATGCGCCGCGACAAATAGCGCGGGTCGGCACCGCCGTCGATCATGCGGCAAAACCAGTACAGCGCCGCATCCGGGTTCGAACCCCGCACGGATTTATGCAGGGCGGAAATCTGGTCATAGAAATTATCGCCGCCCTTGTCGAAGCGGCGCGAATTCAAGGTCAGCGCATTGTCGACAAAGGCTGCGTCGATCTTGCTCGTACCCGTCGAGCTGGCGGCCGTCTCGGCCTGCTCCAGCAAGTTTAGGAAACGGCGCGCATCGCCATCCGCGTAGCCGATCAGGGTATCGGCGGCCGCCTCGTCGAAGCTCAAATGCATCAGCGCCGTGCTTTGCGCCTTGGCCAGCAGCAGCTTCATCTCGTCTTCGTCGAGCGATTTCAACACATACACTTGCGCGCGCGACAATAGCGCCGAATTGACTTCGAAGCTGGGGTTTTCCGTCGTCGCGCCGATGAAGGTCACCAAGCCCGACTCGACGAAGGGCAGCAAAGCATCCTGTTGCGACTTGTTGAACCGGTGGATTTCATCGACGAACAACAAGGTGTGCTTGCCGAACTGGTCCAGGCTGTGACGGGCCTGGTCCATGGCTGCGCGGATATCTTTCACGCCGGCAAACACGGCCGACAGGGCGATGAATTCGCTGTCGAAGGCGTTGGCCATCAGGCGTGCCAGGGTCGTCTTGCCCACGCCGGGCGGCCCCCACAAGATCATCGAATGGGCCTTGCCTGCCTCGAAGGCCAGGCGCAGCGGCTTGCCGACGCCCAGCAAATGCGTCTGGCCGATGACTTCGTTGAGGGTGCTCGGCCGCAAGGCTTCGGCCAGCGGCTGGCGCGGTGCGGTGGAAAAGAGATCCGCCATAATATTTACCGGGTAAGAATGCAAAGGCCCCGCATGGTGCGAGGCCGGTCAATAACAGTATGCGAAAAATTAATTATTAATCACATCGGCGCCCTTGGGCATGACAAATTTAAAGTGATTGGCAGACAAGGCCGGGTTTTTCTGGAAATTCTTGAACGACAAAATCGACGTCTGGCCGAACGAGTCGCGCAATTCCATCGCTTCCGGCACGCCATTGCGCAGGCCGATGGTGATTTCATCGAAGGTCGTGTCCTTGGCTTTCGGCGTGGCTTTCAGCCATTCCAGGCCATCGCGCGTGCCCGCTTCGGCCAGGGTGAAATTCTTTTCCAGGTCGTTGCTGCCAAACAAGATGGCCGCTGGCGAGGAACCGAGGGCGTCGCCCAGTTTCTTTACCGTCACCTGGCTCAAGTCCTTGTCGTAGATATATAACTTGTCGCCATCGGCTTGCAGCAGCTGTTCGTACGGTTTCAGATAGGTCCAGATGAACTTGCCTGGACGGGCAAACTCAAACGTGCCGCTGGCTGGCGTCGACACTTTCGCCTTGCCGCTGGCGTCCGGCTTCTTGACCTGGCGCTGCACGAATTCGCCCCTGGCCGACTTGGTGCCGGCCGCAAAGCTCTTGAATTGCTCCAGCGCACTGGCCGAGGCGCTGGCCGCGCACAGCAGGCTGCAGGCGACACTGGCCGCGCCTATCATCATTTTTGTTGCGAAAGTCGTGTTCTTCATTCTGTTTACCCTTGTTCGGCACTGGCCGCCGGCACCAGGATTTCCCGGTTGCCATTGGATTGCATGGTTGATACCACCCCGCTCTGCTCCATCTGCTCAAGCAGACGGGCGGCGCGGTTGTAGCCGATGCGCAAATGACGCTGCACCAGCGAAATCGAGGCGCGGCGATTTTTCAGCACCACCGCTACCGCCTGGTCGTACAGGGCATCGGCCTCGCCGCCGCCCTCGCCCGGCGCGCCGCCTTCGGCGCCATCGCCTTCCAGGGTGCCGCCTTCGAGGATGCCCTCGATGTAATTCGGTTCGCCCTGCAGTTTCAGATAGCTGACGACCCGGTGGACTTCTTCATCGGAAACAAACGCGCCGTGCACGCGCATCGGCAAGCCGGTGCCGGGCGGCATGTACAACATGTCGCCCATGCCCAGCAGGGCTTCCGCCCCCATCTGGTCCAGAATGGTGCGCGAGTCGATCTTCGACGATACCTGGAAGGCGATGCGCGTGGGGATGTTGGCCTTGATCAGCCCCGTGATCACGTCTACAGATGGGCGCTGCGTGGCCAGAATCAAGTGCAAACCAGCGGCGCGCGCCTTTTGCGCGATACGCGCGATCAATTCCTCGACTTTTTTACCCACCACCATCATCAAATCGGCCAGCTCGTCGATGATGATGACGATGGTGGGCAGTTTTTCCAGCGGCTCCGGCGAATCGGGCGTCAGGCTGAACGGATTCGGGATGTGTTCTTCGCGCTTTTTCGCATCGGCAATCTTCGCGTTATAACCGGCCAGGTTACGCACGCCCATCTTGCTCATCAGCTTGTAGCGGCGTTCCATCTCGTTTACGGCCCAGTTCAGCGCGTGGCCCGCCTGGCGCATGTCGGTGACGACGGGTGCCAGCAAGTGCGGGATGCCTTCGTAGACGGACATTTCCAGCATCTTCGGATCAATCAGAATCAGGCGCACGTCGAGCGGATCGGATTTATACAGCAGCGACAAAATCGTCGCATTGATGCCCACCGATTTACCGGAACCCGTGGTACCGGCCACCAGCAAGTGGGGCATCTTGGCCAGGTCGGCCACGACGGGCTTGCCGGCGATATCCTTGCCCAGCGCAATCGTCAGGCTGGACACGCCATCGTTGTAGACCTTGGAGCCGAGGATTTCCGTCAGGCGCACGATTTGGCGCTTGCTGTTCGGCAATTCCAGCGCCATGTAATTTTTGCCGGGAATGGTTTCCACCACTCTAATCGAGGTCAGCGACAGCGAACGGGCCAGGTCGCGCGCCAGGCCCACGATCTGGCTGCCCTTCACGCCTGTGGCCGGCTCGATTTCATAGCGCGTCACCACGGGGCCGGGGTAAGCGACCACTACCTTGGCATCCACGCCAAAGTCGGACAATTTCTTTTCGATCAGGCGGCTCGTAAATTCCAGCGTTTCCACGGACACCGTTTCCACCACGGGCGGCGCTTCATCGAGCAGTGACAGCGGCGGCAATTTGCCGTCGCCGGGAGTTTCAAACAAATGCGCCTGGCGCTCCTTTTCCACGCGCTCCGATTTCACCACGGTGACCACTTGCGGCTCGATCTTGACGGGCGGCGCGGCCACGTGCTTTTCCACGTGCTTGGCCCGCTCGATGACCACCACTTCGTCGCGGCGCACGGCAGCCACTTCGCCCTGGCGGCGGTCTTCGCGGTCCTGGTAGCGCAGCACGAACCAGTGAAAGGCGTCTTCGATGGCGCCGCCGATACGCTCGGCCACTTGCAGCCAGGACACATGGAAGAACAGGCTGAAACCCAGGCCGAACAGCAGCAACAGTAATAAAGTAGCGCCCGTGAAACCGAAGGCCACGTGGGCCGAGTGCCCCACCAACTGGCCCAGCACGCCGCCCGGCTCGCGCGGCAGCTGCACGTGCAGGCTTTTCGCCATGCGCAGGTATTCCAGGCCCATGCTGCCGATCAGCATGATGGAAAAGCCGACAATGCGGATCAGCATCTCGACATGGTGCTCGCGCTCCACCTCTTCCTCTTCCAGCAAGAAGCGCTTGCTCAGGCGGCGATAACCATGCCACACCGTGCGCAGCAGCCAGGCGCACCACCACCAGGCGGAAAAGCCGAAGATATACAGCAACAGATCGGAGAAGGTCGCGCCCAGCTTGCCGCCCAGGTTGGCCACCTTGTCGACGGAGGTCGCATGCGACCAGCCCGGGTCGAGCTTGTTGAAGCTGGCCAGTATCAGCACGAAATACAGGGCAAACGCGGCCAGCGCGAACCAGCGCGCCTCGGACAGCAGCCGTACCAGCCGGTTGGGCAGGGGCCGGCGTTCGACCGGTTTACGGGTGTAGCTATTTTGATTGGCCTGGGCTGGTTTAGTCATTCTGGGAAGCGCTGCAAGGTGAAAAATGTTTCTGAAAGGGAATTTCCCATAATAAGGAAGTATTCTAAGCCATATATGCCCCGGACGGCCCCACGATTCGTCGCTACAAGCGGCTTGGTCTATAATCCTGGATTGCTTGCGCAAGCGCAATACGTCCTTGTTCTTCGCGCGTATGCCCCCAATTCGGATAGACCCCACTCATAGAGAAGCCTCCCATGACCACTAGCAAACACGCCCGCGTTTTGATCCTCGGCTCCGGCCCAGCCGGCTACAGCGCCGCCGTCTACGCCGCCCGCGCCAACCTGAACCCGATGCTGGTCACCGGCGTGGAACAGGGCGGCCAGCTGATGACCACCACCGACGTGGAAAACTGGCCCGGCGACCCGATGGGCGTGCAAGGCCCGGACCTGATGCAGCGTTTGCTGCAGCACGCCGAGCGTTTCAATACGGAAATCGTGTTTGACCACATCCACACTACTTTCCTCAACGAAAAGCCGATCCGCCTGAAAGGCGACAGCCACGAATACACGTGCGACACGCTGATCATCGCCACGGGCGCGTCCGCGCAATACCTGGGCCTGCCATCGGAAGCGCACTTCATGGGCAAGGGCGTGTCCGCCTGCGCCACCTGCGATGGTTTCTTTTACCGCAACCAGGAAGTGGCCGTCGTCGGCGGCGGCAATACGGCCGTCGAAGAAGCGTTA
Source organism: Janthinobacterium sp. ROICE36 (assembly GCF_002869965.1). GTDB lineage: Bacteria > Pseudomonadota > Gammaproteobacteria > Burkholderiales > Burkholderiaceae_D > Janthinobacterium. The sequence goes on from NZ_PEBS01000077.1 coordinate 18,938, forward strand.
TACCTGTCGAACATCGCCAATAAAGTTACCCTGATCCACCGCCGCGACAAGTTCCGCGCGGAAGCGATTTTGATCGACCGCCTGAACGCCAAGGTTGCCGAAGGCAAGATCGTGTTGAAATATAACCACACTCTGGATGAAGTGACGGGCAACGACAGCGGCGTGACGGGCCTGAACATCAAGTCGACCATCGACGGCAAGGTCGAAGCGCTCTCCGTGCACGGCGTGTTCATCGCCATCGGCCACAAGCCGAACACGGGCATCTTCGAAGGCCAGCTGGAGATGCACAACGGCTACATCAAGACGAAAACCGGCCTGGAAGGCATGGCCACCGCCACCAGCGCGCCGGGCGTGTTTGCCGCCGGCGACGTGCAAGACCATATCTACCGCCAGGCCATCACCAGCGCCGGCACGGGTTGCATGGCAGCACTGGATGCCCAGCGCTACCTGGAAGGCCAGGAGTAAGCGTCGTATGGCGTCGATGAAAGACTTTGCCGACCTGAAAGCAGTCAGCAAGCAGCTCAAGGAGCAGGCGGACGCGCGCGCGCAAGCCGCGGCTGAGCGCGCCCAGCAAGTCAAGGTGCAGGGCGTGGAAAGCAATCTGTTCAAGGCCAGCATCGGCGGCGTCAAGCGCCTGCCCGAGTCGGACCGCTACGTGCCCAGCCTGCCCAAGGCGGGCGCCATGGCGACCCTGCAGCCGGCGCGCAAACTCACGCCGGACGAGGACGATGCGGCCGTGCTGCGCGAGTCGCTGTCGGACTTGTTCGAGGTCGACCATTACCTGGAAAACGATCCGGCCCTGAACTACGCCCGCCCCGGCGTGGGACCGGATGTGGTAAAGAAGATGCGCAAGGGCCATTGGCCCATCCAGGATGAGCTGGATTTGCACGGCTTGCGCCGCGACGAGGCGCGCGACGGCATCGGCGCCTTCCTGAACCAGGCGACGCGGCGCAAGCTGCGCTGCGTGCGCGTGATCCACGGCAAGGGTTTCGGCTCGAAAGGCCAGGAACCAGTCTTGAAATCGATGGTGCACAGCTGGCTCGTGCAAAAGGATGAAGTCATCGCCTTTTGCCAGGCACGCCGCTCCGAAGGGGGCGACGGCGCGCTGCTAGTATTGCTTTCTTCCGCTCTTCAGCCCATTCGCTAATTTCAGTAACAAGTTCCGCACTGCACACGGCCCCGTTTGTCACCATTCGGGGCCGCGTAATGTTAACCTGTGACAATTATTTCCCGCTCAAGCGCTCCACCCATGATGCCACCCCAACTGCCGCCTGGCTCGCTGATCAAGATCATTGAGGTCATCGCCATCCTGGTGGGCGCGTTTTCCGGCTTCATCGAAGCGCGCCGCAAGCGCATGGACCTGGTCGGCGTGTTCGTCGTGGCGTTCATCACGGCGTTTGGCGGCGGCACCTTGCGCGACATCCTGCTCGACAAGCGGCCCCTGTTCTGGGTCTCGCACCAGGAATACGCGATTCTCATCTTCGTGCTGGCCCTGACGGCCGCGCCCCTGATCCAGCACTTGCGCCAGATCGTCTCGGAACGCCTGATCATCATTGCCGACGCCATCGGCCTGGGCATGTTCGCCATCGCGGGCGTTGCCGAAGCGACGCGCGCCGGCATGCCACTGTTCATCGCCTCGATGATGGGGGTGATTACGGGGATTTTTGGCGGCGTGATGCGCGACATTGTCTGCAATGAAGTGCCGATGGTGTTTCGCGACGGCAAACCCTACGCCATTTGCGCGTTTTTCGGCTGCTGGGCCTATCTGCTGCAGATGCACTTCGGCGCCCAGCACGACTTTGCGCTGTGGACCAGCGCCAGCGGCATCACGATTCTGCGCCTGATATGCTGGAAATTCGACATGCGGCTGGGGCGCTGAAAATCAGCAGCCCAAGCCGGAACACTACACCGCGTCAGGACCCGTTTCGCCGGTACGGATGCGGATCACCTGTTCCACGTCGCGCACGAAGATCTTGCCGTCGCCGATCTTGCCTGTGCGGGCTGCCTTGATGATGGCGTCGACCACCAGTTCGGACACGCTGTCGTCCACCACCACTTCGACTTTCACTTTCGGCAAGAAGTCGACCACGTACTCGGCGCCACGGTACAGCTCGGTATGACCCTTCTGGCGGCCAAAGCCCTTCACTTCCGTCACGGTCAAGCCCGTCACGTTCACATCGGCCAGGGCCTCGCGTACTTCGTCGAGCTTGAATGGTTTGATGATGGCGGTAATCTGTTTCATGGCGACTCCTTAAAATTGTTGAATTGTGGACAGATGGCTGCTTATTCGTAAAATTTCGACGTAATGGGATAGCGCCAGTCGCGGCCGAAGCCACGGTGCGTGACGCGGATGCCCACCGGCGACTGGCGCCGCTTGTATTCATTGATCTTGATCAGGCGCGTGACCCTGGCCACATCGGCCGGCGGGTAGCCAGCCTCGATAATCTCGGCGATCGGCCGGTTTTCTTCCATGTACAGTTGCATGATGCCGTCGAGTACCTCGTACGGCGGCAGCGAATCCTGGTCCAGCTGGTCGGCGCGCAACTCGGCCGACGGTCCGCGCGTCAGGATGCGCTCGGGTATCACGTCCGACACACTGTTGCGCCAGGCACACAAGCGGTACACCAGGGTCTTGGCGATATCCTTGATGACGGCAAAGCCTCCCGCCATGTCGCCGTACAGGGTGCAATAGCCGACCGCCATCTCGCTCTTGTTGCCGGTCGTCAACACGATACTGCCATGCTTGTTCGACAGGGCCATCAGCAAGGTGCCGCGGATGCGCGCCTGGATGTTTTCTTCCGTCGCGTCTTCCGCCAGTCCGGCGAACTCGTCAGCCAGAGTAGCGCGGAAGGCGTCGAAGGTTTGCTTGATCGGAATTTCATCGTAGCGCACATTGAGGCGTTTTACCATGTCGCGCGAATCGATCCACGAGATATCGGCCGTAAATTGCGATGGCATCATCACGGCGCGCACCTTGTCGGCACCCAGCGCATCGACGGCAATGGCCAGGGTCAAGGCGGAATCGACGCCACCGGACATGCCGATCAGCACGCCAGGGAAGCCGTTCTTGACTATATAGTCGCGCACCCCCAGCACCAGCGCCTGGTACACCTGCGCCTCCGTCGTCAACGGCGTGGCCAGCGGCTGCGGCACGGGCGTGGCGCCGTCGAACTCGACTAGCTGCAAATCTTCCTCGAAATGGCGCAGCTGGGCGCAAATCGTGCCGGCCGCATCCATGACGAACGAGTCGCCATCGAAAATCAGCTCATCCTGGCCACCGACCAGGTTGGCGTACACGAGGGCCATGCCTTGCGCGCTGACATTCTTGCGCATGGTTTCATAGCGCAAATGCTGCTTGTTCATGTGGTAGGGCGAGCCGTTCGGCACCAGCAGCACTTGCGCACCGGCCGCGCGGGCGCGCATCGGTGCATGCTCGAACCAGGTGTCTTCGCAAATATTGATGCCAAAACGCACGCCCTTCACGCCAAACACGAAAGCCTGGTCGGACGATATAAAGTAACGTTTTTCATCGAACACGGTCGTGTTCGGCAAGTCGTGCTTGCGGTAGGTGCCCAGCACTTCGCCATTCAGCAGCACGGACTCGGCATTGTGCCGCACGCCGTTCTCGTCTTGCAGGGGCAAGCCCACCACCACGTGCAAATCCTTGAACTGGGCCAGATCGGCGGCCAGCCCCGCAAACGCTTGCTGCGTTTTTGCGTAGAATGCATTGCGCAGCAACAGGTCCTCGGGTGGATAGCCAACCAGCGACAGTTCCGGCGTGAGCACGATATCGGCGCCCGCTTCAAAGGCGCGGCGGGAAAGATCGAAGATCTTGGCACGGTTGCCGGCCAGATCGCCGACCGTACTATTCATTTGAGCAATTGCGACTTTGACTGTCATGATGGTGGAAATTTCGTTTTATTAATTTTATTAAACAAGAACAAGACAGGGGCGCGCAGGCAGACGGCGGCGCCCCGAGAGTGATGAATGCACACTACAACAATGAATTATCGCACGGCTATCGTCTCTACTCTGGCTGAAATTGGCGAAGCGGCCTGGTCTGAACTGCTGGCCAGTCAGGCGGACGCCACTCCCTTCCTCTCCTACGCCTTTTTGCACGCGCTGCATGAGTCCGGCTGCGCCAGCGCGGACACGGGCTGGCAGCCGAATTACCTGGTGCTGTGGCAAGGCGAGACGCTGGCCGCTGCCCTGCCCCTGTACCTGAAGCTGCATTCGTATGGTGAATACGTGTTCGACTGGGCCTGGGCCGAGGCGTATCAGCAGCATGGCCTTGAATATTACCCGAAACTGTTGTCCGCGATACCGTTTACGCCCGTTAGCGGCACGCGCTTGCTGGCCCGCGATGGCGAGGCGCGCGCCGCCCTGTTGGCCTTCCTGCAGGCCCAGCAGCAAGCCAGCGAGGTCTCGTCCTGCCACATCCTGTTCCCGCCGGAAAGCGAGGCGCGCCAGTTGGAGCAAGCCGGCTACCTGATGCGTAGTGGCGTGCAGTTTCACTGGCTCAATCCGGGCTACACGGATTTCGAGCAATTCCTCGCCACCCTGGAACACAAGAAGCGCAAGAATATCCGCGCCGAGCGGCGCAAGGTACAGGAAGCGGGCGTGACGCTGCGCCAGGTGCGCGGCGTGGATGCTCTTGACGCCGACTGGCAACTGTTCCACCGCTGCTACAGCAATACCTATGCGGAACACCGCTCGTCTCCCTATTTGTCGCTGGACTTCTTCCGGCGCATCGGTGCCAGCATGCCGCAGAACATCTTGTTGGTGATTGCAGAACGGGAAGGCCGGGCCATTGCCGCCTCGCTGGTGATGCATACAGCCGATACCCTGTACGGCCGCTACTGGGGCGCGCTTGAGCACGTACCGTGTCTGCATTTCGAGACGGCGTATTACCAGCCGCTGGAGTTTTGCATCGCCAACGGCATCGCCACCTTCGAAGGGGGCGCGCAGGGCGAACACAAGATGGCGCGCGGCTTCCTGCCGCAAAAGACCTGGTCGGCCCACTGGCTGGCGCACCCAGCCTTCGCCGACGCCGTGCAACGCTTCCTCGCGCGCGAACGGGGCGGCATCGATGCCTACCTCGATGAATTGACGGAACACAGCCCGTTTCGCTGCTAGAAAAACAAAAACGCTCCCGGCCATCGCTGGCGGGGAGCGTTTTTTTACCAGTTGCTATTATGCTTTTTCGGCATCTTTCTTGAACGCGGCGACGCCGTTCATGATTTCTTCCTTGGCCACGTCAGGACCATACCAGCCGTCGATCTTGACCCATTTGCCTTTTTCCAGATCTTTGTAATGCTCAAAGAAATGCTGGATCTGGCGCAAACGCAGTTCGTTCAAGTCTTCCGGCTTTTGCCAGTGGCTGTAGATCGACAGGACCTTGTCGACTGGCACGGCCAGCAATTTCGCGTCTTCGCCCGCCTCGTCGGTCATTTTCAGCACGCCGATAGGACGGCAGCGCACGACCACGCCTGGGATCAGCGGGAACGGGGTGATGACCAGCACGTCGACCGGGTCGCCGTCCGGCGACAGGGTGTTCGGCACGTAGCCGTAGTTGCACGGGTAATGCATGGCGGTACCCATGAAGCGATCAACGAAGATCGCGCCGCTTTCCTTGTCGACTTCGTACTTGATCGGATCGGCATTCATCGGGATTTCGATGATGACGTTGAAATCGTTCGGCAGGTCGCGGCCGGAAGAGACTTTATTCAAACTCATGGGGTTCCTCATTAGCGGATGGTGTTTTAACCGCGTAATTATAGCGAAGTACAGGCAGCTTGTGCGATGCAGCAGCGGCCCGCCCGCGTTTTGCGCCTCAGGCCAACAACAGTGGCATGCACGGCCCGCGGGCGCGCGCAGCACGCCGCTCTCCAGCCTTTGCTGCCCGCCGCACCTGGCCATGCGAGCAATAAACATCCCGCCGGACATAATAAGTAAAAACACTTAAGTAATACTACCGGCGATATGAATTAATACCGGAAACATCAGCATATTCTCATTTGAATATCACCATGCCGCAAGCGTGGTTATTATAATTTGAATTGCATTTTTTACAGCCAGATATAACAACAGTCTTGCCATTATTCGCACCGCACTGCATCCCCATTATGCCGCTGCCGTTTCAATACCCCTCCTGAAGGCGACCTGCCAGCCCGGGAAGTCCCCCATCCAGCATAATATTTGCTTTTATTTGAAGCGTTCATTTGATTCAAATGACGGTCCTGCCAAAAAAATGGCGCGACCGGAAGGCAATCATCAATTCTGATAAACTGTCACATTCTGGTGATTCCAAACTTTGTATATTCTGCAATCGACGCCTTCCCTGAATTCAATATGGCGTTCTCAACGCGCCACCGATAAATCCTTGCAAAAAGGAATATGATGCTTCCCTCTTTCCGGCCCGGTCCTGTATTAAAGGTCACCGGCGTTATTTTCATTCTGTGTAACTGTTCAGCATGAGCAGTGTTTCAAAAAACAGTTGTAAACCTTTTCAAACCGGCTCATCATGCTGTCATGGCAAAAAAACGTACCCCTCCCGATCTCTCCGCCCTGACGCGCGGTGAGCTTGA
>NZ_PEBS01000078.1 GCF_002869965.1 Janthinobacterium sp. ROICE36
ACAAACCACGTTCACTTTCGCCGCTTACAACCTGACGCGCATGGCGACGATCTTTGGCTGGCGTTTATCGGCGGTGGGTGGATAACTCCGTCCATAGAGTACGGAAAGCGCTAAAAAATGTCAAAAAACGGCCTGAAAAGTGGCTGAAAACTGCTTTTTAGGCAAAATGCGGCTTCCAGCCCGAAAAATTCGCATGTCTGGCGACAAAATCCGAAGGACTGGGGTCCTTTTTCAACACCCTGCTAAGGATGGCGGTAAAGGTGCGATGGAGCTGTACTCGCTTTCGGGTACGCTCATCGAGCGCCATAGGAAGATCAAAGGGGATTATCATCCCTATGATCCGCAATGGGAGGTGTACGGCGAAACCCTCCGACAGGAGCGCATGCTGAAAAGTATGAGCTACCGAAAGGAATGGGCGAAGTTATATTTCGATCAACGCGGCCTGTGCGCTTTGTGTGGGTATGAGATGAACATGGACACTGGATGGCATGACCACCACATGGAGTACCGTGTGATGGGAGGCTCCGACGCCCTTGGAAATCGCGTACTACTTCACCCGAACTGTCATAATCAAGTGCATAATCTGAAATTACAAGTTGTTAAGCCGGTTCCTGTATAGGAATTTTTATTAAGCTTGAGCCGTGTGCGATGAAAGTCGCAAGCACGGTTCTTAGGGGGGAGGGGTTCTGGTAACAGGCCCTTCCTACCCTCCTCCATGCTGAGCCCGTGCAGGGTATTGTTTCCGTATGCTTAAAGTCGACCTGCATTGTCATTCGAATATCTCCGACGGCGTGCTCGCGCCCGCTGCCGTGGCTGCGCACGCTTGCCGCGCCGGCGTCGACGTGTGGGCGCTGACGGACCACGATGAAGTGTCCGGTGTCGCCGCCGCCCGCGCGGCCGCGCTGGAGCTGGGGATGCGCTTCGTGGCCGGCGTGGAAATATCCATCACCTGGGCCGGCCAGACCGTGCACATCGTGGGCTTGCAAGTCGATGAAAACAATCGGGGCCTCGTGCAGGGCTTGCAGCAGACACGCTCCGGGCGCGACGCGCGCGGCCGCGAAATCGCCCGCCAACTGGACCTGGCCGGCATCCCCGACGCCTATGAAGGGGCCTTGAAATTTGTCGGCAACCCGGATCTGATGTCGCGCACGCATTTTGCCCGCTACATCGTGGAAATGGGGAAATGTGCGAATATCCCCGACGTGTTCAAGAAATACCTGTCGGAAGGCAAGCCGGGTTATGTCGAGCACCGCTGGGCCACCCTGGCCGAGGCGGTGGGCTGGATACGCGGCGCGGGCGGCGTGGCCGTCATCGCCCATCCGGGCCGCTACCGCTTCAGCGACATGGCGCAAGGCGTGCTGTTCGATGAATTCAAGCAGCTTGGCGGCGTGGCCATCGAAGTCGTCACGGGCAGCCACAGTCCGGACCAGTATCCCGAATACGCGCAGCTGGCCAACGCCTACGGCTTCCTCGCCTCGCGCGGCACGGATTTCCATGCGCCGGGCGAGTCGCGCGTGGATTTTGCCAAGCTGCCGCCGCTGCCTGCCAACGTGACCCCGATCTGGCACGACTGGTTTTAAGGCACGGCTGGCCTGCGCCTGCCGCGCGGGGCTTGAAAAGTCGCGATCCCATACTTATCTTTTAGCTATTTCTGTTTTCCGGAGTCATCGTCCATGAAACGTATCGTCCTTTTCATTGTCACCAACCTGGCCGTGATGCTGGTGCTGTCGCTCGTGCTCAGCTTGCTGGGCGTGGGCAATCCGGCGCGGGGCAGCACCCTGAACCTGGGTAGCCTGCTGGTGTTTTCGCTGGTGGTGGGCTTCACGGGGTCGATCTTTTCGCTGTTGATCAGCAAAGCGATGGCCAAGTGGAGCACGGGCGCGCGCGTGATCGATAACCCGACCTCGTCGACGGAGTTGTGGCTGGTCAATACCGTGCGCGCACTGTCCGAGCGGGCCGGCATCGGCATGCCGGAAGTGGCCGTGTATGAAGGCGACGCGAATGCCTTCGCCACGGGCGCCTTCAAAAATTCGGCGCTGGTGGCCGTCTCGACGGGTTTGCTGCAAAGCATGAACCGCGATGAAGTCGAAGCCGTGCTGGGCCACGAAATCGCCCACGTCGCCAATGGCGATATGGTGACGCTCACCTTGATCCAGGGCGTGGTGAATACCTTTGTCGTCTTCATGGCCCGCGTGGTGGGTTTCTTTGTCGACAATGTGCTGCTGAAAAATAACAACCGCGAAGGCGGCGGACGCGGCATCGGCTATTTCGTCACCGTCATGGTGTGCGAAGTCATCTTCGGCTTGCTCGCTTCCATCATCGTGGCCTGGTTCTCGCGCCAGCGCGAATTCCGCGCCGACGCCGGTTCGGCCAAGCTCCTGGGCAGCCCGACGCCGATGCTGCATGCGCTGGCCCGTCTGGGCGGCGTACCGCCGGGCGAACTGCCCCAATCGATGCAGGCGCTGGGCATCAGCGGCGGCAATGGCGGCTGGGGCGCGTTGTTTGCCACCCATCCGCCTCTCGAACAACGTATTGCCGCGCTGCGCGGCGTACAATAATACTAACTTCACAAGCTGGTTCGCCAGAACGCTTACACATGAGTCAATTTTTTCATATTCACCCGGAAAATCCGCAATTGCGCCTGATCAAGCAGGCGGCGCAAATCATCCAGTCCGGCGGCGTGGTGGCCTTGCCCACCGATTCTTGCTATGCGCTGGTGTGTCAGCTCGACGACAAGGGCGCCGTCGAGCGCCTGCGCCGCATCCGTGGCGTGGATGAAAAGCACCATCTGACCTTGCTGTGCCGCGACTTGAGCGAGCTGGGCGTGTATGCCCGCGTCGATAACCGCCAGTTCCGCCTGCTCAAGGCGGCCACGCCGGGCGCCTACACCTTCATCCTGGAAGCGACCAAGGAAGTGCCGCGCCGCCTCAGCCATCCTTCGCGCAAGACCATCGGCCTGCGCGTGCCGCAGCATCGCATCGTGCAATGCCTGCTGGAAGAGCTGGGCCAGCCGCTGCTGGGCGCCACCCTGACCCTGCCCGGCGACGAAGACAGCTTGACGGATGCCGACACCATCCGCGAACGCCTGGAAAAACTGGTCGACCTGATCATCGATGGCGGCGTTTGCGCGCACGGACCCAGCACCGTGATCGACCTGACGGGGGCGGAACCGGAAGTGGTACGCTTGGGGCGCGGCGACCCGGCCGTGCTGGGCTTGTAGGCGCTGGCGCAGGGCGCGGGATTTACCTATCTTTAATGGCAACATAAGAAAGGGGCTGGGACGCCTCTGGTAGAATCGCGGTCATGAGCGATTTCAATACGATAGTCCAGACCGTTGCGGTGTACCTGGTGCCGGTGCTGTTTGCCATTTCCCTGCATGAGGCGGCGCACGGCTACGCCGCCCGCTATTTCGGCGACCCCACGGCCTCGAACGAGGGCAGGCTGAGCCTCAATCCCATCCGGCATATCGATCCTTTCGGCACGATCTTGCTGCCCTTGATACTGTATTTCACGATCCAAGTGCCGTTTGGCTATGCCAAGCCGGTGCCCGTCGATTTCAGCCGCCTGCGCAATCCGAAGAAGCAGATGGCCTGGGTAGCGTTTGCCGGGCCTGGCGCGAATTTTCTCATGGGCCTGGGCTGGATGATCGCCTTTGTCGTCCTCAGCATCCTGCCGCCGACGGAAATGGGCATGTTTTTCCGCAAGATGGCCGGTGCCGGCGTCAGCGTGAATGCGGCCATGTTTGTCTTTAACCTGATTCCCGTGCCGCCCCTCGACGGCGGACGCATCATGACTGGTTTGCTGCCGATGCAACTGGCGCGTCCTTACGCCAGCATCGAGCGCTACAGCCTGTATGTGTTCGGCGCCCTGGTGCTGCTGATGTACACGGGCATACTGAACCGCGCCTTGCTGGCGGCGATCGAATTTGTCATTGGCATTTTTGTCACCCTGGTCACGCCCCTGACGGCGCTATTGACTTGATGCACGCAACTGGATGGACGCAAATAATTGATGGAAGTACCGATGCAAGTAACTGAACCAACAATAGAAACTGAAGCGATTTCCGGCTGGCTGCGCCGCTGGGCGCCCCTGATCCCGGGTGGCGAAGTGCTGGACCTGGCCTGCGGCGCCGGCCGCCATGCGCGCCACCTGGTGAGCCTGGGCCACCCCGTGATCGCGCTCGACCATGATCCGGAAATGCTGGAAAAGGCGACCGGCACGGGCATCACCACCTCGCTGGTGGACCTGGAAGCGCCGGGCGCCGTGTGGCCCTTCGCCCCCGGCCGCTTTGCCGGCATCGTCGTCAGCAATTATCTGCACCGGCCCCTGCTGGAAGCCATGGTGGCCAGCCTGGCGCCCGATGGCGTGCTGCTGTATGAGACCTTCGCCGAGGGTAACGAGCAGTTCGGCAAGCCGTCGAATCCGAAATTCCTGCTGCAGGAAGGCGAAATGCTGAGCTGGGCGGTGCAGCACGGCTTGCGTGTGGTAGCGTACGAGGATGGGCGCGTGGAGCAGCCAAAAGCTGCTCTGGTGCAACGGATTTGTGCCGTCCGGCCGGATTTTCCACGGTTGGCAGCCCTGCTGCCGACGTTTTGAGCGGCCATACTATGTCAGAATGCACCACAGGCGCGGGCTATCCGCTACAATCGTTGTTTTATTTATCGGCGCTATAAACTTACTATGATCAAGGGCAGCATTGTAGCAATTGTCACCCCGATGCACGCAGACGGCAGTCTGGACTTTCCAGGTCTGCGCAAGCTGATCGACTGGCATATCGCCGAGGGTACGGACGGCATCGTCATCGTTGGCACGACGGGCGAATCGGCAACAGTCAGCGTGGAAGAACACTGCGAACTGATCCAGTTGACCGTCGAACATGCCAAGGGACGCATTCCTATCATCGCCGGCGCCGGAGGCAACTCCACGGCCGAGGCCATCAAACTGACGCGTTACGCAAAAGAAGCGGGTGCCGATGCTGTCCTGCAAGTGGTGCCGTACTACAACCGTCCTACCCAGGAAGGCATGTACCAGCATTTCAAGTCCATCGCCGAAGCCGTCGACATTCCCGTCATCCTGTACAACGTGCCGGGCCGCACGGTCGCCGACATGAGCAACGAGACCATCGTGCGCCTGTCCGCCATCCCGAATATCGTCGGCGTGAAAGATGCGACCGGCAATATCGGCCGTGGCATCGACCTGCTGCGCCTCGTGCCGGCCGACTTTGCCGTGTACTCGGGCGACGATCCGACGGCCATGGCGCTGATGTTCTGCGGCGGCCACGGCAACATCTCCGTGACGGCCAACGTGGCGCCGCGCGCCATGCACGAACTGTGCGTCGCGGCCATGGCGGGCGAGCGTGCCACGGCCATCGCCATCAATAACAAAGTTTTTCCTCTGCACCAGAAATTGTTTGTCGAGCCCAACCCGGTGCCCGTCAAATGGGCGCTGGCCGAAATGGGCCTGATGCCGGCTGGCATACGCTTGCCACTGGTGCCACTGGCTGAAAATTGCCATGCTACCGTGCGCGATGCCTTGCGCGACGCCGGCATCCTGTCTTAAGGCCTAACTTCAAGCCCGGACTCGACCAGTCCGGACCTTCCCTGACTCCAGCTGCTACTTAGCTTCTTATCCAGTTACGACATGACTAATTGCAAGAAAAACCAATCGGCGCCTGCCACCATCGCCGTCCGCGGCATCGTCATCGGCGCCATCGCAGCCAGCCTCGCGGGCTGCGGCATGATCAGTTCGGTAGTCGGCGGCGACAAGGTCGACTACAAGTCGGTCAAGAAAGCCGGCACACTGGACGTGCCGCCTGACCTGACGCAATTGCAGCAGGACAACCGCTACTCCCTGCCGGATGCGAAAAACGGCGTGGCCACGGCTTCCGGCTACAACGCGCAGCGCAATGCCACGGCCGGTACGCCCGTCGTCGTTGGCGCCGACGGCGTGGTCGGTGTCGTGCCGGTCACGGCCGGTGGCGTGAAGGTCGAGCGCGCGGGCAACCAGCGCTGGCTGGTCGTCAAGCAGTCGCCTGAAGTGCTGTGGCCGCAACTCAAGCAGTTCTGGGAAGATTCCGGCTTTACCGTCGCCATCGACCAGCCGACGGCTGGCATCATGGAAACCGAGTGGAACGAAAACCGCGCCAAGCTGCCGCAGGACTTTATCCGCAACACCATCGGCAAGGCCTTCGATTCGATGTACTCGACGGGTGAAAAAGACAAGTTCCGCACCCGCGTGGAGCGCGTGGCCGACGGTTCAACCGAGATCTACATCAGCCACCGTGGCGTGGAAGAGGTGGTCACGGGCCGCGACAAGGAAACCACCACCTGGACCGCGCGTCCCAACGATCCGGGCCTGGAAGCGCAATTCCTGGCCAAGCTGATGACGCGCCTGGGCGCGGCCAGCGATGAAGCGCAAGCGAAGACGGCCGTCGACGCCGCCATCGTGCAACCGCTGCACGCCAAGCTGGTGGGCGACGCCGCCACGCCGGCGCGCGGCATCGAAGTCGATGAAGGCTTCGACCGCGCCTGGCGCCGTGTCGGCCTGGCGCTGGACCGCGTCGGCTTTACGGTGGAAGACCGCGACCGCACGCAAGGCACGTATTTCGTGCGCTACGTCGATCCTGATGCCGTCAAGAAAGATGGTTTCTTCTCGAAACTGTTCAGCTGGGGTTCGTCGTCCGACAAGGACAAGGAAGCGCAGCGCTACCGCGTACTGGTCAAGGCCGGCAGTGGCGCCAGCAGCATGGTCAGCATCCTCAGCAACGAAGGCCAGCCCGATACATCGCCCGTGGCCGAGAAGATACTGGGTCTGCTGAACGAGCAGTTGAAATAAGCAGCAAGTCAGCGGCAGGTTTCAAAACTTGCCGTGCAATAAAAAAGCTGGCCCGGGAAACCGGGTCAGCTTTTTTATTGCCTGCGTCCATAGTTTTATCCGGCGGATAAAACGGTGGACGCAAAAAAGCCGGCCCGAAGGCCGGCTTTCTCTAGTGCAGGGTGCTAAATTACTTAGCAGCCGATGCAGCAGCCGAAGCAGCCGAAGCAGCGTCGGTAGCGGCCGAAGCGGCAGCCGAAGCAGCAGCAGCAGCGTCGGTAGCGGCCGAAGCAGCAGCGTCAGCAGCAGCAACTGGAGCAGCTTCAACTACTGGTGCTGCTGCTGGGGTTTCAACTACTGGTGCTGGTGCAGGAGCTTCTTCTTTTTTGCTGCAAGCAGCCAGAGCAACAACCATCAGGGAGGCGATCAGCAGGGATTTTTTCATTTGTTTTCCTTAATTATTTCAAAAAATAAATCAATATTGTTGCGATGAATAATTACCGGTAATTATCGCTCGTTAGGTCGTCTTCGAAGGCTTTTCGTACCAGGTGGTGCCTGCCAGACAACGGAAACTTCCTAACCGAATATTATAGCGATTTTTGGTGCGTCGCAATAGGAGCAAGAGGCAAATTCGCAACTATTTTGTGATATCGCAATATTTGCCGAAGCAAATTGCAAGCAAGTGTAAGCGATTTGCGAAAGCGCGACAAAACGATATAAAAATAATATGTTTCATTGCGCCAGCGCAGATGCTGTCATTTCACTTGTTGTTATACCACTTTGCTACGCCACGATCATTCAGGCCAGTTCGATCCAGCCATCCTGATACCAGGTATATAAGGCATCCATCACGTCATCGGAAGCCTGGGCCACGGCGGCGCCATCGAGCGCGCGTTCGTTGGCCAGGGTTTCCAGGGCCGTTTTATCGGCCTTGCCAATGGCAAACGATTCGCCATTGATGAAGACATTCTTGCCACGATACAGCATCAGCGTCTTGCGCGACAACACAATGCCCTTTTTCTGTGCGGCATCCGCGAATCGGCCCACCGTCAGCGGCTTGGACAGCGGCGTGAAAAACACATTGTGCTTCGGTTCCGACAGGTGTTCGCCCAGGAAGATGGTCACGTCTTCTTCCGTGAAGCGCACCTTGTTGATTTCTTCCGTGATGGTGCTGAGCATTTCACGGGGGATTTCCGCCGGTTTGCCCGACGCTTTCAAGTCGGGATCGCTGTAAATGCCCGGCAAGTCGATCGAGTCGGCCATGAATTGCAGGAAGGCTTCGCCCAGTTCCTGGAACGTGGGTGAGCGAAAGCCGATCGAATACGTCTGGCAATCGCCGATGGCCACGCCGTCGTGCGCGTAGTGGGGCGGCAGGTACAGCATGTCGCCCGGTTCCAGCGTGAATTCTTCGTCGGGCGTGAAATTGCTGAGGATTTTCAGCGGCAAGCCGTCGATCAGGCTCAGGTCTTTCTGCGCGCCGATGCGCCAGTGGCGCTTGCCCTGGCCTTGCAGCAGGAACACGTCGTAGGAATCGAAATGCGGGCCCACGCCGCCGCCATCGGTGGCGAAGCTGACCATCAAGTCGTCAAGGCGCGCGTCCGGCAGGAAGCGGAACTGGCGCAGCAGGGCATCGGCCTTGGCGCTGTGCAGGTTGGCGCCCTGCACCAGCAAGGTCCATTCCTTCTGTTTCAGCGAGGGCAGGCTGGTCAGCGGGCCTTGCTGCATGTTCCAGTGGCCATCCGCATGGCTGACCAGGCGCGACTCGACGTGATCGAGGGTGGCCAGTTCGGCCAGGGCCTTGAAATCGAACAGCGCCTTGAAGCCAGGCACGGCTTGACGGATCAACAAGGGTTTTTTATGCCAGTAGTCGCGCAGGAATTGCGCTGGCGTGATATCGCCGAGGAGAGTTAATTTTTTCATGCGCCCATTATAACAACCGGAAATGCAGGAATGCGCCTGCCGTTGGCGGCGTGAAGGTATAATTTGCCAGCTTATACAATGAAAGGAAGCATAATGAAGATTGCCAAAAATACGGTCGTGACTGTCAACTACAAACTGTCAGACGCGCAAGACAATCTGATCGAAGACGGCCGTCAGCCGATGGTCTACCTGCACGGTGATTATGAAAACACCCTGCCGAAGATCGAAGAAGAGCTCGACGGCAAGGAAGTTGGCTATTCCAACACGATCCAGATCGAACCGGATGATGCTTTCGGTGAATACGATCCAGCCCTGGTGAAGGTCGAGCCGCGCAATCGCTTGCCTGAGCCGCTGGAAGTGGGCATGCAGTTCGAAGGCATGCCGGAAAGCGATTCGCCGGACGAAGAAGCGATGATCTTCACGGTCACCGATATCGCCGACGACAAAGTCGTACTGGATGGCAACCATCCACTGGCCGGCATCGCGCTGCGCTTCTCGCTGACCGTCGCTGACGTACGCGAAGCCACCGACGAAGAAATCGCCCATGGCCACGTGCATGGCGCCCACGGCCATGACCATGGCGATGAAGATGATGAAGGCGACGGCGAAGAGGGCGACCACTTCCGCACGCATCCTATCCACTAATCTGGAGACGCCTGACCAAACCTACTGCGCGGCGCGCTTTGCTGCCGGCGATGCTCACCGTACTAGAGTACGGTTGCGCTTCTCGGCCACAAATCACTGCCGCTCGCTACGGTTTTGTCAGGCGTCGTGACGTCTGTTGTTTGTTAGATAAAGGCTGGCTTTGCGTCAGCCTTTTTATCTATTGCGGCGCATGTTTATCGTCGCACAGTCGACGCCTTGGCTCTTGCCTGCGCCGATGGCCGCGTAGCCCGTTGACGTACCTCAAAGAATGGCGTCTTGCCTGGCCGTACGGCGATGGCGGACCAGTCGTTGTCGATGCTGACGTGGCCCAGGTTGCCTTTCCAACGGATTTTTGGCCCATCGGCGCTGGCTGCGGCCTTCTTGCTCTTGCCTTCCTTGCCGTCCGCTTCGACAGTGCGCTGGGTATCGACCAACAAGACCTTGCCGCTGAATTTCTTCGCCAGGGTGCGGATCTGCTTGCGCGGTCCGGCAAAGCCATCCTGTTTCGAGCTGAAGCTGGGCAGCAGCGAATTGTCGTCTTCGTTCAGCACGCCCGCATCGCCATCGGAAAACAGCACGATGCCGTCGAGCTTCTTGCGCTGCGCCATGGAGAACAGGCGCTGCAGCCAGGAGCGGTTGGCCACCAGGCGGTCTTCGAATTCGCTGTTGCGTCCCGCTTCTGGCAGGAAATGGTTGTTATTCGCGGGCAGGTTGACGGTGGCGAACAGCACGCCGCCGTATTCCCAGTGGGCATTTTCCGCATAGCTGCGGAACTTCGCCGTCGATGACAGCCGCGACAGGGTCAGCTTGCGCTGGCCCAGGCTCTGGTTGTCGGCAAAATACACGTCGCGCAAGCGGTTCAGGCGCTCGATGGCGTTGACCCTGCCGCGCGAATTGCGGCAGTTGGCCCAGTCGCTGGCCGACAGCGAGACGATCAGCGGCGGCCCGCTGGCGTCCAGCACGTCTTTGCGCTGGCTGTACAGCTTGTCGCTGCAGGACTCGCTGGCGGCCTTGATGCCGGTGGCCACCACGAACGAGGCATTGAAGGCGCTCGTTTCCGCGATGGCTTTTTTCAGGGGGCCGTCGTCCGGTCCCGCGTTGAAGGAATGGCCCAGCACGGCAAACTCGAAGCCGGCTTGGTCGCCCGGGGCGGCCAGCGCAACTTGCCATGGCAGGCTGGCGACCAGCAGGCCGGCAGCGAGCAGGCGTAGGCTAGCGATGCTGCGCCGCATGGTCATGCGGCGGCCAGCCGTTTCAACTGATACAACTGCTCCAGCGCGTCGCGCGGCGTGAGCGCATCGGGATCGAGCTCGGCGATGGCGTCGAGCAAGGCTTGCTGCGCCGCGTTCAGCGCGGCCAGCGGCGCCGCCGCGTCCTCTTCTTCCTCCTGCGCATACGGATCGGCGGAGGGCAGCGCGAACAGGTCGCGCTGCGGCGTGGCGTCGAGCGCCTGCGCTTCCAGGCGCGCCAGGTGCTTGCGCGCGGCCTTGATCACGGGCTGCGGCACGCCCGCCAGTTGCGCCACCTGCAAGCCGTAGCTTTGCGAGGCGGGACCGGCTTGCACGGCGTGCAGGAAGACAATGCTGTCCTTGTGTTCGACGGCGGACAAATGCACGTTGGCGGCGCTCGGGTGACTGTCCGGCAATTGTGTCAGCTCGAAGTAGTGCGTGGCAAACAGGGTGAAACTGCGGCTGCTGTCGATCAGATGGCGCGCGATGGCCCAGGCCAGGGCCAGGCCGTCGAAGGTCGAGGTGCCGCGGCCCACTTCATCCATCAGCACCAGCGAATGCTCGGTGGCGCCGTTCAAAATCGCCGCCGATTCCGTCATTTCCACCATGAAGGTCGAGCGTCCGCCCGCCAGGTCGTCGGTGGCGCCGATGCGCGTGAAGATGCGGTCGATGGGGCCGATGGTGGCGGATGCTGCCGGCACGTAGCTGCCCACGTAGGCCAGCAGGGTGATCAAGGCCACCTGGCGCATGAAGGTCGATTTACCTCCCATGTTCGGACCGGTAATCAAGAGCAGCCGGCGCTCGTTGACGAGACGGCAATCGTTGGCGATGAAGCGTTCGATCTGCTTTTCCACCACGGGGTGGCGGCCTTCGATGATGTTGATGCACGGCTCGTCGACCAGTTGCGGCGCGGCCCAGTTGTGCTGCTGCGCGTGTTCCGTCAGCGCATTCAGGGTGTCGAGCTGTGCCAGGCCCTGCGAAATCGTCTGCAAAGTGCCGATGTGCGGCGCCAGCTCGGCCAGCAGCAGGTCGTACAGCAGTTTTTCGCGCACCAGGGCCTTGTCTTGCGCCGACAAAGCCTTGTCTTCGAATACCTTGAGTTCGGGCGTGATGTAGCGTTCGGCGTTTTTCAGGGTCTGGCGGCGGCGGTAGTCGTCCGGCACCTTGTCCGTCTGGCCGTGCGTGACTTCAATATAGAAGCCATGCACCTTGTTGTATTCGACGCGCAGGTTGGCGATGCCCGTGCGTGCGCGTTCGCGCGTTTCCAGGTCGAGCAGGAACTGGCCCGCGTTTTCCGACAGGGCGCGCAACTCGTCCAGTTCGGCGTCAAAACCCGTGGCGAAGACGCCGCCGTCGCGCACCATGGCAGCCGGTTCCTGCGCCACCGCGCGCACCAGCAACTCCAGGCAGGCGGTCGGTGTTGCCAGCGCCGTGTGGATGGCGGCCAGCAAACCGGTTTCGCCGCCCTGGCCAGGACCATAACAGCGCACGACTTGTTCGCGCAGGGCCGGCAGTTGCAATAAACCGTCGCGCAGAGCGGCCAGGTCGCGCGGACGCGCCGACAGCAGCGCGATGCGTGTGGTGATGCGTTCGATATCGGGTACTTGCGCCAGCGTGGCAGCCAGTGGCCCCGCCGCTTCGCTTTGCGCCAGCGCGGCAATCGCTTCATGGCGCGCGCGCGCCACGTTCTGGTCGCGTCGCGCATGGTGCAGCCAGTGGCGCAGCATGCGCGAACCCATGGCCGTGCGGCAATGATCCAGCAGGGAAAATAAAGTGGGTGATTCCTGGCCGCGGATGGTTTCCGTCAGCTCCAGGTTGCGCCGCGTGGCCGCGTCCAGGCCGATGAATTCGCTTTCCGTTTCCGTCGTCAGGGAGCGCACGTGCTGCAAGCCGCGTCCCTGCGTCGATTGCGCGTAGCGCAGCAGGGCACCAGCCGCACCAAACGCGGCGCCCAGGCCATCGGCGCCAAAACCCGTCAGGGTCGCCACGCCCAGCTGGTCGAGCAGGGCCTTGTGGCCGCCTACCACGTCAAAATGCCAGTCCGGCACGCGGTTGATGTGCGTGCCCGCGTAGTCGTCGAACAGGTTGCCATTGTCGCCGCTCAAGATTTCAGCCGGCACGATGCGCTCCAGCTCCTGCTGCAAGCGCGCCGCCACGGTGCTGCTGTCGCCGGAAAACTCCATCAGTTTCAAGGCACCGCTGGCTAGCGACAGCCAGGCCAGGCCCGTGGTGACCGTCTTGCGCTGCGTGATGCTGCACATGGCCAGCAGCGGGCGCTCGGCCTTTTCGGGCAGCAAGTCCGCATCCGTCAGGGTGCCCGGCGTGACCACGCGCATGACCTTGCGCTCGACGGGGCCCTTGCTGGTGGCCGGGTCGCCAATCTGTTCGCAAATGGCCACCGACTCGCCCAGCTTGACCAGCTTGGCCAGATAGCCATCGAGCGAATGAAACGGCACGCCGCACATCTTGATCGGATTGCCACTGGCCACGCCGCGCGCCGTCAGGGTAATGCCCAGCAGGCGCGAGGCTTTCTCCGCATCCTCGAAAAACAGCTCGTAGAAATCGCCCATCCGGTAGAAGACCAGCATCGTCGGGTGGTTTTCCTTGATGCCTAAATATTGTTGCATCATGGGAGTCAGCTTTTCAGCCGAATTTTTCGTTGCCGCTGCGGCGTTGATTTCTTTTGGGACGGTGGTCATGTGTTCTTTGTCGTTGGTCCGGCGGCAGGAAAGGCATGCCTGCCGGGCTGTGGGTGGTGCTGTGTGCGTTCAAGGCTGCGCTGCCAGGCGAGGCTTGAGTCCAAGGCCGTCATTTTACCGCTTTCGGCAGGCGGGGCGGCGTATTGCGTGCGGGTGTGAAAAAGCCGCGCCGGTGGAGGTGGCGCGGCTTTGGGCGGAGCACTGGCATGGACAAGGGGGAATACATACTCACTGATGGCCGCTATGGTCCTGCTTGATCTCGGTGAAGCGGTTGACTTCTTTCAATCATGACGCAAAATTTGCATTGCTGGACGCGCCATACGAAAGATAGATCAGCCCAGTCCGAAGGTGCCTCCCACTGAGCTCTCTGGATCGAAGGAAAAGACACGCAATTCTGGTTGCCTATTTTCTCCGCGCATGATACGTACAGTGATTACAAAAGACAATTCCCAGCGGCCCTTCGCGTAACCTACGTCAAGATTGTGTTTCCATTGCTGGCGAATGCGGCGCAGAGGCGGCAGGGCAGCGTTTTCCGGCTCATCCAACAATATCTGCGCATCAAAGTCCAGCGGGAAATTGTACGTCGCCCCCACGGCTTGCAGGAATGGTGATGGCGGCGCATAGACTGTAGGGACATCCGGTCCGATTTGTGCCAATTGCGGCACAGTAATGATGCAGCAATCGACGATCTGGAACGATGAAAAACCACTCTCCTTGGACCCGCAGCAATTGACGTCAAGATAAACATGTTGACCTTGCTGGAAATGCACACCACCCATGTACGGACCATGGCGCGGATCGGCCGTGCCGTCGCACGAAGTAAAGCTATAGTCAAGTTGGTTTGTGATTTGATCTACGTCAAAATGCACGGATAATTTCATCCAAGGGCTTACAGGCGTCATGTTTTAGGGTCTCTTTTCATGTTGATAATCAACTGCTGGTAGCGAGCATCTCGCCTGAGGTTCAATAGATCGGGTGCTGTTTCGATCAAATTGAGGGGGTAGCCAAGCCTGGCCGCTTCCAGTAACGCTGTGATTGCTGCATTGCTGTCGCCGATTAATTCGTGTGTCAGCGCGGCCCGGAATTGAATGTCGGGGAGGGCAGGTGCGATGAGGAGCGCTCTCCCGGCCTTGCTCAAGGCCTCTTTTTTTTCGCCAACGTAGGCACAATACAAGGCCATGCGGGAGTTCAGCGTGGCATCGTTCGGCATGCGTGTAAGCAGAGGGGTGAGCAGTTCGATGGCACGTTGGTAGGACTCCTGCGATCCTTTTTGCTGAGCGGGTATCCAGCGTTGTGCATCGGCTAGATTGGCCCATAACTCATAAGAATTCGGATTGCCTTTACCTGAATGGACGGCTTTTTCAAATGCTTGCACGGCACCAAGGTAGTCACCTTTGGCGAACAGCGACGTTCCGAGATTGTTGTATAGCTCCCAATGCGGCTGAAATTGCAAGCCCTGCTGCAAGACTCGCAAGGCTTCATCATTTCGGTTTTGGCGCAGCAGCACGGCATTTAAATATCCGTAGGCAGTTACTGCCTGAGGATCGAGTTCTATACTTTTGCGAAATGCCAGTTCTGCATCGACGTAGTTGCCTTGCCGGTACAGCATTGTTCCTATTAGTAAAGGAAATAATCTTTCACTTGGATACTGGGCGATAGCGGTGTCGAGTACCGATTTTGCAAGGTCAAATTTCTGTGCGCGGATCAACAGGCGTGCTTTGCCAGCGAGCCCCAGCAAATTATGGGGATCAAGGTTCAAGGCCGCAGCCAAAGCTGTTAGTGCTTGCTCTTG
The DNA here is from genome assembly GCF_002869965.1 of Janthinobacterium sp. ROICE36. GTDB lineage: Bacteria > Pseudomonadota > Gammaproteobacteria > Burkholderiales > Burkholderiaceae_D > Janthinobacterium. The sequence goes on from NZ_PEBS01000078.1 coordinate 15,099, forward strand.
CTTTCCTTGAAATTCAAGTACATAAGCGTTGGCGACATGAGCTAGCGCCAACTGGTTATCCAATGCGAGCGCTTGTTGTGCACTGGCATCTGCTCGTTTCAGCCAAGTATCATCGCGGCCGTTCCCTAAATAGCGGAGAGCAAAAGCCAGCGATAGGCCTGCGGAGGCAGCGGCGCTGTTTGGATTGTGCTGAAGCACACTGCTGAAGCGCGCAATCGCCTGCTCCTGGCTACTATCCCTGTCAAATATCCGCAACGCCTCCATCCCCGCCGCCATGCTGGCCATTTCCGAATACGGCGCAGGTGCTTTCTCGCCCGTGACGAACGATTTGACGGCCGGAATGATATTGGGTAGCTGCCATCCCGCCAGTACTGCCAGCAGCGCCACGCCCGCGCCCCATTTCAGGGTGCGCTTGCGGGGCAGGGGCAGGCGGATGGAGACGCTGGCGGGCGGTTCTTCCTTCGTGGGTATCTCGTCCGCAAGGGGCTTGGCCAAGTTGAGCGCTTCCCCGCGCTGCGCACCTATCGCCTCGCGCACATCGCGCATGGTGCGTGGCCGTTCGGCCGGGTCGTGCGCCGTCATCGCGCGCACGAGGGCGTTGATGGTGGGCGGAACGGTTTCCGGCAGATCGGGCCAGGCTTCCGTCGCCTGCATGTGGGCGGCGGCCAGGGCCAGGCCGTTCAGGTGGGCGAAGTGGCGCTGGCCGGCCAGTATTTCGTACAGCATGGCGCCCAGCGCGTAGACGTCGCCGCGCGTGTCGGGCAGGCGGCCCATCAGGCGTTCGGGCGCCATGTAGGCGATCGTGCCCTGCAAGTCGCACAGGGTGGTCGTCTGCGTCGCTTGCGGGTCGATGTGGCGGGCCAGGCCGAAGTCGAGGATGCGCACCTTGCCATGCGCCTCAAGCATCAGGTTCGACGGTTTCAGGTCGCCATGGACCAGGTCCATGGCGTGCGCCTCGTCCATGGCGTCGGCGATCTGGTAGGCGATGTCGAGCGCCGCCTGCAAATCCGCCTTGCCGCCGTGCATGAACTGGCCCAGCGTCTGGCCTTCCACCAGTTCCATGACGATGGACTGGCTCGTGCCCTGGCCCTCGATGGCGAAGATGCGCACGAAGGCGGCATGCTTGAGCGAGGCGGCCAGGCGCGCTTCATTGATGAGTTTTTCCGGATGCAGCACATCGGCTTGCGGTTTCAGCCGCTTCAGCGCCACGCTGCGGCACAGCTTGGCATCCCACGCTTCGAATACATGGCCGAAACCGCCTTCGCCCAGCAAGCGGCGCACTTCATAGTGCCCGCTGATCGTGTCGTCGTGCGACGGGGTCTGACGCAGGGAGTCGAGCAGTTCCATATACCTTGGCTTCAGAGTGCATCAGCGTGGGCATCCAACATCGAGAGGGTCAATGCGATGTTGGTATGCCCAATATGATTGATTTTGAGTAACATCCTGATTTAAAACGATTGTTTCGAATAAGTCAATTAATATTGGCAAGGAGTGAACAAAAGTTGCCATGCCAGCGCCGGGATGGCATTCCTTGCTGATGCATGCAATCTTGTTCAAACTCAACTTTCTTCGTTCCCGCTTCCTTAATAATGCAGACGAGGCTGTACCGGCATGTGCCGATCAGGCGAAGGAGGCTGGCATGGATGAGTTGCTGCAATATTACGAGCGCGAACTGGGCACCTTGCATGCGCACAATCAGGCGTTTGCCCGGCGCTATCCAGCCATCGCCGGCGCGCTGGGCATCGTGGGCGGTGACCTGGGCTCCACCCACGATCCGCACCTGGCGCGCATGCTGCAGGCGTTTGCCATGTTCAATGCGCGCACGGCCAAGCGGCTGGCCGACGGCTTCGGCACTTTCAGCGAAACCTTGCTGGAAGTCAATTTTCCCCATTATTTGCGCCCGTTTCCTGCCTGCGCCATTGCCCGCATCGATAACGACGCGGGCACGGTAACCGAGCTGTCCATGATCCCGCGCGGCACGCTCATGCAGGCGGCCGAGCATCAGGGCGTCACCTGCAAGTTCACCACCGCTTACGATGTCGCCGTGGCGCCGCTGCGCCTGGCTGAGGTGCGCTTCCAGTCCATCTTGGCGGCGCCGCCCGCAGTGCGCCTGCCACCGGATCTGGGGGCGGCGATCAGCATCACGCTTGAAGCGATGGGCGCCACGTGCACGCTGGACGGGCTCCCGCTGTCGATGCTGCGCCTGTTCCTCGATGGCGAGCCTGCGTTTTGCGCCACCTTGCGCGACAGCCTGTTCCTGCGCGTGCGTTGTGCCTATGTGGAGGTCGATGGCGTCTGGCAGGCGCTGGACGCGGTGCCCTTGCATGCGGTCGGCTTTGCCGCCGAGGATGCCTTGCTGCCGGCCATGGCCGCCTCGCATCCCGCTTACCGCTTGCTGGGCGAATGGTTTGCCTTTCCGGATAAATTCAATTTCGTCGACCTGGACCTGGCTGCGCTGCGCCCGTTGTTGCCGCCGGCCTGCCGGCGCTGCACCGTGCACCTGCTGCTGGCCGAGGTGCAGGCCGATACGGATATCGCGCGCATCCTGCGGCCCCTGTCCGCCAGGCATCTGGTGACGGGATGCACACCCGTCGTCAACCTGTTTCGCCAGGCGGCCAATCCCTTTCGCCTGACGCACACGAGCGCCGAGCATGTGCTGCTGCCATCGGTGCGGCAGGCGCATTGCTACGATATTTACAAGGTCGATAGCGTGCAGGTGCTCAGTGAAACGCAGAGCGGTGGCGCACTCGATGCGTTTCACCCCTTCTATTCGATGCGCCATGGTGAAGCGGGCGGGCGCCAGGGGCGCTACTGGGTGACGCGGCGCGACGAAGACATGGCGTTGAGCCATCCCGGCTACGACATGCGTATCGCCTTTGTCGACGGCGCCATGCAGCCGCTGCACGACGCGACGCAAACGGTGTCCATCATGCTGACCTGCAGTAACCGCGACTTGCCAAGCCGTTTGGTGTTCGGCAATGCCACGGGTGATTTGCACCATGACGGCGTGGCCAGCGCCTTGCCGGTGCGCCTGCTGCGCAAACCCGGCGCGCCGTGCCGCTTCCCGTCGGGTGCGGCATCGCACTGGCGGCTGATCGCGCAATTGTCCCTGAACCATCAGTCGTTGAATGAACAGGGCTTGCCGCTCTTCAAGCAAATACTCGAGCTGTACAACTTGCCCGGTTCGGCCAGCGCGGCGCGCCAGATCGCGGGCATGACCGGATTGCGCCAGCGCGCCGCCAGCACCTGGCTGCACGATGAGGCGGGCGGCAGCCTGATCTTCGGCATCGACGCCCTGCTGTTCGTCGATGAGGAAGCCTATGTCGGCAGCGGCTTGCATGCCTTTGCCCAGGTGATCGAACGCTTTCTCGGGCTGTATGTGCACCTGGCCTCGTTTACCCGCCTGATCGTCTTGTCGCAGAAGACTGGAAAGGAGTTGCTGTGCTGCCTGCCACGCAATGGAAACCAGACGCTGGTGTAGTCGCGCGCCTGATTGCTGATCCGTCCGGCACCGGCTTCTTTCAGGCGGTGCGCCTGCTATCTGCCTGGCTGATGCAGCAGGGCATTTCGCAGGAGCAGGTGTTTGAGCATTACCTGCGCCTGCATGGCAGCGCATCGCTGTCGTTCGCGCCGGGCGAAATCGAACAGCTGTGGCTGGAGCAGGAAGCAGATGGCGATACGCAGGTGCATCTGCAGGCGGCCATGCTGGGTTTTTTAGGCGTGCATGGCAGCTTGCCGCTGCATTACACGGAAACGCTGGACCGCCACGAGCGGCAGACGGGCGATGGCGGTGCCCGTGCCTGGCTCGATACGCTCTCGCACCGCGCGCTGGCCTTGTTTTATCAAGCCTGGGCCCGCTACCGTATCGAATGCCAGCAAGACGCCGACGGCGGCGATTTCCTGCCCTTGCAACTGGCCCTCGCGGGTGCCTGGCCTGGCGAGGTGGCCAAGTTGACGGATGGCTTGCCTGCGCATGTGCTGGCCCATTACGCGGCCTTGTTGCGGCATCGGCCCGTGTCGGCCGACGTGATGCAGGCGCTGCTGGCCGAATATTTTGGCGTGCCCGTGCATATGCAGCGTTTTATTGGCGCCTGGTTCCGGCGTGCGCCGCAAGAGCGTAGCTTGCTGGCTACCGCGCATGCCAGGCTGGGGCAGGGCGCCATGCTGGGCGAGCGCTGCCGGCGCGCCGACTTGCGCCTGCGCCTGGTGCTGGGGCCGCTGGCGCGTCGCACCTACGAGGATTTTTTGCCCGGCCGGCCCGGTGCGCTGGCCCTGCGTCAGATGCTGGGCCTGTTTGGCTTGCCTGGCATGCGTTTTGAGATACGCCTGGTGCTACGCCGGGAAGACGTGCGCACCTGCGTCCTGGGCATGGGCGCCTGCCTGGCGGAAGATGCCTTTTTGGCCGACAAGTTACCGGCCCGTGAGCGTGACGACATGCATTACGACATGCGATTCGATGGTTCCGCCTGAGACCGCCTTGAATGATGGACCCCGCTGACTGTTGGAAGGAAGAAAATCATGGAAAACTTCGCGCAATGGCTGGCCGTGGACAAGGTCTTGACCGCCGGCAATCGCGCCTTGCGGCTGCGCCTCGCTTACCCGGAAGGCATCAATGAGGATGTCTTGCTGCCGCAGCGCATCAGCGGCAGCGAGGCCATCTGCAGCGGGATCGAGTACCGCATCCTGTGCGTGGCCACCGAGGCGCAGTTGCCGCTGAAACAGTTCATCGCCGTGCCAGCCGAATTGCAGATCGTGACCGACCAGGGACAGTTGCGCAGGGTCTGCGGCATCGTCGCCGAAGCGAGCGCGGGGCAAAGCGATGGCGGCCTGGCCACTTATCAGCTGCTGCTGCGCGACGGCCTGGCCTTGATGGAAAAGCGCATCAACACGCGCGTGTTTCGCAATAAAAATGAGTTGCAGATCGTCCAGCTCTTGTTTGACGAATGGCGGCAGGGCAATAGCGTACTCGCCGCCAGCCTGGATTTGGTCATCGATGCGGCGCTGGCGGCGCGCAGCTTGCCCGTGCGCGAATGCACGATGCAGCACAATGAATCCGATGCCGTCTTTATCCGCCGCCTGCTTCGGCGCCGCGGCATTGCCTGGTGTTTCCAGGCGGGAGCGCCCGCCAGCGCGAACGCCGCAGACGTGCCCGTGCATGCGCTGCTGCTGTTCGACGACGCCGGCCGCCTGGCGCAAAACGCGGCCGGCATGGTGCGCTATCACCGCGATGACGCCACCGAGGAAAGGGATACCGTGACGGCCTGGAGCGCCGTGCGCCGCTTGCAAGCGGGAAAGTCCGAACGCTACAGCTGGGACGATGGTCACCCGCACAGCCCGCAGTTCATGGCCACGCAGTCACACGGCGGCGTGGATCAGGGCAGCCAAGGCAATCGCCTGGCAGCCAGTCTCGACGACTATATCTTGGAGCCGCCGCTGGCCGCTGGCAGCAATGACGCATTGCGGCAACTGGGCCAGCTGGCGATGGCGCGTCACGATATGGACAGCAAGTGTTTCCAGGGAGAAGGCTGCGTGCGCGACTTTTGCGCGGGCCAATGGTTCAGCCTGGAAGGCCATGCCGACATCGACAGCCACCCGGTTCCCGAGCGCAGTTTCGTCATCACGGCCTTGAGCGTAGCGGCCAGCAATAACCTGCCGACAGGCCTGGATGCCAGGGTCGGACGCCTGTTTGCACAGAGCGGCTGGCAGTGCGATGCCGGCCTGGCGCAAGGTACAGGCGCCGATGGCCAGCCGGCCTTGCGCTACCGCAACCGTTTTACTTGCGTGCGGCGCGGCATCGCCGTCGTGCCTGCGTTTGATCCGCGCAGCGATTTCCCCGTTGTCCGCCTGCAAAGCGCGCTGGTCGTGGGGCCGGCCGGCGAAGAAGTGCATTGCGATGCGCTGGGGCGCGTCAAGGTGCGTTTTGGCGCCACGCGTGCGCCGGACCACGCGCATGCCAATGGTTCCGGGGCTTCCGATACGGAGCGCGATTCGGCCTGGGTGCGCGTGGCATCGAGCTGGACCGGCAATGGCCCGGGTAGCGGCAAACAATGCGGCACCTTGAGTTTGCCGCGCATCGGCGCGGAAGTGCTGATCGATTTTCTTGGCGGCGACCCGGACCGGCCCATCATCGTCGGCCAGCTATACAACGCCGTGGGCGCACCGCCCGGCCTGAGCAGCCGCGGCGCCTTGCCGGGCAACCGTTATCTGACCGGCATGCGCAGCCGCGAAGTACGCGGTGGACGGGGCAACCAGCTGTGCTTTGACGATACGCCGTCGCAAATCAGCGCGCAACTGGCCAGCGACCAGGCGGCCACGCAATTGAACCTCGGCTATCTGACCGAGCCGTGCAGTGACGGGGCCGGGCGGCAGCGCGGCGACGGCTTCGAGTTGCGCAGCGACGCCAGCGGCAGCGTGCGCACGGCCCGCTCGCTGCTGATTTCGGCCTGGAAACAGCTGGGCGCCAGCGGCAAGCAACTCGACAGCAGCGAGCATGCCGCCGTGATGAAAGAGTGCCTGGAATTATTTACCTCCCTGGGCGAGTTTGCCGCGCAGCACCAGGCGCTGGCGCTGGACGCGGCCGGTAGCAAGGCGCTGGGGGCGGCCATTGCCGCCGACCAGCCCGCCGTCAGCATCACGGCGCCCGAGGGCGTGGCGCTGAGTACCCCCAAAACCATCGCCGGCAACGCGGGCGCGAATATCGACCTGGTGGCCCAGCAGCATATGCAACTGAGCGCGGCCCAGCGCTGCAACGTCAACGCGGGCAAGGGCATTTCCCTGTTCGCGCATAAGGACGGCATCGTGCAGGTGGCACATTTCGGTAAATTTTTGCTGCAAAGCCAGCACGACCTGCTGCAGGCGGACGCCGCCAAGGACATCCGCCTGACAGCGGGCACCCGCCTGGTCGGCATGGCGCAGGATGAAATCACCTTCATGACGGCGGGCGGCGCCTACCTGAAACTGTCCGGTGGCGCGGTGGAACTGGGCGGCCCGGGCGCGCTGACGGTCAAAACCGACGGTCACCACTGGAATGGCCCGGGCAGCATGAAGGCGGAACTGCCCACCTTCGGCGAAGGTGAACTGGGTCGCGTGCCGCGCTTGCTGCGTCCCACCGATGGCTTGCCCGTCGAAGGTGTGGAAGTGCACATCGAGCGCGACGGCGACAGCCCCATGACGGGCGTTAGCGGCGCCGACGGGCGCGGGCCGAAGGTGGAAACCGATCACCTGCAGCGGCTGAAGGGATTTTTCTTCCGCCGCCGTTCCTGAAACCCGATATCGGAGACCACGCCATGCTGTTCGATCCTCACCCGCCGCTGTGCGACGACCCCGCAATCGATATTCTCGGTCAGTTCTCCTGCAGCGCCAATTTCCAGAGCAGCGACCGGGACACGCTGCAACAGTTGCCGCTGCCCGGCGTCATTATCTTCGTGCACGGCGTCAATTCCGATGGCGAGTGGTACGCGGCGGCGGAAGACGGCCTGTGCAATGGCCTCAACCAGCGCCTCAAGCGCAACTGCGAGCACATCATGCATCACGGCGTGGAAGGCGGCGAACTGACAGCGGTCAATTATGGCGCCGAGATCACGGCCGAAGGCTTTCTCCATCCGGAAATGTCGGCCGATACCTTGATCCGCGATGCCGGCACTTTTTCTCCCGTGATCCGCTTTCGCTGGGGCTACAAGGCTTCCGGCGAAGAACTGCAAAAGTATGGGAAGGGCATCTACCTGAACGAACAGGATTACTGGGGCGGCGGGCCGTTTGCCAATGGCTGCAGCGTGCTGGCGGACTTGTGGAAGGAAGGGCTGAGCGAGGATTTATTCTTGTGGAACACCATCCAGCACATGAATCCTTTTCCGGAACGGCAAGTGTACAGTTGCCCGCCGCGCCCGTATTTTGTGCTGGCAGCCTATCGTCTGGCCAGGCTGGTCGAAGCCATCCGCCAGCAGCAGGCCGACGCGCCCGTCACCATCGTGTGCCATAGCCAGGGCACGATGGTGGCGATGGCGGCCGCCTTTCTGGGCGCGCGCCTGCCCATGGTGAAGGACAATTTTCCCTGCGTGGCCGACAACTATGTCATTTGCAATTCGCCGTACAGCCTGGCGAAAAGCAATAGCGCCGAGAACTGGGTGGCCGGCAATCTGCGTGCGGCGGACGACAGCACGGGCAGGGTGACGGTGCAGGCGCGCATCGCCACCTTGAAAAACTTCTTTGCCATCATCGGCCAGCGCGCCAGCCTGGGCGAGGCGCAGACAGACGAGGAAATCGACCGCTGCATGGCCAACCTGCAGCACGGTTTCTCCGCCGCCAAAGATCGTGAACAATACGGGATTGCCGGCGCCGCGCGGGGCGGCAAGAAATCATCATATGGCCGGGTCACCATCTATTGCAATCCGCACGATGTGGTGGTGTCGTCCGTCGCCATAGAGGGCATCGGCTGGCGTGGTCTGTCGGGTTCGTTGCAAGCGGACAGCAAGGACGGCGGCGAGCTGGCTGCCACCGATGCCGCAGGCGTGTGCGTGCAGCGCGTGTTTGCCCAGGGGTTTGAGGTGGGTAAGCAGGGCAGCTATCACTACTGGAGCGATCACTGGCGCAAGCCTGCACCGGGCGGCAAGGACTTCTGGTTTCCGGCGCAGAAATATGCGTCGTATTCCATTAAACAAGGCGTCGAGGCCAGCCAGGGCGCCTTTTCCACCATCCTGACGGTGGGATTGGCGCCTTTGTTTATCGTGGCAACGGGCCTGGCCCGCAGCCCTTGCAATGCCTCGCCCCACAAAGACTGGAAAATCGAACTGAGTGCACCCAACCTGCTGCCGCCCTTCAAGCCGCAGTCCTTGCGCTTTGGCCAGACCAGCGATGCATTCGACGAAGGCTACGCCCCGCCCGGCGAATCGCGTCAGGCCGGCAAGCAGCGCGCGCCCGGCGACGATCTCCTTGCCGATCATGAGATTCCGCCCGGCGGCCTGCAGGGGCAGGCGGGGAAAAGTGTAGCCAAACGCATGGACAGCGCCAGGGGCACGGCCGATGACGAGGCGCGCCTGCGATTCGAGCAGCGCGCGGTGATACGTGCGCAGGCCGTACGGGAAGGGAAAAGTCCGGCAGGCCAAAAAGTGCAGCAGGAAATGCCCAACGCCACGCCCGACGCCGACTACCTGCAATGGCGCAGCACTCGGATAGAGGAAATGATGTCCAGCCAGGCGGGCGCCTACGCCACCGACCATTCCACCATCATGACCAACCCCATGCACGCAGAGCGGGCGCTTGCGTATGACGTGGCGGTGGGCGTGTGCCGCATCAAGCCGGACCAGCTGCGCAAGTTGAGGGTGGCGGCGGATTGGCGGTTGTTGAAGGCGCTTGATGATAGTGACTCTGCAAAGACTTTTAAAGAGTACTTTGCCAAAGCGACACGTAACAAGATGACTGCCTCAGTGTGGGTAAAAGAGTCTGAAGAAGCCAGTCTTCCTGAAAAAATTATCGACATACGTGAAAACCCTGCGCGGGATCCCCGGCCTACGTCTGGAGAACTGGCTCACGATTGATGTCATGCGATTTACCGGTTTGTATAGAGCAGATCCTTCTGCAACAGCCTTTTTATAGATGGAGCATTGAGCATGTTCAAAACTATTTTTCTTTATGTGTCCCTAGGATTTCTGGTCGTATTCCTGCTGGCCGCTTGTTCACATTTGCGTTCGTCGCCTGCTACCTTGAGCAGTACCGTTAGTGCTGTACCTGAGGTTAATAAGCGGCCTTACATGGCTCAAGTAGTTGGCTTGCAATGGCTTAATCCACTACAGCGGAAGGACTATCCGACGCAATGGCAATTGCTGTGGACTTTGGGGCTGGCACAACCAAATCCGAACGATGAGATGGTCAGGGAAAAGCCTGAAAAATAGGGGGTGTACTGAATTCTGTGTAAACGGTTTTTCGTTTAAGTCTGCGGTACCCGGTCTTCAAACTGGATGGCGAAGCGGTTCAGTGCCGCTTTCCAGTCCCGTATTGGCATCGTCCACTTCTTGCTA
>NZ_PEBS01000079.1 GCF_002869965.1 Janthinobacterium sp. ROICE36
AGAGATCGGTTCGTTTGCCATTTACGCGTCCAAATACCGAGAGTAAACGCCTTTCTCAACGTGTTTACAAGCAATATTTCACCCTATCGTCACTCCGAGCACCTACCCTTCATGCAATCGCCCTGGGGATAGCCACCAACGAATGCCTTTCCTGCGCAATCATAGTCAAGGCCACCACCCGGCCGGTAGTGTTGGGATCGGAAGGATCGAAAATCGACTCAGGACGCCAAACGGGGTCCAACCTTTCCGTGGTCGCCTTGATCTCAGACATGGCCTTTTCTAGTCCCAAACGGATTTTTTTGACACGTCGTGCATCAGTACCTGCGTCAACATTGGCTATCCGACTGGCTAAATCCTGCAATTCAGCTAGCACAGTTTCTAGCGGTGGAACAACTTTGTTACTTGTGGCCATCTATTTCCTTCGTCTATTCAATATTGACGTTCACACTAAGAATCCAGGCGAAAATCCTTGCGGTAGATATTCGTCTCCTTGCCATCGGGTGGCAGGCGCGCGAAACGCTCGAAGCGCAAGCCCAGCTTGTTGAGCAAATTGATCGACGCCTGGTTCTGCTGCGAAGTGATGCCGTACACGGTAGGCAGGCGCAACACGTGCTGCGCATGGCACATGACGGCGGCGGCAGCCTCGTAGGCATAGCCCTGGCCCCAATAAGCGGGCAACAGAGCGTAGCCTATGTCGGGACCGGGCAGACTGGCGCGCAGTATCAGGCCGCAGATGCCCATGGCGATGCCGTCGCTGCGGCGTTCGACGATGCAGAAGGCATAACCATGCTGGCGAAACTGCGCCATCGCTCCCGTCTCCAGGGCCGCGCGGGCCGCTACCACGGTGTGCAGGTTGCGCGGGCCGATGTTGGCGATCCATGACGGTTCATTGACCAGCGCCAGGTAGACCGCGGCATCATCGGGCGTGACGGTGCGCAGGCGCAAACGGGGCGTTGCGATGACGCTCAGCGCTGCTGTGGCGGCGCCGCTCATGCCGGCCACTGCATCGGATCGGTCAGCAACTGGTACATCACGTAGGCGTCGACATAGCCGAGCTGCGCGTGGCGGTAGGCCAGCGGCAGGGTAGCGACGACGCTGAAGCCCAGCTTTTTCCACAGGGTGACGGCGGCCAGGTTGGTGCTGACGACGAAGTTGAACTGCATCGCCAGAAAGCCGGCGCGGCGCGCTTCGTCCATGCAGTGCACGCCCAGCAGGCGGCCCACGCCCACGCCCTGCGCGGCAGGATCGACCATGAACGAGGCATTGGCCACGTGCGCGCCGTGGCCCGGCTGGTTTGCCACCAGCTTGTACATGCCCAGCAGGCGCTCGCTGCCCATCACGGCGACATAGCTTTGCACGCCAGGGCCAAACCAGTAGGCGTGGCAGTCTTCGCGCGAGCTATCGGCGGGAAAGGTGTAGGTGTCGCCAGCGGCCACCAGAGTCTGGAAAATCGGCCACATGGCATCGAAGTCGGATTCCTGGGCAAGACGGATGTCAATTTCTTTCAAGGCGGTGCTCCCGATAACAAGTGATGGCTGATTGTATCAGCGCCCCAGGCGGAAATTGACCGTCTCGGGCCGGCCCGGCAGGTGCAGGCGCGCACTGGCGCGCGGCGCCTCGCTGACGATTTTCCCGCGCCGCAGCACCAGGCGCCGCGCGGCACGCAGGCGCAGCGCTTCCACCGTCGAGCTGCAATCGAGGATCAGCAAGTCTGCATGGCAGCCGGGCGCGATGCCATAGCCATCGAGGCCCAGGATGGCTGCCGGCGTCTCCGTCACGGCCAAGAAGCACTCGTGCATGGCTTGCTGGCCCGTCATCTGCGCCACGTGCAGTCCCATGTGCGCCACTTCCAGCATGTCGCCCGAACCGAGGCTGTACCACGGATCCATCACGCAGTCGTGGCCAAAGGCGACGGGAATGCCGGCGGCCAGCATCTCGGGCACGCGCGTCATGCCGCGCCGCTTCGGATACGTATCGTGGCGCGCCTGCAGGGTGATGTTGATGAGGGGGTTGGCAATCGCCGCCACGCCCGCCTCGCGGATCAGGGGCAATAGCTTGCTCACATAATAATTGTCCATCGAATGCATGGACGTCAGGTGCGAGCCCGTCACCCTGCCCTGCATGCCAAGGCGCTGGCTGTGGAAGGCCAGCGTTTCGATATGGCGCGACAGCGGGTCGTCCGACTCGTCGCAATGCATGTCCACCATCAGGCCACGCTCGCAGGCGAATTCGCACAGCAGGCGCACGGATTCGGCACCGTCGGCCATGGTGCGCTCGAAATGCGGGATGCCGCCCACCACGTCCACGCCCATGGCAATCGCCCGCTTTAAATTGTCGAAGGCGCCGGGACTGCGCAGGATGCCATCCTGCGGAAAGGCCACCAGTTGCAGGTCGAGGTAGGGCGCCACCTGGCGCTTGACGTCGAGCAGCGCTTCCACGGCCAGCAGGCGTGGGTCGCAGATATCCACGTGCGAGCGGATGGCCAGCAGTCCCCGCGCCACGGCCCAGTCGCAATACTGCAGGGCGCGTTGCACCAGAGCGTCCTGCGTCAGTTGCGGCTTCAGTTCGCCCCACAAAGCGATGCCTTCCAGCAAAGTGCCGGACGCGTTCACGCGCGGCAAGCCATAGCTGAGCGTGGCGTCCATGTGGAAATGCGCATCGACAAACGGCGGCGTGACCAGGTCGCCTGCGGCATCGATCTCTTGCGCGCCCTGCACGGGCAAGGCGGGGCCGACGGCGGCGATGCGGCCGCCCTCGATGGCGATATCGATGCTGCGGCGCCCATCGGGCAGGCTGGCATTGCGGATAACAAGGTCCATGCGGACACTCCTTTGCTTGACTACGGTGCCTGGTGCGTCCAGTGAATTGCCATTTTATGCACTTTTGTGGGATGCTGCAGTGCACGAATGCAGTCACTGGCAAAAGCAGTGCCATAGATACGCTGACACCACCTTGCGCGTGCGCAAACTTCCGACAATTGCTGCCAGGCGCATGAATAGGGCAAGCAAGCGCCGCACGGGTTGAATAAAATAACTTTCAACTAACTCGAATCACCGCTAGAATATTCATATTGCGTTGCATCATAATCAGGCTCTGATCAGTTACTCAGCACGCTAGCCACTTTACAAAACGCGGCCAACTCTGGTTTTCGGGATTTTGCAGAGCGTTTTGCCAGCATTTTAATCCGTACAAAGGAGTAAATATGTTTCCGCTTCCAGAACACATTTCCAGCGCCGCCAAATCGCAACTGGAAAGCCAGCTGCAAATCTTCAGCACCCTGACCAGCAAAGTCTTCGAAAGCGCCGAGAAAATCATCGCCCTGAACCTGAACGCAGGCAAGGCTGCCCTGTCGCACACGGCGGAAACGGCGCAGCACCTGCTGGCAACGCAGGACCCGCGCGACTTCTTCAGCTACAGCACCAGCCAGGCGCAACCGAATATCGAAAGCGTGCTGGCGTACAGCCGCCAGCTGTTCGGCATCGCCTCGAGCACCCAGGCTGAATTGCTGGCCTCGGCCAAGGCCCGCCTCGATGCGGCCGCCCCTGTCGTCGCAACTGCTCCTGCTCCGGCCTCTGCCAAGCCAGCGCTGGCCGTGCCCGTACCTGTTGCTGCGCCTGCGCCTGCCGCGGCACCAGTAGCGGCACCTGCACCTGTTGCCGCCAAACCTGCCGAAGTGGCCAAGCCCGCCGCTGTTGCTGCGCCAGCAACCAAGCCAGCGGCAGCGCCTGCCAAGGTTGCCGACAAAGTTGCCGTGAAAGCAGTCGAAGACAAGCCAGTGGTCAAGCCTGAAACGGTCAAGCCTGAAGCGGCCAAGCCCGCATCGGCCCCCGCCGCGGCACCAGCGAAAGCCGCTGCGCCAGCACCCGCCAAGCCATTTCCTTCCAGCAAACCTGTCGCCAAGCCGGCCAGCGCCGCCGGCAAGACCGTGGCCAAGGTCGCCGTGCAGCACACGCCTGCGCCAGCCGCCAAGCCGGCAGCCAGGGTTGCGCCCAAGGGCACGCCATCGAAACAGCTCGACATGCTGGGCGGCGGCAAACGCAGCGGCCGCAAGTAAGCCTCGCGCACGGCACTGAAGCAGTAATACAACGGGCTACGGCCCGTTTTTTGCGTGCCCGTCCACAGCGCGCTTTTCCACCTTGTTGTATCCTACTCCTACTTTCCGTCCGCGTGCCCGTCCTTCCGCCCCGCGACACCCCATTACTAAAAAACAAAAGGTAACCATGAGTTTATCGAGGCTCATCGCCGGCTTCGTGCGTCAGCATAGTCCGGCGTATGCCGCCGCCGCCGTCATGCTGACAGGCGTGGCAACACTGACCGTCTGGATCCCGCGCCGCGTGGGCGCCATCATCGACGCACTGGCCGCGCACCGCATGACGGCGGCCGAACTGTGGCTTGAGCTGTTAACACTGCTCGCCGTCGGCGTCGTCATCTACTTCCTGCGCGTAGGCTGGCGCATCACCCTGTTCAAGGCCGCCTACCAGCTCGGCGTGATGTTGCGCACGCGCTTCTACACGCGCATGTCGCAACAGGGCGCGGCGTTTTACCAGAACCAGCGCACGGGCGACCTGATGGCGCTGGCGACGAACGACATCGACGCCATCGAAATGGCCGCCGGCGAAGCCATGCTGGCCGGTTTCGACGGCACCTTGACCTTGCTGATGGTGCTGGGCATCATGCTGCTGGGCGTGGACTGGCGCCTGGCCTGCATCGCCCTCCTGCCGTTTCCGCTGATGGGACTGGCCTTCTGGCGCATTTCCAGCCATATCCACACGGCGTCGACGGATTCGCTGAAGCGCTTTTCCGCGCTGAACGACCATGTACAGGAATCGCTGTCGGGCGTGCGCACCCTGCGCGCGCTGGGCCTGGAAGAGCGCAGCAGCAAGCAGTTCTCCACCCTGGCCGGCCATGCAGCCAACGCCAGCCTGACGGCGCAGCGCTGGGAAGCGGCGTATGAACCGGCCGTCGGCCTGACCCTGACGGCCGCCACTGCGCTGACCCTGGGCCTGGGCGGCTACCTGGTGTGGCACGATCAATTGACCATCGGCGCGCTGACGAGCTTTTCCATGTACCTGGGCCAGCTGATCTGGCCCATGTTCGCCGCCGGCTGGGTACTCTCGCTGATCGAACGGGGCCGCGCCGCCTGGCAGCGGCTGCAGCCGATGCTGGACGCGCCGCTGGCCATCGACGACCATGGCACGATTGCATCCTTGAAGCCCGGCCCCCTGCAATTGCAGGACGTCGGCTTTGCCTACGCGGGCCAGACGGCACCCGCCTTGTCGCACATCTCGCTGCGCTTGCTGCCGGGCCAGACCCTGGGCCTGATCGGCCCCACGGGCAGCGGCAAATCGACCCTGCTGCGCGTGCTGCTGCGCCAGGTCACGCCGCAATCGGGCATGGCGACGTGGAATGGCCACGCGCTCGATGCCTACACCCTGCATGCGCTGCGCGCGGCCATCAGCTGGGTGCCGCAAGAGTCGTTTTTATTCTCCGCCACCATCGCCGACAATATCGCCCTGGCCCGCCCAGGCGCCACGCGTGAGGAAGTGGAACGGGCGGCGCAGCTGGCCGACATCCACGCCGACATTTTGCAATTCCCCGACGGCTATGCCACCCACGTGGGCGAAAAGGGCATCACCCTGTCCGGCGGCCAGCGCCAGCGCGTGGCGATTGCCCGCGCCCTGCTGGCCGACAACGGCTTGCTGCTGCTCGACGATGCGCTGTCCGCCGTCGACACGGGCACGGAAACGCGCATCCTGCAGCACCTGGAAGAGCTACGCCGCCACCGCCCCGAGCGCAGCGCCATCATCGCCAGCCACCGTCTGAGCGCCGTCGTCAACGCGGACCTGATCCTGGTGCTGCGCGATGGCCTCGTCACGGAAACGGGCAACCACGACGCGCTGATGCAGCGCGACGGCTGGTATGCCAGCCAGTGGCGCTATCAACAACTGGAGGCCAGCCTGAATGCCATCTAAGACCATCCAAACGGACAGCGCCACGCCATCCGTGCGCGGCCAGGCCGCGCAAGCCATCGGCCTGCTGCGCCGCGCCGCCGCACCCGACCTGCGCCATTTATACTGGGCCACGTTCTGGCTGATCCTCGCCGCGGCGCTGGAAGTGACGGGGCCGATTTTGGGCAAGGCCCTGATCGACCAACACCTGCTGCCGCGCCACCTGGACTGGACGCGCATGTCCATGCTGCTGGGCGGATGCCTGCTAACGGGCTGGGTCGCTTCCGGCCTGCGCTATTTGCAGCTGGTGCGCCTGTCCGGCCTGGCCATGCGCTCGGTGCAGCGCCTGCGCGAAACCGTTTACCAGCATGTGCTGCGTCTGCCCATGGCTTTCTTCGACCGCGCCATCACGGGGCAATTGGTCAGCAGGGTCACCAACGACACGGAAGCGGTGAAATCGCTGTACGTGCAGGTGCTGTTCGTCATCCTCGACAACTCCATCGTTTTGATCGGCACCATGGCCGCCATGGCCTTCCTCGACTGGCGCTTGATGCTGATCGTGCTGGCCCTGCTGCCGGCCGTGCTGCTCATCGTCTTCCTGTACCAGCGCTGGAGCGCGCCGGCTGTCACACGCGCGCGCGCCCTGCGCAGCGAGATCAACGGGCAGATCGCCGAATCGATCGGCGGCATGAGCGTGCTGCAGGCGAATAACGCGGAAAAGCGCTTCGGTGCGCGCTTCACGGGCATCAACCAGGACCACTACACGGCGCGCATGCAGGAATTGCGCGCCAATGCCTGGCTGCTGCGCCCCGCGCTCGACATGCTCAACATCGTGCTGCTGGCCGTCGTCATCTTCAGCTTCGGCCGGCGCGACATGGGCGCCGTGGAAGTGGGCGTGCTGTATGCGTTCATCAGCTACATCGCGCGCGTGATCGATCCCTTGATCCAGATCACCATGCAGTTCAGCCAGCTGCAGCAGTCGGTGGTGGCCACGGCACGCGTCTCGGCCCTGCTGGATGAAACGCAGGCGCTGGAGCATGCGCAGGGAAGGGAAACACCGGCCCTGCGGCATGCGCAAGCGGACATTGACGTGCCCGCCGTGGACATCGCGCGCCTGACCTTCGCCTACGTGGAAAACCAGCCCGTGCTGCACGACCTGTCGCTGAGCATTCCGCAAGGCGCGTTTTTTGGCATCGTCGGCCACACGGGCAGCGGCAAGTCGACTTTGCTCTCCTTGCTGCTGCGCTTTTACCCCGTCACGCAGGGCAGCATCGCCATCAATGGCGTCGCCCTCGACAGTATAGCCAACGAGCACTTCCGCGCCGACGTGGGCCTGGTGCCGCAAGATCCCTTCCTGCTGGCCGCCTCGGCGCGCGAAAACATCGACATGGGCCGCGGCTACACGCAGGCGCAGATCGAGACGGCGGCGCGCGCCGCGCACGCGCACGACTTCATCGCCGCGCTGGAACACGGCTACGGCACGCCGCTGGGCGAAGGCGGCTCGCGCCTGTCATCGGGACAAAAGCAGCTGATCGCGATTGCCCGCGCGCTGGCCGGCCAGCCGCGCATTTTGCTGCTCGACGAAGCCACCTCGCGCATCGATAGCCAGACGGAGCAGATCGTGCAGCTGGCCCTCAACGAATTGCGCGGCAAGGTCACCATCATCGCCATCGCGCACCGCCTGTCGACCATCCGCGAGGCGGACCGGATCGTCGTGCTCAACCATGGCCGCATCACGGAAGCGGGGCCGCACGAGGAACTGATGCAGATCGAGGGCGGTTTGTACCAGCGCCTGTACCTGCTGCAGCAATTGGCGGTGTAAGCCTGGCGGCGCCGTTGCGCGCCGCCGCTTTTTTTCCGTAAGGCATCAAAAATGGCGACTGAACGGGGTATATTCATCTGGCGTACAAGGCCGACGGCCGCAACCACACCTCCAGGGAAAACACCATGCGCAGCAAACTTTCGATCAAGAATATCTTTGCCGCCATCTTTCTGCTCAGCCTGACGCTCTCCATCGTCAGCCTGTTGGCCCTGTTTCGCGTCGCCGCCAAACAGACTGAGGCGAATCAGGCCACTGAAACGCGCTACCAATCCTACCTGCTGGCCGATGAATTGCGGCAAAGCTCGGACGACCTGACCCGATTGGCCCGCACCTACGTCGTCACGGACGATGCAAAATACGAACAGCAATACCTGGACATTCTCGACATCCGCAACGGCAAGAAACCGCGCCCGGCGCATTATGAGCGCATCTACTGGGACTTCGTGGCGGCGGGTATGCCCGTGCCGGCGTCGACCGGGCCCAGCGTGCCGCTGGCCGAACTGATGCGCAAAGCTGGCTTCAGCGAGCAGGAATTCGCCAAACTGCAAGAGGCCCAGGCCAATTCCGACGGTCTGGTCAAGATCGAGTTGATCGCCATGAACGCCGTCAAGGGCTTGTTCGACGACGGCAACGGCAACTTTACCAAGCAGGGGCCACCTGACCCGGAAATGGCCCGCAGGATCATGCACGATGCCCAATACCACAGCAACAAGGGCAAGATCATGCAGCCGGTGAATGAATTTCTCACGCTGCTAGACCAGCGCACGAGCGCTGCCGTGCAGACGGCGACGGGCAGCACCATGGCGGCCTATTCTGTCACCGTCGGCGTGCTGCTGGTGTCCGTCATCGTCTCGCTGCTGTGCCTATTCCTGGTATACCGCCACATCAAGCGCAGCCTGGACCAGGCGATCACCACGGCGCAATTGATCGCCGGCGGCGACCTGAGCATCGATGCCGTCATCGAAAGAGCCGACGAGATCGGCGTGCTGTTGTTGGCGATGAACACCATCAATGCCAACCTGACGGGGCTGATCGGCGACATCCGCACCAGCACGGGCGAGATGTCGGTGGCCACCCACGAAATCGCGCTGGGCAACGCCGACCTGTCGGCGCGCACCGAGGCGCAAGCCAGTTCGCTCGAAGAAACAGCCAGCTCGATGGAAACGCTGACGGCAACGGTGCGGCAAAACGCCAGCAACGCCGGTGAAGCGAACCAGCTGGCCGCCACCGCCTCGTCCGTCGCCGTGCAGGGCGGCGCCGTCGTCGCCCAGGTGGTCAGCACGATGGGCGCCATCAAGGAAAGTTCGAGCCAGATCGCCGACATCATCGGTGTCATCGATGGCATCGCCTTCCAGACCAATATTCTGGCCCTGAACGCAGCCGTCGAAGCTGCGCGGGCTGGCGAACAGGGCCGCGGCTTCGCCGTCGTCGCCAGCGAGGTGCGCAACCTGGCCCACCGCAGCGCGGCGGCGGCCAAGGAAATCAAGACCCTGATCGGCGCTTCGGTAGCGCGGGTGGACGCAGGCAGCAAGCTGGTCGACGAGGCCGGCCGCACGATGGCGCTGGTGGTCGACTCGATTCAGAAGGTGGCTGCCATCATGGGCGAGATCACCAGTGCCAGCCACGAACAGAGTGCCGGCATCACCGAGGTCAACCAGGCCGTCACGCAGATGGACAACATCACGCAACAAAACGCGGCCCTGGTGGAGCAGGCGGCCGCCGCCGCCGAGAGCCTGCAAGAGCAGGCCCAGGCATTAATCACGGCCGTCGCCATTTTCCGTCTGAAGGACAGCCCGCCAACACGAACCGCCGTCGCCCTGCGTTGAGAAGCTGTCAGCGCCGAAGTGTGCAATTTCACAAAAATCTGCGCGTGCCATGATATTTCTTGATTGCAACAGAATATAATCTATTCCAGACAATAGGTCATTGCGGGAGCGGGACGTTGGCAGGCAGACAGACACGGGCATCATGGCGAAGGGCGCATTGGCTGCTGGTATTGGCCTGCCTGCTGCCGCCCGCCGCCCATGCCCAAGTCAGCAAGCTGGAGCAGTTTCTTGCCACCGTGAGCGACGACGGTCGCTTCGTGCCAGAGCGCGCCCTGCAGCGCCTGCAAGAGGTGGAAACGCAGGCGCGCAGCGCTCCCCTGCCCGTGCGCGCGGAATTCCTTACTCAGTTGAGCAACGCCCGCATGCGCCTGGGGCAAAACGATATCGCCATGCAACTGGCCGAAGAGTTGATCGCCGACGCCCGCCTGCACAAGAGCGACGTGGCGCTGGCGAAAGGCATGCTCAACAAGGCCTACATCACGTTTGCCAGGAATGAAGGCCGCGCCTCGCACCTGCTGGCCTTTGAAGCGGAACGCATCGCCAACCGCACGCAAGACGTGCCCGTGCGCGTGCAGGCCACCATCAGCGCGGGCCAGTCGTGGGCCGAGGAAGGCAATTTCCCGTTCGCGCTGGCCAAACTGCAGGCGGCCGTCGACCTGGCGCGCCAGAGCAAATCGCCCTCCAGCCTTGCCGCCGCCCTGAATGCCCTCACCCTGCTGTACACGCAGATGCGCGAATACGACAAGGGCTTCGAGGTGCTCGACGAGCTGTTGGCCGTCTCCGCCACCCTGGCATCACCGGGTCGCATGGCGCAGGCAAAGAATACGGAATACGGGCTGGCGCTCGACGCAAAGCAGCCACAGCGGGGCCAGCGCGCCCTGCTGGCGGCCCTGGACCTGGAACGCCAACTGGGCGCGCGCGGCATGGTCGCCGTGACCCTCGTCAATCTGTCGGACAGCTACCTGAAACAAGGCGATGATGCGCGCGCCCTGCGCTTTGCGCATGAAGCCATCGCGGCGGCTCGCCAGGTCAACAATGAACAGGTGGAGGCGACGGCGCGCCTGAACATCGGCCAGGCGCTGATTGGCCAGGGACGCCTGCAGGAAGGTAAGCACAGCGTGGCCACGGGCCTGGCCTACTACGAGCGCACGGCCAACCAGCCGGACATGCAGGCCGTGCTGCTGGAATACGGCATGGCGCTGGAAAAGGCCGGTGACATGCGCGGCGCCATCACGGCGTACCACCGCGAGCGGGGCATTTCCAACCAGCTGTTCGAGAAGCAGCGGCAAAAGGCCGTGTACGAATTGCAAGAAAAGTATGAGGCGGAGAAGAAACAGCGCCAGATCGAGCTGCTGAGCCGCGAAAATCAGCTGAAGAGCACGGAAATCGACAACCGCCGCCTGCAGCAGCGCGTCTGGTGGTTGCTGGCGCTGGTGCTGGCCATGGCGTCCACCATTGTTGGCTTGCTGTACCGCAAGGTGCGCCACGCGAACGTGCAGCTGAAAGTCAAGAACCAGGAACTCAAGCGCCAGAGCTCACGCGACCCGCTGACGGCCCTGTATAACCGCCGCCACTTCCAGGAATTCATGCGCAGCCATGCGGGCAAGCCGCTACCGGCCTACGGCAGCGCCGATGTCGTGGGTGCGCTGTTCCTGCTCGATGTCGACCATTTCAAGCACATCAACGACCGTTACGGCCATGCGGCGGGCGACCTGGTGCTGACGACGATCGCCGAAACGCTGCACGAG
Organism: Janthinobacterium sp. ROICE36; assembly: GCF_002869965.1. Taxonomy (GTDB): domain Bacteria; phylum Pseudomonadota; class Gammaproteobacteria; order Burkholderiales; family Burkholderiaceae_D; genus Janthinobacterium. The sequence goes on from NZ_PEBS01000079.1 coordinate 11,345, forward strand.
GTGCTGCGCGAAACGGACATGATCGTGCGCTGGGGCGGCGAGGAATTCCTCGCCTTCCTGCCAGCCGTCGCGCGCGATGGACTCGACGATATCGCGCGGCGCATTCTCAACGGCATGGCTGCGCAAGTCATTCACTACCAGGGACAGGCCATCCAGGTGCACGTTTCCGTGGGCTTTGCGCCCTATCCGCTGGCACCGCAGGGACGGCCGCTCACGTGGGAACGCAGCGTCAACCTGATCGACATGGCGCTCTACCTGGCCAAGGCGCACGGGCGCAATCGGGCGTATGGCTTGCGCGGTTTTCAGCAGGTGGAAAGAACGACCCTGGAAGCGGTGGAGCAAGACCTGGAACGCGCGTGGCGCGACGGCTTTGTCGATCTGAGCGTGGTACTGGGGGGAACGGAGGGGATGGACAAGACGGGGACGGAAACGGCGGGGCCAGGCAGCCACGCCAGCGGTGGCGTCGCTGCAGCTGCCATCACCTGACGGCAGCTGCAGCAAGCGGGCCAGCGGGCCAGCGTTGGCCGGCGCTGGCGCCATTACTTGTGCGCAGCGTCCTGCATCTTTTCGCCGGCTTTTTCCACTTTCTTGCCGACGGCATCGGCCGCTTCGCTCATTTTCTTGTCGGCGTCAGCGGCGACCTGGTCCATCTTGGCGCCCGTATCGGAAGCGGCCTGGCTCACGGCGGCATCGGCTTTGCTAGCGGCGGCCTTGATGTCGGCTTCAGCCTTGGCAGCGGCCGCATCGATCTTCTGGCCAGCTTGTTCCGCAGGACCGGCGGCAACATCTTCTTTCTTCTGGCAGGCAGCCAGTGCCACAACCATCATCCCGGCGGCGCACACGGTCATCCAATTTTTGCTTACTTTCATGATATTCCCTTTCATTGTTATCAAAAGACACAGATCAGTTTGCAATATACACCTGCCTAAAATTTTCTAGCGTGCGTTAACGCACATAAAAACAGGCTTTTGTGGCGTAGTTGTAAGCAATGGTATCTTGATATTTTTTCAGCCACCCTTTCCCTGTACCGGGCGGGCCAGCGGATAGCCATCCGTCAAGGTATGCAGGAAAACGATGACGTCGGCGATCTCCGCTTCGTTCAGGGCGGGCGCCTGGCCCGGCTGGCGGTCGAACGGCGCATCCACGTTCACGTTGGATGCCAGGCCGGGCGGCAGATCGTTGTATTTGTGCACCTTGCCGTTCCTGTCCTTCGGATACCATTTTTGCGGCGCCGTGTCACGCTGCACGTAAAAACGCAACACCTGCTCCAGGCTGTCAAAGCTGCCGTTGTGGAAAAACACCTTGCGCAGGGCGACGTTGCGCAAGGACGGCGTCTTGAAACTGCCGCAGTATTGCTTGTGCTCTATCAAGTCGGTGCGATCGGGGCCGCACAATCCCAGGTCAAAGAACGCCGGGTCGGCATTCGCCGACAGCTTGCCGTTGCGCGGCACGCCGATATTGATCAAGCCGTAGTCGGTAAATTGCGGAAAGGCGCCACCGGAGCTCACCTGGCTGATGTGGCAGGAAGCGCAATTACCCTTGGCTTCATCGTTGAACAGGGCCAGGCCGCGCGCTTCCTGCGGGTTCAGGACGGTCTGCTTGCGCAGGAAGGCGTCGTACTTGCTCGTGTACGGATAGAAGTCCAACGGGCTTTCCTGGAACACTTCCAGCGACATCAGCGCCCAGCGCAACGCCTGGCCAGGCTGTTCGAAGATAGCCGCGCCATACGTCTGGCGGAACTGCGCCGCCAGGGGCCCGGCCTGTAATTTGGCGACCACGGCGGCGGCATCGCGGTTGCCCATTTCGCGTTTGGATAACAGGGGCGCCAGCGCCTGTTCGTGGCCGGACTGGGCGCGGCCATCCCAGTTGCGCCCACCCGTGGGCCCCGCGTCGACGCTGTCGTCGCCGTCGTCATCGTGGTAATGCTCGCTGAACGGCGGCGCGTTCTGGAGGTAGCGCAGCGAGGGCGCGGCGCGCGTGCCCGCATCCTTTAATGCCGGGCCGCCCAGCTGCACCGCCAGCGCATTCGGCGGACCGTACGCGTGTTCCGGACTGTGGCAGCTGGCGCAGGCCAGCTTGCCCGACACGGACAGGCTGGGTTTAAAAAAAACATGGCGCGGCCCATGGCCGTCATTGCCGCCACCGAAGGCTGGCGTTGCAGGGTGGGCGCGTAGGCTCCGGCCAGGTAGGCATGTGCAGGGGCGGCCTGGACTTCTTTCGGTGGCGCCGGCTGGCAGGCGGACAGCACGCAGATGGCCAGCAGCAGGGAGAGGTTCGTTTTCATCATGGGCTGGCAGCGTAGCAATGGCATGTGACAACTGCATGACAAAACCCTGCAATACCTAATGTATCAAGGCCGTACATTACGTCATGTAACAGGCGCTGACATGTCACGCAGCTGACATATTGCCTGCCTAGCATGCGACGTTTTCCACCCAGAAGGCATGACCATAAAACCGCACGCTCGCCCCGTCTTACGTCCCCTACCAATCTTGCTGTCGCTGGGCCTGGCCGCCTGCGGCAGCGACTACACGATCACGCCCAGCACCCAGGGCCAAGTGATCGGCAGCTACTATGAAAATGCCCAGGTGTGCCTGGAAAACAGCACAGCCAAGCTGACCTGCGACAGCGCTTCACTCCCCGTGCGCACGGCCGCCGACGGCAGCTACAAGCTCGATGGCCAGGGCGCCGTGCTGGTGAGCATCGGCACGGACGCCATCCGCCATGAAACCATCGGCGACGCGGGCAGCAAGGTCACGCAAAAACTGCTGCTGCGCGCAGCCGCTGGACACAGCGCCTTCGTCAGCGCCGTGTCGACGGAACTGGCGCAAATCATGGATGGCAACGGCGGCGACTTTACGGCCGCCAGCAGCAAGCTGGCCGCGCGCCTGGGCGTGTCGGAAGCGGGCCTGGCGTCCGACTTCAACAAGGCCAGTGGCGACGAGCTGGCGAAACTGAAGGCGGAAAACGCCAGCGTGACGGCCTTGATCGCCAGCGCCAGCACCCAGGCGGCGCCCGCCGACGCGCTGGCCGCGCTGAACGGCGCACTGGCGCTGAACAACATCCAGACCATCGTCGTCATTTACGCGGAAAACCGCGGCTTCGACAATCTGTACGGCCTGTTCCCGGGCGCCAACGGCGTGCCCGGCGTCAATCCTACGTCCAGCGCCGCCTACGTGCCGCAGAAGGACGTCGACGGCAGCACCTTGCCCGTGCTGCCGCCCACCTGGGGCGGCATGACGGCGGCCGGCCAGAGCACCGTCATCACCCAGGCGCAATCGGCCAACCTGCCGAACAAACCGTTCCAGATCGACGATGCCGGCAGCCCCCTGTACCTGCCGCAATCGGTGATCACGCGCGACCTGGTGCACCGTTTCTACAACAACCAGATGCAGATCAACGGCGGCGCCAACGACAAGTTCGCGGCCTATTCCGACGCGGGTGGCCTGTCCATGGGCTATTACGACGGCAGCAAGATGCAGCTGTGGAACATCGCCAAACAATATGCGCTGGCCGACAATCTGTTCATCGGCGCCTTCGGCGGCTCCTTCCTCACGCACCAGTACCTGATCTGCGCCTGCGCGCCCACCTACCCGAATGCCGACACCTCGGTGGCAAAAGGCTCGATTGCGAAGACAGACATCGATGCCAAGGGCCATTTCCTGCGCCTGACGCCGTCCGCCACGGCCCCAAGCACGGTCCTGAACGGCGCGCCCGCCTATGCCAACGACGGCGCGCTGACGCCGGCCGACAGCACGGGCATGTTCTACGCCGTCAACACCATGCAGCCGCCGTTCCAGCCCAGCAGCAACGCCCCCGCATCCGGCGACAGCAGCAAGCTGTATGCGGACACGGGCAAGGCCACCACCCTGCCGCAGCAGACGCAGACGAATATCGGCGACCTGCTCTCAGGCAAGAACATCGACTGGGCCTGGTATGCGGGCGCCTGGAAAGATACGACGGCCCTGGCCACGGCCAGCGCGCGCACCGGCAGCTTCCCGAATCCGCCGAACTTCCAGTTCCATCACCAGCCGTTCAATTACTTTGCCAACATGGACCCGGTGAAGGCACCCGCCTACCGTGCCGCCCACCTGCGCGACTTCGACAGCCAGTTCCTCAGCGATGCCAGCGCCGGAAAGCTGCCACCCGTGGCCTTCTACAAGCCGCAGGGCAATTTGAACCAGCATCCGGGCTACGCCAGCGTGGCCGACGGCGACGCACATATCGCCAGCGTCATCGCCCAGCTGAAAAAGAGTCCGCAATGGAAAAACATGCTGGTCATCGTCACGTATGATGAAAACGGCGGCTACTACGACCATGCGGCGCCGCCGAAGGGCGACCGCTGGGGTCCGGGCACGCGCGTACCGGCCATCCTCGTCTCGCCGTACGTAAAAAAGGGATTGGTTGATCATACGCAATATGATTCGGCCTCGATCCTGCGCGCCATCACGCACCGCTTTGCGTTGCCCGTGCTCGACGGTTTGACGCTACGCGACAAGGCGCTGGTGGCCAACGGCGGCAAGCCGATGGGCGACTTCAGCGCGGCGCTGGCCCTGGTGCCGCAAGAGTAAGCGTCGGTTCAAACGGCAACGCGACGCCCGCCCGGCCTGGCCGCGGCGGGCGTTTTTGCCTGCGGCGCTACTGGCCCGGGCCCGGGACCGGGACCGCATCGAGCAGCGAGCGCTCAAGCAGTTGCGACAGCGCTGCGCGCAGCGCCTGCGTGCGCGCCGCCAGTTCCGGTCGCTTGTAACGCTCGGCGGCGATCAGGCTGCTTTCCAGGCAAACCCGGTCGCCCCTGGCCAGGCAAGCGTCGGCCAGGTAGAGCTGGGCGCTGGTCAGCGCCACTTTCACCCTGGCATCGAGTTCCAGCGTGTCGGGATCGTCGCCCCAGCGCTTGACGTAGATGGCCAGGCGCGTGGCGGCCAGATCCGGCTTGCCCGTATCGAGCGCCTGGCTGACGCTGTCTTGCAGCGCCGTCCACGCCTGTGCCCGCTGCCGTTTCCGGTCGCAGGTGGCGGCGGACTTGGTGATGCTCGCCTGCAATCGTTTGATATGCGCGGCGGGCGCCTTGGCGCTTTTCAGCACGGCCAGCGCGCTGCGCGCCCCGTCCAGGTCACACTGCGCCGCCAGCGCGGTAGCGGCCTCGACCTGGACCGCCACGCTGGCCGGCTTGTCGGCGGGCTTGTTAAAGAACCAGATGCCGGTCAGCACCATGGCCGCCGCAATCCACGTGCGCAAGCGCACGGACGGGCGCGGTGGCGGCACCGAAGCCCTGGCGGCCGGCTTCGCGGGCGGCGCCTTGGCTGGCACGAAAACCGGCGGCGGGACGGGCTTGGGAGCGGACTGCGGCGCGGGCGGCGGCACAGGAAGGGGCGGGACGACGGGCACCGGCGGTGGCGGCGTTGGCATGCGCGGCACTGGCGGCGGCACTACTTTCTGCAAAACAATGGGTTCGGCCGCCTGGCGCGTGCCACAAAATGGACAACAAGCCACGCGCAGCAGCAATTCCCGGCCGCAAGTGGCGTTAATGCAACGTTCATTCACTTTTTCAAGCACAGTCCAACCTTTTCCTGGGTGCGCCCCGTCGCCCTGCGCACGTCTTGCTGGTTCATATCGTCATTCCTCTTGGCGCGCGCAGCGGCCAATGCTGTCGCCAGATCCCGGCTGCGCCTAGTTGCAATATTACCTTACGCGACAGCAAAAACGACACGACGACCTGGCGCCGTGAGGGGAGACGACGCCAAGCAGGCCAATCGTCGAAGACAAGCAGCCCTGCCCGCTCCAGGCGCAGGCGAATATTATCGTGGTGTAGAGAGGGAAAAGTCAGCCAGCACAGCGAAGCACAGGCAACAACACCCTGGCCCATCGTCCGCATGCCGCGAACGTCTGAAAAATGCCCAGGGCTGGGCGCCACGCCGACATCAGACTTTGACGCTTTCGACTTTGGCAATAACAGTGCGGGGAATAATCTCATTCTCGGGGCAAGTCTGCATCGCCTCCGAATACGTCAGCCAGCGTTTCAGGCTATCCATATGCCGGATAGTGATGCCCTTGCCATTGATATAGCCGATTTGCTCGAAATTGGCGGGGCTGGTGGTCAGCTTCGATACGGTGGGGGCATTATCGATCAGGCGATCATAGGCCTTGCGCGCCTTGTGTTCCCACTTCGCCAGCGCGGGATCGTCGAAACGGTTGCTTTCAAAATAAACGGTGACGGTACGGTCGTGGTTGGCAAAGCCGACGATGGCCGCGCCCCTGCGTATCGTCAACAGCACATCTTCCTTGACGCTTGGGATGGGCACAAGCAGGGCCGCGCGGCCATCCGCATCGGGCCGTTCCATCGGAATATCTTGTCCAATCACACTCATCGCATCACACTCGTCGAAGTCTATTCATTGCACCATCCTCATCAGGAGGGTGTCGTCCTGCATCACATTGCACAAGCGGCCATGCATTCACGCCGCATGCCGCTCGTGTATCTGGCCTGTTTTACAAATAATACATTGCCATACAGCACTACACAAGATAATCGGCCTTCCCCGGTGGGGCTTGAGCATTCTTGCCACAGAAGCAAGCCTGAAACGGCGCGGCATCGACGACATGCCCGGCAATCGCCTTATAATGCCTGGTTTACCATACGCCAGACGAAATCCGCACCATGACGCTTCCCGAGAATGACACCAGCCGGCTCGATGCCATCAGCGCCGCCGCCACCGAAGTGGCCGCGCAAAACGTGGCCGACCTGCTGGCCATGGCCATCTGTCACCGCCCGGACGAACCGGCGCTGGTCGTCTGCGACAAGCGCAGCTGGCTCAACGTCGTGTTGACGGAGGCCTATCGCCAGGCCTTGCCAGAGGCGAGCTTCATTGATTTCGACGACGTCACGCCCGACGCCGTGCTGGCCGCGTTTGCCGAACTGCCCTCCGGCAGCCTCGTCGTGCTGATCCAGTCGACCAGCTTCCGCCTGGAAGCGTTCCGCATCCGCATCGAGCTGTTCAAGCGGGGCCTGAAAGTGATCGAACACGTGCATTTGTCACGCATGCCCGGCGTGCAGGGACTGCACTACATCGCTTCGCTGGCCTACGACCCCGATTACTACCGGGGCGTGGGCCATGCGCTCAAGGCGCGCATCGATCGCGCCCGTCATGGCATGGTCGACAGCGGCGGCGAGCAGCTGGTGTTCGCCTCGCCGTTCGAATCGGCCAAGCTGAATATCGGCGACTACGCCGGCATGAACAATATCGGCGGCCAGTTCCCCTTGGGCGAAGTATTTACGGAAGCGCAGGACCTGGAAGCGGTGAATGGGCGCGTGCGCATCTTCGTCTTCGGCGACACGCAGTTCATGGTCAACCGCCCGGACACGCCGATCACCCTGATCATCGACAAGGGCCGCGTGACGGGCACCGAGCACGCCACGCCGGAGTTTACCGCCATGCTGGAGATCATCCACGCGCATGAAGGCGACGTGTGGGTGCGCGAACTGGGCTTCGGCATGAACCGCGCGTTTTCGCGCGGGCAGCTGGTCAACGACATCGGCACGTATGAACGCATGTGCGGCATCCATTTGTCGCTGGGCGCCAAGCACGGCGTGTACACCAAACCGCAATTCAAGCGCAAGGATGCGCGCTACCACGTCGACATCTTCGCCGTCACCGAAGCCGTCTACCTCGACGACGAGCGCGTGTATGCCGACGGCGCGTGGACGCTGGACCCCGTCGCTTTCATCTGAAAAACCCGGCAGCTTGCAGCTCGCGGTCCCACGGCGGCACGGGCTGGTATTCGGCCACCAGGAAATCGATCAGTGCGCGCACCTTGGGCGATGGCTGGCGGCTGGCCGGATACAGGGCGCTCAGGTGGTTCAACGGCAGGTCCCAGTCAGACAGCACAGGCACCAGGCTGCCGTCGAGCAGCTTGCGCCAGGCCAGGAAGGTGGTGCTGTAGACGATGCCCAGCCCCCGCTGCGCCGCCTGCTGCAGCACCAGGCCATTGTTCGCCGTGAAGCCCGCCTGCACGCGCACGCTCACCTCCTCGCGCTGTTCCCCTGCTCGCCGCTGGAAATGCCAATTCGTGCCATCGGTCAGGTGGCTGAAATGCAGGCACTGATGCTGCAACAAGTCTTGCGGCGTCTGTGGCATGCCCCATTGCGCCAGATAAGCGGGACTGGCGCACAACACGGCGCGGCACGGCGCCAGCGGGCGCATGGCCAGCGCGCTGCTGTCCGGGATGCCGCCCACGCGGATGGTCAAATCAAAACCGTGGCGTATCGGATCGAGCAGCGCATCATCGACAAACAACTCGGCCTGCACCTGCGGGTGCAGCAGGCTGAAACGGGCGACAGCATCGGCCAGCCACGCGCTGCCAAAACTCGATGGCGCCTGGATGCGCAGCGGCCCGGCCAGCTCCGCCCCCGCTCCCGCCTGCGCCACGTGCGCCACCATGCGCGCCGCTTCCTGCGCCTGGCTGACGGTGGCCATGCAGGGCGCCAGATAGGCGCGGCCCGCGTCCGTCAGGCTCACTTCGCGCGTGGAGCGGTGCAGCAGGCGCGCATGCAGGCGCTCTTCCAGCTGCATGATGGTCTTGCTGACCATGGCCCGCGTCAAGCCCAGGCGCTGCCCGGCCAGCGTAAAGCTGCGCTGGCGCGCCACCTCGACAAAAATTTCCATCGCTTTTAGTTGATCCATGTCAAAGATTGTCTTCGCTTTGGCGACAATCTGTCAACCGCTGGGCAATTGTTTGTCGCCCTCGCCCATCCTACAATGGCGCTTTCCATTGACCTCCGGAGCCGCCGCCATGCTGACAATCCTGCAACAAGAACAATACCAACGCGACGGCTACATCATCCTGCCCGATTTCAAGGGTGCGGACGACATCGCCGCCTTGCGCGCGCGCGCCGAGCAGATTGTCAACGAATTCGATCCCAGCGTCAGCCAGTCCATCTTCACCACGCGCGACCAGGCCAAGAACACCAACGATTATTTTCTCGCCTCCGACAACACCATCCGCTGCTTCTTCGAGGAAGAGGCATTCGGCGCGGACGGACAGTTAAAGCAGGCGAAATCGCTGTCGATCAACAAGATCGGCCACGCCATGCACGACCTGGACCCCGTCTTCCGCAGCTTTTCCAGCGACCCGAAACTGGCCGAAGTGGCGCGCGACCTGGGCCTGGCCGACGCGCAGGTATGGCAATCGATGTACATTTTCAAGCAGCCCGGCATCGGTGGCGAAGTGCGCTGGCACCAGGACGCCACGTATTTCGAGACCACGCCGATCAGCGTGACCACCTTCTGGTTCGCGCTGGAAGACGCGACCCTGGACAACGGCTGCCTGTGGGCGGAACCGGGCGGCCACCGCGGCCCCTTGCGCGAGCGCTTCATCCGCAACGGCGACGCAGTGCGCGTGGAAAAACTCGATACCATGCCGTGGCCCGACAACAGCACGGCCGTGCCACTGGAAGTCAAGGCGGGTGCCCTCGTCTGCTTCCACGGCTTGCTGCCCCATTACAGCGCGCCGAACCGCTCGCCCGTCTCGCGCCACGCCTACACCCTGCACGCCACCGATGGCCAGACCGAGTACGCGACCCACAACTGGATACAGCGCGATGCAGCGTTCCCCGTGCGGGGCTTCGTCTGATGCGCATCGACGTCTTTGCCGCCCACTGGGGCAATAACGAGCTGCCGCCCGACGTCTTCATCGACAGGGTAGCGGCGGCCGGCTTTGACGGCATCGAAATGTCGCTGCCGCTGGACGCCGCCCTGCGCGAGGAATGGACGGACCGCATCGCCAAGGCGGGACTGCAACTGATCGCCGCGCAGTGGGAAACGGTGTTCCACAGCGACTTTAAGCTGCACCGCGCCGCCCTGGCCGAACTGCTGGAAAACGCCTGCCTGGCTCGCCCCGTGCTGGTCAACACGCACACGGGCAAGGATTACTACAGCCAGGCGCAGAACGCAGAACTGCTCGACCTGGCCGCCGCCATCTCGGAAAAGCACGGCGTGCCCATCGTGCATGAGCTGCACCGCAGCCGCTTCAGCGGCCATCCGATGCTGCTGCTGCCCTATTTGGCGCAATATCCGGACCTGCCATTGACGGCCGACCTGTCGCACTGGTGCTGCGCCTGCGAATCCCTGCTGGAAGATCAGCCGCAAACGCTGGCGCAGGTGCTGCCGCTGGTGCGCCACGTGCATGCGCGCGTGGGCCATGCGCAGGGGCCGCAAGTGGCCGACTTCCGCGCGCCGGAAGCGAAGCAGGCGCTCGACGCCCATCTCGCATGGTGGGACGCCATCGTCGCCCTGCGCCGCGCGGCCGGCGCCGAACGCATGACCTTCACGCCGGAATTCGGCCCTGCACCATACACGCAAACCCTGCCCTGGACGCAGCAGCCGGTGAGCGACGCGTGGGAACAGAACGTCGCCATGCTCGAACTGCTGCGCCAGCGCTATACGGCGGCGGGTTGAGGAAACTGCGGCAGCTGCGCAAAATTGGCCTGCACGAAATCGATAAATGCACGCAGCGGGGCAGGCAGGTGGCGCCGGCCCGCATAGTATAAAAACGGGCCGGGAAAGGGCATTGCCCAGTCTTCCAGCACCGGCTGCAGCTGGCCCGCATCGATATACGGCTGCAGCCACTCTTCAAACAGAAAGACCAGGCCATGGCCGGCGACGGCCATGCTGACCGCGAAGTCGGCCGCCGTCGGCGTGACGATCAATGGCCCGCCCGGCTCCACGCTCACTTTCTGCCCGTCGCACTCGAACTCCCAGGGAGGAATCGCGCCACTGAGGAATTTCCCCAGCAGGCAGGCGTGCTGCAGCAGGTCGCGCGGATGCACGGGCACGCCGCGCTGCGTCAGGTAGGATGGTGCGCCCGCCACCGCGAAGCGCTGCATGCGCGGGCCGATCGGGATGGCGATCATGTCTTGCTCCAGTCTTTCGCCATAGCGGATGCCGGCGTCGCAACCGCTGGCGACGACATCGACAAAATTATTATCGACCACCAGCTCCACCCTGATCTGCGGATAGGCGCGCAGGAACTGGTCGACCATGGGCTGCAAAAAGAAGCGCGCCGCATTGACCGGCACGTTCAGGCGCAAGGTGCCGCGCGGGCTGTCGCGCAGGTCGTTCAGCACATCGAGCGCGCTGCTCACTTCATCGAGTGCCGGACGCAAGCGCGTCAGCAGCAGCGCACCGGCCGCCGTCGGCGTGACGCTGCGCGTGGTGCGTTCCAACAGGCGGATGCCCAGCTGCTGTTCCAGCCGGCGCAGCGCCTCGCTCAGCGCCGACGCCGACTGTCCGCTGGCGCGCGCGGCCTGGCGAAAACCCTGGTGCTGGGCCACCAGCGCAAAAGTGGCCAGGTCGGCCATGGAAGGGCTGTCTGCATGCATGGGAGCTTTCACTGTGCGTAATTAAGTACAGGCTGTGCCGGATTGACCCGATTATCATACAGTGCAAGCGCCGCTAACATGGGTGTTCCAATCCTCGACCACCACACAGGAGCTCCCATGGCCAGCTATTCTCCCGCCCAGCATCAATTCACGCCCGCCCATTGCGACATCGTTTTCAACCGCATCGGCTATGGTGCCATGCAGCTGGCCGGCCCGCACGTCTGGGGTCCGCCGAAGGATCGCGCTGCCGCCGTGGCCGTGTTGCGCGTAGCCATCGAGCTGGGCATCAACCATATCGACACATCGGACTTTTACGGCCCGCACATCACCAACCAGATCATCCGCGAAGCGCTGCATCCGTATCGCGACGGCTTGACCATCATCACCAAGATCGGCTTCGTGCGCGGCGCCGACCAGTCCTGGCTGCCGGCCGCCTCCCCCCGGCAACTGCGCGACGCCGTGCACGACAACCTGCGCAACCTGGGCCTGGACGTGCTCGATGTGGTCAACCTGCGCGCACCGGGCCTGGAAGGCCCCGATGGCTCTTCGCTCGCCGAACCGCTGACCGCGCTGCTGCAGCTGCAGCAGGAAGGCCTGGTGCGCCATATCGGCTTGTCCAATGTCGATGCCGACCAGGTGGCCGAGGCGCAGCGGATCAGCCCCATCGTCTGCGTGCAGAATCACTACAACCTGGCCCATCGCGCGGACGATGCGCTGATCGACACGCTGGCCGCGCAAGGCATCGCCTATGTGCCGTTCTTCCCGCTGGGGGGCTTTTCGCCGCTGCAGCCCGATACGCTGACCCAGGTAGCGGTCGGCCTGCACGCCACGCCGATGCAGGTGGCGCTGGCCTGGCTGCTGCAGCGCGCACCCAATATGCTGGTGATACCAGGCACATCGTCGGTGGCGCATCTGCGCGAGAATGTCGCCGCCGGCGCGCTCAGGCTCGACGCAAAGGCACTGGCGGCGTTGAATACCATGTAACACCGCCAGATAGTGAGGTCGCTTGCAACTAAGTAGCGCGCTATATATACTGAGCAGATGGAAAATATCGCCCCCCATCCCCTGCACCAAGTACCGCGCCTGGACAGCCAGCTGTGCTTTGCGCTGTACTCGACCTCGCTCGCCATGAACAAGCTGTACCGCAAGCTCCTGCGTCAACTCGGCCTGACGTATTCGCAATACCTGGTGATGATGGTGTTGTGGGAACGCGACGGCTTGACGGTATCGGAAGTGGGCGAGCGCCTGTTCCTCGACTCGGCCACCCTGACGCCCCTGCTCAAGCGCATGGAGCAAGCGGGCCTGTTGACGCGTGCGCGTGCCGCCAGCGACGAGCGCCAGGTCATCATTTCCCTCACGGAACAAGGCGACCAGCTGCGCCAGGAAGCGGCCCTGCTACCCGAAGCCATCCTGACGGCCAGCCACTGCAGCGTGGAACAAGTTGTGGACATGAAACAACAACTGAACCAGTTGCGCGACAGCCTGATGAAAAGTGAGTAAAAGCCCTGCTTTTCCGAGCAAAATAAGCTAACAGGGTGTTGAAAAAGGACCCCAGTCCTTCGGATTTTGTCGCCAGACATGCGAATTTTTCGGGCTGGAAGCCGCATTTTTCCTAAAAAGCAGTTTTCAGCCACTTTTCAGGCCGTTTTTTGACATTTTTTAGCGCTTTCCGTACTCTATGGACGGAGTTATCCAACCACCGCCGATAAACGCCAGCCAAAGATCGTCGCCATGCGCGTCAGGTTGTAAGCGGCGAAAGTGAACGTGGTTTGT
>NZ_PEBS01000007.1 GCF_002869965.1 Janthinobacterium sp. ROICE36
TCGCCCTCCACGAATTCCACTTCGCTATTTGGTACACTTATCCACAGCTGCAACTCAAGAATGCAGCACCCCGCCCTGGGTCAAATTTGGATCGGCGCGGTGGGTCAATTTTAGGTCGGCGCCAACAGGGTAAAATGAAGAAAGGCGAGAAATTATGATGTCGCGCATGTTCAAAATGGCCCTGTGCCTGGGTCCCGCCATCTTCATGGTCGGTTGTGCCACCAAGCAGGCCGCGTATGACTATACGGCCTTCAAGGCGGCCAAGCCCCGTTCCATCGTGGTCTTGCCGCCGTTGAACAATTCGCCGGAAGTCAATGCCGGCAACAGTGTCTACGCACAAGTGACTTATCCGCTGGCCGAAGCGGGCTACTACGTGCTGCCGGTGGCCGTGGTCGCTGAAACTTTCAAGCAGAACGGCTTGACGAATGCCGCCGATATCCACGGCGTCGATGCGAAAAAGCTCAACGAGATCTTTGGCGCCGATGCGGGCCTGTACGTGACGATCTCCAAGTACGGCACGACCTACGCCGTGATCGACAGCGTGACGGTGGTCTCGGTGAATGCCAAGCTGGTCGACCTGAAGACGGGCACCTTGCTGTGGCAGGGCGCGGCCAGCGCATCGAGCAATGAAGGCAATAACAGCGGTGGCGGCGGCCTGATCGGTGCGCTAGTGACGGCGGCGGTCAAGCAGATCATCAACACCAGCACCGATGCCAGCCATCCTATCGCCGGCACGGCGAATGCGCGCATGCTGTCGGCCGGCGTGCCGAATGGCTTGCTGTACGGCCCCCGTTCGGAGCGCTACCTGGTGCAGTAAGCGTCCGGTAACACCCCGCACAGGCCCTGCATTCGCCAGGGCCTGTAGTCGGCAGTGCCAGGCGAGCGACTCCGCATCGTTTGCAGTGATGAGCAGCGCCAAAGGAACTGGCGGACTCGTCGTCCGGCGCTGTTTTGCGTGAGTCCGGGCAGAGCCTGAAGAGTGAGCAAACGATGACTATGGTAATTTAGGCGTAGTAGTTGAGACCAGACCGGATACGATGGCAAACTCCATTACTGCAACCGGTCAGTGCCAACGTCAAGCTCCTTACCCGACTATTTGAGAAACACGTCAGTTATCGAGCGAGCCGGTTTACAGACTGGCTGCGAACAGCCTATCCGCGATCTCGGCGACGCGTACTCCGTACATGCGGGCGGTTTCGAGGTCGCCGAACGACATCTCTTCCGGCGCTGCATCAGCAGGCGTCTGCGCCATCGGACCGAGGAACGAGCCCATGCGATTGATATCGTCGCGCTGGGATGCCTTGGTGTTGGAGGATTTCATGCCCATGCCCACCCAGATTCCGCGATGCTGCGCGGCCAGCAGTGTGAAATACTGAAGCGTCGCCAGCTTGTCACCATTGATGCTTGCGCTGTTGGTAAATCCGCCGAAGACCTTGTCCTTCCACAAATCGGCAAACCATGGCTTTGACGATGCATCGGCAAATTTCTTGAATTGCCAGCTCGGCCCGCCCATATAGGTCGGCGAACCGAGAATGATGTATTGTGCGCCTTCTATCTCCGCCCACGCTTGATCGGATAGATTACCGTCGGCGTCAATCTGAATCAGGCTTGCTTGAGCGCCCTCAGCCACAGCATTGGCCACCCGTTCGGTATGGCCATAACCTGAATGGAAAATGACAACGCCTTTTGATTTTTGAGAATACATGTTCATGATAAGACTTTCAATGTTGATGGGTAATGCGTGAAGTAATCAGGGCGAGAAAGACCAGCATTGGGAAAAGGGCATGCAGCCATTCCTGTTGAATCACCAGAGTGAGGGCGGCGGCGGCCATGACGGCCCCTCCTAGCGCGATTCCCGCTGTATTGGTCATGCTTCGTGCCTGGAGAAAAGCGCTGGATAGTTCGAGCAAACCAGTGGCGTAATGCATCCACCCGGGGTATCCCCATCGCCGATATTCGGCGAGCAGCGGGATAGTGGCGAAAACATTGAGCAGCCCAGCGTACACGAAGAACGCGACCAGAACCCACTTCAACAAGCCACGCCAGGAGACGGTTTTCAAGATAAATTCCTTCTTCGAAGAAGTGTTCATGACGATTCCGTTTGACGTCCCGTGCAAGCATCCACGCCCGGATTCTCTGGCCTGAGCTTGCTGACGCTGTCGAATCGGGCGAGCGCATCGGCGTCGAGCTCAAGGTTCACGGCGGCCAGATTCTGTTCAAGCCGAACCAGACGCTTTGCACCCATTACGACTGAAGTGGCGAAGGGCTTCGCCCGTACGTACGCGCGTCGCTCGGCAAGGCCATTCGCCTTGACATCTGCGTCCAGACAGCGCTGCACGATGTTGTCGGCCGTCGCTTGATCCATTCCGGCAAGATCGTGATACAAGCCCGCCTGCCCCGCAGGGCCGCAGGTCATTGTGCCGAGGTATGGCTCGGACACGAACAGCCTTGTGTTACCCAATTGTTTGTAGCGCATGATCACCTTGAAAAGTGTAGCGGCTCCCACCTAATGAGCCCAAGCGATCACTTTACCCGCAGCGAATTTATCTATAAAGTGCTCCAATAGAAACTCATTGTTATCCAAATATATGACAATACAAAACCTTGAGGCGTTGGCGATTTTTGTTCGCATCGCGGAAATGGGCAGCTTCACCCAAGCCGCTGAGAGCATAGGCATTCAGAAAGGCCGGGCCTCGAACGTGGTCCGCCGGCTAGAGGCGCAATTGGGTGTGCGCCTGTTACACCGTTCGACCCGGACGGTGCAATTGAGCGAAGACGGGCGCAATTTCTACACGCGTGCGCGTGCTTTGCTCGCGGATGCCGAGGATCTGGGTGCAATGTTCACCGGCGGCGACGCACCTCTGAGCGGCCGTATCCGCATCGACTTGCCCACCGAATTAGCCCGTACCACGTTCATGCCCGCCTTATCGACTTTCCTAGAACGCTATCCGGACATCGAGCTGGAGATATCGAGCACTGACCGGCGCGTCGATCTGGTCCAGGAAGGGATCGATTGCGTGCTGCGAGTCGGCCCCATTGTCGACGAAACGCTGGTGGCACGCGCCTTCGGCGACCTTACAATGGTGAACGCCGCGAGTCCGAGGTATCTTCAGCAGCGTGGCATACCTCGCACCCTGCACGATCTGCTCTCGCAGGGACATCGCATGGTGCACTACACGCCGACACTGGGTGCCCGGCCATTCGGCTGGGAATATCCGGACGGCAACCGCTATGCCACGCTCGCGCTACCCGGCGCCGTTAGCGTCAACAACGTTCAGGCTTATCACGGTGCGGGACTGGCCGGCCTGGGACTGATTCAGGCCGGGCTGGCCAGCCTGAAACCCTATCTTGCGAACGGCGAACTGATCGAGGTGCTGCCGGGTTTGCGGCCGGCGCCGTTGCCGGTATCGGTCGTGGTAGCGCATCGCCAGAACCTGTCGCGCCGCGTCCGGATTTTCATCGAATGGCTCGAACATATCCTGCAGCCAGACTTGGAACGGTAACCGAAGGCGCAGCCAGTCTCCTCATGTGGGGTTGACGCTTCCATTCATGAGACTGAGCTTGGTCGCGATCACCGTGTTTCAACCCTTACATGGCCGCTTCGGGGCGTTTGTCAACGGTCGCCTGACGTGACGTGACAGGTCAAGACCGCGCCGGTCTTCCTGAAACCGCAGCACCCGCACAGCAGTTACCAGATCCATGCCTGGCAAGTGTTGAAGGGCGTGCATGGCACCAGCAGATCGTTCGTCTGCGACCAGCAAATCGCGATCGACGTGCGTAGTGATGGCCGCGAAGACGACTTGAATGCGCATTCGGCCACGATGCAGTCCGTCGTGCCGGTCACAGCCATGGAAGTGGACCTTGGCAGAGGCGACAATGCCGGCGTGCCGGCTCACTTGCTGGCTGACCTGGCTGGCGCCAGCCGGCTTCCCCCAGGCACGTTAAGATAGCGGTATTTTCGAGACTGAGAGGGTGGCGTGCGCGTGTTGCTGGTGGAAGACGATCCGATGATCGGGGAAAGCCTGGTCGAGGGCTTGCGCGGTGAGTGCTATGCCGTGGACTGGGTGCGCGATGGCCATGATGCGGAGCTGGCGCTGGCCGGTTTCGCCTACGATTTGATGCTGCTGGACCTGGGCTTGCCCGGCAAGGAGGGCATGGAGGTGCTGCGCGCCATACGTGCGCGGGGTGCCGACTTGCCCGTGCTGATCATCACGGCGCGCGACGGCACGCCGGCCCGCGTCGAGGGGCTCGACAGCGGCGCCGACGATTATCTGGTCAAGCCATTCGACCTCGATGAGTTGCTGGCGCGCATACGCGCGCTGCTGCGCCGCCGGGTCAGCCGTTCGCGCTCCGTCATCGAGCATGGTGTGCTGACCCTGGACCTGGCCAGCCACGACGTCAGGTTCGAGGGGGAGCTGATCAAGCTGCCGCCGCGCGAGTTTTCCGTGCTGCGCGCCTTGCTCGACCATCCGGGCAAGGTGGTGTCGAAGCGGCAACTGAGCGAAAAGCTGTACGGCTGGGATAGCGAAGTGGAAAGCAATACCGTCGATGTGTACGTGTACCAGCTGCGCAAGAAGTTCGGCGCGGACAGCATCCAGACCGTGCGCGGCGTGGGCTACAAGATGCGGGTAGCATCTTGATGACCATCCGCCGCCAGTTGCTGCTGGGTTTACTGGCCGCCACCTTGCTGTGCGTGCTCGGCGCGGGTATGTCGCTGTTTCGCTCGTTGCTGGAAGAAGCCAATGAACTGGCCGATTTGCAGCTGCGCCAGCTGGCCGTGGCCTTGCCCGACGAGTTCGAGCCGCAGGCGGGCTTGTCCGCCGCGCAAGATCCGGAAGAAGCGTTCGTGCTGCAAGCGTGGGACGAACAGGGGCAGTCATTGTCCGTCTTGCCGGGCCAGCCGGCACTGCCGCGCTATGCGCTGGCCGGCTTTGCCGATGTCACGGTGCGCGGCGAGGACTGGCGCCTGTACGGCGAGACGCGGCGCGGGCGCTACGTGCAGGTGGCGCAGGCGCAGGCCGTGCGCGACCAGCTGGCCTGGCAGATGACCATGCGGGCAGGCGTACCCCTGCTGGTGTTCGCGCTGATCCTGGCACTGCTGATCGTCGTCGTGGTGGCACGCGCGCTGGCGCCCCTGCACCGGCTGGCCGAGTCGGTGGCGGGCCGTTCGCCGGACGCCCTGACGCCGCTGGAGGCGCAGCAGATGCCGCCCGAACTGCGACCCGTGGCGCTGGCGCTCAACAGTTTGATGGGCCAGTTCGAGGCTGCGCTGACTGCGCAGCGCACCTTCGTTGCCGACGCCGCGCATGAATTGCGCTCGCCGCTGACGGCGCTGAAATTGCAGCTGCAGGTGGCCGAACGGGCCGCCAGCGAGGAAGAGCGCCGCGTGGCGCTGGCGCGGCTGCACGAACGGCTGGACCGCAGCACGCACCTGGTGCGCCAGCTATTGAGTCTGGCGCGCCATGAAACGGCGCTGACGGCCAGTCAGCTGCACACGGTAGACCTGGGACAGTTGCTGGAAGCGGCCGTGGCCGACCACAGCGCGCTGGCCGACAGCCGCGCAATCGACCTGGGCGTGGTGGAAACGGCGCCGGCCAGGGTGCTGGTGCAGGCCGATCCCGACGGTTTGCAAGTCTTGCTGAATAATCTGATCGACAACGCCTTGCGCTACACGCAGCAGGGTGGGCGCGTCGACCTGCAGGCGGCGCTGGAAGAGGGCCGGCCCTTGCTACGCGTGTCCGACAACGGCCCCGGCGTGCCGCGCCAGCACCATGCGCGCCTGTTCGACCGCTTCTTCCGTCCCGACGGCAACGACGCCTGGGGCTGCGGCCTGGGCTTGTCCATCGTGCGCCACATCGCCGAGCACCACCAGGCCGACATCGCGCTGGCCGATGGGGAAGCGGGGCGGGGCTTGCAGGTGACGGTGCGTTTCCCGCAGCCAGCCTGAATACAAAAAAAGCGGATGCCGTCGCCAGCCTCCGCTTTTCAGTCACGCGAGGGGCGCTTACGCCAGCTCGGTGATGAATTGCGCGCGCGCAGGGCGCACTTTTTGCAAGTCCACCAGCCAGTCGCCTTCATCGGCGCGGTAGCCGAGCGGCAGCATGACGACAGAGCGCAAGCCTTTTTCGCGCAAGCCCAGGATGTCATCGACCTTGGCCGGATCAAAACCTTCCATCGGCGTCGAATCGACTTTTTCTTCCGCTGCGGCGATCAGGGCCGTGCCCACGCCGATATACGCCTGGCGCGCCGCGTGCTGGTAGTTGGTTTCCGCGTCGCGCTGCGGATACGTGGCCAGGATCTGTTGGCGGTAGGCTTCCCAGCCTTCATTCTTGAAGCCGCGCACGGTGTTGACCAGGTCAAACATCTTGTCGATGCGTTCGACCGTGTAATTGTCCCAGGCGGCAAATACCAGCAGATGCGAGGCGTCCGTTATTTGCGACTGGTTCCACGCATGCGGCTTGATCTGCTCGCGCAGGGCCGGATTCGTTACGACGAACACTTCATACGGGTGTAGTCCGCTGGAGCTGGCCGTCAGGCGCACGGCTTCCAGGATGCGCTCGACCTTGTCTTGCGGCACCGTTTTCGTCGGGTCCATCTTCTTGGTGGCGTAGCGCCATTGCAGTGTTTCGAGCAGTGCGGACATGTCAATCTCTTTCATAATGAATAGTTCAGATTGGAAATGATAGCGGATTCAGGCATTTCAAGTGCACAGGGTCAAAGAACTTGTATAGCGTACTCAAGTTAGCGCACCCAGGCACCGTTGTCTACAGGCCAGGCAAGGCACGCTGATGTTGCTGGTAGCGAGTCAGCCAGCGGGCGGCGGCGCGCCATGCTCGACCGGCCACTTGATGGTAAATAGGCTTCCCCCGAGGCCGCCGTCCGCTTTGCTGCGCGTGCAGGCCGCGCTGCCGCCATGCGCGCGGGCGATGGCTTCGACCACGGCCAAGCCCAGGCCGCTACCCGCATGCAGGTCGCCGTCGTCGCTGTCGCCGCGGCGAAACGCGACGAACACGTACGGCGCCAGTTCCTCGGCAATGCCGGGCCCCGCATCCTCGACGCTCAGGTAGTACTGGCCAGCCTGCACGCGGGTGCGCACGCGCAGCAGGCCAGGATGGGCATAGCGACGCGCGTTGTCGAGCAGGGCCAGCACGATCTGCCGGATGCGCGCCGCGTCGCAGCAGACGGGATGGTCGGACAGCTGCAATTGCAGGGCAAAGCCGGCCGCTTCCATGTCCGGCGCCAGCAGGCGGCCCACTTCCTCTATTTCCAGGGTCAGGTCGGTCCACGCCATGCGCAGCTGCATGTAGCCGCTGTCGGCCAGGCTCAGGGTGCGCAAGTCCTCGATCAGGCGGCCCAGGTCTTCGACTTGCGACAGCAGGCTGGAAAACGGCACTTCCTCGGGCTTGAAGACGCCATCGACGACACCTTGCAAGGTGCCGCGCAGGATCGTCACGGGCGTGCGCAGTTCGTGCGCGATGGCGGCATTCCATGTCTCGCTTTCCTTGGCCGCCCGCTGCAGGCGCTCGGCCATGCTGTTGAAGTCATCGACCAGCATGGCCGTTTCGCCCAGACTGCGGTCGCCCGCGAAGGCGCGCGCGGACAGGTCGCCATGCGCCACGCGGCGCACGCTGTCCATCACGGAATTGATCGGTTTCAATATGCGCGAAGCGAGCTTGATGGCGAAAAACGCGGCCAGCAGCAAGCCGAAGATGGTGATGGCGAAGATCCACAGCCACTCGACGGTGCTGGGCGACCAGTCGTCCGGTTCGGACAGCATGCCGGGGTCGATCTTGAAGGCGACGGCGAAGAAAATCCACGAACCGATCCAGATGAGCAGGATGCTGCTGACCATCAGCACGGACATCGACAGCACGATCTGCCGGTTCAGGCCCGTGAAGCGCATCAGTCGCTTTCCAGCCGGTAGCCCACGCCGCGCAGGCTGGCCGGCATGTTCATGACGCCCGCTTCCTCCAGCTTCTTGCGCAGCTTGCTGACATGGCTGTCCACCGTGCGTTCCAGCGAATTACTCTCGGGCATGCACGATTCCAGTAGTTCCAATCGGCTGCAGACGCGGCGCGGCGTGCGCGCCAGGTGCGCCAGCAGGCGGAATTCCGTCAGCGTCAGGGTCAAAGGCACGGGCGCACCTTCGCGCAGCACGCTGGCCACATACGTTTCCTGGTCGATTTCGATGGGGCCGCAGCGCAGGCGCTGGCCGCCCACCGGGTGGTGGCGCACGCGTGAGCGGCGCAGCACGGCCGCCACGCGCGCCACCACTTCGGCCGGATTGAAGGGCTTGATGATGTAGTCGTCGGCGCCCACGCGCAGGGCGGCCAGCTTGTCCGCATCCTGGTCGCGCGCCGTCAGCATGATGACAGGCGTTTCGCCGCGCCGCCGCACTTCCGTCAGCACGCCCCAGCCATCGACACGGGGCATTTGCACGTCGAGCAGCAGCAGGTCCGGCGCCAGGGCCAGGTGCTGTTGCAGCGCTTCCTGGCCATCGTGCGCGAAGGCGGTGCGGTAGCCGTCGCGTTCCAGATAACCGGCGAGGATGCGGGCAATTTGCGGTTCATCTTCGGCAATCAGGATGAGGGCGGTAGGCGGCGTGGTGGCAAGAAAAGAGGGCTGGCTGGCGCTGTGATGATAGTTCATGCAGGAGTCTAGCATTCTTCTTTCTCTCCATCGAATCTCCACATTTCTTTGACGAAATATCCACCTTGGCGTTTTATGATGCGCTTATCTGTCGACCGGACCGCCGGTTGGGATCTGCCATAGAAAAGACCATGCATCCGAGCCACCTCACCAAGAAAAATAGTTTGATCGTCGCGGCACTGTTCAGCCTTGCCGCCTGTTCCAAACCCGCGCCGCAAGAAGGCGCCACGCCACCCGCCGCAGTGACGGTGCTCAAGCTGCAAGCCGCGCCCGTGGTCCTCAGCGACGAATTGCCGGGCAGGGTGGCGGCCTTCCGCACGGCCGACATCCGCCCGCAGGTGGGCGGCATCGTGCTGCGCCGCCAGTTCGAACAGGGCGCCGAAGTGAAGGCGGGGCAGAAGCTGTTCCAGCTCAACCCTGCGCCATTCCAGGCAGACGTCGATTCGGCCGCCGCCGCGCTGCAGCACGCGGTGGCCACGGCGAACCGCGCCAACAGCCAGGCGGACCGCTTGAAACCGCTGGTCGAAGCGGACGCCATCAGCCGCCAGGCGTATGACGATGCCGTGGCCCAGCGCGAGCAAGCCGTGGCCACCGTGGCGCAGGCGCGCGCCAGCCTGGCGCGCCGCCGCCTGGACCTGGCTTTTGCCAGCATCGAGGCGCCGATTGCAGGGCGTATCGGCTCCGAACTGGTGACGGAAGGCGCGCTGGTAGGCCTGGCCGATGCAATGCCGATGGCGCGCATCCAGCAGATTGACAAGGTGTACGTCGACGTGCGCCAGCCGGCCGCCGCGCTGGCGGCGCTGCACGCCTCCGGCACGGGCGGCGCGGACAAGCTGCCCGTGATCATTTTAGGCGCCGATGGCCAGCCGCATCCCGTCACGGGCCGCATTTTATTCTCCGGCATCAGCGTCGATGCGGGCACGGGCGACGCCGTCATCCGCGTGCTGGTCGACAATCCGCAGCGCCAGCTGCTGCCGGGCATGTTCGTGCGCGCCCGCATCGCCCGCGCCGTGCAGCCGAATGGCGTGCTCGTGCCGCAGCAAGCCGTATTGCACAGCAGCGGCGGCCAGGCGCAGGCCTGGGTGCTCGATGGCGCGCACAAAGCCAGCCTGAAACCGATTAGCGTAGGCGATGTGGTCGACCACCAGTATGTGGTCAACGGCGGCTTGACGGCTGGCGAAACGGTCGTCATCGAAGGCCAGGAACGTTTGCAGCCGGGCGCCACCGCAGCGCCGCAGCCGTGGAAGCGCGCCGTCGTGGCAGCCGCTGCTGCCGCCAAGGCGCGTTGATGCACCATTTGAATACAATGAAAGCGTAATGACATGCCTCAATTTTTCATCAACCGCCCCGTTTTTGCGTGGGTGGTGGCGGTCTTCATCGTCCTGTTCGGACTGATCGCCATACCGCAATTGCCGATTGCGCGTTTCCCCTCGGTGGCGCCGGCCAGCGTCAGCATCAGCGCCAACTACCCCGGCGCCACGCCGCAAACCATGAACGATGCCGTGGTAGGCCTGATCGAACGCGAACTGTCGGGCGTCAAGCACCTGCTGTATTTCGAGTCGTCCACCGATACCTCGGGGTCGGCCTCGATCACTGTCACCTTCCAGCCGGGCACGAATCCGGAAATGGCGCAGGTGGATGTGCAGAACCGCCTGAAAGCCATCGAGCCGCGCCTGCCGCAAACCGTGCGGCAAAATGGCTTGACGGTGGAGTCGGCGTCGTCCGGCTTCCTGATGATCGTCAGCCTGATTTCCCAGAATGGCCAGCATGATGAAGTGGCGCTGGGCGACTACCTGGCGCGCAATGTGACGGAAGAACTGCGCCGTATTCCCGGCGTGGGCAAGGTGCAGCTGTTCGGCTCCGAGCGTGCCATGCGCATCTGGGTCGACCCGGCCAAGCTGGTGTCGTACAACATCGCCATGGGCGAGCTGACGGCCGCCATCGCGCAGCAAAATACGCAGATCGCCCCGGGCCGCCTGGGCGATACGCCTGCCGTCGAAGGCCAGCGCGTCACCATCCCGCTGACGGTGCAGGGCCAGTTGCAAACGCCCGCCGAATTTGCCGCCATCGTGCTGCGTGCGAACGCGGACGGCTCGAAAGTGACCATCGGCGACGTGGCCAGAGTGGCGCTGGGCGCGCAAAGCTTCAATTTCAGCATCCGCGAAAACGGGCAAGCTGCTTCCGGCGCGGCCATCATGCTGTCGCCGGGCGCCAACGCCGTGCAGACGGCGGCGGGCGTGCGCGCGCGCATGGCCGAACTGGTGCACAGCATGCCGGCCGGGATCGAGTATTCGGTGCCGTTCGATACGGCGCCGTTCGTGAAAATCTCGATTGAAAAGGTCATCGTCACTCTGTTAGAGGCGATGGTGCTGGTCTTCCTCGTCATGTATCTGTTCCTGCAAAAGATACGCTACACCCTGATTCCCGCCATCGTCGCGCCCATCGCCCTGATGGGCACCTTTACCGTGATGCTGCTGGCTGGCTATTCCGTCAACGTGCTGACCATGTTTGGCATGGTGCTGGCCATCGGCATCATCGTCGACGACGCCATCGTCGTGGTGGAAGCGGTGGAGCGCCTGATGGCCACCGAGGGCCTGTCGCCGAAGGAAGCGACGTCGAAAGCGATGCGCGAAATCACCGGTGCGGTGGTCGGCATCACCCTGGTGCTGACGGCCGTGTTCATCCCGATGGCGCTGGCCAGCGGTTCCGTGGGCGCCATCTACCGCCAGTTCACGCTGGCCATGGCCGTCTCGATTTTGTTCTCGGCATTTTTGGCCCTGACCCTGACGCCGGCCTTGTGCGCCACCATGCTCAAACCGATAGGCCCACACGATCACGATAAAAAGGGCTTTTTCCTGTGGTTCGACCGCCAGTTTGAGCGCATGACGGCCCGCTATGAAAAGGGCGTGGTGGCCATGCTGAAGCGCGCCGGCCGTTCGATGGTCGTGTATGGCGCCATCGTCGCGGCGCTGGGCGTGGCCTTCATGCAGCTGCCGTCGGCCTTCTTGCCGGAGGAAGACCAGGGCTATTTCATTACCTCGATCCAGTTGCCATCCGACGCCACCATGGAGCGCACGCTTGATGTCGTCAAGCTGTACGAGCAGCACGTGGCCACGCGGCCCGGCATCGAGGTGAATCAATCGATCCTCGGCTTCAGCTTTTCCGGCGCGGGGCCGAACGCGGGCCTGGCGTTCACCATGCTGAAGGACTGGAAACAGCGCAACGGCGCCACGGCGCAGGAAGAAGTGGCGCTGGCGCAGGCCGCCATGGCGCAGGCGAAGGAGGGCGTAATCATGAGCCTGATGCCGCCCGCCATCGATGAACTGGGCAACTCGTCCGGCTTTTCCATGCGCCTGCAAGACCGCGCCAACCAGGGTGTCAACGCCTTGCAGGCGGCGCAGAACCAGTTGCTGGGCCTGGCCGCGCAAAGCAGCAAGGTGGCGGGCGTGTATCCGGATGGCTTGCCGCCCGGCGCCAGCGTGCGCCTCGATATCGACCGCAGCAAGGCCGAAGCGCTGGGCGTGTCGTTTACGGCCATTGCCGACATGCTGACGGCGGCCATGGGCTCGACCTACGTCAACGATTTTCCGAATGCTGGCCGCATGCAGCAGGTGATCATCCAGGCCGATGCGCCGTCGCGCATGCAGTTGAACGATGTGCTGGCCCTGCGCATCCGCAATAACGCGGGCGCCATGGTGGCCTTGGGTGAACTGGTGCGTCCCGTGTGGAGCGAATCGCCGCTGCAACTGGTGCGTTATCAGGGCTATCCGGCGGCGCGCATTTCCGGCAGCGCTGCGCCTGGCGTGTCCAGCGGCGACGCCATGCTGGAAATGGAACGGTTGGTGAAACAGCTGCCGCCCGGCTTCGCGCTGGCGTGGACGGGCCAGTCGCTGCAAGAGAAGGAATCGGCCTCGCAGGCGCCCATGCTGATGGCGCTGTCGATGCTGGTGGTCTTCCTCGTGCTGGCGGCCCTGTATGAAAGCTGGTCGATTCCCGTCTCCGTCATGCTGGTGGTGCCACTGGGCTTGCTGGGCGCCGTGCTGGCAGTGATGCTGCGCGGCATGCCGAACGATGTGTTCTTCAAGGTGGGCATGATCACGATTATCGGCCTGTCGGCGAAGAATGCGATCCTGATTGTCGAATACGCGCGCCAGTTGCAGGCGCAGGGCAAGGGGCTGGTCGAGGCGACGGTGGAAGCTGCCCGCTTGCGTTTGCGCCCGATCCTGATGACCTCATTGGCATTCGCGCTGGGCGTGGTGCCGCTGATGCTGGCCACGGGCGCCAGCGCCGAGACGCAGCATGCGATCGGCACGGGCGTGTTCGGCGGCATGATCACCGCCACCGTGCTGGCCGTGTTTTTCGTGCCCGTGTTCTTTGTCGTGGTGCTGGGCGCCGTCGACAAGGCGGGCAGCTATTTCAACAAACGCAGTAATCGCACCGCCGTCAAGGCGGTGGAAGGAGAGTTGTAATGCGTTTGATTTTTATCACGCCCCTGGCCGCGCTGGCCTTGTCGGCCTGTTCATTGGCGCCGCCGCTGGTCAAGCCGGTGCCGCCTATCCCTGCCGCTTATGCCGAGGTTACCGCACCGGGCAGCGCCGCCGACCTGGGCTGGCGCCAGATGCTGCTCGATGCGCGCCTGCAGCGCCTGGTCGACATCGCACTGGACAACAACCGCGACTTGCGCGTGGCGTCCCTGAACGTGGAGGCCGTGCGGGCCCAGTACCAGATCCAGGATGCGGGCCGCACTCCGGCCATCGGCGCCAATGCGGGCGGGGTGCGCCAGCGCGGCGCCGATGCGACTGTTCAAAACACGTTCACGGCAGGTATCGCCATGAACGCATTCGAAATCGACCTGTTCGGCCGCCTGCGTTCCCTGTCGGACGCCGCGTTTGCCCGCTACCTGGCCACGCAGCAGGGCCAGCGCGCCGCGCACATGGCCTTGATCGGCGGCGTGGCCGATGCGTATCTGGAACAACGGCTGGCCGAGGAACAGCTGGCGCTGGCGCGGCAAACCCTGGCCGACTGGCGCCAGGCATTGTTGCTGACACAGCGCCTGCACGGCGCGCAGCAGGGCAGTGGCCTGGACGTGGCGCAAGCCGAAGGGCAGGCGGCCACGGCGGAAGCGGACGTGCAGGCGCGGGAGCGGGCCAGTGCCTTGGCCCGCAACAACCTGGAATTGCTGCTGGGCGCGCCGCTGCCAGCCGATTTGCCCGCTGGCCGGCCGCTCGATGGCCAGCCCGTACTGACGCAGCTGCCACCCGGCCTGCCGTCGGACTTGCTGGCGCGCCGTCCCGACATCTTGCAAGCCGAATATGCGCTGGTGGCGGCGAATGCGGAAATCGGCGCCGCCCGTGCCGCCTTCTTCCCGCGTCTGTCGCTGACGGCGTCGCTGGGCCTGGCCAGCCCGGAGCTCGGTGATCTGTTCCGTGGCAGCGCGCGCGGCTGGTCGTTCGCGCCGCAAGTCACGCAGCCGCTGTTCCAGGGCGGCCAGCTGCGCGCGGAACTGCAACTGTCGCGGCTGCGCAAGGACGTCGCCGTGTTGCAATACGAGCAAGCGATCCAGTCGGCCTTCCGCGACGTGCGCGACGGCCTGGCCGGCAGCGCCACGTATGCGCAGCAGATTGCCGCGCAGCAGCGCGTAGCGGCAGCCGCCGAACAGCGGCGCAAGCTGTCGGCCTTGCGCTATGGCGCGGGCCAGGACAGTCGGCTGGAATTGCTCGACGCGCAGCGCCAGTCGTATGCGGCACAGCAATCTTTGCTAGACTTGCGACGCGACCAGTTCAAGTCGGCGGTGGCCCTGTACAAGGCGCTGGGGGGCGGGCTGACGGAGTAATGGTGCCGCTCTGGCCCCGACATGTGGGTCATTTTAGGAGAAAGAATGCGCGACACCGATGTTTTAGGCACGATCAACGACGGCGTGTTTTTTGCAAGAATATTTGGGCCAGAGCGCGATTGGGACGCGGCGCTCGATGCCAGGGACGCCATCGCCTTCGATGCTGCCTGGCGCGAAAGCTATGACAGGCTCCCGCAAGACGATGCCGCGACGGCGCCGGTGAGGGAGGCCGCTTTCAAGGCGGTTTTCCGCTTGACGGCCAACCCGGACCTGGCCGCCTGCGTCTCCGACGATTTCGGCCTGATCGCCCAGGCCCGCTTGCAAGCTGCCGATATCGCCTTCATCGACAGCTTGTGGGATTGCTATGCGCGGGGCGAGTTTCCCGCTTAACAGGCGCGCAGGGATGCGACAGCACCGATACGCATTGGTATAATTCAATATTTCCAGCATTATGGAATAATTAAATGTGGCAGTGACCGGAACGGATACCATGCTCATCGCTTTCCTGATCTTTCTCGCCACCCTGACCCTGGTCATCTGGCAACCGCGCGGCCTGGGCATCGGCTGGAGCGCCGTCATCGGTGCCTGCGTGGCCTTGCTGGCCGGCGTGATCCACTGGGGCGACATCCCCGTCGTCTGGCATATCGTGTGGAATGCCACCGGCACCTTCATCGCCGTGATCATGATCAGCCTGCTGCTCGACGCGGCCGGCTTTTTCGAGTGGGCTGCGCTGCACGTGGCGCGCTGGGGTGGCGGCAGCGGTAGAAAACTGTTCGTGCTGCTGGTCTTGCTGGGTGCCCTGGTATCGGCCGTGTTCGCCAACGACGGGGCCGCGCTGATCCTGACACCCATCGTCATCGCCATGCTGCGGGCGCTGAAGTTTTCCACCAAAGCTACCCTGGCCTACGTCATGGCGGCCGGTTTTATTGCGGACACAGCCAGCCTGCCGCTGGTGGTGTCGAACCTGGTGAATATCGTTTCGGCCGATTTCTTCAAGATCGGCTTTGCCGAGTACGCGTCCGTGATGGTGCCCGTCAACGTCGTCGCCGTGGCCGCCACCCTGGGCGTCTTGCTGCTTTTCTTCCGCCAGGATATCCCGCGCGACTATGATGCTTCGCAGCTGAAGCTTCCGGGCGCCGCCATCCGCGACCTGGCCACCTTCCGCGCCGGCTGGCCGGTGCTGGCGCTGCTGCTGGTGGGCTTTTTCTCGCAAGAAGCCCTGGGCGTGCCCATCAGCCTGATCGCCGCCGTGGGCGCCGCGTTGCTGCTGGGCGTGGCGGGCAAGGGCCACGTGATTTCCACGCGCCACGTGATCCGCCATGCGCCGTGGCATATCGTCGTCTTTTCGCTGGGCATGTACCTGGTCGTATATGGCTTGCGCAATGCGGGCTTGACGGCGTACCTGACGGGCATGCTGAATCACTTTGCCCAGTATGGCGTGTGGGGCGCAGCCATGGGCACGGGCGTGCTGACGGCATTCTTGTCTTCCGTGATGAACAACCTGCCGACGGTGCTGGTGGGCGCGCTGGCCATCGACCCGACGACGGCGCAGGGGGCTGTGCGCGAGGCGATGATCTACGCCAACGTCATCGGCAGCGACCTGGGGCCGAAGATCACGCCGATCGGCAGCCTGGCTACCTTGCTGTGGCTGCATGTGCTCGACAGCAAGAACATCCACATTTCCTGGGGCTACTATTTCCGTGTCGGCATCGTGCTGACCGTGCCCGTGCTCTTGCTGACCCTGGCCGCACTGGCGCTGCGCCTGTCCTGAGTTCCGTGTATGGTGGTGGCTGACAGCAACTTTAACTGGAAAGCCATGAAATTACTGCTTGTGGGCGCCACCGGTCTGGTGGGCCGCGAAGTGCTGCGCCTGGCGCTCGCCGACGCGCGCGTCAGCACGGTGGTGGCGCCGGTGCGCAAGGCCTTGCCGCCCCATGCGAAACTGCAGGCGCCCCTCATCGACTTCGATCACTTGCCGCCCGACGCGCCGTGGTGGCAGGCCGACGCCGTCATTTGTACCCTGGGCACGACCATGAAGGTGGCGGGCACGCGGCAAGTATTTTCGCGCGTGGACCATGACTATCCGCTGGCCGTGGCGCGCCTGGCGCTGGCGGCGGGCACGCGCACGTATGCGCTCAATTCGGCCGCCGGCGCCAACGCCGCGTCGCGTATCTTCTACAACCGCGTCAAGGGCGAGCTGGAACGCGATCTGCAAGCGTTGGGCTTTGCATCGCTCACGCACGTGCGGCCGGGCCTGATCGGCGGCGAGCGCGACGTGGCACGGGCCGGCGAGGGCGCCGCCTTGCGCCTCTTGCGCGTGCTGGGCCCCGTGCTGCCGCACCGCTGGCGCATCAATCCGGCACCGCGCATCGCCAGCGCCTTGCTGGAAGCGGCGCTGGCCGGTGCCCCAGGGCTGCATATTGTGACCTCGGAGCGCCTGCTGTGAAGGGCGCAGCCGACTGATTTTTGTTCCCGTGCCTGAAAGTGTAGATAATGCAGACAGTACGATCTTATCAGGCCAGCGACCGCGAGGCCTGCCTGGCCATCTTCGACGGCAATACGCCGCGCTTTTTTGATGCATCGGAGCGCGCGGGCTGTGCCGCCTGGCTGGAAGAGTCAAAGCAGCCGTATCTGCTCATCGAACGCGATGGCCGCCGCCTGAGCCTGCGCCTTCGATTTCGCGCCACCGAAACTGAGCGTCGTGCTGGATAAGGCCACGCGCACGCGCGCGCTGGTCGAGGGGAGCGGCACGTTTGTCAATCAGGCGGCCTACGACCTGTTCATCGGCGAAGTGGTGGGCGCCTGGGCCGATACGCGCGTGCTCCGCGACGGGCACTGGCATTTTGAGCAGGCCGATCCAGCGTGGCGCAGCCTGCATTACATCGCCGGCGTGACGCGCAGAGCTGATCAGTCGAGGGCGATGACCCGGTCGTTTGCGCCGGGCACGCAGCCGTCGGCGATGGCTTCCCAGCCCCGGTGCACCACCACCTGCTTGCCGTCGTGGCAGATTTCCACGCGCTCGCTGGCGGGCAGGCGCTGGCGCGCGAACGCTTCCAGGCTGGCCGGCAAGCTCACTGACAGCTGCAGCGTGCCGATGGCTTCCGGCGGGTGGTCGTCCATGTGCACGAGGGGTAGGAAAATCGAGCCGAGCATCAGCCAGCGCGCACCCACGTCGACGGCGGCGGGCGCATAGGTCGCGGCGCGCAGCCAGTCCTGGGCACGCGCACGCAAGTCGCTGCCTGCTCCCAGCTCGCCCCAGGCGGCGGCCAGCAATTCCACCACCCACTGATTGCAATTCTGGTATTTCAAACTGAACGCATACGCGTTGGCGCTGTAGCGGCCCGCCAGCAATTGCTGTACTCGCACAGGGTCGAGCAGGGCGCGGCGCAGCGGTGGCACGCTTTCCGCGGGCAGTTTCACCAGCGAGATATAGCCAAGCGCTGGCTTGTCTGTGCCCATGGCGAAACCCGCCGTGCCCTGGTCGAAGATGCGCGGGCGGCCTTCGTCGCAGGCGTAGTACAGCTGGCGCGCGGACCAGCCGCTGTCGTTGTCGTGGCGCCAGGCCAGCGCGGCATGCGAATAGCGGATGCCGAAGCGCGCCAGGTCCAGGCCGGAACGGCTGATCAGCGCCACGCTGCCTTCGCTGGCGGCCAGTTCTTCGCGCACCACGGCGGCAAAGCGCAAGAGCCGGTCCTGTTCCGTGGCCGTGAGCTCCTGCGCCCGGTCGCAAAAGCGCGCGGAAGCGAGGGAGCCGCCTGCCTGGGCAGCGCCAGCCAGGGTGAGTGCGGCGCAGGCAGCCAGCAGGCGCGCCAGGTGCCGCAGGATCAAAGGCTGACGGGACGCGTGGCCATTTCGCCGTACCAGTCGTCGGCCAGCACGAGGAAGAAGGCGGCGCGCGTGTCATTGCGCGAAAATTCGATGCCGTAGGCGCGGTTTTGCGCATGCACCATGTCGCCTTGCGCCAGTTGTTGCTTGTCGAGGGCCGCTTGCGGCAAGTCCAGCACCAGCGGCGTTGCCGTGGCATCGGCCTGCATGGTCAGGCGCGTCATGCCGACGCGATCCGGCACGGCGGCCACGTCGATGATGTGGTAGGGGCCATTGGCCACCTTGTTGTCGCGCGAGGAGCTGTTGCTCGAACCGTTGAGTGAATCGGAAATACTGCCGCTCGACTGGGAGCCGGCGCTGGAGGCCGAGGAAACGAAGCTGTCGGCGTTGGCGTTGCACGCCACGGTCAGTGCTGCGGCCAGGCCGAGCATGCGTAAGGAGATAGTCAAGGCAGTTTTCCAGTGGACATCAATGAAAGCGGGCCGGGTCCATCCCAGCCTGCGCCATGATAGCAGATCGGCCTTTAACTGAGCAGTACCTCGATCAGGGCCTTCGCTTCGGCCGACGGCTGCGTGCGCAGCACTTGCAGCACGGGATCGTGCTCAAGGTAGGCTTGCAGCGGCGCGCTGACGGTGATGCTGGCTTGCGGCAGCGGCGAGGGGACGGGCGCCAGCGCCTTGGCCAGCAGCAGGGTGTCGCGCAAGCCTTCGGGCGGCAGCATGATGGTCGAGCCTGGCAAGGCATTGACGGCATCGGCTACCGGCTGCGGCACGCCCAGCTGGCGCATCAGCGCGCGGCCGATCACTTCCAGCGTGGACGCCATCTGCGTTTCCAGCTGGGCGTACAGGCCTGGGGTCTTGTCGGCCTGGGCCAGCATATAAAAGCCGGCCACTTCATGCACGATGCCGGCGAACAGGGCCGTATCGGCATCCGTGTGCGTGACGGCGCCGGCCAGCGCATGCGACAGCGCCGCCACATGCACGGTGTGCGCCCACAGCTGGGTGGCGCGGGCGCGCAAGGCTTCGTCGCGGATACCCGCGTTCAGTTGGCGGATGACGGCCGCCGTCGCCAGCGCATACAGGTTGCGGTGTCCCAGCCGCTCGACGGCGGCGCGCACGCTGGTGATGGCGAGCGCCTGGCCGGGCGAGAACAGGGCCGAATTGGCCAGCGCCACGGCGCGCGCCGACAAGGTCGGCTCGCACAGCAGCAGCCGGCTGATGTCGGCCGAGTGGCAATCGGGGTTGGCCAGTTCCTTTTGCAGGAGCAGGGCCGTATTGATGCTGGTGGGAAAGGCCAGGGTTTGCGTTTCGGCGCTGGCCAAAAGTTGCGCCAGGCTGCTGAGCGTGTTGACGTGCATGGATAGGGGTGCGAGAAGTAGCAATACCCCATAATATCAGGCAATCCGGCCGGCATGGCGTCCGGCAGCCTTTTCAGCCATGCGCCTGTCAGGGCAGCAGCAATGCATGCTGGCTGGCCGTGTGAAAATCGCGCCACACGCGGTTGATGGTGCTGTCTTCGCGGGCCGCGTACAGGCCGCAGTACGGATACAAGCCATCGACGGCAGAGCGCGCGGCGGCGACCAGGGCCAGCGAAGCGGCCTGCACGGCCTGCATGGCGTTGTCGTCCAGCACCGCGCCGCCTGCCACCGTTGCCCAACTGTCGTCCAGCACGGCATAAAAATGCGCGCGGGCGGCAGTGTAGGCGTCTTTCCTGTCTTGCAACATGGTCGCCACTTCCGGCACGTCCAGCAGCGGCAAGCCGGCGCGCGCATGGCGACGGTGGTGCATGCATTCTTCGGCCAACGCCATGAAATGGCTGGCCATGCCGGCCACGTTGGCGGCCAGGGTCACGTAGGCGAGTGAATGGAACGGATAGCGGTACAGGGGGCCGTTGGCCGTCGCGGTGTCGGCACTGATGGTAAAACCATGTTCCTTGCTGAGCCACTGGCCCTCGATGCGGTAGTTGTGCGAGGCGCTGGCGCGCATGCCGATGCTGTTCCATGACGGCAGCAGTTGCACCAGCGCGGCGGGTACGAGGAAGGCGCGGATGCGTGGCTTTCCTTCTGCATCGAGCAGGGGTTGACCATCGCGCTGCAGCCGGGCGTTCAGGGTGAAGTGGGTGGCCATGGGCGCGCCGCTGGCGTAGTCCCAGCTACCCGTGATGCGGTAGCCGTCGCCTTCTTCTTCCGCGTAACCGGTGGCCGCGCCGCTGCCGCCCAGGCAGACGCGGGGCGTGCCGATGATGGCGCGCGCCATGTCGGGCGCCAGAAAGCCCGCGAACCAGCCCGCGCCCGCGCACAAGGTCAGTACCCAGCCCATGCTGCCGTCGACGGCGGCCACGGCTTCTTCCAGGCGCACCACTTGCGGCAAGGGCAGTTCCGTGCCGCCCGCGCTGCGCGGCGCCAGCATCGTCAGCCAGCCGCGCCGGTGCAGCAAGGCTTGCTGGGCCGGATGCAGGAAGCGGGCGGCGTCGGCCGCCGGCGCATGGCGCGCGATGCGGCGCGCGTCGCGTGCGGAAAGGGTCTCAAGGGCAGCGTGCGGCATGGGCAAAGTCCGGCAATGGCAAAAGCGGGCATTTTCGCACAGCGCGGCGTGGCCGGGCCGGCGATCGCCTGTCTGGGCGCCAGTGCGGCGCGCCGCCCATGGCGGCAATGGTGGCCGGGAAGGCGTTTTTGCCGCATCATGGAGGCGGCATGTGCCATCCACCTGGAGCGTCACCATGAACGCATCGGCTGCGACGCAAACGAAGCGCTGGCAAGATGTCAGCGCCGGCCTGTCGATCGCCGGCCTGCTGCTGCCGGAAGCGGTGGCGTATGCCAGTATCGGCAACCTGGCGCCCCAGGCGGGCATCGTGGCGCTGTTCGCGGGCTTGCTGTGCTATGGCGCACTGGGCACGAGCCGCTTTGCCATTGTGTCGGCCACGTCGTCCTCGGCCGCCGTGCTGGCAGCGGCCATGGCTACCATGCAGGGCGGCACGGCGGGTCACCGCCTCATGCTGATGGCGGGTCTGGTGATGTTGACGGGAGGATTTTTCCTGCTGGCATGGGTGGCCAGGCTGGGCAGTGTCACGCAATTCATCGCCAAGCCGGTATTGCGGGGCTTTTCCTTCGGCCTGGCCATCGTCATCATCCTCAAGCAATTGCCTGGCGTGCTGGGCGTGCAGGCGGACGGCGACGTCGTCCATCTCGTGCCTGGCTTGCTGGCGCGGGCAGGGCAGTGGAACGGGCGCGGCGCGGGCCTGTGCGCGGCGGCGCTGCTGTTGCTGTTCCTGCTGCGGCGCCGGCAGCGCTGGCCCGCCGGGCTGATCGTCATTGCGCTGGGCATAGGCGCGGGCCGCTGGCTGGACTTGCCTGGTCACGGCGTGGCCCTGGTGGGCGCCATCGATGTCAGCCTGGCCATGCCCGTCCTGCCGCGCCTGACCCAAGAGGAATGGACGCGCCTGGCCGAACTGGCCTTCGCCCTGGCGCTGATCCTGTATGCCGAATCGTATGGTGCCATCCGCAGTTTCGCCTTGAAGCATGGTGACGCCGTGGCGCCCGAGCGCGATTTGCTGGCGCTGGGCGCGGCGAACGTGCTGGCAGGCTTGCTGCAAGCCATGCCCGTAGGCGCCGGCTATTCGGCCACCTCGGCCAACGAGGCGGCCGGCGCCACCTCGCGCCTGGCGGGCCTGGTGGCCGCCGCCGTGGTGGGTATC
This sequence comes from Janthinobacterium sp. ROICE36, assembly GCF_002869965.1. Classification (GTDB taxonomy): domain Bacteria; phylum Pseudomonadota; class Gammaproteobacteria; order Burkholderiales; family Burkholderiaceae_D; genus Janthinobacterium. The sequence goes on from NZ_PEBS01000007.1 coordinate 22,001, forward strand.
ATCGTGCTGACCCTGCTGCCTCTGGTGGCGTTCATGCCGGTGCCCGTGCTGGCCGCCGTGGTCATCCACGCTGTCAGCCATACGCTGAACCCGGTTTTCTTGCAACCGTATTTTGCCTGGCGCCGCGACCGCCTGCTGGTGCTGGCGGCAATTGCCGGCGTGCTGCTGTTCGGCGTGCTTGACGGCTTGCTGGTGGCCATCGCCATCAGCCTGCTGCTGATGCTGCGCCGCCTGTCGCGGCCGGGCATGTCCGTGCTGGGACGGCTGGGCGACAGCCACGATTACGTCAAGCTGGCGCTGCAACGCGATGCCCGGGCGCGGCCGGACCTGCTGATACTGCGCCTCGATGAACCCTTGTTCTTTGTCAATGCCGAGCGCAGCCTGCACCTGGCGCGTGCCATGCTGGAAGAGCGGGCCGGTCCGCTGCGCAAGGTGATCCTCAGTCTGGAAGAATCGCCCGACCTCGACGGCAGCAGCGTGGAAGCCTTGCGCGACTTTGCTGCGTTCGTGCGTCAGCAGGGGCTGGCTCTGGCTCTGGCGCGGCTGAAGGAGCCAGCATACACGGTGCTGCAGCTGGCCTTGCGCGACATGCTGGCCGTCCAGGCCGGGCCGGTGCTGCTGCTCAGCGAATTGAGCGTGGCCGAGGCCGTGCGCCTGCTGGACGACGCTACGCCTGCGAAGTAGCGCCGACTACGCTACGAAGGCGGCCAGGCCTTGCATCCGGGAGACGGCATGACAAGCGCGAGCACCGCAACTGCTGCAGGTCAGGCGGATTTTGCCAGGCCTTCCGCTGCCAGCGCCGCCTTGACGCTGTCGCGCTGGGCCATTCTGCCCAGGAAGGCTTGCACATTTGCCAGCGCGGACAAGTCCACGCCCACGCGCGGCGCCCAGCCCGTGATGACGAACAGGTAAGCGTCGGCCACGGTGAAGGTGTCGCCCGTCAGGTAGGCCTGGCCTTGCAGGCGACTGTCCACCCATTGGAATTTCTTGACCAGTTGCCCAATGAACAAGGCCTTGGTGGCGGCGTCGTAGCGGGGATCGAACAGGGGACTGAACGACTTGTGCAGCTCGGATGTGATGTAGTTCTGCCATTCCAGCACCTTGTAGCGGGCAAAGTTGCCCACCGGCGGCAGCAGATCTTGCCTGCCGGCCAGTTCGGCGATGTACTGCGCAATGACGGGGCCTTCGCTCAAGGTCGTTCCATCATCGAGCGCCAGCAGCGGCACCTGGCCTTTCGGGTTGAGTTCATAGTAATTGCCGCCTTCCGGCGTCCGGTGCTGGCCCAGGTCGACCTTCACCAGGGTGAATGGCGTGCCCGTTTCGCGCAGGATGATGTGCGGTGCCTGCGAGCAGGCGCCCGGCGAGTAAAAGAGTTTCATGGCGATCCTTGAACAGGTGGGAAAGTAAGCACTATAGACCCGCATCGCCGCACGGTAAACGCGTGTTCGTGTGGTGACTATGCGCGTCAGTGCGTTATTCGAGGGTGGGGGTGGCGATCACAGGAGCCGCACGACCGGCATGATGACTGTCGTGGAGGGTGAGATTTTTCATCAAGCTGCCCTTGCTGCTGGTGCTGTCATGCCGCCGCAGCGGCTGACCACTCGCGCAGCAATTGGCCGAACGCTTCGGCCGCCGCCGTGCTGCTGGCGGCGCGCCAGAGCAGCTGGAACTGGGCGGCGGGCAGGGCGGGCAAGCCATGCTGGCCATCGATGACCACCATGCCCGCTTCCAGGTCGCCTTGCGGCAAGGCCGTGATCGCCAGCCCGGCCAGCACGGCGGCGCGCAAGCCCTGCTGACTGGGCGAGGTGAACGCCACGCGCCAGTCGAGGCCGGCGCCATCGAGGGCAGTGACGCCCACCTGGCGGTGCATGCACGGTGCCGGGGAAAACGCCAGCGGCAGCGGCAGCGCGCCGTCGTGGCGGAAATCGTGCGCGGCTGCCCAGACGAAGCGTGTGCGGCGCAGCACGGCCGCGTCATCTTGCGCATCCGCCAGGGCCATGACGACGGCCAGGTCCAGCGCATCGGCGGCGACCAGTTTCTGCAAGTCAAGATAGGTGCCCACCGTCACATCCAGGCGCACGGCGGGAAACAGGTGTGCGAACTGCGCCAGCAGGGCCGGCAGGCGCGCGCCCATGAAATTTTCCGGCACGCCAAAGCGCACGGCGCCCGCAATCGAGGAACGCTGGAAGCGCCGCGACAGCGCATCCTGGGCCGCCAGGATCTGCCGCGCGTGGCGCAGGAAATCTTCGCCATCTTCCGTCAGGCGCAGGCTGCGCGTCGTGCGTATCAGCAGCGCGGCGCCCGCCTGCTCTTCCAGGCGGCGGATCTGGTGGCTGATGGCGGACTGACTCAGGTGCAACCGTTCGGCGGCGCGCGTAAAGCCGCCCGTGTCCTGGACGGCCACAAAGGCGCGCAGCAGGGCGGTATCGAAGTCCATGAAGCTCCCGTGATTCATGATGAAAATGAATGAATTGTACAAAATTTTATCATTTCCCTCATGAATCCAGGCTTTCTAGAATGCTGGCTCGCAGTGCGCCGTATCCACGCGCGCTCCATGACTACCGACATCAAGGCTTCGATGCACCTGACTACTTCGCAAAAAAATACCCTGACCCTGGCCGCCGTCTGCCTGGCATCACTCATGTTCGGCCTGGAAATTTCCAGCGTGCCCGTCATCCTGCCCAACCTGGAAACGGTGCTGCATGGCGACTTCAAGGACTTGCAATGGATCATGAATGCCTACACACTGGCTTGCACCACCGTGCTGATGGCCACGGGCACGCTGGCCGACCGCTATGGCCGCAAGCGCTTGCTGCTCGCCAGCCTGGCGCTGTTCGGCCTCAGTTCGCTCGTATGCGGATGGGCCGGCAGCACGGGCGTGCTGATCGCTGCGCGCGCGCTGCAGGGCGCGGCCGGTGGTGCCATGCTGATTTGCCAGGTGGCCGTGCTGTCGCAGCAGTTTCCAACTGGCGCCGCGCGGGGCCGGGCGTTTGGCGCCTGGGGCATCGTGTTTGGCCTGGGCCTGGGTTTCGGCCCCATCATCGGCGCGGCCATCGTCGCGCTGTCAAACTGGCAATGGGTATTTCTCGTGCACGGACCGCTTGCGCTGGCGGCCCTGTTGCTGGTGGCGCTGGGCGTGAGCGAGTCGCGCGATTCGCAGCGGCGCAAGCTGGACGTGGCGGGCATCGCCACCCTGTCGCTGGCCGTGTTCAGCCTGGCGTGGTGCCTCACGCAGGGGCCAGCGCTGGGTTTCAATGATCCCCGCACGCTGGCCATCCTGGCCGTTGCGCTGCTCAGCCTGATGCTGTTTGTCATGATAGAGCGGCGCCAGCGTGAACCGATGATCGACTTTTCCGTGTTCCGCATCCGCCGTTTTTCGGGCGCGCTGCTCGGTTCGGCGGGCATGAACTGCAGTTTCTGGCCGCTCATGATTTATCTGCCCCTGTACGTGCAATATGGTCTCGGTTACAGCAGCCTGGGCACGGGCCTGACCTTGCTGGCCTACACCTTGCCCACCTTGCTCGTGCCGCCCCTGGCCGAACGGCTGGCGCTGCGCTACCGTGCCGATGCGGTGATCCCTGCCGGCTTGCTGGCCATCGGCCTGGGTTTTTTGCTGATGCTGTGGGGCAGCCATGCTGAAACTGCCAGCTGGCTGACGATCTTGCCCGGCTGCCTGCTGGCGGGCACGGGCCTGGGCTTGACGAATACGCCCGTCACCAACACGACGACGGGCGCCGTGCCCGGCGAACGGGCCGGCATGGCTTCCAGCATCGACATCAGCGTGCGCATGGTCAGCCTGTCGATCAATATCGCGCTGATGGGCTTTATCCTCGTCGAAGCCGTCCAGTCCGCCTTGCGCCAGCATGTGCCTGCCGGGATTGATGCGGCGGCGCTGCGCGCCATGGCGGAAGGCTTGTCGGCAGGCAATGGCGTCGGCGCGCTGCCGGTCGGCGTGGCCAAGCTTGCGCTGGCACAAGGCTTTGGCGCCGTGATGCTATACGGCGGCGTGGCCGCCTGTCTGTTCGCCGTGGTCAGCTGGCTGGTGTTTGGCGCCGGGCGGGAGGGTGCGCTTGGGGCTGGGAGGCTATAATCTGGGCACGTTGGCAAGTGTTGCTTAACGTTATTACGAGGCCACCCATGCATAAACTGATTTCCGAACTCACCCGCCTGTACCTGTTCGAGGAACAGCAGCATTACGTCGATGCGCAGGGTGGCGCGCAGCCGTTGACGCCGGCCGTGCTGGCGCGCCATCTGTCGGGCGAGCAGACGGTGGCCGTGCCGCTCGTCAGCGATGCCAGCCATGGCGGCCTGGCGCGCGCGCTGGTGCTGGAGTTTGGCGGCAAGGGCGGCGGCGAAGCGCACTGGAGCGCGCTATGCACGATCGCCAATGCCGTGCAACATGAGCTGGACTTGCCGGCGCCCGCCGTCAGCATCTCGGGTACGGCGTTCCAGCTGTGGCTGTCGCTGGCCACGCCCGTGCCAGTCGCCCAGGCGCGCCAGTTCGTGCAGTTGCTGCGCACCACCTTTTTACCCGCCTCGACCGACATCCTCGCCGCAGCACCGCCCGCTTACGTGGAGCAGGTGGCGCTGCCGCCATGTTTGCAGCCATCGGGCAAATGGGCCGCCTTCATCCACCCCAGCATGGGCGCCGCCTTCGTCGACGAACCGGGCCTGGACATGGCGCCGCCGCCAGCCGCCCAGCTGGGCTTCCTGGAAAGCTTGCGCAGCATGAACCCGGCCCAGTTCGCGCAGGCGCTGGCGAAATTGCAGGGACATGCGGGGCTGGCTGTCGCCGTGCCCGCTCCCGTCGCCGAAGCATTGCCAGTGGCTGCGTCCGCCACTGCGCCGGGCTTGCTGTTGCAGGATGCCACGCTGGAAGACATCGTGCGCTGGCTGCATGCGCGCAATATTGAGCCAACTTTGCGGCACCGGCTGCCGTAGCGGAGTGCTCGCAGATGGCGGCAGCAGGCGGCCAGCAGCGGACATGTTGACGGATGTGACAATGGTTGTATTTTTCTTGCTGGCAATTTGCTATGCTCTTCGGCTGCTCTCGACCAATGTCGGCAATGAAAAGCCAGGACGAGCTTCGCGTTAAATTAAATTCAGGAAACCGTCTATGCACTTGCCCGCCGAGAAAAACGCCCCCCGAGATTTTGATTTCATCATCGGCGATTGGCTGGTAAAACATCGCCGGCTCAATTCCAGATTCACCAATTGCAAGGAATGGACAGAGTTTGACGGCCTCTCTTCGACCGTCAAGACACTGGGTGGCTTTGGCAACCTGGAGGACAACGTTCTCTACTTCCCGGAAGGCAGCTTCCGTGCCCTTGCACTGCGCTCGTTTTGCATGAAATCCGACACCTGGTCGATCTGGTGGCTCGATGCACGCAAGCCGACGACGCTTGACGCCCCTGTTGTTGGAAAATTTTCCAATCACATCGGCGTATTTTTTGCAGATGACCTACTCGATGGCCAGGCAATAAAAGTGCGCTTTACCTGGACTGCAACACCTGGTGAAAATCCTCGTTGGGATCAGGCTTTTTCCAAGGACCAAGGAAGCACATGGGAAACGAACTGGACTATGGATTTCGTGCGCGCCGCACAGGAAATGGCACCCATTCAGCCGTAACGCGAACCTTAATAAAGGAAGATTGAAATTCGACGCGCCGAGCTCACACAACGCCAGATAGTCAGAAACTTGATGGAGTTGTCTCAGCACGATTTTTCCGAGCTTGACGGCACAGATTTGGACGAACATGGTTAATACGGCTATGACGATTTGGACTGCTTTTGGGTGAACCCGACGTGTTCAGCGTATGTCATGAAGGTTGACAATAAGTGGGCAGGCTTTGTTTGTAAGCGTCCGCCTACCACCGTCTTCCCTTGAGCGCCGCGCGTCGCCATGATTGAATTTGGGGCGCAAATTGATTGTGTCCACAAATCTATTTATGGACACAATAATCCAACCAGTCCCAATCATGGCCAAACGGGGTCCGTATCGCCAACACAGCGATGAGTTCAAGCGTGCCGCCGTGGCGCGCACGTTGCTCGCTGGCGCATCCGTTTCGCTGACGAGGCGCTTGCCGGCGTCACTTTGCCCAACCAGCTGATGGCAGTCACGGTGGTCGACCTACCGCCTGCAGCTGCACCGGTCGCCAGCACTGTGCACAGTTTCGCCTTCTAACAGCTGTTGTTGCTACATGCTCAGGGCTTATTCGAGACTCGCATCTATGCGGACGATCAGGCCCCCTGTAGCCACGGACATATCCAGCAAACCGATTTCGTGTCCAAAATCGCCGGTAAAATCGACCCGCACCCGTATCAGGTCGACGCTGAGATTTTCCAGCGAGAGGAAACGCGTCACCGTGTGATAAGCAATGAAAAACTGCTCGATATAGCTGCGAATCCCGCTATGTCCATCGAAACAATGCCCAGTCGAGGGGTCGTCGATCACGGCATCTCGTGCGAACAATTTCAACACCGCGTCAACGTCATAAGCATTTGTGGCGGCGATAAAAGCATCGGCGGTCTTGCGTAGCTTGGTCGCATTTCGGACAAGTTTCATTTGTGGCTCCATTAGTCGTTTGAAAGTGCGTTCATCAGAATTAGCACTGACACGTCAGCAATGCGCCGTACTGGTCGCAGGCATGGAGGGGCATGGCTGATCAGGCATTGCGCGTGTGCGCCAGCATCCGCGCCGCGTCGCGCCGCGGCGCCATCCCGAACAGGCGCGCATATTCCCTGCTGAACTGGGTCGCACTCTCGTAGCCGACATCGTACGCGGCCGCTGCCACGCTGCTGCCCTTGGCCACCATCAGCGTGCGCGCGTGCATCAGGCGAATGCGCTTCTGGTACTGCACCGGGCTCAATGACGTCGCCGCCTTGAAATGACGGTGAAACGCCGACACGCTCATCGCCGCATTGCCGGCCAATTCCTCAACGCGCATCGGCAAATTGAAATCGCGCCGTATCCATGCGATGGCCGCCGCCAGGCGCGCCATGGCGCTGTCGGGCGCCGCGATTGCACGCAACATGGCGCCATGCGGCCCTGCAGCACGCGATACAGGATCTCGCGCTCGTAAACAGGCGCCAGCGCAGCGATATCGTCGGGACGGACCATCAAGCCCAGCATGCGCGTCCAGACGTCGAGCAGTTCCGGCGTGACAGCTGCGACTGAAAAGGCATTGCCACGGTTTTGGGCGCAGCCCGGTGGCAGGTCCGCTATCAGTTCGGCCAGGATGGACGGCACCAGTGTCAAGGCCACGGCCATGTAAGGTTCACCGGCCGCATCAGACCTGATGACGCCTACCGCCGGCAGCTCAAGCGACATGACGAAATAGGTCGCCGGATCATAGTCAAACGTCTGTTCTCCGACCGTCATTGACTTGCTGCCTTGCAGGATCAGGTTGATCATCGGCTCGTACACGGTCGCCAGTTCATGCTCGGGAATGGCGCCCTGTACCATCGCCACGCGTGGAATGCCTGTCTCAAGGCGCCCATTCTTGTTTTGGGCGGCAAGCATCCGCAAACGGCCCATCTGCTCGTTGATTTGATTGTCCATGACTCATTGGACCCTAACGCGGCACGTCGTGCAAGGCCAAAGCAGAATCAGGCAGGTTTCAGGCAGGATCGGATGTGTCCACCAACCGCAATGCCGGTACAGTGAACGCCTCACTTTCAATCACTGGAGTTTCACATGAATGTCATCGTCATCACCGGCGGCAGTCGCGGCATCGGCGCAGCAGCCGCCATCGAAGTTGCCAAACTCGGCATGGGCGTCATCCTTACTTACAACACCAATGCCGCCGCAGCGGACAGGGTCGTCGCGACCATCGAAGCGGCTGGCGGCAAAGCCGTTGCGCTGCCACTTGATGTCGGTAACGCTGACAGCTTTGGCGCCTTCAAGGCAGCCGTTATGCAGGCGCTGGAAACCACCTGGAACACCACAAGCTTGTACGGTCTCGTCAACAACGCTGGCTACGGCCTGTTCAATCCAATCGAATTTGTCACCGAGGCGCAGTTTGACGGCTTGATGAACGTGCACTTGAAGGGGCCTTTCTTTCTGACCCAGGCGCTGCTGCCGCTGCTGGCAAGCGGTGCGGCCATCGTCAACCTGACCAGCGCGACTACCCGTGTGGCCACTGCCGGCGTAGCGCCCTATGCGGCCTTCAAGGGAGGCCTGGAAGTCCTCTCGCGTTACATGGCCAAGGAGTTCGGCGCACGCGGCATCCGTGTCAACGCGGTCTCGCCAGGTGCAATCCGCACCGAACTCGGTGGCGGCCTGAACGATGAATTCGAAGCCTTGCTGGCAGGGCAAACAGCGCTTGGACGCGTCGGTGAACCGGAGGATGTAGGACGTGTCATCGCCACGCTGCTCTCACCTGTCACTGGCTGGGTCAACGCACAAACCGTCGAAGTCGGCGGCGGATACATTATTTAAGCGAACAAAAGGTGCACACTTAACCAGTGCTGGAGCCAGATGACTTTTACGGAAATTAAACGATCTACACCTGCCAAGGAGCCGCAATGCTGGACCACCTGTTTCTCTGCGTCGCCGATGTCCCGGCCTCGATCGCCTTTTACGAGCACGCATTGGCGCCCCTCGGCATCATGCACGTCCATGACTACAACGGGGCCGACGGCCCACCCGGCCACCCCGACCTGAAAGGCTTCGGTAGCAACAATCGCATCTACTTCTGGCTGCGCGCCGGGGCCGCCGATGCGCGAGCCGTTCACATCGGCTTCGTGGCCGACAGCACCGCCGCCGTTGATGCCTTTTATGCAGCCTCGCTGCAGGCCGGCGCGACGGACAATGGCCCGCCCGGTGCCCGCCTGCACTACGACCCTCGCTACTACGCGGCGAATATTTTTGACCTTGATGGCTACAGCATCGAAGTCGTCTACAAAAGCTGGCAGCACACGCAGCCAGCATCCACATAGAAAGCTATCCCATGTCCCAGACCATCCTGATATATGGCGCCACCGGCTACACCGGCAGACTCGTCGCCATGCAAGCCCGCGTAACGCATCTATCCTTCGAGATCGCCGGCCGCAATGGCCCGCAAGTGACTGCACTGGCCGACGAACTGGGCGTGCCATGCCGCATCTTTGCGCTCGATGACCCAGAAACCATCATTGCCAGCCTGGCCGGCGTCACGGCCGTCCTGAACTGCGCTGTCCCGTTCGCCAGTACTGCGCGTCCACTGATGGAAGCTTGCATCGCTTGTGGCGTCCACTATCTCGACATTACTGCCGAATACAAAGTGTATGCCTGGGCTGAAGCATGCTCCGAACGCGCGGCTGCCGCCGGCGTCATGTTACTGCCCGGTGTAGGCTGGGACGTGGTGCCGAGCGATTGCCTGGCTATGTACCTTGCCGCCAAAGTCGATCAACCCCAGAGCCTGCGCATTGCGCTCCAGATTGCCAATTCAATGTCGCGCGGTTCGACCAGCAGTGTGGGCGAGATCCTCGGAGTCGGATTGCTGGTGCGGGCCGAAGGCACTATCGTGGCCAAGCTCGATGCTGCGCCGGCGCGTTTCGACTTTGGTGCCGGCCTGGTTGATAGCGTGCCTCTGTCATTCGGCGACCTGGTCACTGCATGGAAGTCGACAGGGATTCCGAATATCGCCATGTTCGTCAACATAAAAGAGAACGTCATGCCGGAAGGCGTCGCTGCCATGCCTGAAGGTCCGTCGCTGGACGAACGCGCTGCCAACCGCGCCTGTGCAGTCGCTGAAGTAACAGGCATTGATGGCGCCGTGGTGCGCGCGCGTATTGAAACCGTCAACGGTTATTCATACACGCCGCTGGCTGCCGTCGAAGCGCTGCGTCTGGTGGCGGCAGGTCAATTCAACCCCGGTTTCCAGACTCCGGCCACCGTGTTTGGCGCCAGTTTTGCCGTCTCGAGTGCAGACACCCGCATTGTTGACATGGCTTGACGTAGCATGTCAGCGGCATCCTGACATCAAGCAGCCATTTCGTTTGCCAAGGTCAACACCAGCTGCGCCGCGTCCATTTCCCGCGCCAGCGGCGCGCCCTGGCCGGCCCATTGCGCGGCGAATTCGCTGTCGCCGTGCTGGCTAGCTGCCGCGTTCAATTGTTTTGCGACATCGTAGGCGACGGGATAGGCGGCCGGTGGCGGGCTGCCTGGCGCTTCGCCATGTTCGATCAGGCGGTTCAGCATGCCGCGCGCCAGGCGGCCCGAGAGCACGCTGGTCAGGCGGGTGGCTGTCGCCCGCTCGCTCTTGAGGTTGGCGCGGTAGCTGGCGTTGGCCGATGATTCCGGGCACAGCACGAACGCCGTGCCCAGCTGGGTGGCTACGGCGCCCAGGTCCAGCGCGGCGCGGATGCCTTGTCCATCCATGATGCCGCCGGCGGCGATCAGGGGCAGGGTAGTGCGGCCCGTCAGCAGGCGCAGCAGCACGCTGGTGCTGTGGCGTTCATCCTGCGCTTGCGGATCGAAGACGCCGCGATGCCCGCCCGCTTCCACACCCTGGGCCACGATGGCGTCGACCCCTGCCTGTTCGATCAGGGCCGCCTCGCGCACGCTGGTGGCCGTGGCCAAGGTATAGATGCCGGCCTGGCGCAGGGCGGCAATCTGCTGCTGCGTCGGCAAGCCGAAATGAAAACTGACGACGGCGGGGCGCTGTTCCAGCAGCAGCTCGAATACCGCCTCATCGCCGAGAAACGTCCGGTAGATTTCTTCCAGTTCTGCCGGCACGGCCGCACCCAGCTCCGCAAACAGGGGCGCCAGATGGGCCAGCCATGCAGCCTCGCGCCCCGCATCCCTTGCCGCAGGGGCATGGCAAAACACATTCACATTGAAGGGGCCGTCCGTCAGGGCGCGCGTGTCTTCTATCATCTGGCGCGCCTGCGCCACGCTGCCGGCGCCGATGGCCAGCGAGCCCAGGCCGCCCGCATTCGAGACGGCGGCGGCCAAGTTGGGCGTAGAAACGCCCGCCATCGGCGCCTGGATGATGGGCAATTGCAGACCGAGGCGGTCGAGGAAGCGCTGTGACGAGCTCATGATGTTCCTTCATGACGTTGAGGATGCTGTGTCGTACGCATATTCGTATTCGTATTTTGAGAATATAATAGCACAACCATTTCGAATGAAAGAACATGATGGACATGGAGTCATTGACGATTTTTTGTGCCGTGGCCAGTGAACTGAGCGTCACCCAGGCCGCAGCCAGGCTGGGCCGCGCGCCGTCCAGCGTCACCACGCGCATCCAGCAGCTGGAAGCCGATATTGGCGCGCAATTGTTCGTGCGCACGAACAAGCGCATGGCCCTGACGGCGGCAGGCGAGCGCTTTCTCGAGTATGCGCAGCGCCTGCTGGCGCTGGCGGAAGAGGCCAGGCATGTCGTCACGGGCGGGCGCGAGGGAGGCACCTTGCGCGTCGGCAGCATGGAAAGCACGGCGGCCAGCCGCTTGCCGGCCTTGCTGGCCGCGTATCACGCCCGCTATCCGGCGACGCAGCTGGCGCTGAGCACGGGGCCATCGCGCCCCCTGATCGAGCAGGTGCGCACGGGTTTACTCGACTGCGCTTTTGTTGCCTTGCCGCCAGGGTTCGGCGGCGCCGCCGCACTGGCGGAGCTGGGCCTGGCGTCGACAGCCGTGTGGCGCGAGGAACTGTGTCTGTTGTTGCCGGCCAGCGAAGCGCAGGCGCGTTGCGCCGCAGATGTGCGCACGCGCTCGCTGGCGGCGTTTCCGCAGGGCTGCACCTACCGCGGCATCGCCGAAGATTTGCTGGGCGTGGCCGGCAGCACGCAGTGGAGCGTGCAGGAAATGAGTTCGTATCACACCATGATCGCTTGCGTGGCGGCCGGTGCCTGCGTAACCTTGCTGCCGGCCAGCGTGCTGGCGCTGTCCGATGCGCCTGCTACCTTGAAAACGCTGTCCGCCGGGCAAGCCGACACCGTGCTGGTGTGGCGCGCGGGATTCGACGTGCCCGCCTTTCAACATTTGCTGGCGCAGCTTGGCGAGGCGGCGCTGTGAGCGCGTCTTCCAGGCTGCGCGCGGCCATCGCGGCAGCGGCCATCCTCGCTATCGGCATGGGATTCGGTCGCTTCGCTTTCACGGCCATCTACCCGCATATGCTCGCGGAAGGCGTACTCAAGTTGAATGACGCCAGCCTGGCGGCCTCGGCCAACTATGCCGGTTATTTGCTGGGCGCCATCCTGGCCATGCGCGCGCGGGCCCACAGCGCGCACCGGCTGTGCTTATGGTCGGTGGCCGGCACGGCGCTGTGCTTGGGCGTGCTGGCCTTGACTATGCCGGTCTGGCTCATCGTGGCGGTGCGGGGCGTGGCGGGCGTCTTCAGCGCGCTGGCCATGGTGGCAGCGTCATTGTGGCTGCTGCAACAGCGCCGGCATGCGCGCGGCGCGCCGCTGCTGTACGCGGGCGTGGGCGTCGGTATCGCCGTGTCGGCCGAATTGCTGGTGCTGGCAGCGCAGCTGGGCTGGCACAGCGCCGGCATGTGGTTGCTGCTGGCCGGCGTCAGCGTGCTGGCGGGGCTGGCGGCCGCGCCAGCCATTGCCGCCAGCGGCCAGGCGACCCTGGCTGTTCCGCCACAAGCCGCTGCATCGACTTTGGCGCCCGTGGCGCCCGTGCCGCTGGTGCTGCTCTACGGACTGGCGGGATTCGGTTACATCGTCACGGCAACGTATTTGCCCGTGCTGGTGGGCACGGCCTTGCCCGGCCTGAACGCCGCCCACGTGTGGGCCGTCTTCGGCCTGGGCGCGGCGCCTTCGTGTTTCCTGTGGCACCGGCTGCACGAGCGCCTGGGCACGCGCCAGGCACTCAGGCTCAATTTGCTGCTGCAGGCGCTGGGTGTGGCGCTGCCCGTGCTGGCGCCCTCGGCCATCGGCTATTTGCTCAGCGCCATCCTCGTCGGCGGCACGTTTGTCGGCACGGTGACCATCGCCATGCCGGCCGCGCAGCGGGCAGCCGTCAAGGCAGGGGCCAACATGATGGCCATCATGACGCTGGTGTATGGCGTGGGCCAGATCATCGGCCCGGTGCTGGCCGGCAGCCTGTATGCGCAGTCCCACAGTTTCAACAACGCACTTTTGGCGGCGGCCGGCGCGCTGCTGCTGGCGCTCGTTGTGAGTTTGCGCTTGTAACACTCACAGACCGAAGGCGCAGCGCATGAAGCCGCGCCGCAGCGCGTTGACCCTGGCGGAATCGCGCGTGTAGTACAGCTTGTTGGTCAGCAGCACCGCATAGCGGCCGCGCCGGGGGCTGAGCCAGATGGCCGTGCCGGTGAAACCCAGGTGGCACCAGACGTCGTCTTCCGGTAGCGTGCCTGCGGCCGGGTGCCAGAACAGGCCGCGCGAGGGCGTCAGGGCGCCCGTCTGCACCGTCAGCGAGGCGCGCACCCAGTCGGCGTTGAACACCTCGCCGTGCTGCGTGGCTGATGGCGCCAGCGTCGCCCGCAGGAAGCGCTGCAGGTCGGGCACGTTTGAAAACAGCCCCGAGATGCCGCACACGCCGTCCAGCAGCCGCGTCGAAAAATCATGCGTCACGCCACACAGATGGCTGCCCGCCTGCTCGCAGTATTCGGTCGGCGCGACTTGTCTGCCGTGCGCTGCTGGCAGCGGACCATAGCCCGTGGCGTCCATGCCCAGCGGGCGCAGGACATATGCTGCAAGGGCCTGCTCCAGTGGCATGCCCAGCAGCCGCTCGATGATCAGGCCGAGGATCAGGGCTGCGCGGTCCGTGTATTCCACGGCCTGTCCCGGCTTGCCTTCCAGCGGCTCGCGCAGCACGCCGCGCACGATATCGTCGTACACCACGCCATAACTGGCGCGCAGGCGGGCGCGCAGCGGCAAGCCGGCCGTATGGGTGAGCAGCTGAAAAATGGTGACGGGTGCCAGCGCATAACCGTGTGTGCCGGGCAGCACGTCGGCCAGCCGGCTGTGCAGGCCCAGGCGGTTGTGGCGCACCAGCCAGCCCGTCAGCGACCAGACGCTGATGATCTTGGTCAGCGACGCGATATCGAACATGGTGTCGACCTGCATCGCCGCACTGGCGGGCTCGGGCGTGAGCCGCCCGGCAGCGCCCGCTACGCTATGGTCAAGGGTGCCCACGGCCCAGGCCGCGCCCGGAAAAATGTGCTCGTGCACGCCTACTTCTACCAGCGCTGTCAGTCTGTCTGTAAGGTTGTCTATTGGCATAGTGACTGTGTCGTGTAGGTCTGCTCATGTTCCGCCGCTGCCACCCCCAGCCAGCGCGCCACCGATTGCGCCACCCACTCCCCCTCGTCCAGTGGCAAGTCGTGGCCCGCATCGCGGTGGATCAGGCAGTCGGCCTGCCAGGCGCGCGCCAGGCGCTGCGAGCAGCGGTGGTCCACCAATTGATCTTGTGCGCCGGCCATCACCAGCACGGGCATGGCGGGGCGGCTGTCAGGCGCGCGGTAGCGGGCGGCCGACAGCAACTGGCGCAGCGCATTACGGCGGCTGACGGGATATTCTTGCTGATATGCCCACCAGTCGGCCAATAGCGTGGGGTTGCCGACAGCATGCCGGCGGCTGGTCAGGCGCAAGATCAGCGCTTCCTGGCTGCGTGCATCGCCCAGCAGCAGCTGGCGCAGCAGGGCGCCGTAGTTTTGCCAACGCAGGCGCCGGTAAAACGGATTGAATGGCCGCATGCTGGTATTGAGCAGCACGCAGCGGGCGATTTCCTGCGGGTAGCGACTGGCCCATTCCACGGCCACCATGCCGCCCAGCGACAGGGCCAGCAGGCGGTAGGGCGGGGCGATGCCGCGCGCCAGCAAGTCAGCGCGACAACCTTCCACCATGGCGGCCACGCGGGTGGCGCTGTCCTGCGCGTGGCGCGTGCCATTGCCGGGCAAGTCGGGCGTGACGATGTTGGCGCCGGGCAGGGCGCGCGCCAGGCTGGCGGGAAAGCTTCCCCAGTGGCGCTGTTCGCGCATCAGGCCGCGCAGCAGGACCCAGGTGGGTGATCCGCTCATGATTCATACCATTGCGCCAGGGCGCGCCGGCGCTGCGCCTTGCGCAGCAAGCCTTCCGGCATCCAGCGGCCGTGGCTGCTGGCGGCGCGCATGAGGAAATCGAACCACACCAGGTGGCGCCGCAGCACGCGTTGCAAGCGGTGCGCAGCCGTGGGGTTGAAGATGCTGACCCGGTTGAACAACTGGCGCGGGTTTTTCTTGACCCACAGCCAAGAGCCCATTTCCAGGGTCAGCGGCAGGAACACGCGCCCGCTGTAACTGGTGCCGTTCAGGTACAGATAGTCCCACAGGTCGCCATGCGTGCGGTATTGCCGGCTTTGCGGCTCGAACACATAGTTGTGATTGGGGTAGCTCTGGCTGAACAGTTCGTCCAGCGCGCCGATCTCGGCCAGGTGCTCTATCGGCACCTTGGTATGTGCATGGGGAAACCAGATGCGGTCGCGCAAGCCGAAACCGGAATGGCAATCGAGGGCGATGCTGAACTGGCGCGACAGCAGCTCGCGCTCGACGAGGTCGCACACGGCCTGGCTTTCCACTTCCATCGCCGCGTCTGGCGCGCCGCGGTACCAGGGCAGGCGGGCACTGTAGCGTTGTCCACCCAGCATGAACGGCACTTTTTCGCGCGCGCTCAGCGGCGCATTGCGCATCAGGTCCACGCCCTGCGGATTGCAGCGCGTGGCTTGCCACATGCCGCCCGGATTGACCAGCGGCATGAACACCAGGCGCATGCTTTCCAGCTGCTGGTGCAGGGTGGCATCCCAGCGCAGGCGGGCGATCAGGCTTTCCAGGAAGGACAAAAGCACTTGCGTGCCGATGCGTTCGAGGCCGTGGATGCCGCCGAAAAAGCCCAGCACGGGCACGTCGGGGCCGGGATTGCCGAGGGCAATCGTGTACACGGGAAATTCGCGCCCATCCATGGCAATGCGGCAGGGTGCGGTCACTTCCAGGTGGCTGCCGCCCTCGTCGATGAGGCGCTTCAGCATGACCAGCTCGGGCAGATTCTTTTCGATCATCAGGCGTCTGAATGGGAAAGTAGCAGCCAGTGTAGCCGAAATAACTGCCGCAGCAGACGTCCCGCATGGCGAAATTTGCGCACGCTGGCCATGTCACGAAGCCGTCATTTTTTGTGTGTAGGCTATTGCAGTTGACGCAAGAATTGTTTCTTGGCAATGCCCCGTTACCATGCAGTTCCACCCTCACACGATAGCGACACGATAGCGATATGACAGGCAGCCCGGCATCCGTCCATGTGCTTGCGCTGGCGGGATACCTGGTACTGCTGGGTTTCCTGACCGCGGTGGGGCCCGTGCGGTCGCAAGCGGCAGAAGGCCGCGTGCTGCAGTTCGATATTGCCGTGCAAAACCTCGGCGATGCGCTCGACCTGTACAGCCGCCGCACGGGCATTGCCGTGTTGATGGACCAGCGCTACGCGCAGCGCCAGTCGGCCGCCGTACGCGGCGCGTATGCAGCGGGCGCGGCCCTGCAAGTCTTGCTGGAGGGCACGGGCCTGCAATCGCGCCTGTCCGACGCGCAAGCCGTCATCGTGTATGCTCCGGCAGGCTTCTCAGGCGCAGCGGACTTGCCTCAGGCCGCCGTCGTGGCCGCCGTCGACATCCCCGGCGCCCTGCAGGGCGGCATCGACCATGCGGCCTATGTGAGCCGGCTGCAGCATGTGCTGCTGGGGCAGCTGTGCCGTGCGGCGCAGACGCGCCCGGGTGGCTACCGCCTGGCCCTGCAGCTGTATCTGAACCGCGCCGGCGTGGTGGAGCGCGTGCACCTGCTCGACAGCACGGGACTGCGCGCGCGCGACACGGCCATCGCGCGGGTGGTGCTGGGCATGCGCGTGGGCGCGCCGCCCCTGCCTTCGATGCCGCAGCCCGTCTCCATCCTGCTGCTGCCGCAAGGCCCAGGCAGCGAAGTCGATTGCGCCGCTGGCGCGCCGGCAAGGTTCGCGCCATGAGCATGCCCGACCTGCGCACCAAGCTCAAACGCCACCTCAGCTCGCGCTACGCGGTGCTGCGCTGGCGCCTCGAACGGGTGGTCGGCTGCAAGCACCATGCGGCCGATGCGCTGCAGGAAACCTGGCTGCGCCTCGAAGCGATGGTGGCGCCTGGCCCCGCCGCCGCGCCCGTCCACAATCCCGACGCCTATCTGCTGCGCATGGCGGCCAATATCGCCACCGATGCCTACCGCCGCGACCGCATCATCGTCACCGAGCGCGAACGCGAAGAACTGATGCACATGGCCGACGAGGCCGGCGACGACATCAGCGATCCCGCGCGCATCGTCTCGGCGCGGCTCGACGTGCAGGCGCTCGAAGTGGCCCTGGCGGGCCTGTCGCCGCGCCGCCGCGCCATCCTGACGGCGGCGCGCATCGACGGCATGCTCAACGCGGAAATCGCCGAGCGCTTCGGTATTTCCGTGGCGATGGTCAAGAAAGAATTGCAGGCCGCCATGCGACACTGTAAAACGTGCATGGCCGATGCCGATGCCGCCCAGCGCAGCGATGTGTCGGGCCGCCGTAAATATTGATGAATCTCATGACTGCTCCTGACCGCGATCCACGCGCCCCTTTCGATACTGCCGACAGCGACGCCGCCATCGGCCAGCAAGCCGCTGCCTGGTGGGCGCGGCTGCGTGCCGATGATTTTACGCAGGCCGACGCCGACGCCTTGCGCGCCTGGTGCGCGCGCAGCCCAGCGCATGCGCGCGCCTGGCGCGAACTGCAACACCTGTGGCAGGCGCTGGCCCCCGCCTTGAGCCGCGCCGCGGCCGCGCCACAGCGGACGAATGTGCTGGCGTTACCGGCGCGTCCCGGGCGCCGCGCCTTCCTCGGCGGCGCGCTGGCGGCCGGTGTGGCCGTGCTGGCCTTGCGTCCCCCGCTGGGGGCCTGGCCTTCGCTGCAAGAGTTGAGTGCTGACTACCGCACGGGCACGGGCGAGCAGCGGCAAGTGGCCCTGTCGCCACAGATGTCGGTGCAGATGAATACCCAGACGCGCATCAATGTGCGGGCGCCGGAAGCCATCGAACTGCTGGGCGGCGAGGCGGAAATCCTCGCCAGCGGCGCGCGCCAGCCCGTCACGGTGCTGGCGCGCGCGGGGCGCTTGCTGGCGCAGTCGGCCCGCTTCAATGTGCGCCACACGGACGATGCCGTCTGCGTCACCTGCCTGGCGGGCGCCGTCGACGTGGTTTGGCAGCAGCGGCGCCAGACTCTCGATGCAGGGCAGCAACTGGTGTACGACGACCACGGCGTGCAGGCGGCCACGGCCGCGCCTGTGGGCGAGGCGAATGCGTGGCGCACGGGCGCGCTGTCGTTTGTCGGCCAGCCGCTATCCCAGGTAGTCGATGAAATCAACCGCTACCGGCCCGGTCGGGTGCTGCTGCGCAATGCCGAACTGGGCCGCCGCCTGGTGCGCATGCGTTTTTCCATCGGGCAAACCGATGGCGCGCTGGCGATGATACGCGACCTGTATGGAGCGCAAATGACCAGCTTGCCAGGCGGCATTGTCGTGCTCAGCTGATTCCGGGTTTCTCTGCGGGGGCTGGCCAAAAATATTTTTCAAAAAACAGTATCCCTTCCGCCATCGAGCTACGTCATGGAGGCATGGACGCCTGCGCCACCGCCAGGCTCCGTTCCCTACTCTCTAGCCAGGAAACCATTGCCATGACCAAGCTTCACACTGCCCAGCGCCCAGTCCCAAACGTAGACATGGGCGCGCAGCGGTCCTCCACGCTGGGCAGCCGCTTGCGGCTCACGCCGCTCGCTTACGCACTGACCACCATGCTGATGGCGGGCGCCTTTACCACGCCGGCGTGCGCGCAGCAGGCATTCAGCGGCGGCTGGTTCGCGGCCAAGGGCGCGGCGCAACATACGGCGGCCAGCTCGGGCCGCTTGCCGAATGGCCAGCCGCTGCCGCTGGGCAGCCGGCCCGAGGGTCAACAACAGCAGGCGAACCAGCAATTGCAGCGCTCGCTTAACAACCTGAATCTGGCCGCACGCGCCATTGCCGCGCAGCAAGCATCCCAGGCGCAGGCGCGCCAGGCTGCCGCCGGCGGCGCCAGCGCGCCAAATGGCTTGGCGCAGGGCGGCTTGCAGGTCGACACCAATAGCCTGACGGCCGGCTGGCTCAACGCCCAGGCACCCGTGCAGACGGTGGCGGCGGGCAAGACGGCCGTGGTGGTGCAGCAGACGGCGGACAAGGCCATCCTGAACTGGGAAACGTTTAACGTGGGCAAGGACACGACCCTGACTTTCCAGCAGCAGAAGGATTGGGCCGTGCTGAACCGCGTCAACGATCCGCAAGCACGTCCCAGCCAGATCCAGGGCCAGATCAAGGCCGATGGCACGCTGCTGCTCGTCAACCGCAACGGCATTGTGTTTACCGGCACCAGCCAGGTCGATACGCGCAGCCTGGTGGCGGCCGCGGCCCGCATCGGCGACGCACAATTCCAGAAGGAGGGGATCTACAGCCCCGGCACGGCGGGCGCCACGACGTTTGCCGATGCGGCCGGCAAGGTGCAGGTGCAGGCGGGCGCGCGCATCGCCAGCAATATGCCCAAGGGCAGCACCGAAGGCGGCGGTTATGTGATGCTGTTGGGCAAGGAAGTCCACAATGGGGGTGAAATCAGCACACCCAAGGGCCAGGCCCTGCTGGCCGGGGGCGACAGCTTTACCATCAAAAAGGGCGTGGGTACGGATGGCAACCCGCTGTCGACCACGCGCGGCAGCGAAGTCACGCCGCAGTTCGCGGCCGGCAGCACGGCGGGCAAGGTCGTCAACACGGGCCTGATCCAGGCGCGCGAAGGCGACATCACCCTGGCCGGGCGCACGGTGCAGCAGGACGGCGTGCTGTTCGCGTCCACCACCACGGCCACGCGCGGCACCATCCACCTGAACGCGCTGGGCAGCGAGGCGGCTGTCACCCTGGGACGCGGCGCCACCACGGCCATCCTGGTGGAGGACGACGGCAAGACCACGGCGCTCGACAGCCAGCGCGACGCCATGCGCGGGCCGGTCGTGACGTCCACGGAAAATATTCTCGCCGTGAACGACCGCCGCGACCAGTCGCGCATCGAGATCGGCAGCGCCGGCACGGTGGAATTCATGGGCGACTCGCTGACCCTGGCCACGGGCGGCCAGATCGCCGTCAACGCCGCCAGCCGCAGCCTGCTGCGCGATGGGGCCCAGTTCGACGTGTCCGGCGCTGTGGGCGTGAAGGTGGCCATGGCGGCGAACAATGTCGAGATCAATGTGCAGGGCAACGAGCAGCGCGACGCGCCCGTCAACCGCGACGGCAAGGCCTTGATCAACAACAATATCTGGGTCGATCGCCGCAAGCTGGTGCTGGTGCCAAAGGGCACGAACGGCGACGACAGCGACCGCTGGTACACGGCGGGCGGCTTGCTGGAAGTGGCCGGCTACCTGGGCACGCAGGGCCATTCCGTCAGCGAGTGGATGGCGCAAGGCGGCACGGTGAGCTTCGGCGGCAAGGATGTCGTCACGCAGCTTGGCTCCAGCATCAACCTGTCGGGCGGCACGCTGGACGTGCAGACGGGCGCGCTGCGCCAGACCTGGCTGAAAGGCGCGGACGGCAAATTGTATGAGGCGGGCAGCGCGCCTGCCGACTTGCCGTACGCGGGCGTATACAAGGGTTACGAGGAAGAACATGCGCGCTGGGGCAAGGATGCCAGCGCCCACTACGCCAATCCATTGATCGCCGCGCAACAGCGCCTGGAAAACGGCTACACGGTGGGCCGCGATGCGGGCAAGCTGGTGGTCGCCACCGGTTCGGCCGTGCTGGAAGGGGGCATCGCGGGCGAGGTTTTCCAGGGCGAGCGCCAGGCGCTGCTCGACGGCTACCAGCAGTCGCAGCTGGCGGCCGCGCAGCGGGGGCAGCTGATCGTTGGCCAGTATCAGCCGATGTTCGACCAGCGCACGGGCGTGCTGCAGCATGTGCTGTCGGCCGTCATGGACGAGGTGCGCCTGACGCGCGTGCAAGACGGCATCGCCGCCGGCCTGGCCGTGGCAGGCGCGCTGGCGCCCGAGCGCCAGGGCAAGCTGTTGCTCGATACCAACTTGCTGAACGAACAACAGCTGGGCGCCATCCGCATCGCCGCCAAGGGCGCGATCACGGTCGACAGCGCGCTGCAGGTGGCCGACGGCGGCAATATCACCATGTTCGGCAAGGACGTGGCCATCAATAGCAGCCTGCGCAGCCATGGCGGCAGCATCCTGGCCGGCAATGTGCTGAACCAGATCGGCGCGCTGGGCATGCTCGATACCTTCGTCAATCCGGGCGCACCCTTGGGCAAGCTGGTGCTGGCCGATGGCGTGAGCCTGGACACCAGCGGCTTGCTGGCCAATGTGCTGCGCGACCCGCTGGCCGCCGCCGGCCTGCCGTATGTGAACGGCGGCAACGTGTCCCTGCGCGCGGTTGGCGACGTGCGCATCGGCAGCGCCAGCCTGATCGATGTCAGCTCGGGAGCCGCCATCCTGTCGCAGGCGAAACAGCAGGGCGGCAAGGGCGGCAACCTGACCCTGGCCAGTTACGGCGCGCAGGCCGACCTGCTGCTGGGCGAAGGCGCGCAAGTGCGCGGCCATGGCGTGCAAGGCGGCGGCAAGCTGGAGCTGCAGGCTAACAAGATAGTCATTGGCCAAGCTGACAAGCCTGCGGCCGGCGCCTTGCAGCTGGGCGGCGACTTCTTTGAACAGGGTTTTTCCAGCTACAGCCTGGTCGGCAAGCAGGGCTTGACTGTTGCGGAGGGCACGCAGGTGGAGGTGCGCATGCCCGTGCTGCGCGTGGTGGACAATGAAAAACTGGCCTTGTGGACGCCGGAGCCGGTCACGCAGAACGCGGTCAAGGGCACTTTGACGCAGCGCAAGGGCGCCAGCCTGGCCCTGCAGGTGGGCGATGTCCGCTCCGGCGCGGCCGACATGGCCAGCGCCGAACTGCTGGTGGGCAAGAATGCCGTGGTGAGCGTCGATGCGGGCCAGTCCATCAAGCTGTCCAGCGTGGGCCAGCTGACGGTGGAAGGGCGCCTGAACGCCTGGGGCGGCAAGATCAGCCTGGGTGGCGTGGCCGTCGATACGCCTGTCTCCGAGGCGGTGGAGGCGGCCGGCCATGGCCGTTCCCTGTGGATAGGCGAGAACGCCGTGCTGGACGTGGCGTCACGCGCCATCACGGCCACCGACGCGCAGGGCCGGCGCTACGGCAAGGTGCTTGACGGCGGCAGCATCGTCATCGGCGGCGAGATCGACCATGCACAGGGCAGTACCTCGGCGGCCAGCCTGTTTGTCGTCGTGCGCGGCGGCGCCGTGCTGGACGCTTCGGGCGCGCATGCCGTGCTCGACGTGAACGGTGTGAACGGCGCGGCCATCGACGTGGCCAGCGCGGGCGGCAGCATCGCGCTGGCGTCGAACAATGGCTTGTACCTCGATGGCCAGCTGCTGGCCAGGGCGGGCGGCGCGGGCGCGGCGGGCGGCACGCTGTCCGTTGCCACGGGCACGCCCGAGTACCTGAAAGTGCTGGCCACGCCCAGGGTGCTGCAGGGGCGCCAGCTGAGGTTGACGCAGCAGCAGGGCGCCAGCGACCTGGCCGATGGCATGAGTGCGCAGGAGGCGGCGCAGGTGCTGCAGTATGGCCATGGCCGTTTTTCGGTGGAGCAGGTGGAAGCGGGCGGTTTCGGTAGCCTGGCCCTGCTTGGCGCCGCCTCCTTCGATGGCAACGTGTCGCTGACGCTGCAACAGAGCTTCCAGCTGTACGGTGCGCCTATGTTGTCGCCTGGCAGCAAGCCTGGCGCGAAGGTCAGCATCGCGGCGCCGTATGTGCGCCTGGCCAGCGTCAAGCCGGTCGGGCGTGACTACTATGTCAGGCCGGGCAGTGCGGGCGCATCGCCGGTCGCCAGCCAGATCCGCCTAGCGGGCGACCTGATCGATGTGCGCGGTATGGTCGACATTGCGGCCAACGATGTGCGCCTGACCAGTCGCGGCGACCTGCGCTTCCTGCTGTCGCCACTGGGCTGGGATGGCAATCAAGCGACAACGGTGTTGTCCTCGCCGGGCGACATGACCCTCAGTGCGGCCCAGCTGTATCCGGAAACGGGCGCCGGCGCCGCCGTGCGCGTTGGCTCTGGCTCGGTCGACGGTAAGTTCGGCTACGACCCTGCGCACAGCCTGACCATTGGCCGCAGTACCGAGAGCATGCCTGCCATGCCGTATTCCGCCTTCGGTTCGCTGGAACTGGAGGCTGCGCATATCGAGCAGGGCGGCGTGGTGCGCGCGCCGCTGGGCCGCCTGTCGATCGGCGCGGCCCGCTATGACAATGACAAGAGCCTGACGGTGAATCTGTTGCCTGGTAGTATCACCTCCGTCAGCGGCGCCGGCCTGGTCATGCCGTATGGCGGCACCGTCGATGGGCAGGCATGGAATGTAGATGGCAAGCCGGCCGCCCTCCTGGGCGTGGGCGGCTTCAGTGGGCAGGGGGGCCTGCTGCGCATCGGCGTACAAATGGCCGGCGTGGCCGTGGACGTACAGCCGGGCGCGCTGCTCGACCTGTCCGGCGGCGGTGAACTGACGGGTGCCGGTTTCATCGCCGGCCGCGGCGGCTCCACCGACGCGCGCACCCATCCGCTGGTGCAGGTGGGCGCGAACGGTGGTTTTGTCTTGCCGGGCCTGGCGACCAACCCTGTGTACGCCATCGTGCCGGGCGTGCAGGCGCCGCAATCGCCTTCGGGCGGAGGCAAGGCGGCATCCGATGCGGCCGTGGGCCGGCAGGTGACGATAGACGATGGCGTGCCGGGCTTGCCCGCCGGCACTTACACCCTGATGCCCTCGACCTATGCCTTGCTGCCGGGCGCCTTCCGCGTGGAACTGAACGGCCTGGCGGACCAGGGCAGCGCAGACACCCTGGCGCAGCAGCTGCGCAACGGTTCCTGGGCCGCGTCCGGCACCCTGTCGATTGCCGGCACGGATATCCGCGCGCCGCTGGCCAGCCAGCTGATACTCACGCCGGCCAAGGTCTTGCGCACCTATTCCCAGTACAACGAAACGGGCTATGCCGCCTTCGCCCTGGCCGATGCGCAAACGCGCGGCATTCCCCGTGCCATGCTGCCGTCCGATGCGAAAACGCTCAAGCTGACCCTGGCGCAAGATGGCGGCCTGGACACATTCCAGTTCCGCGGCACCGGCAAGTTCGCCGCAGCCGAAGGCGGCTATGGCGGCACCGTGATGCTGGGGTCGAGCAATAGTTCCAACGGCGAGATTGAAATCCTCGCCGATGTTGCGCCGGCCACCAGCGGCACGGGGCTGGTCAGCGTGCGTGCCTCCAGCCTGAACAATATCGGCGCGGCCCGCATTGTGGTGGGCAACACACCCACGGTGACATACGGCCAGGGCGGCAACTACGTGAACTTTGACGTCAACTCGGCGCGTGCCATCTACCTGCGCGCCGGGGCCATCTTGTCGGCGCCCGAGGTGTTCCTGGTGGCCCAGGACCCTAGCAATTATAATTTTGGCGATGGCTTGATCGATATCGCGCCTGGCGCTGGCATCAGCACCCTGGGACGCGGCAAGGCCGCGTATGACGCCAACGACGGCTTCATCTACAAGACCCGCCCGGACATGCACGTGCTTGCCGCCTCGAACGGCTTGATGAACGTGGCGCCGGTCGGCGGTTCGGCGCGTGGCGGCATCAGCATCGGCGTGTGTGCCGATGTTTGCGCCGGCACGGCCAGCCTGTACTCGGAAGGCACCTTGCTGCTGTCGACCAATGGCAGGTTTGAACTGGACGACACGGCGCGCTACGGCACGCGCAACCTGAGCCTGTCCGTGGGCGCCATCAACATGGGCAGCAGCGAGGCGCTGGCGGCGGCCCAGGCCAGCGGCACGCGTTCCAGCGGCCTGGCCATGAACGAGGGCGTGTTGGACCGTCTGCTGCGCGGCGACACCAGCACGGGCGCGCCGGCGCTGCAGGCGCTGATGCTGAGCGCGGCGGACAGCGTCAATTTCTATGGCGACGTGGTGCTCGATACCTATGACAAGAGCACGGGGAAATCCACGCTGGAGCGTCTGGTGCTGACCACGCCGGCCATGTATGGCCAGGGCGGCGCCGATGCCGTGGCCACTATCCGCACGGCCAAGCTGATCTGGGGCGGCGCGTTGTCGCCAGCCGGCAATGTGATCGCGCATGGCGCCGGCACGGGCAGCGGCACCCTGAACCTGGAAGCGGAGCGCATCGATTTCGGCTTCGGCCCCTACACGCAGCCGGCCGGTGTCGCCTCGTTCGACCGCCTGGCGCTGGGTTTTGGCACGGTCAACCTGAAAGCATCGGGCCAGGTCACGGCCAACCACAAGGGCAGCCTGTCCGTCTACCAGACGCAGGGCGCCTACGAGGCAGGCAAGGGCTACCAGGTCAGCGGCGGCAACCTCAACATCATCACGCCGCTGCTGACGGGCGACGCCGGTTCCGCGCACAGCTATACGGCGGGCGGCGCGCTGAAGGTAACGGCGCCGGCCGGCGCAGCACCAGCGGCTGCCGTCAAAAATAACGATGGACTGGGCGCCCAGCTGGCCTTGCATGGCGATAGCGTGACTGTGGCGACGGCCGTGGTATTGCCTAGCGGCAAGCTCACCGTCAATGCGCAGCACGACATTCGCCTGGCCGACGGCGCGCGCATCGACATGGCGGGCCGCAAGAGCACCTTTTTCGACGTGGATAAATACAGCTGGGGCGGCGACGTGACCCTGGATAGCCGCGCCGGCGATATCGGCCAGGCTGCGGCTGCCGTGATCGACCTGTCGGCCGAGAATAACCGCGCCGGCAGCCTGAAGGCCGTGGCGCTCGACGGCGCGGCCGGCATGGTCGATTTGCAAGGCAAGATTGTGGGTGGCGCCAGCGGCAGCTACGACGCGGGCGGTAGCGTGGTGCCATACAAGAAGGGCAGCGTGGACGTGCGCGCGCACACCCTGGGCGCCGGCGGCACGCTGGACAGCCAGTTTGCCGTGCTGAACACGCGCCTGACGGAAGGCGGCGTGACGGGCGGGCGCAGCTTCCAGCTGAAACAGGGCGATCTGACGATAGGCAACGAACTCAAGGCGGGCGACGTGCAGGTGTCCGTCGACAACGGCCGCCTGACCGTCGCCGGCACCATCGACGCCAGTGGCGAGCGTGTGGGCAGCATCCGCCTGGCCGGCAAGCATGGCCTCACCTTGACCGGCAACGCCGTGCTCGATGCGCATGGCACCGTCTTGCGCGTCGACAGCTATGGCAAGATCATCGATAGCCCGAACCGGGCCATGGTGGAACTGAACGCGGGCGAGGGCACATTGAACCTGGCCGGCGGCGCGCAAATCGACCTGCGCCACGGCACATCGGCCGTGGCCGGCAAGGGCAAGGGAGAATATGACGGCGCCGCGCGCGGCACGCTGGAACTGAGTGCGCCGCGCCTGGGCAGCGGCGGCGCGCGCACGGACATTGACGCCGCCACCTTTGGCGATGTCGGCATTGCAGCCGGTGGCGGTTTCACCGTGCGCGGCGCGAAATCGATCGCCGTCAACGCCATGCAGCGCTATGACGACGCGGCCTACGCCACGGACCTGTCGGCCAGCGGCCGCCCCTACCAGGTGATCAATCAGGCATATCTCGACAGCAAGCACGTGGACAGCACGGCCTTCATCGATGCGGCGCTGGCCAACACGAACTTGCGCAACGGCAAGCTGGCGGGCTTGACCACGGCCGCGTATGCCGATGTGTTGCATGTGCGTCCCGGCGTCGATATCGTCAGCAAGACGCCGGACGGCGACCTGGTGGTGCAGGGCGACCTGGACCTCTCAGACATGCGCTACGCCAGCCTGAACCCGCGCTTTCAAGCAAGCAATGTGCGCGGCTCGGGCGAAGTGGGCAGCCTGTTGCTGCGCGCCGGCGGCGACTTGAGCATCTACGGCAGCATCAACGACGGCTTCGCGCCGCCGCCCGCCACCAAGGATGACAAAGGCTGGGTATTGCTGCCGGGACGCGACATCAACGGCAGCGACCTCATCGTGCCGGGCCAGGGCGTGACCGTGGCCGACGGCACGCTGTTCCCGGGCGGCGCCGTGCTCAATTATGAGCTGCCCGTCAAGGGCTTCAATCTGAGCGCCAATACGCGCCTGCCCGTGGCCGTAACCCTGGACCAGGCTGTGACCTTGCCGGCTGGCACGGTGCTGGCGGCCGCCGTGCGCGACAGCGCCGGCAATATCGTCCACGCGGCCGGCAGCCTGCTGGCCACGGCGCAAACCTTGGACGCCGGCATGCGCCTCGATGCAGGCAGCGTACTCAAGCAAACGGTGAAAGTGAGCGCCATGACCTGGCCCAAGGGCGTGCCGCTGCCTGGCGTGGCGGGCGAACGTTCCAGCTTCATGCTCAACGGCAACCTGGCGCTGGCCGTGGGCGCCTTGATCCCATCCGGCACCGATGTCAAGCTGATGCCCAATGTGGAGGCTATCGCGCTGCGCCCGGAAGTGGCGGGCAGCCAGGGCAAGTTGTGGGCCATCGCGCCCATGCTGGCCGAAGGCTCGCAAGCGTGGGGCATGCGTCTGGTGGCCGGCGCCGACCTCGCTGCGGCCGATACGCGCAGCGTGCAGGCGCATCCCGAGCATGGCACTCTGCGCCTGGCGGACAGCCACTACGGCATGTATGGCGTGCTGGTGCCGCCGAAGGGCGTGCAGTACTGGACCAAGGAAGCGCAGGAGCTGGGCGAGCGCGAAGGCATCCCCGGTATCGTGGCGGGCGAGCCCATCACCGAGGAATTCACCAGCCAGTTCGGCCAGACCGTCGAAGTCTTTTGCGCCAACGACACGAGCCTGTGCGTGCTGAAGGTGGCATACGTGTGGACCAAGGCCGGCGCGGAAGAGTTTGCCGACCCCAGCGTGAAGGCGGGCGACCTGCTCGACCCCGTGGCTATAGGCTGGCCAACTTTGTGCGAGGAATACCCCACCTGGTGCGGCACCTCCAGCCCCACGTTTGACTACAAGGCGAGCAGCTTGCGCTACAGCGTGCTGCGCACGGGCACGGGCGATTTGGACCTGCTCAGTGGCGGCGACTTGCGCATGGACAGCCTGTATGGCGTGTACACGGCCGGCATGTCGTCCACGGCGACGGCGCCAGGCGACCCGTTCAACCAGGCGCGGGCGCGTAATGCCGACGGCAAGGTATTGAACAATCCGGACGGCGAGCATGAACACCTGGTCGATGGCGGCACCGGCAGCATGTACCGCGCCTGGTACCCCGAGCAGGGCGGCAATCTGCTGCTGAAGGTTGCCGGCGACCTGACGGGCTCGCTGTTAAGCCGCAGTGCCGCGACCAATTTGCGTCCCGTCACTGCGGACGCGGGCTACGACAGCACGGCCGGGGGCAACTGGCTGTGGCGCCAGGGCAGCGGTGGTCTCGCCATCGGCGGCCTGGCACAGCCGGTGGCCTGGTGGGTCAATTTCGGTACCTATGTGGGCCGCAGCACCCTGGCCGACGACGTCCTGGGCTTTACGGGTTTCGGTACCCTGGGCGGCGGTAATCTGCGCGCCGAGGTGGCGGGCGACGCCGGCGCGCTGGCGTTGGCGCAGGGCAGCAGTTATAACGCGAATATCAATACCCGTTCGCAGGGCTTGCTGCTGGCCGTGGGCAGTACGGGCCGCGTGCATGCCGATGGCAGCATGCTGTTGACGGGTGGCGGCGACCTGGACCTGCGCGTGGGCGGCGCCATCAACCCGGCAGGCATGCCGTATGCTGGCCACATGAATGGCGCCCTGGTCGACTTGCGCGGCCATGCGGAAACGTCGGCCGCACAGCTGGGCAGCCTGAAGCTGCAATATGGCACACAAAGTACCGATCACGCGCCCAAAGAAACACGCGCCTACGATGCCTTTACGGCCACGCGCGCCACGCCGCAGGGCGGCATGACCCTGGTGCCTGGCGACGCCACGTTCAGCGTAGCGACCCTGGGCGACCAGGTGTTGCAAGATGTGGCCGACCCGGGCCGCGTACTGATGGTCAACCCGACCTCGGCGCTTGCGCCATCGGGCGAACTGGGTATCGGCAACAGCTGGTTCAGCCTGTGGACGCCGCACACGGCGCTCGACTTATTCTCCGCCGGCGGTAATCTGACGCCATTGACGGCGTCGATCGGCACGGAAACCGACTTCGCCACCATCTACCCTTCCATCGTGCGTGTTGTCGCAGCGCATGGCAGCCTGTACTACGGCAAGACGATTGTGGACAGCAATGCTGCCAACAGCTATGCGGCACCATTGCTGCTGGCGCCTTCGCCGAATGCTCAACTGCAGTGGCTGGCCGGTGATTCCATCTATGCTGGCGGTTTTACCATCGGCCAGTCCGGCGCGGCGGCGGACAGCATGGCGACGCCGTTCAAGCCCGCCTATCTCGCCCTGACCCCGAATTCGTGGTTGACCGGTCCCCTGGCCAGCAATCTGTCCAGCACGGGGGCGCCGGCGAGGGAAGGCGTATACCCGCTGTTCGCCTTCGGTCCCGATTCGGCCGCCGGCCCTGGCAACAGCGGCACGCAGGCGGCCCGTATCTATGCCGTCAAGGGCGATTTGCTCGGTGTCAACGTCGGGCGCATCGTCGAATTCTACGACGCCAAGCATGCGGGCATCACCTGGTATGAGGGTGCGCAACCGGTCTGGATGAAGGCGGGGCGCGACATCGTCAGCAGCGGCACGGCGCTGCTGGAAGGCGTGGGCGCCAGCGAGGGCGACATGATGTTCAACAACAGCAGCAATCTGTTCGTGCATAACAATGCGCAGGACGTATCGGTGGTCTCGGCCGGGCGCGATATCCTCGGCAGTTCCTTCAACGTGGTCGGCCCCGGCACGCTCGATATCAGCGCCGGGCGCAACATATTGATGCAGGACAAAGGCAGCATCGTCAGCCTCGGCCCCATTGTGCAGGGCGACAAGCGTCCGGGCGCCGGCATCGCCATGCAGGCCGGTGTGGGTGCGGCCGGCCTCGACTACCTGCGCTTCGTCAAGCCGTATCTTGACCCGGCCAACGTGGCGCAGGCAGGCGTGCCGCTGGCCGACCAGGCCGGCAAGGTGGTGAAAGCGTACGACAGCGACCTGGCGACCTGGCTAGTCGAGCGTTACGCCTTCAAGGGCACGCCCACCGAGGCGCAGGCCTTCTATCTGGCCTTGCCCGAGCCGCAGCAGCGCATGTTCGCCCGCGAGGTGTATTTTGCGGAACTGAAGGCGGGCGGACGCGAGTACAACGATGCGGGCAGTTCGCGCCAGGGCAGCTTCTTGCGCAGCCGCAACGCCATCGAGGGCCTGGCGCCGGCCACCGACGCCAGCGGCAAGGCGATTTCCTATGCGGGTGACATCATCATGTACCGCGGCACGTTTGGTCTTTACAACCCGAGCTCGGGAAGAGACGACCGCATCGTGCCCCGCAGCGGTTACGTGCATACCAACTTCGGCGGCGACATCCAGCTGCTGACGCCGGGCGGCAAGCAGGTGTTCGGCATCGAGGGCGAGGCGCCGCCGTCGACCTCGGGCGTCATCACCAAGGGCGGCGGCAATATCGACCTGTACTCGCACGCCAGCATCCTGCTGGGCCAGAGCCGCGTCATGACCACGTTTGGCGGCGATATCCTCGGCTGGTCGTCGCAAGGCGACATCAACGCGGGCCGTGGTTCGAAGTCGACCATCGTCTACACGCCGCCCAAGCGCGTGTATGACAACTGGGGCAACGTGACCCTCTCGTCCGACGTGCCGAGCACGGGCGCCGGCATCGCCACCCTGGCGCCGATTGCCGAAGTGCCGGCTGGCGACGTGGACTTGCTGGCCCCGCTGGGTACCATCGACGCGGGCGAGGCGGGCATCCGCGTCTCGGGCAATGTCAACCTGGCCGCGCTGACGGTGATGAATGCGGCGAATATCCAGGTCAAGGGCGAAGCCAAGGGCATGCCGACGGTGGCGTCCGTCAACGTGGCTGCCATGACGAACGCCAGCGCGGCCGCCACGCAGGCGACGGCGGCGGCGCAGGACGTGGTGCAGCGCGAACGCGCCGCCACCCGTTCGGCGCAGCCATCCGTGTTCACGGTGCGCGTGCTGGGCTTTGGCAATGACGCACCGCCCGACAGCGCGCAAGCTGCCCCGCAGGATGGCGCGCGCATCGAGGCGGCCGACTACAACCCGCGCAGCGCCGTGCGCGTGTTGGGCCTGGGTACGTTGCCGGAATCGGCCACGCGCCAGCTGACGGCGCAAGAGCGCAGCAGGCTGTCGCCATGATGGCCCGCTTGGCCGCAGCCTTGCCCTTGCCCTTGCGCGCAATGGGGCATGCAGGCATGGCCTGCTACGGGCCCGCCATCCGGCCCCGCCTGCAGGCGGCCAACGACGTGGCGCTGCTGTCGGCGCCTGGGCAGGGCGCGCGGCTGCAGGCTGTGCTGGAAAGCAATTACCGGGGCTTGCACCGGCGCCTTACGCGCCACCTGGGTTGTGCCGAACTGGCCAGCGACAGCCTGCACGACGCCTGGCTGCGTCTGGGCGCGCTGACGACCGGGGACGGTGCGCCGCTGGCGCATAGCCCCGTCGCCTATGTGTTTCGCGTGGCGTGCAATGCGGCCATGGACAGCCTGCGCCGCAACCGCGCCTGGCTATATGCGGACGAGGGCGATGGCGAGGCTGGCCTGGTCGATTTCCTGGCCGATACGGCGGCGGGGCCGGAACGCCTGGCCGAGCTGCAGGCGGACGTGCGGCGCCTGGCGCAGGCTGTCGCGCTGTTACCGCGGCGCCACCAGCAGGTGCTTGAAGCGTTGCGCGTGGATGAGCTGAGCCGCCAGGAAGTGGCCGAGCGGCACGATATGTCGCTGCGCAACGTCGACACGGCCTTGCGCCAGGCGCTCGACCACTGTGCCCGCCACACGGGCCATGCGGCGCTGGGCGGCGCCGGCACGACCCGGCGCAGCCTGAGGCTGAACGTTCGTTCGCGTACAGACGCGTAACTCTCTTGCCGCCAGACTGTCACTGCGGGCCTGCATGCGCCCACCCAGCCAGTCTACAGCCAGAAGGAAGCGCGACATGACAGAGTGTAATCACATCAATGCCGGCCGGCGCGGTTTGCTGATCGCCGGCGCGCTGTCGGCCACGGCGGTGGCCGTTCCTGGCGTGGCGGAAGCGGTGAATGTGGCCAGCCAGGCCAGTCTTTCTCCGCCGCCCGTGCTGATGAACGTCGGCCTGGAGGTCAACGGCCGGCGCCATCGCCTGGAACTCGACACGCGCACCACCTTGCTTGACGCCTTGCGCGAACAGCTGCACCTGACGGGCACAAAAAAAGGCTGCGACCACGGCCAGTGCGGCGCCTGCACCGTCATGCTCGACGGTCAGCGCATCAATGCCTGCCTGACCCTGGCCGTGATGCATGAGGGCGCCCGCATCACCACCATCGAGGGACTGGGCACGCCCGACAAACTGCACCCGATGCAGGCCGCCTTCATCGCGCATGACGGTTATCAATGCGGCTATTGCACGCCGGGGCAAATCTGTTCCGCTGTCGCCGCGCTGGGAGAAATCCGCCAGGGCATCCCCAGCCACGTCAGCGTGGACTTGAACGCGCCGCCGCAGGCGACGCCGGAAGAATTGCGCGAGCGCATGAGCGGCAATATTTGCCGTTGCGGCGCCTATTCCAACATCATCGAGGCGATTTCCGAGGTGGCGGGGAGGCCGGCATGAGAGTGTTCAGCTACCAGAAGGCGACCACACCGGCCGAAGCGGCGGCCGCAGCCTTGCGCACGCCAGGCGCCAGGTTCATCGCCGGCGGCACGAATCTGCTCGATTTGATGAAGCTGGAGATTGAAACCCCCGCGCATTTGATCGACGTCAATGGCCTCGCCCTGGATCGGATTGAAATGACGGCGGACGGCGGCTTGCGCATCGGCGCCCTGGTGCGCAATACGGCGCTGGCGGCGCATGCCACGGTGCGGCGCGATTACGCGGTGCTGTCGCGCGCCTTGCTGGCCGGTGCTTCGGCGCAATTGCGCAACAAGGCGACGACGGCAGGCAACCTGCTGCAGCGCACGCGCTGCGCGTATTTTTATGACACGAACCAGGCCTGCAACAAGCGCGTGCCGGGCAGCGGCTGCTCCGCCATCGCGGGTTACAGCCGGCCGCTGGCCATCCTGGGCGGCAGCGCCGCCTGCATCGCCACGCATCCCAGCGACATGGCCGTGGCCATGCGCGTGCTCGACGCCGGCATCGACACGGTGCAGGCCGACGGCGCCGCGCGCACCATCCCCATCGCCGATTTTTACCGCTTGCCGGGTAATACGCCGCAGCTGGAAACCGTGCTACAGCCCGGTGAACTGATCACCAGCGTGACCTTGCCCCCGCCCGTTGGCGGCACGCACGTCTATCGCAAGGTGCGCGACCGCGCCTCGTACGCGTTCGCGCTGGTGTCTGTGGCAGCCATTATCTTGCCCAACGGCACGGGCAAGCTGGCCCTGGGCGGCGTGGCGCCGCAGCCGTGGACAGTGCTTGCCGCCGAGCAAGCGATGCCCGCTGGCGCGGCCGCCGTGAGCGAACGCCTGCTGGCCGGCGCGCATCCCACCGCCGACAACGGTTTCAAGGTGACCCTGGCGCAGCGCACGATTGCTGCCGTGATGGCTGAAGCACAAGCGAAGAAAGGCTAAGGCCATGAAATTTTCTACTCCAGCCACCACCAACCCCATCGACCAGCTGAAAGTCGTGGGCCGTCCCACGGACCGCATCGACGGCCCCCTGAAAACCACGGGCACGGCGCCGTACGCGTATGAACAAAACAAAGCCGCGCCGCATGCCGCCTACGGCTACGTGGTGGGCGCGGCGATTGCCAAGGGCCGTATCGCCTCGCTCGATACCAGCGCCGCGCGGCGCGCACCGGGCGTGCTGGCCGTGGTGACGGCCGATTCGGCAGGCAAGCTGGGCAAAGGCAAGATGAACACGGCGAAGCTGCTGGGCGGCCCGGATATCGCGCATTACCACCAGGCCATCGCGCTGGTGGTGGCGGAAACCTTCGAGCAAGCCCGCTCGGCCGCGCAGTTGCTTGACGTGAAGTATGTCGAGCAGCAGGGCGCGTTCGACCTGGCCAAGGCCAAGGGCAGCGCCACCAAGCCGAAGGACGACAAGCCCGACAGCAAGACGGGCAATTTCGCGCTCGCCTATGCGAATGCCCCCGTGCGTCTGGACGCCAGCTACACGACGCCTGACCAGTCGCACGCCATGATGGAGCCGCACGCCTCGATTGCCGCCTGGGAGGGCGACAAGTTGACGGTCTGGACGGCGAACCAGATGGTGGACTGGGGCCGGGGCGACCTGGCCCGCACGCTAGGCATTGCGAAGGACAAGGTGCGCATCGTCTCGCCCTACATCGGCGGCGGTTTCGGCGGCAAGCTGTTCGTGCGCGCGGAAGCCTTGCTGGCGGCCCTGGGCGCGCGCGCCGCGCATCGCCCCGTGAAAGTGGCCCTGACGCGGCCCTTGATGTTCAACAACACCACGCACCGGCCCGCCACCATTCAGCGCCTGCGCATCGGTGCCACGCGCGACGGCAAGATCACGGCCATCGGCCACGAATCGTGGTCCGGCGATTTGCCAGGCGGTAAACCGGAAACGGCCGTGATGCAGACGCGGCTGCTGTACGCAGGGCCGAACCGCATGACAGCCATGCGCCTGGCCGTGCTCGATTTGCCGGAAGGCAACGCCATGCGCGCCCCTGGGGAGGCGTCGGGCTTGATGGCGCTGGAAATCGCCATGGACGAGATGGCGGACAAGCTGAACATGGACCCCATCGTCTTGCGCATCCTCAACGACACCAAGGTCGACCCGGAAAAGCCCGGCCGGCCATTTTCCCAGCGCCGCCTGATCGATTGCCTGCGCACGGGCGCCGTGGAATTTGGCTGGAAGGAGCGGCAAAGCCGGCCCGGTACGCGGCGCGACGGCCGCTGGCTGGTGGGCATGGGCGTGGCGGCCGCCTTTCGCAACAACCTCGTCATGCAGTCCGCCGCCCGCGTGCGCCTGGACGCCAACGGCATCGTGACCGTGGAAACGGACATGACGGACATCGGTACGGGCAGCTACACCATCATCGCCCAGACGGCGGCCGAAATGCTGGGCGTGACCTTGAACCGTGTCGTCGTGCGCCTGGGCGACTCGGATTTCCCCGTTTCGGCCGGTTCGGGCGGGCAGTGGGGCGGCAACAGTTCCACGGCCGGCGTGTACGCGGCCTGCGTGCGCCTGCGCCAGGCCATTGCCGGCAAGCTGGGTTTTGATGAAAATCAAGCACGTTTTTCCGATGGGCAAGTCAGCCAGGGCGAGCGCAGCGTGCCGCTCGCTGCCGCCGCCTTGCATGGCGATGTCGTGGCGGAAGACCATATGGAATACGGCGACCTCGACAAAAAATTCCAGCAATCGACGTTTGGCGCGCATTTCGTCGAGGTCGGCGTGGATAGCGACACGGGCGAAGTGCGCGTGCGCCGCATGCTGGCCGTGTGCGCGGCGGGCCGCATCCTGAACCCGAAAACGGCGCGCAGCCAGGTGATCGGCGCCATGACCATGGGCGTAGGCGCGGCCCTGATGGAAGAACTGGTGGTCGACCGGCGCTGCGGCTTTTTCGTCAACCACGACCTGGCCGGCTACGAAGTGCCCGTGCACGCGGACATCCCGCACCAGGACGTCATCTTCCTCGATGAAACGGACCCCATGTCCTCGCCCATGAAAGCCAAGGGCGTGGGCGAGCTGGGCATCTGCGGCGTGGCGGCGGCGATTGCGAATGCCGTCTACAACGCGACGGGGGTGAGGGTGAGGCAATATCCGGTCACCTTGGACAAGCTGATTGGCAAGCTCCACGACAAGGTGATGGCGTAACTGAGCCGCGTGGAGAGCACGGCGTGATGGTGCTGCCTTGCCGCACGGTGTCGTTTGACATTGTGAAGTGTTTTTTCCTCCGCGTGTGACGAAAACTCAGCGGTTTTGACGGGCATGGATGCCTGCCGCACCATGGACGGCGTGCGCTCGCGCGGCGTGGAACTGGAAGTGCCGGGCCAGCTGATGCCGGGCTGGCAGTTGCAGGCTGGCGACACCTACAAGATCGCGCGGGACGCCAGCACTAGGGCATCGGCACAGGCCGCCGCGTCAGTTACGGCGATCCGCGCAATGTGATGCAGAGCTTGAATTGCCGCTATTGAGGCCAAGCGGGCCGGACCGCCTTGTGCCGACCCGCTTGGCGATACAAGGCACCTGGTCTTTCCGCTATACTGGCCCCCCAATATTGCCCCCATCAGCTGAAAATCACCATGGACCTGAGTACCCACGCCGCCATCGTCAATTGCGAAGCGTATCGCGATGGCAAGAAAATAGCCCATTTCGACATCGACAAAGTGGGCGACTTCCTCGGCGACCCCGATTGTTTCGTGTGGATCGGCATGGCCAGCCCCGACGTCACGGCCATGCAGGCGCTGCAATCGGCCTTCGGCTTGCACGAACTGGCCGTCGAAGATGCGCAGGGCGCGCACGAGCGGCCCAAGCTGGAAGAGTATGGCGACACCCTGTTCATGGTGATGCACACGGCTACCCTGGACGGCGACGTCATCGTCTACGGCGAAACCCACGTGTTTCTCGGCCCCCGCTTCATCATTACGGTGCGCCATGGCGCCTCGGCCGGCTATGCGAAGTTGCGTGAGCGCAAGGAAAGCGTGCCCCAGAAACTCGCCAGCGGTCCCGGCTACGTGCTGTATTCCATCATCGACTTCATCGTCGACCAGTACCAGCCCTGCATCGACCATTTGCAAGCCAGGTTCCAGCACTATGAATTGCAACTGTTCCAGCCCAGTCTCTCCGAAGACAAGCTGCAGGATTTCTACCAGCTCAAGACGGAGTTGCTGAAACTCGATGCGGCCGTGCATCCCCTGCATGACATTTGCACCCAGCTGATCCGTTTTCATGGCGATATCGTGCCCAAGGAAAACCGCATCTATTACCGCGACATTCTCGACCACGTCAAGCGGGTCACGCACACGGCGGGGCAGATGCGCGAACTGGTCAATTCGGCCATGCAGGTGGCGCTGGGACAAATCTCGATCCGCCAGAACGAGGTGGTCAAGCGCCTGGCCGCCTGGGCCGCCATCCTGGCCGTGCCCACCATGGTCTTCAGCCTGTATGGCATGAACTTCGAATTCATGCCCGAACTGAAGTGGCGCGGCAGCTATCCGGCCGTGATCGTGGTCATTATCGCCGGCTGCTACTGGCTGCACCGGCGTCTGAGGCGCGAGGGCTGGCTGTAGCCAGCCGCCTCCAGTATCAGCGCCGCCACTTCCACGGGGCGCGAGGCCAGGCGTGGCTGGCGTTCAGGGCGATGACTTTGCGCGCTTGCAGGCGCGCTGCCATGCGCTCCTGGTTGACGGGCGAAATCAGGTGGTCGGCGCTGGAAATCTGGTACCAGCTGGGTTGATGCTGCCAGGCCGGGTCGCCGAAGGTGCTGGCCAGCGGTGCTTCATCTGTCCCAACGCATGGCCTCGATGGCGCCGACCACGGCTGATTCGTATTCGATGAAGAAATCGCTGTGGAAACCGTCGCGTATCACCAGGTGGCTGCTGCCGGGCAGGGCGGCCGCCAGGCGCTCGCCATCGGCAAGGCGCAGCGGGCGGAAAGAGTCCAGCACCGCTTGCGCGGCGGCCTGGGTGGCGGGATCGGCCTGCAACAGCCATGGAAACAGCTTGCGCAGGGTGCCGGGATCGACGGTGACCACTAGCGCCGGCGCACGCACGCGGCGGTAGTCAGGCGAGAAATTGTGCGCAGCCTTGTCCATGGCCCTGGCAATGGCGGGCGGGGTATTCGGCCGCACCGCGCCGCCGGGCAGCACTTCCAAGGTGGCGCGCCAGTTCGCTTCCAGTGCCGGCCACCATTGCTTGGTGAGCCGCTTGGCATAGGCGATCGAGGCGGGCATCGATGCCAGGTCGGCCGGGCCGGGCTGTGGTTCATCGAGGAATGAGGGTTCGGGCTCCTCAAAGCCACCGCTGGCCAGGTAATCGAAGGTCGTGTCCAGATACACGAGTCCCCGCACGCGCTGCGGATGGATGCCGGCGAACAGGGTCAGCTCGTTGCCGGCGATCGAGTGGCCGGCCAAGATGACGCGCTCGATGTGCAGGGCCTCGAGCACGGCCAGCAGGTCGGCCACCAGGGTGGCGGGTGCATAGCTGGCGTCGTCCACGGGCAGCGGCTTGCCCGAAGCGCCATAGCCGCGCCGCGTGATGGCCAGTACGCGGTGGCGCTGCGCCAGCGCGGGCGCCAGGCTGTCGAAGGCATGCGCATTGGCGCCCAGTCCGGCCAGCAACACAATGACGTCGTCGCCTGCGCCGCCCGGTGTTGCTGGCCAGTCGCGCACCTGCAGGCTGACGCCGGGCGCGACGGCGATCTGCCGCTGCGTCACCGGGGCGATGAGCGAGACGGACGAACCGCCGCAGGCGGCGAGGGCCGCCAGCGTGCCGGCGCTGAACAGCAGGCGCCGGCGGGCGTGGAAATGCGAGGTGTAGTCTGTTGTGGCCATGCTGTATTGCTCATCGGGTGGAAGGCATGACCAGTATCGGCGCCGTGCATGAAGCGCGGCTGAGCGCTGCGTGAAGAAGCGATGAAAGGCGGTGCGCGCTACAGCATGCGCTGGAAGACCCCGTCCTTGTCCAGCAGCAGATGCTTGAGGCCCGCCAGCGCATGCAGCACGATCAGGCCGGCCTGTGGCCCAGGCGCCATGCGGCGCGCGCGGCGAGCAGCAGCAAAAGCAGCAAGCCCAGCGATTTATGCAGATTGAAGTACACCTCGCTGCCGGGATCGTCCTCGACCTCCATCATGGTCCAGCCCAGGGCCAGCATGGCGGGGATCAGCACGGCCATCAGCCAGTGCAGCAGGTGTGCCGGGGCCGCGTGGCGCCAGCCTTGCGTCGTCAATTTTTCGGTGTTCATGGTAGATACTTCTCGGTGAGTCGCGTGGATGAATCGTGTTGGCGCCGCCTCAGTCGATGGACCGGATGGCGAGCGTCGAGCAGGGCCAGTATTGTCCAGCAAGGCTGGCAGCGGTTAAGATGGGAGGCAGCGGAAGTGGACGTTGGACGGATGGTCGCCAGCAGATGTTAAGAAGTTCTTAATGTCCGGCCCCTACGCTGCCTGCATGAAATTCAGACAGGACAGGCCAGGATGCGCATATTGCTGACAGAAGACGACCCCCAGCTGGGGCGCGCCACGCAGATGGGGCTGGAGCAAGCCGGCTATGCGGTCGATTGGGTGCAGTCGGCCGAAAGCGCGCATATGGCCGTGCGCCTGCACCGCTATGGCTGTTTGTTGCTAGCCCCGGCCCTGCCGGGCGAGGATGGCATGCAGGCACTGGCCATCGGTTACAGCATCGACAAGCCCGCTACGCCCGATACGCAGGCGTGTCCATGATGCCCGCCATCCCGGGTAACGCGGGCGCATGGTCGCTGCGGCGCACGCTGCTGGCCGTGCTGCTGGGACTGACATTCACCTTATGGGGCTTCAGCGCCGCCATCGTGTATCTGGAAGCGGGGCGCGAAAGCCAGGAACTGTTCGACCAGTCGCTGGCCGAGACGGGGCATTTGCTGCTCTCTCTGGCGGAACACGAAGTGCAGGAGCATGGCGCGAGCACGTCGCTGGTGATGCCGGCGGCGCAGAACCGCAACCACCGCCAGTACCTGCTGTTCCAGGTATGGGATGCGCAGCACCGCCTGATGTACAAGAACGCCGGCGCGCCGGACCGGGCATTCGCCGCGCCTGCCGATGTCGGCTACAGCTGGCGCGACAACGATGGCCGCCTGTGGCGCATCTACACGAGCTGGAATCACGACGCGCAGCTGCAGATCCAGGTGGCGGAACCGGCCAGCCATCGCCAGGAAATCAGCAGCCGCTTCGCCCTGAAGCTGCTGGCCATCGGTTTGCCGATGGCGGCCCTGGCGGCGCTGGCCATCTGGTGGAGCATCAACCGCGTGTTTCGCGCCCTGCGCCGTTGCGCCGATGAAGTGGCGCAGCGCACGCCCGACGATCTCGCCAATGTCAGCGTGACGGGCGCCCCCATGGAAGTGCAGCCGCTGCTGCAGGCCATCAACCGCCTGTTCGTGCGCGTGCGCCAGACGCGCGAGCAGGAGCAGCGCTTCACGGCCGATGCCGCGCATGAATTGCGCACGCCGCTGGCGGCCATCAAGACCAACCTGCAGGTGTTGCAGCGCGCGCGCAGCGATGCTGAACGCAGCGAGTCCGTGACGGGCCTGGGCCTGAGCGTGGACCGCGCCACGCGTCTGGTGGGGCAGTTGCTGACCTTGTCCCGGCTCGACCCGCAGTCGCCGCCGCCCGAGCTGCCCGTGCTGGACCTGGCCGCCTTGCTGGCCGAACAGCTGCCTGCCTGGATGGTGCAGGCGCAACGCCAGGATTTGCTGCTGCGGGCCGACCTGGCCACGGCGCCATGCCGTTTGCAACTGGACCATGTTCTGATCCTGGCGCGCAACCTGATGGACAACGCCATGCGCTACACGCCGGCCGGCGGCACGCTGGCGCTGGCCTGCTGCACCGGGGCCGATGGCGTGCTGCTACGCGTGAGCGATACGGGGCCCGGCATCGCCGAGCCTTTGCGCGAGCGCGTGTTCGAACGCTTTTTCCGCGCTGCTGGTGCGCACCAGCCGGGCAGCGGCCTGGGCTTGTCGATCGTGCGGCGCATCGCTGAAACGCATGGCGCCAGCGTGCAGCTGGCCGCCGGGCCGGACGGCACGGGCCTGGTGGTGACGGTGCGCTTTCCCGCACCCACCGGCCCGTCCATTCATGCATAAAGGAGTTTCAGCATGCCATTGCGGCACCGCGAGTTTCACCGGATGCACAACGTGGGCCGGCGGCGGCATCGGGCATCGGTGCGCTGTTCGGCGCCACGGCAGCTTGACGCTGTCAGTGCGAGACCAGCACCGGCAAGGTCATCTCCTGCAACACCGTGCGCGTGACGCCGCCCAGCAGCGCCTCGCGCAGGCGCATGTGGCCGTAGCAGCCCATCACCACCAGGTCGCAGCGCCGCTGCGCGGCCATCGCCAGCAATGCCGCGCCCACGTCCTGGCCCGGCGGCGTGTCGTGTTGCAGCACCTCGACATTGACGCCGTGGCGCGTCAGGTACAGGGCCAGGTCGGCACCCGGCTGCTCGCCGTGCGCGGCCGGCTGGGCGTGCGAATTGACGACGGCCAGGGTCACCTGCTGCGCACGTTGCAGCAGCGGCAGCGCATCGGTGATGGCGCGCAGCGCTTCGGCGCTGCCGTTCCAGGCCAGCAGCGGATGCTGCGCGCTGCCCGCTAGCGCAGCGGACGGCGCGTGCGGCACCATCAGCACGGGCCGGCCGCAATGGAGCATCAGGTATTCGGGCGTGCCGGCGATGACGCGCGACGGCGTATCCTGCGCATCCGTCTGGCCGAGGATCAGCAAGTCGCAATAGCGCGCCTGCAGCAGCAGCGCGCCTTGCGCATCGTCGTCGACGAAGCGCGTTTCGTAAGTGCCCAGGCCTTCTTCGCGGGCGATGCGCTCGAATTCATGCAAGGCTTCGCTGGCCTGGCTGCGCAGCGCCTGCATCTGCGCCGGCGCGAATTGCAGCGCATTGACGCCGCCGCCGTACGCATAGCGCGAGATGCCGCTCATGGCCGAACCGATCAGGTGGGCGCCTTCAGCAATGGCCAGGCGCGCGGCCAGGCGGATGCGCTGGGCACAGTGGCGGGAATTGTCTACGTGGACCAGCAGGGTGGTGTAGGGCATGGTGTTTTCCTCGGTTGTCGGCTGTCGGTGATCAGGTTTGTCGTACGTAACTGCCTGGCGCGTCGTCTAGGTCGCAGGCCATGGCCGGCGGCGCCACTTGCGCGCCCGGGCCCTGCGCCAGCCAGGCTTGCCAGGCGGCGAGACCACGCCCGCATGGTGGCAGCCCGATGTGAGCAGGAAGTCGACGTCCGAGTCGGTCACAGTTGCAGCTTGTAGAAGGAGCGCCATGGCGCCACGTGGTCTGTCAGGGTGGCGTGTGACTGCGTCTTGCTCATCCGGTATTCCTGTCAATTTTTTACAGGATAGCAAGAATTTGTTTAGAAAATTATGATGTACATCAACTTTGACGGGATGCGTGGAGCATGCTGCCTGGCGCGCCAGTCTCCTGCAGCGCCATGCACAGGCGGTCCGCTTGGGAGCGCGGGAATATCCTGCGTTAAATAAATGAAATTTGACGAAAATTATTGATTGTCATGATTTTATGTGAATTTCATCTATGGTGTTGTTTCGGCCTGGACGCCAGTGCAAGCGCGCCGCGCCGCAATGTCATTCTGAGAAGACAGAATTTCCCTGTTGCACCGCAGGCTGACCCCCAAAAAAATGTTTCTCTATGGATCTCTTTATTGTATTTGGGAACTTTATGCGGCAAAATGCAATGGCAGCCTGATACGTAAGTGGGCCAGGCGCCCAAGTCGGCGGGCCTAGCCGGTATTGGCTGACAGAGGAGATGGACATGCATGCGAACAGGTCGGCAAAGGGAAGGGCAGAGGCAGGCATGGACAAGCTGCCGTTCAGGCGCATGCGCCATCCGCGCTTGACGTTGGCGGTGTGCGCCGGCATGTGGCGCAGCATGGCCGCCCCGTCCCCGCCCCTGGGGCGCCTGCAGACGATAGCCTGTCTGGCCTTGCTGTTTGCTGTGCCCCCCGCCGTGACCTGCATCGCCACGGGGCGCGCCGGCGTGCCGATGTTGTTCAGCACCGCGTGCGGCGTGGTGTCGTGCGCAGCCGCGGCTGGCAGCGTGTCCGGCTGGTAGGTGGCGCTTAAAACGCCTGGCTGACGGCGTAGATCAACAAACCGGCCAGGCCGCCCACGATGGTGCCGTTGATGCGGATGAATTGCAGGTCGCGCCCGATGGCCAGTTCGATGCGCTCGCTCATTTCTTCCTTGCTCCACAAGTCCAGGCGGCCGGCGATGAAGGCGCCCACTTCGCCCCGGTAGCGGCGTACCAGCGAGCCGCTGCCGGCGACGATGGCGTCGTTCAGCCATATCCGCGCAGTCGCATCCGTGCCCAGCACCTGGCCCATGTTGCGCGCCAGGCTGGCGATCGCTTGCGCCAGCATGGGCTGGTCGGCGTGCAGGTCGGCCAGCAGGCGCCTGCGGAGGTTGTTCCAGACGTCGCCCAGCATGGCTTGCACCGTATCGCTGGCGACCAGTTGCAGCTGGTAGCGGCGCACGGTGTCCTGCCACTGCGGATCGGCCTTCAGGTGCAGCGCACTGTCGGCAATCCAGCC
Source organism: Janthinobacterium sp. ROICE36 (assembly GCF_002869965.1). GTDB lineage: Bacteria > Pseudomonadota > Gammaproteobacteria > Burkholderiales > Burkholderiaceae_D > Janthinobacterium. The sequence continues at coordinate 65,282 of NZ_PEBS01000007.1, forward strand.
GGCGATGCGCTGGCGCAGCGGGTGGGCCGGGTCGACGCGCACGGCGAGGGCAAACTTTTGCAGTGAGGCGATCATGCGCGGCTGATACGCTTTCACGGCCTTTTTTACCAGCGCGTTCTCGATCTGGAAGGCGCCCAGCACGAAGTCGCCGATGGCAGCGTGGTGCGCTTCGTCGTCCAGGTAGGCGGCGCTGCGGTCGAGCATAAAGTCCAGCAGTTCCTGCGGCTTGCCATCGGCGATCAGCGCATCGATGCAGTCGGCCGCCACATCCGACAGATTCAATTGGCCCAGGTAGCTGCTGGCCTGCTCGCGCAACAAGCGACCCAGTTTGTCGTGATCGGCCATCGCCAGCAGCTGCCTGGCGACGCCGGCGCCGGCCTTGCCCAGCTGCTGCGCGTGGATCTCGTCACTGAGCCAGTCTTTCATGCGCGCGGCGGGGTCGGCTTGCACGATGCGCTCGGCGATGCCTTGCTCGCTAATGAAATGGTTTTCCACGAAGGCGCCCAGGCTGCGGCCTATGTCCGCCTTGCTGTTCGGGATGATGGCCGTATGCCACAGGGGGATGCCGAGCGGGTGGCGGAACAGGGCGACGACGGCGAACCAGTCGGCAATCGCCCCCACCATAGACGCTTCGGCGAACGCTTCCACATAGCCCCAGGCGGCGTGGCTGCCCCGTTGCGAGCGGGCCACGGCAAATACCAGCGCGGCCAGCAGCAGCAAGCCGACGGCCAGCAGCTGCATGCTGCGCAGGCGCGCGCGCTTGAGCTGGTCCGTGCTCCGGTCCAGCTGGGCGATGAGATCGGGAGAGGGTTGCATGGATGGCGGCCTGCGTTGTTTGCGAGACCGCCATCTTAACTGCGGCAGCGACAGAATATGTCGTTGCGGGGACTTTTTACTGCGTTGGGTGCAGCAGCGAACGCCGGCGCGCGTAGCCGAAGTAGATGACCAGGCCGATCACCAGCCAGATGGAAAAGGCCATCCAGGTGACCCAGCTGAGGAATGTCATCAGGCTCACGCACATGATCACGGCCAGCGCCGGCACATACGGCACGCCAGGGCAGCGGAAGGCGCGCGGCAGGTCGGGACGCTTCTTGCGCAGCACCACCACGGCAATCGACACCATGGTGAAGGCGGCCAAAGTACCAATGTTGATCAGCTCGGCGAGGATGTTGAGCGGAATCACGGCGGCGATCAGGCCGAAGACGATGCCGACCAGCCAGGTGGCGAAGAACGGCGTGTGAAAGCGCGGGTGCACGGTCGACAGGCGCTTGGGCAGCAAGCCGTCGCGCGACATGGCGAAGATGATGCGCGTCTGGCCGAAGGCCATCACCAGGATGACGGTCGTCATGCCCAGGATGGCGCCCAGGTCGACGAAGCCGGCGATCCAGTTTTCACCCGCATATTGCAGGGCCAGCGAGACGGGATGGTCGACGCCGAGGAATTTTTGATACGGCACGATGCCCGTCATGATGGCCGACACCACCACATACAGCACGGCGCACACGGCCAGGGAGCCGATAATGCCGATGGGCAAGTCGCGCGACGGTTTCTTGACTTCCTCGGCGGCCGAGGTGACGGCGTCAAAGCCGATGAAGGCAAAGAAGACGAGGGCGGCGGCGCTCAGCATGCCATGGTAGCCGAAGGGCATATAGGGCTGCCAGTTGGCCGGCTGCACGTGGCGCGCGCCGAAGATGATGAACAGCAGCACCACGCCCACCTTGATGGCGACCATGATGTTGTTCAGGCGCGCCGATTCGCGCACGCCCCAGCCCAGCATGGCCGTCAGCAGCAGCATGATGACCAGGGCCGGCAGGTTGATGAAGGTGGTCACGCCGGGCAGGGCGCCCGGTGCGGCCGTCAGGGCCACGGGCAGGGCGATGCCAAAGCCCGACAGCAGCGACTGGAAGTAGCCGGACCAGCCGACGGAGACGGCGGCCGCGGCCAGGCCGTATTCGAGCAGCAAGTCCCAGCCTATCATCCAGGCGGCCAGCTCGCCCAAAGTGGCATAGCTGTAGGTGTAGATGGAGCCGGCCACGGGCACGGTGGAGGCGAATTCCGCATAGCACAGGGCGGCGAAGCAGCAGGCGACGGCGGCCACGACAAACGATAGCGACAGGGCGGGGCCGGCCGTCAGCGCGCCCGTGCCGGTGAGCACGAAAATGCCGGTGCCGACAATGGCGCCTATGCCCATCAGCACAAGGTCGAAGGGCCCCAGCACCTTGGCCAGACCTCCCGGCTTCTTGCTGTGGGCAATCATGTCATCCAAATTCTTGGTTCTAAATAAGCTCACTGTGTCTCCTGGTAGTTTTTGTCATGGCGCCATTGCCGCCTCGTGAGCAGCACGACGCAGCCAGATTCTAGCCCAGGCGGCCGGGATTGCTGAAGGAAAACCGTACAGTGCCGCGCGCGCCAGCCCTTTAAACTTGCCTGGCAGGCAAAAAAAAGCCCCGGGATGATGGACCGGGGGCGTAAAGGAGACTGCTACAGTTGCTTAGCTGGCGAAGTGCGCTTCAATTTCTTCTAAGGTCTTGCCCTTCGTCTCCGGCAGCAGGAAGGCGGCCGCCAGGAAATACAGCACGGTGCAGCTGGCGCCAAAGAAGAACAGCGTCGAGTAGCCATGCAAGCCCACGGTGGGCAGGAAGATGGCGGCGATCACCGTCGAGACGAACTGGTTCACCAGCAGGGCGATGCTCATGCCGTTCGAACGGATGCGGGTCGGCATCAGCTCGGACAGGGCCAGCCACACGCACACGCCAGGACCCACAGCAAAGCTGGAGACAAACACGCAGATGGCGACAGCCACCAGCCAGCCGTGCGTGGATGAGGGCACGGGGCCCAGGCTGGCTTTCTCGATGCGCAGCGGCGCTTCGCGCCCTGCGGCCGGGTCGGCGAAGGGGTTCAGGTGCAGCTTGCGGAAGAAGACGCCGATCACGCTGTCGGCCTGCACGGCATCTGCGCGGGCGATCGTCACCTGGCGCAGCACGGGATCGTCGCTGCGCAGGCTTTTCACATTGGTGAAGGGGCCGTAGGCGTAGGCGATGGTCAGCTGCTGCGGCGTGCCGTCGGTCGCCGCGCCCAGGGCTTGCAGGGTGGCGGTGTCCAGGTGCAGGGTCAGGCCGTCTGCCTGTACCTGCGTGGCGATGGCGGGGCGCACGTCGGCCAGGTGCGCTTCCGCACCGCGGAACAGCAAACCGGCCGCCAGCAGCGAGACGACGATGCCGCCCGTGCCCAGCATCAGCAGGAATTTTCGGCCCTTGCGGTCCACCAGCAGCACGGCCACCACCGTCATCACGGCATTCAGTACCTTCAGCAGCACGTCCGCCATATTGGCCGAGGCGCCCGACAAGCCGGCCTGGTTGAGGATATTGACGACATACGCAAGGATGGAATTGATGCCCGTCGCCTGCGTGCAGGCGAGGATCAGGCAGGCCAGCAGGAAGGGCAGTACATAGCGGCGGCTCAGCAGCGGGTCCCTGGCCTTGCCACTCGCCTTGGCAGCGTTCTCTGGCGTATCTTGCATCTCGCGCAGCTCCAGCTCGGCGGCGGCGGGCACTCGCGTACGCAGCAGCGACTGGCGCGCCTGTTCGATGCGTCCCCGTTGCGCCAGCCAGCGCGGCGAATCGGCCAGCAGCAGGGCGCCGACGGTAAACACCAGGCCCGGCGTCAGACAGACCCAGAAGATGCTGCGCCAGGCGTGGTCCTTGGCCGTGAAGATGGCGGCGATGCGGCCCGCTTCCGGCAACGCTTGCGCCGCCTGTGTGGCCGTTTCCACCGTCTGCGCCTGCTGCAGGCCGATCAGGGCGGCGGCCACCAGGCCGATGGTCAGCAGCAGCTGGAACAGGGCGGCACCGCGTCCCCGCTGCTGCGCGGGCAGGCATTCGGCCAGGTACAGGGGCACGACGACGCCGATGAAACCGCCGCTGATGCCTTGCAGCAGGCGGCCCAGCAGCAGCGGCGTGTAGCCGTCGGCCAGGGCGATCAGCGGGATGCTGGCGCTGAACAGGGCGCCGGCCAGGAACATCACCCAGCGCCGGCCCAGCAGGTCGGCCAGGGCGCCGGCGAACAGCGACGAGAGGACTGAGCCCAATAGCACGGCGGCGACGATAAAGCTCAGCTGCTGCGCCGTCAGTTTCCAGGCCACCGAGGCCGTCGATTCCAGGTAGGGCAGGGCGCCGGCGATGATGCCGATGTCTATGCCGTACAGCAATCCCCCCATGCCGGCAATAAATAGCAGGTAGCGCATGGCCCACACGGGGGCCTTGTGTGACGTGTCGTGCATGAAAACTCCGGGACGGGGTTGAGGTTGGGGGCTGGGTCTAGCGGGTGGAAAGATCGATGGCCGCGCCTTCAACGAAGACGGACACGGGCTGTAGTGTGGCATCGAGGACGACGATGTCGGCCCAGGCGCCCGGTGCCAAACGGCCTCGTGCGGATTCGCCCAGGTAATCTGCGGGGTATAGCGACAAACGGTTCGAGGCGTCGGCCAGGTCCAGGCCCAGCTCGACGAAATTGCGCAGGGCCTGGTCCATGGTCAGCACGCTGCCGGCCAGCGAGCCCGTGGCCAGGCGCACGCAGCCCAGGCATTTGTAGACGCGCTGCGTGCCCAGGCCGTATTCGCCGTCGGGCATGCCGGTGGCCGAGGTGGCGTCCGTCACGCCATACAGGCGCGGAATGGCGCGCAGGGAAGCGCGCAAGGCGCCCTTGGCCACGTGCTGCAGGTCGGGGATGATTTCCGCGTATTCGGCATGCGCCAGCGCCGCGCCCACCATGCCGGGGTCGTAATGGGTCATGCCCGTCATGCCGTTATACAGGTGGGTAAAACCGGAGACGCCGGCCTTCAGCGCCGCCACGCCTTCGTCATACGTGCCGGCGCTGTGGCCGATCTGCACGCGGATGCCCATCGCCGCCAGTTGCGGGATCAATTCCAGATGGCCGGGGATTTCCGGCGCCATGGTGAGTACCTTGATGGGCGCGATGGCGTGAAAGCGCTGCACCAGCGCCAGGCTGGCTTGCACCACGTCGGGCGGCTGCGCGCCCAGGCGATGCAGGTTTAAAAAAGGTCCTTCCAGGTGCACGCCCAGCATGCGCGCGCCGTTGGCCGGGCGCTCGGCGATGACGCCGGCCAGGCCTTGCAGGGCGCGCAGGATCGAGGGTTCCTTGGCCGTCAGGGTGGTGCCCAGCAGGGCCGTGGTGCCGTGGCGCGCGTGCACCCGCGCCACGGTGGCGCCGGCGTCGCCGCCTTCCATGATGTCGACGCCGGCCGCGCCGTGCACGTGCAGGTCGATGAAGCCGGGCAGAATGGTCAGCGCGCTGTCGGCGGCAGGGTCTTCTTGTATCTGGACGATACGCTGGTCAAAAGTGATGGTGCCCGTGATCCAGCCAGATGGGGTAAGGATTCTGCCACTCAGCATGTGTTATTCCGCTATAAAAAGTTCGATGCCCAGCTTTTGCAGCCCTTCGCGGTATTCCTGGCTGATGCTGGCATCGGTGATGACGGTATCGACGCGGTCCAGCTGCACGATGCGGTGCAGGCTGACGCGGCCGAACTTGGAGGCGTCCGTGAGAACGATGATCTTCTTGGCCCGTTCCACCATCTTGTGGTTCAGGCTTGCTTCCGCTTCGTGGTGGGTGGTGACGCCAAACTGCAGGTCGAAGCCGTCCACGCCCAAAAACAGCTTGTCGAAGCTGTACGCTTGCAAGCAGGTTTCGGCCTGGCTGCCCTGGATCGACAGCGATTGCTTGCGCAGCAGGCCGCCCGTCAGGATCAGGTCCACGCCGGGCGCGTCGGCCAGTTCCCACGCGATGTTGAGGCCATTCGTGGCCACCGTCACGCCAGTCGCGTCGCGCAAATGGCGCGCCAGCGAGATGGTGGTGGTACCCGAATCGATGATGATGTTGTCGCCCGGTTCCACCAGCCGCGCAGCGAAGGCGCCGATGCGCTCCTTCTGCTCGTGGTTGATGGCATCCTTCTGGCGTATCGTGTGCTCCGGCGGTGGCGTGCGCGTCAGGGTCGCGCCGCCGTGGCTGCGCGTGGCCATGCCTTGCGCTTCCAGCGCATTCAGGTCGCTGCGGATGGTGACCGCGGACACGCCGAGCTTTTCCACCAGATCGGTCACTTGCACCGTACCCTGCTGGGCAAGCATTTGGAGGATGGATTCACGGCGTTGGCTGGTATTTCGCATGGTGGCGGGCTCAGTAAAAAATGAAAATATCGAGCTTAACAGATTGCCGCTTCGGCAACGACGGGGACGGCCGCATTGCGGTTGCAGGCGCGTGCATATTGCGCCAGCAAGCTGCCGATCTTGTGCTCGATCAAGGCTGGCGCTTCCGCTTTCAAGCTGCCCTGTACCACGGCCAGGTACTGCTCGGGCAAATGCTGGCTCAGCAGTGGCAGCGGAATCGTCAGGGCGTCCAGATTGGCCAGCAGCTTGTCGACGGCGGCCGCCACTGCCGGCTCGCCCCAGTAATAGCGGCAACGGTCGCTCAAGCCGTAGCGGCGCATCAATCGCTGTTCGTCAGGCGTGCCCAGGTAATGCTTGATCCAGTTCTTCGGCTTGGCCAGCATCACGTCGTCGAGCACCTGCATCAGTTGCGACGTGGCGTGCGCCGGCAGCAGTTCTTCTTCTATCTGGCACAGGGCGTACAGCGCCTCGCGAAGGGCGAAGGTGGCGGCCGGGCCCACTTTCAGGATGGCGAAATGGTCGCGCACCATGGCGTGCAAAGCGGACTCGCGCTGGTAGTCGGTGGAGTGGGCTTCGAACACCAGGCCAGGTTGCTCGGCCACAAAGGCCGACAGCTCGGCGGCGGCCGGCGCGTCGTAGTGCTGGATGCTGTTCTGGTCGAAATCGACGCCCGGCTGCACCACCATGGCAATCACACGGCGCCAGGCGCCATGCAAGTCGTTTTCCAGGAACGCGCTGCGGTGCACGTCGAGGGTGCGGCGCGCCGCTTGCGGGCTGGTGACGGCGCCGGCTTGCGCCAGCGACGCTTCGCCCCCTGGAATCGGCACTTCCGTGCCGATCACGTAGACGGGCGGTGCGAAGCCGGCGGCGGCCGCTGCCGCTTCGGCGACGATGCACAGGCGCGCCGAGCGGGCCGCCACGGTTTCATCGTCGAGCTGCAAAGGGTCATTAAAGCAGCGCATGCTGCAATCGAGATGGATTTTATGGAAACCGGCCGACGCATATGCGGCGATCAGGGTTTCGGCGTGGGCCATCGCGGTGGCCGCATCGAGGTGCTGCCAGGCGTTCGGGCCAAGATGGTCGCCGCCCAGCACCAGTCGGCTGATCGGGAAACCCTGTTCCCGCGCCAGTGCCAGTATGCTATCGCGAAAGGCCACCGGCGTCATGCCCGTGTAGCCGCCGAACTGGTCGACCTGGTTCGAGGTCGCTTCGACCAGCAGCACGGTGTCGTACTCGCTGGCCACGCGCATGGCGGCGCGCAGCACGCTCGGGTGGCTGCAGCAGACGGCATACAGTCCCACGCGTTCGCCGCGGCGGTGCGCCTTGATCACTTGCTGGATCGGGGACAGTGTAAAGGTCGGGTTTTCCACTTGCTTCATTATGTTGACGCCTTTGTATGTTGTCGTATCAAAAGGGCCGCACCGCGCGCGCCGCCGGCGTCGCCAAAGCGGGGCGGCAAGATGGGCGGCACGTGCACGCCGGGGAACAGATGGCGCTTGACGGCGGCCGGCAGCTTGTCGTACAGGTGGGGTAGCTTGGACAGGCCGCCACCGAGTACGATAAGGTGCGGATCGTAGGCCAGCACCAGGCCGGCCAGCGCGTGGCCCAGCACATCGAGGTGCACGGCGACCGTGCGTTCTGCTACTGCATCGCCCCTGTTGGCGCGGGCCACGATGGCGAGCGGCTCGGCACCGTCGCCGCCGAAATGCGCGTGGATTTTGCGCATGGCGGGGCCGGAGACATAGCGTTCCAGGCAGCCGCTTTTACCGCATGGGCAGGGATATTCGGCCAGGCCATGCTGCGCCAGCAGGGTGGCGGGCAGGCTCCAGTGGCCCCATTCGCCAGCCACGCCGTTAAAGCCGCGCAGCAGCTGGCCGCTCACGCAATAGCCGCCGCCGGCGCCCGTGCCGAGGATGGCGCCGAACATGCTGGCGGCATTCTGGGCCGCGCCGCCTTGCGCTTCCGACAGGGCGAAGCACTGGCAATCGTTGCCGATGGCGACAGGGCGTAGCAAAGCTTGCTGCAGGGTTTGCGCCACCAGGCGGCCGTTCAGGGCGGGCACGTTGGAGCTCAGTTGCCGGCCGCTGGCGCTGTCGATCACGCCGGGCAAGCCGATACCGACGGGCGCCGTCAGACCCAGGGCGGCGTCGCCGCGCGCCACCAGGTCGACGATGGCTTGCACGAAGGCGGCAAAATCGTCGCCCGGCGTGGCCACGCGCTCACGGAACACCTCGGCCAGCGCGCCGTCGCGGTCGGCAAAGGCCACCAGTTCCATCTTGCTGCCGCCGATGTCGATGCCGTGGTAGCCCGCAGTGTGATTAGAATTGCTCATGGCCATAGATGGTGACGCCCTGTACGACACGGTTGACGATGCCGCCGGCAAATGGATTGTCGGGGCGCAGTTGCAGCAGCGCGGACTGGTGCAGCGCATATTGCTGCGCCATCAGCAGCCACAATGGCGCCAGCCATGCGTCGGGCCAGACCGGTGCGTCGGCCGTCAAGTTGACAGATAAGTCGCCGCCGATGCCCACCGTCAGGCACGTCTGCGCCACGCTGTCGCGCTGCAGTTCTTTCAATAGATCGTCTTCGTACTGGCGCGCCAGCGGCTTGCTGCTGCGCAGCAGGATCACCAGCGACTCCTTGGTAACGGCCGATTTCGGGCCGTGGCGGAAACCCAGCGGGGTATTCGCCATCGCCATCACGCGGCCACCTGTCAATTCCAGGATCTTCAGGGCCGCTTCCTTTGCCAGCGCTTCCAGCGGGCCGCTGCCCAGGTAGACCACGCGCTGCACGGGGGTTGATCCCAGGTCCGCCACAGGCGCCGACCAGTCGCGCAAGGCTTGCTCGCCCAACTGCGCCAGCGTGTCGAGGCGCGTCAAATCCGTGTCCTTGCCCAGCACAGACAGGGCCGCCAGCAGCATGCTGCTAAAGCTGCTGGTCATGGCGAAGCCGCGGTCGCAGCTGCCTTCCGGCATCAACAAGTTATAAGTATTGCTGTCATTGGCGCCCTGGCGTGCCAGCTTGCCATCGGCGTTGCAGGTGATGTTCAAAAAGCGCGCGCCGGGCACGACCTGGCGCAGCAGTTCCACGGCCGCCAGGCTTTCCGGGCTGTCGCCGCTGCGGGCAAACGAGACGAGCAGGGTGGGCGCGTGCGCTTCCAGGTACAGCTCATGGTGGGTCAGCAGGGTGGTGGTGGCGATGGCGCGGATCTGCGCGGGCCAGGCGGCATTCAGGGTATCGACGACGATCTCGCCCACATAGGCCGAGCTGCCGGCGCCCGTCAGGATGACGCGCTGCGCGGGATTGGACAGCGCGTCGCCCAGGAAGGCGGCCAATCTGGCTTGCTGCTTGCGCAAAATGCTGGACAGCGCGCGCCAGATGGCTGGCTGGTGCGCGATTTCCTCGGCCGTGTGCAGGCCGCCGATGTCGCGCCAGGTTTGAATGTCACGCTGAAGAAGGGTAGTCATGGAGTGTCAATAAAGTGTTTGTTGGGGAAAGCATAAATACTAAATTTCGAAAAGTCAAATACGAAAGTAAAACGAAAGTCAATTGTTTGATGACTTGCGAAATAATGTCGTTTTATCCGCTTGAAATCGTGTTGCAGTGCCGCATGAAACCCTGTGGCGCTGCCGCTTGTCGCTGAAATGCGACGATAACGAAAGTATGTTTTGTGAAAATTTGGCAAAACGTAAGATTAATACGTCGGTTTTGGGCATTTTATTAATAAATTGCCTCTTTATCTTTCTTTTGATTGACGATATTTATTTTTCTTCTTAAAGTATTTCCATCGCATTGATTTTTGAAAGCCCTCAGATGAAACCTCTCCCGCTTCCCCGCCGCGCCCTTGCCGCCTGCGTTCTCGCCGCCCTCGCCACGCTGGTTGCGCCCGGCTTGCAGGCCGCGACTATCGGCAATTTGCAGACGATTTCCGCCATGCATGCGGCCGACGCGGCCAAGGGGGAAGGGCTGGGCTGGGACCTGCGCAGCGACACAGGCATGCAGCTGCGTATCAGCCTGCCGCAGGCGGATGTGCTGCGCATCCAGGCAGGCGGCAAGGCGGGCTTGACGGGGCCGGGCGACAAGGCCGCCCCCGTCGTGGTGGGCCAGCCTGCCGCGCAAGTGGCGTACCAGTTCAGCGAGCAGGCCGAGCATATCCTGATCAGCACCGCAGCCCTGAGCTTGCGCATCGACCGTCAACCGTTGCGCTTTACCTTGTACCGCAAGGGCGACCTGGTGCCCCTGTGGCGCGAAGTGCAGCCGCTGTCGCTCGACGACAAGCAGGGCGTGCAGGTGCTATCGAGCCGGCCGGGCGAGCGTTACTTTGGCGGCGGCCAGCAAAATGGCCGCTTCGAATTCAAGGGCAAGCAGGTGCCCGTGTCGTATTCGGGCGGCTGGGAAGAGGGCGACCGGCCGAATCCCGCGCCATTTTTGATGAGTTCACGGGGCTGGGGCGTGCTGCGCAATACCTGGGCCGACGGAAACTACGATTTGCGCGACAAGGAGCAGATCTCGCTGCAGCATGCAGAAGGGCGCTTCGATGCGTATTTCTTTGTCGGCAAGGACCTGCGCGACGTGGTCGCCCGCTACACGGACTTGACGGGCCGCGCGCGCATGCTGCCCCGCTGGGCGCTGGAATATGGCGACGCCGATTGCTATAACGATGGCGACAACGTGAAAAAGCCCGGCTCCGTGCCGAAAGGCTGGAGCGATGGCCCCACGGGCAAGACGCCGGACGTGGTGGAAACTGTGGCGCGCCAGTACCGCGAACACGATATGCCGGGCGGCTGGATTTTGCCCAACGATGGTTATGGCTGCGGCTACACGAATTTGCCGGAAACGGTGAAGGGCCTGGCCGGCTATGGTTTTCGCACGGGCCTGTGGACGGAAAACGGCGTCGACAAGATTGCCTGGGAAGTGGGCCAGGCCGGCAGCCGCGTGCAAAAGCTGGACGTGGCGTGGACGGGCAAGGGCTACCAGTTCGCCATGGATGCGAACAAGTCGGCCTATGACGGCATCCTGAATAATTCCGACAGCCGGCCCTTCCTGTGGACGGTGATGGGCTGGGCCGGCATCCAGCGCTACGCCGTGGCGTGGACGGGCGACCAGAGTGCCAGCTGGGATTACATCCGTTGGCACATCCCCACCCTGATCGGCTCGGGCCTGTCGGGCCAGGCGTATGCATCGGGCGACGTGGACGCCATCTTCGGTGGCAGCCCGGAAACCTATCTGCGCGACTTGCAGTGGAAAAGCTTTACGCCCGTCCTGATGGGCATGTCCGGTTGGGCTGCGGCCGAGCGCAAGCATCCGTGGTGGTTCGAGCAGCCGTACCGTGACATCAACCGCCGCTACCTGAAGCTCAAGATGCGTTTGACGCCGTACATGTATACGCTGGTGCGCGAAGCGGAGCAATCGGGCGCGCCGCTGGTGCGCGGCCTGATGTGGGATTACCCGCAAGACCCGGCCGCCTATACGGAAGCCTATAAATATCAATTCCTGCTGGGGCGTGACGTGCTGGTGGCGCCCGTCTACCGCAGCCAGGCCGTTAGCGGCGGCTGGCGCAAGGGCATCCACCTGCCGCAGGGCACGTGGTACGACTACTGGGATGGCCGCCAGGCCACGGCCGCCGCCCAGGGGCGCGACCTGGATATGCAGGTCACGCTGGACAAGCTGCCCGTGTTCGTGCGCGCCGGCGCCATCTTGCCCATGTATCCGGAAATGCTGTACGACGGTCAGAAACCGAAGGATCAGCTGACCCTCGATATTTACCCGCACGGCGACTCCCAGTACACGCTGTATGAAGACGACGGTAACACGCGCCAGTACCAGGGCGGTGCCTTCAGCCAGCAAATCATTCGCATGCGCCAGACGGGCGGCGATGTGCAAGTCGATATTGGCGCTGTCGATGGCCAGTACGCGGGTCAGGAAGCGCGTCGCGGCTATGCGCTGCGCATGCTGGCGGGCCGGGCACCGGCCGCCGTGCGGGCTGGCGAACGTCTGATCGCGGCATCCGCCGACCGTGCCGCCTATGACAAGGCAGTCGAAGGCTGGTACTTCGACGCGGCAGACAGGCAAGGCACCCTGCACGTGAAAGTGGCAGCGCAGGACATTCGCCAGCCTTTGATGCTGCAGGTCGCCGGTGCGCTGGCCGTGGCCAGAATCGATGCCGATTTCCCGGCCGCCCCCGTGCCGGGCCGCGCCTTGCCGGCCGACGCCATGCAGGTGGTGGCGCGTCCTGCGGAGGAAAGCGGCTATCCGCTGGAAAACGCTTTCGATGGCAAGCCGGAGACGTGGTTCCGCAGCGTGCGCAGCCCGTCCGTGAAAAGCGGACCGCACGAATGGGTGATCGGCTTTACGGAGCGGCGCCTGGTGGACGGCATCGAACTGGCGCCGCGCAACGACCAGCACTGGAAGCATGGCCAGGTGCGCGACTATGAAATCTACATCGGCGACAACAACGGCGAATGGGGCGCGCCGCTGCAGCGGGGCACGCTCAAACTGGAACAGGGTGCGCAGACGATCAATTTCCCCGCCACGGCCGGGCGCTTGCTGCGCTTCCGCGTCGTAAGCACGCAAAATCCGGAAGGCGATGGCGCGGCGTCCACCGATCCGATGGTCACGGCGGCGCAGGCGGGGCCGGTGGCGCGCGCGTTTGACGCGGCGCTGGCGACCGACGTGGCGCCCGTGACCCTGTCCGAATTCCGCGTGCTTGAGCACCGCGTGGCCGAAGGCGCTGAAGTACAGCGCTACTTGTCGGACCTGGCGCTGCCAAAGAATATCGGCCGCGACCGGCCTGCCGGCAAGGCAGCCGACATGCGCATGAACGGGCTGTGGTTCCGCAAGGGCCTGGGCGTGGGGCCGAGCAGCCGCATCGACTTGCAGCTGGCGGGCAACTGGAATCTGCTGCGCGCCGACCTGGGCGTGGACGATAGCTGCCGCCGCGCGGGCGGCTTGCAATTCCAGGTCTGGAGCGGTGAGCGGCTGCTGTACGACAGCGGCCTGGTCACCGCTCCCGGGGTAGTCAAACCTGAAATCGACGTGCGCGGCTTGAGCCAGCTCAGTTTGCGTACCCTGGGCGCGCGCGGCGCCCACCCGGCCCAGGTGTGCGGCAACTGGGCCAACGCCGTGCTGACCGGCACGGAAGGCGCGACAGTCAAGCCGCGCTAGACACCTCATCATTTCACTAAAAACGAGCCCCTCTTCGGATCGGGGAGGGGCTCTTGCAGCCTGACGAAAACAAATCACTTATAAAAATGGAGATGGGAATGCACTTGAAAAAACTGATGGCCGCCATGGTGGCGGTAGGGTTGGCGTCGACAGCGCTGGCAGCGGAGGAGGAAAAACTGCAGCGTGTCGAAGTGACGGGCTCCAGCCTGAAGCGCATCAACGCGGAAACGGCGTCGCCCGTGCAGGTGATCAACGCCAAGCAGATTGAAAACATGGGCGCGCTCACTTTGCTGCAAGTGCTCGACAACCTGCCCGCTGCCCGCCCGGCGCAGCAGGATTTCCGCTCGATGTTTACGGGCTCGGACGGTGGCTCACAGGCCAATTTGCGCGGCCTGGGTGCGCAGGGCACGCTGGTGCTGCTGAATGGCCGCCGCCTGTCGTTCTATGGCGCGCCGGCCGGCTTCCAGACCATGTTCGTCAATATCGACGCCATTCCCGCCGCCGCCATCGAGCGCATGGAAATTTTGACGGACGGCGCGTCGGCCGTGTATGGCTCGGATGCCGTGGCTGGCGTCATCAACGTCATCACCAAGAAGTCGTATCAAGGCCTGGAAGTGCGCGCCAATGGCGAGTTTTCACCCAGCGTGAAAGCCTATGGCGAGCGCCAGGCCAGCGTGCTGTATGGCCTGGGCGACCTGGCCAGCGACGGCTATAACATCTACGGTTCCGTGAACGTCTACCAGCGCGACCGCATCGCGTTGGCCGACACTTATCAAAAGCGTCCCGCGTATTTTTATGCGAACAATCCCAATTTCATTCCCAACATGCGTGTGGGCGTCGGCAGCGAGCCGGGCGTGATGAACCCGGGGACCTTCTTTGTCTTCGACAAGGCGAAGAACAATGCGCGCACCCAGCGCGCCGCGCCTGGCTGCAACACCAGCATCACCGAAGCGTCGGGTACGCGCTGCGTGTGGAATGCGCTGCCCAACCAGCTTGACACGGGGCCCACCTCGGAGCGGGCCACGGCCTACCTGAGCGGCCGGCTGAAACTCGGCGGCGACATGGAAGCGTTCGCGGAAGGCGCCTACACCCACATCAAGATGCGCGGCGAAAACGGGCCGTCCAGCTTCAACAGCGGCAGCACCAACAACTGGTTTGCACGCAACACAGGCAATACCTTGAATACCTTCGCCACACCTTTTCTGAGCCCGAACAACGTCTACCTGAAAGGCAAGCTTGATGCCGATATGCTGGCCAGGATGGGCGGCGCGGCCGGCTTGAACTACCTGCTGCAGGATGCGACGGGCCACTTCGGCCAGAAAAATGTCGATGAAAACTATCGCGCGCTGGTCGGCCTGCGCGGCAGCATCGGCGGCGGCTGGGATTTTGAAACGGCGCTCAGCGTGGCGGGCAGCCATTCGACCCTGTTCCAGACGGCGAACATCAACATCAAGGGCTTCGAGCAGGTGTTCGGCCCGTTCACGAAAGACCCCGTCAGCGGCCGCACGTACATCTCGGATAATCCCGCCTACCAGTTCGGCGAAATCAGTGACGCCAACGCGGCGCTCCTGCGTGCTGCCTACCCGACCTTCGCCATCGAATCCTGGACCAAGCTGATGACCTGGGACGCGAAGGTCGAAGGCACCCTGTTCAAGCTGGGCGAGCGCGAGGTGCGCGCCGCCGTGGGCACCAACATCATGCGCGAGAGCTTTCTCACGCCCGGCAACGCGGATGCGGCCAATGGCCTGATCACGCAGCAGGGCGGTTCCTGGTTCGATGGCCGGCGCACCATCGCCGCCGTGTTTGGCGAAGTGGTGGTGCCGCTCAGCAACACCCTGGAAGTCAATGCGGCCGCGCGCCTGGATAAATACCCGCATTTCGCCGCCAACCTGGCGCCCAAGCTGGGCGTGATCTGGCGCGCGCGGCCGGACCTGATGCTGCGCGGGACGTATTCGGAAGGCTTCCGCGCGCCCAACCTGGCCGAAGCGGGCACGGGCGGCGTCTTTGCGCAGGTGGGCGGCATCCGCGACACGGTGCGCTGCGACGAAACGAATGCCATGGCGCGTGCGCTGATGAAGTCCAGGGGGGCAACGGATGCGGACCTGGGCAAGAGCCTGCTCAATTCGAATTGCTCCACGACGGTGGGCGGCCTGACGCCGCCGAACCAGAACCTGCGTCCGGAAAAGGCCAAGATTTCCACCGTGGGCCTGGTGCTGCAGCCGGCCAAGGACGTGAGCATTTCCATCGACTACTGGTTCATCAACCGCCGCGACGAAATCGTGCGCCAGGACTTCAACGAACTGTTTACGGAACTGGTGGACAAGTACGGCCCGACCTTGGCCGGCACGCCTAACGCCATCCGCAATGACCTGACCGATACGGACCGGGGCAACGTGGCGGCAGTGGCGGCCATGTGCGCCAATCCCGCCAACACGGGCGTGTGCGCGGGCGGCGTGCCGGGCTACTCGGTGGGCAACTTGGGCGGCTTGATCAACTCGTACTCGAACCGGGGCAGCACCCTGATGGACGGCGTGGACATCGACGCGCGCACGCGCTTTGCGCTCGGCGACTGGGGCAAGCTGAGTACCGGCATCGCGGCCACCATCCGCAAGCGCGACACCCATGACAGCGAAGACGGCAGCGACATCAAGGGCAATACCGTCGGCTACTACGATTCGCCGCGTTACCGCGCCACCGTGAACGCTGACTGGAGCTACCGCAACTTCGTCAGCAGCGTGTTCGTCAACTACTCGGGCAAGACGCGCTGGGCGTATGGCCCCTGGGACAAGGACAACACGCCGGAAAACTGCACCGCCGCCTCCGTGGCACTGCCTGCGGGCCAGTGCAAGGGTGCGCCGTCGTACACCACGGTGAACCTGGCCTTCAGCTGGAAGCCGATCAAGCACCTGGACATCGGCCTGAACGTGAAAAACGCGTTCAACAAGCAGCCGTACTACGACCCGAACGGCTGGGAAGGCTACAACCATAGCCAGGACTTGTTCGGCCGCCAGTTTGCCCTCTCGGCCAGCTACAAGTTCTTTTAAAGCGTGACGTTGGCCCGGCCTGCCGGTCGGCATGGTGGCGGGCAGGGGTCTTGTCATGGAAAAGAAAAGATACTATTCCGAAATTTACAATACGAAAGATAAACGCAAGAGAAAGGTGCGACCCCTGTCTTCTTTCGTGTTTTTCTCGCCCGATTACTGCGCGGATCGTGCGCTGCTGAGTATCTCCTTGCGTTCGTGTGTATCTGCCACACCACGATAACGAAAGTTATTTATCGGGCTGCCGAGTAAATCGAAAGATAAATTGCCTTTGCGTGTTGGATTTAGCGATAAATTTGCGTTATAACTTTCTTTTTGTTGACGATACTTATTTTTCTTTTTAAAGTAATCCCAAGAAAACGAAAATCAGCCGAAACGGACTGATTTCCCGAAAGGTGCAACTGCCTGGCGCTACCTTCCGACGACCACCATAAAAATTGCGTTCCCCCGACTCTGCCCTGGAGTGGGGAGGGCGCGCATAACCCTCGATATAGACGGAGAGACATCATGCATAGCCCCCGACTCAAATTGCGCGACATCAGCCGCGCCGCCGCGATCGTGATTGCGCTGGCGGCCGGCGTGCCAGGCCAGGCCTGGGCACAGTCGAATGCCACCAGTACCATTTTCGGCGAAGTGAGCGCGCCGGCCGGCGCCACCGTGGTGCTGGAAAACCTGACGACGGGCGTGCAGCGCAGCCTGACGCCCGATACCTCGGGCCGCTATGTGGCCAACTCCATGCCGCCAGGCCGCTATGCGGTGCGCGTGCTGCGTGCCGGTTCGGTCGAAGCATCGCAGGAAGTCGAAGCCCTGATCGGCGCGGGCGCCGAAGCGAACTTCGGCCCGGTCGGCGCGGCCGCTACCGTGGGCCAGGCGCAGACCGTCGTGGTGAAAGCGTCGCGCAACCCGATCGACGTGTCGAACACCAACAATGGCGTGATCTTCACGGCCAAGGAATTGAAAGCGCTGCCGGTCGGGAATGACGTGGCTTCCATCGTGCAGTTGACGCCGGGCGTGGCGCGCGGCACCAACAGTGTGTATGGCAATGCGCCATCGATCGGCGGCTCGGGCCAGTCGGAAAACGCGTTTTACGTCAACGGCTTCCCCATCACGAATATCCTGACCCAGGTGGGCGCGTCGGAGCTGCCGTTTGGCGCGATTTCCAACCTGCAGGTGCTGTCGGGCGGCTACGGTTCCGAGTTTGGCCGCTCCACGGGCGGCGTGATCAACATCACCACCAAGAGCGGCGGCAACAAGGTCGAATTCGGCGGCAAGGTTTCCATCATTCCCCGTTCGCTGAAAGGCAAACCGGAGAACACCTACTATCCGAACACGGGCGCTAATCCCAAGACGGACGGCAATCTGCTGTACTGGAACCGCGACAACGGCAGCACCAGCAAGGTCGTGGGCCTGTATGGCAGCGGCCCCCTGATCAAGAACAAGCTGTTCGCCTTCGTGGCGCTGGAGCAGACGCGCACCGACAGCCAGGCCGTTGCCGCCACCGCCGATTCGGGTACGGCCCTGGCGCGCGGCTGGAGCACCAGCCAGAGCAAGGTGGACCGGATGATGGCCAAGCTGGACTACAACCTGACGGACGACCATCACTTCGAATACACCAAACTGTATGACCGCACGAAGACGGACAGCCAGGCGTATGGCTACAACTACGCCACGCATGCGAGCAATGGCGTACAGGCAGGCAAGGGCGAGACGACGGTAAACTGCTGTGGCTCATCGGCCGCGCCGGGCGCCAACATCGACATCTTCAAGTACACGGGCTACCTGACGGACAAGCTGACCGTGACGGCCATGATGGGCGAATCGCGCACTGCGCATACCCGCACGCCGAATGGCTACAATCCGCTGCTGGCGCAGACCTCGTCGAACACGTCGACCCAGGTGCCGGGCCTGAGCTATGCCAATCCGCAAACGGTGACGGGTACCCTGGTCGATCCTTCATCGGAAGACCGCCAGAAAGCCAAGCGCCTTGACCTCGAATACAAGTTAGGCAAGCACTCGCTGCGCGGCGGCGTCGACCGCATCGACGTGGAATCGAAGGTGGGCCTGAGCCTGGCGGGCGGCTACCGCTGGAGCTATCTGAAAGCGGACGATCCGAACCGCGCGATTAACGGCGCCTTCGAAACGCCGGCCCAGGGTGGCGGCTACGGCACGCAGGGCTATTACGTCAGCAAGGACCTGAACGCCAACCTGGCGCGTCCGACCAGCGTGCAATCGGCGCAGTACCTCCAGGATCACTACCAGGTCACGCAACGGGTGCTGCTGGACCTGGGCCTGCGTCGGGAACAGTTCACCAACTACAGCACCGATGGCGTGGCCTTCATTTCGCAGCGCAACATGATCGCCCCGCGCGTGGGCGCCACCTGGGATTACCTGGGCGATGGCACCCTGAAATTCTTTGCCAACGGTGGCCGCTACCACTTGCCAGTGCCATCGAATTTGTCGAGCAATATGGCCAGCCCCTTTCTGGCCACCAGCGAGATGTACACCTACACGGGCGTCGATCCGGTCACGGGCGCGCCAACGGGCCTGCACGCGATCAGCAAGCCGTATTCGGCCAACAATGCGTATGGCCAGAGCCGCGATGCCCGCGAAGTGACGGCCATCGGCCTGAAACCGCTGTCGCAGGATGAATTCTCGCTGGGCTTCGAACGCGCCCTGAGCAAGAAACTGGTGGTGGGCGCCAGCGTCTTGTATCGCAAGCTGAACGACACCAATGATGACGTCTGCGACGCGCGTCCGCTGCAAGCCTGGGCCACGCGCAACAGCGTCGACACGAGCAACTGGGGCGGCTTCCAGTGCGCCATCATCAACCCTGGCCGCGACAACAGCCTGATGGTGGACTTTGACGACGGCAAGGGCTTGCGCCGCGTGGATATTTCGGCCGCAGAGTGGGGTAATCCGCTGCCATCGCGCACCTATCGTGCCTTGAATATGTTCGTCGAGCACCCGTACACGAACGGCTGGTACGGCAAGCTGACCTACACCTTGTCTGGGCTGAAGGGCAATATGGAAGGCCAGACGGACAGCATCGGCGGCGGCGACGTGGGCCTGACGGTCAGCGACGACCACAAGGAACTGATGTACAACGCGTATGGCTATCTGCCGGGCGACCATCGCCATGCGTTCAAGGCTTACGGTTTCATGCACCTCATCCCGGATGTGACGGTCGGCGCCAACCTGTCGCTGACCTCGGGCGCGCCGCGCAACTGCATCGGCGCGCTGCCCGATAACCTGAAGTTCGAGAACGATTACGGCGATTCCTACTTCTATTGCAACGGCAAGCCGGCGCCGCGTGGCAGCCAGGGTCGCCTGCCGTGGCAAGCCCTGCTGGACATGAATGTGGCCTATACTCCCAGCGCCGTCAAGGGCCTGAGCCTGAAAGTGGACGTCTTCAATGTGTTCAACAGCCAGACCGTGACCCGCTATAACGAAACGCGCGAAGACCATGGCGCCATCGCCCGCAACTACCTGCAGGTGGCTGGACGCACGGCGCCGCGTTCGGTGCGCTTTACGGCGGAATACACCTATTAAGAGCCTATCCCAGTAGATGAATACATCCCCTGCTGGCGCCCCTCAGAAGCGGGGACTGCGTTGATCGTCGTCGCGTGGCTCGCCACGCGTCCTCCTCACGCCTTGTCCGCACTCCTGATGAACTGCCAGCAGAAGACGCTCCCTACTGGGATCGGCTCAAAGCTGCAACCGGCCCGCCGTGCGGCGGACCGGCGACGATCATTACCAACGGAAGCGAGTAGAGACCAATGACGACACAAATCAATCGACGCAATTTCCTGTCCGCCAGTGCCGCACTGGCCGGTGGCGCCATGGCCGGCAGCGCCTTGCTGCCTGGCGGCGCCAACGCCGCACCTGCCGCCGGCCGCGACAAGGTCCGCCTGGGCGTGATTGGCACGGGCATGCGCGGCCAGGTGCTGCTGGCCGAACTGGTGCGCCGCGACGACGTGGAAGTGGTGGCGCTGTGCGATATCGAACCGATCATGCTGAAACACGCGCTGGGCCAGGTGGCCAAAGCCGGCAAGCCGCGTCCGCGCACGTATAGCGAAGACCGCGACGAGAAAGCCTACAAGCGCATGCTGGACGCGGGCGGCCTCGATGGCGTGATCATCGCCACGCCGTGGGAATTCCACGCGCCCATGGCGATCGCCGCCATGCAGGCGAAGATAGCCGTCGGTTGCGAGGTGGTGGCCGGCATCACCCTGCAAGACCACTGGGATGTCCTGAATACCCAGCTGAAAACGGGTACGCCCTATATGTTGCTGGAAAACGTGTGTTACCGCCGCGACGTGATGGCTGCGCTGCAGATGGTGCGCGCGGGCCTGTTCGGCGAACTGCTGCACCTGCAGGGCGGCTACCAGCATGATTTGCGCGCCGTCAAATTCAATAGCGGCAATCCGGCCAAGCCGTATGGCGGCGGCGTGGAATTCGGCGAAAAGGGCTGGTCGGAAGCGCATTGGCGCACGCAACACTCGGTCGAGCGCAATGGCGAGCTGTATCCTAGCCATGGCATCGGCCCGTGCGCCATGTACACGAATATCAACCGCGGCAACCGTTTTACGCGTATCAATGCCTTCGCTACCAAGGCGCGCGGCTTGCACGACTACATCGTCAAGCAGCCGGGCGGCGCGCAGCATGCGAACGCCAAGGTGAAATTCAAGCTCGGTGACGTGGTCACTACCACGCTGGCGTGCGAGAACGGCGAAACCATCATACTGCAGCACGATACCAGCCTGCCGCGCCCGTATTCGCTGGGCTTTCGCGTACAAGGCACAGACGGCCTGTGGATGGACCTGAACAATTCGATTCACATTGAAGGCGTCAGCAAGCCGCACCAGTGGGATGACTTCCAGGCTTACCAGGACAAGTATGAGCACCCGGTTTGGCGCAAGTACGCGGCGCAGGCAGAAGGCGCGGGCCACGGCGGCATGGACTTCTTCGTCATACACGCCTTTGTCGAAGCCCTCAAGGCGAATGCGCCGATGCCGATCGATATCTACGATGCCGTGACATGGAGCGCGATCACGCCGTTGTCCGAGCAATCGATCGCCGCCAACTTCCAGACCCTGGATTTCCCCGATTTCACGGGTGGCCAGTGGAAAGCGCGCAAGCCGATCTTCGCCCTCGACGGCAAGTACTAAGCCTTAACGACCCGCTACCGTGCCTGCCGCCGTAGCGGGTTTTTTCTATCCCAGGAGACGTTGATGAAACACAGAAGTTCATTACGCTACGCAGTCCTTCCCGCCATACCCTTGCTGCTGGCCACCAGCGTGGCCGCGCCGGCGACACCCGCAACGGTGGAACTGGCCGGCAATGCCTTCATCACCAGCGCAGAGACAGGGGCCATCATCAACGAATAAGGCCTGGCCGGCTGGAGCAATCCGGCTGCCATCGCCAGCACGTATTTCCGCGTGGCAGAAGCAGGCGCCATCCAGGTGGCGCTCGACGCCAGCCTGGCCGATGGCGGCAACAGCACCATCTGCGTGAAGATCAACGGCACGCCGTTCGACGTCAAGCTGGCCGGCAAGGCGCGCAAGACCTACGCCGTGGGCACGGTGAACGTGCCGGCGGCCGGCTATGTGAAAGTGGACTTGCAGGGACTGACGCGCGCCAAGGCCACGTTCGGCGACGTCGCGGCGCTGAAGGTGACCGCGAACGCCGCGCTCAATTACGCCAATGACCGGGCCAATGACTACTGGTCGCGGCGCGGACCGTCCGTGCACATGGGCTACGCGGTGCCGGCCAATACCGAGTATTTTTATAACGAGATGACGATCCCTAGGGGGCAGGACGCCATCGGCTCCTACTTCATGGCCAATGGTTTTGGCCAGGGCTACATGGGCATCCAGGTCAAGTCGCCCAGTGAACGCTGGATATTGTTCTCCGTGTGGGATGCAGACAATGGCGCGAAAACCACCCTGGTCAGCAAGGGCGCCGGCGTCATCGACAATGCGTTTGGCGGCGAAGGCACGGGCGGCCAGACCTACTTGTCGTATGACTGGGCGGCCGGCACCACCTACCGCTTCATCACGCGCGCACGGCCCGACGGCAAGGGCGGCAGCGATTATTCGGCCTGGTTCTTTGCACCGGAAACGGGCAGGTGGCGCTATATCGCCACCTGGAAGCGTCCGGCGATTTCCACGTATTTGACGCGCGTGCATTCCTTCCTCGAGAACTTCATCGATACCCTGGGCTACACGGAGCGCCGCGTCCAGTTTGGCAACCAGTGGGCAAGGAACGTTTCCGGCGCCTGGTCCGAAGTGACGGCAGGGCGCTACACGGGCGATGCCACGGCAACCAACGCGCAGCGCATGGATTACGCGGGCGGCCTGGAAAACGGCAAGTTCTACCTGCGTAACGGCGGCTTCTTCGCCGAGTACGTGAAAACCGGCCAGAACTTCACGCGCCCGGCCAGGGGCCAGGCGCCGGGCGTCGATGTGGCGGCCTTGCCGATGCAATAGGCGCGGGTACTCAGAACGGCCGCTTGCCCACCATCGCTTCGATGCCGCGATAGTAGGTGAGCGGCCGGCCTAACGTCACGCCCATCAATGCCGCCGCCTGGATGGTGTCGGCGGTGACGCGCCGGTCCTGCCATGCTCCCGCCGGCCAGGTCGCCTTGCAGAATGTCTTGCCAAAAGTGCCTACGGGCAAGGGCAGTACCCTTGCGCTACATGTTCTGATGCTGTTGCTTGCTATGACAGTGGCCAGGCCTGCCTGGTGACTGCCACGGCGACGATGTAGGCGAATACCAGCACGGCGCCGGCGAAGGCGGCGCCGCGTACGGCCGGCGTTTTGCCACGTTTCAAGGCGATGGTGCCCAGCACGATGTAGAGCACCAGTGCGTACAGCTTGGCGGCCAGCCACGGTTGGTTGCCCGGCGACTGGCCGCTCCACACGGCCAGGGTGATCGCGCTGGCCAGCAAGGCCGTGTCGACCAGGTGCGGCAGGATTTTCACCCAGCGTTGCTGCAATGCAGGCGAGGCGCGCAGCATCCAGGCGCCGCGCAAGAGGAAAAGAAAGCCGCTGGCGGCGGCGCAGCCCATGTGGAAATGCTTGAGGCTCAGATAATCCATGCGTGATGTGGTGGGTGTTGATTGACGGTGGCGACAGCATAGCCGCCTTTGGCGCGCCGCGCCATACGTCGTCGGGATAAGGCGCTGCCAAGGCTGGCATCTGTCCAGCTCCTTCTTGTGCGGTGCCGAGTGTGCCAAAAATACCTGCGTTTGTAAAACACCCGCCATCCAGGCTAGGTCCGCACCGCGTCATCTAGTCACTTTTGCCGATGCGGCTATCCAGATTGCCTTCCCAGAATCACCCTGTGACCGATAGTGCCTTTCACCTCTGCCACGTAAGCTGGTCGGGACGGCTGGCCAGACGGCCAGTGCATTCATGGAGAAACATCGTGGCTACCCTAGATGGCACTAAGAACAACAGTAGTAACAAGGCAGTCGAACCGGGCATGCGGCGCAAGCAGGCGTCCGTGCTGATCAGCAGTACCTTCGCGTTTACCATTTGCTTTGCAGTCTGGATGATGTTTGCCGTACTGGGCATCCCCCTCAAGACCAACCTGGGCTTGACGGAAACGCAATTCGGCCTGCTGGCCGCCATGCCCGTGTTGACGGGCTCCCTCGTGCGCGTGCCGCTGGGCATCTGGACGGACAAATTCGGCGGACGCCGCGTCTTCTTTTGGCTGATGCTGGCCAGCGTGGTGCCGATCTACCTGATTTCCTACGCCACGGCCTACTGGCACTTCCTCGTGCTGGGCATGTTCGTGGGCCTGGCGGGCGGTTCGTTTTCCGTCGGCACGCCGTATGTGGCGCGCTGGTATGAAAAGGAGCGCCGCGGCCTGGCGATGGGAATCTTCGGCGCTGGCAACTCCGGTTCCGCGCTGACCAAGTTCGTCGCGCCGGGTATCGTCGCCGCCTTCGGCTGGCAGATGCTGCCGAAGGTGTATGCGGTGGCCATGCTGGCCACGGCCATCATCTTCTGGCTGTTTTCGTACACGGACAAATCGCATTTGGCGCCATCGGGCGAGAGTTTTTCGGCGCAGATGAAGGTGCTGAAGGACCCCCGCGTATGGCGCTACTGCCAGTACTACTCGGTGGTGTTTGGCGGCTATGTGGCGTTGGCGCTGTGGATGACGAAGTACTACGTGGCCGAATATGGCTTCGACTTGAAGCACGCGGCGCTGCTGGCTGCCTGCTTCTCGCTGCCAGGCGGCGTGCTGCGCGCGATGGGCGGCTGGATATCGGACAAATATGGTGCCGCGAAAGTCACCTGGGCCGTGATGTGGGTGTGCTGGGTGTGCTTCTTCCTGCTGTCGTATCCACAAACGCAGATGGTGATCGAGACCGTGACGGGGCCGCTGGCCATCCACATCGGCCTGTCGCCGCTGTGGTTCACCGCGCTGCTGTTCATCGTCGGCATCGCCATGGCCGTCGGCAAGGCCTCCGTCTTCAAGTTCATCGGCGATGACTTTTCCGACAACATCGGCGCCGTCTCGGGTGTGGTGGGCCTGGCCGGCGGTCTCGGTGGCTTCATCCTGCCCGTGATGTTCGGCGCCCTGGTGGACTTCACCGGCGTGCGTTCGAGCGCCTTCATGCTGCTGTACGGCACCGTCTGCGTTTCCCTCGTCTGGATGTATTTCTCGTTCAAGCCGCTGCGTGCGGCACCAACCAATCAACCTGCAGGAGTAACGTTATGAGTAACCCCGTAAGCCGCTACATGATCAATACCTGGGAGCCGGAAACCCCGAGCTTCTGGCAAAAGACGGGCAAGACCACGGCCGCGCGTAATCTGTGGATTTCGATTCCCGCGCTGCTGCTGGCGTTCGCCGTGTGGATGGTGTGGAGCGTGGTGGTGGTCAACCTGCCCAACATCGGTTTCACCTACAGTAATAACCAGCTGTTCTGGCTGACGGCCTTGCCGGGCCTGTCCGGCGCCACCTTGCGCATCTTTTATTCGTTCATGGTACCGATTTTTGGCGGCCGCCGCTGGACAGCCATTTCCACGGGTTCGCTGCTGATTCCCGCCATCGGCATCGGCCTGGCCGTGCAGGATGTGAACACGGGCTATCCGACCATGCTGATCCTGGCGTTGCTGTGCGGCTTCGGCGGCGGCAATTTCGCCTCGTCGATGGCCAACATCAGCTTTTTCTATCCGAAGGCGAGCAAGGGCTTCGCGCTGGGCATGAATGCGGGCCTGGGCAACCTGGGCGTGTCGGTGGTGCAGTTCGTCGTGCCGCTGGTGATCACCTTCGCCGTCTTCGGCGCCTGGGGCGGTGATTCGCTCACCTGGGTCAAAAATGGCGTGAGCAAGGACATGTGGCTGCAAAACGCGGGCTTCATCTGGGTGCCATTCATTGCCTTGAGTACCTTGCTGGCCTGGTTCGGCATGAATGACCTGGCCTCGGCCAAGGCTTCGTTTTCCGAACAGGCCGTGATCTTCAAGCGCAAGCACAACTGGCTCATGTGCTGGCTATACACGGGCACCTTCGGTTCCTTCATCGGATATTCGGCCGCGTTCCCGCTGCTGATCAAAATTCAGTTCCCCGACGTCAATCCCCTCGATTACGCCTTCCTGGGCCCCCTGGTGGGTGCGCTGGCGCGCGTGGCCGGCGGCGTGATTTCCGATAAATTGGGCGGCGCCAGAGTCACCCTGTGGTCCTTCCTGCTGATGATATGCGCCGTGCTGGGCGTGCTGTACTTCATGCCGCAAGCCGGCGTGGGTGGAAGCTTCAGCGGCTTCTTCTGGATGTTCATGCTGCTGTTCGCCGGCACGGGTATCGGCAATGCGTCGACCTTCCGCATGATCCCCGTGATCTTTCTGACGGAGCACCAGCGCGCGGCGGCCGGCAAAGGCAAGGCGGCGCAGGAGCAAGCCATCATCGACGCCAACAAGGAAGGCGCGGCAGTCCTGGGCTTCACGTCGGCCGTGGCGGCCTACGGTGCCTTCTTCATTCCGAAAAGCTATGGCACCTCGATTTCGCTGACGGGCAGCCCTGACGCGGCCCTGTGGTGCTTCATCGGCTTTTATGTCAGCTGCATCGCGATCACCTGGTGGTGCTATGCGCGCAAGAATGCAGCGATGCCTTGCTAAATGCCAGAGGTAGTCATGGAAGAACTGGAAAAATTCGTCAACGGCTTCAGCCTGTTTCAGCAGCAGTACTTCAGCGAGCCGCAGACCTTGTACGACAGCCTGCGCGACGGGCAGCGGCCCACGACGTTGCTGATCGGCTGCTGCGATTCGCGCGTCGACCCGATGCTGCTGACGGGCAGCGACCCGGGTGACATGTTCGTGGTGCGCAATATCGCCAACCTGGTGCCGCCGTGCACGCCCGACGCGCCGCCCGGCGTCAGTTCGGCCATCGAGTTCGCCGTCTGCAAGCTCGAAGTGGCCAGGGTCATCGTATTGGGACATGCGCGCTGCGGCGGCATCCGCGCGCTGCTGGAACCGCAGCCGCGCGCGCAAGGCCAGGAAACGGACTTCGTGGGACAGTGATGCGCATTGCCGAACCGGTGGCGCAGCGCGTGCGGCGCGAGCTGGCGCACCGCTCGTCGGAAGAGCAGCACCATGCGTGCGAGCTGGCCAGCATCCTGCAGTCGCTGGACAACCTGCTGACCTACCCTTGGCTGAAGCGCCGGGTGGAGCAGGGGGTGTTAAAACTGCATGGCTGGTATTTCAACATCGACAGCGGCGCCCTGATGGCGTATTCGGCGCGCCAGCAGCAGTTCTTGCCACTGGTCTGTCCGATAGAAAGGGCGCGCCATCTGCATGAACGCCCTTGGCCGGATTCAGCTAAAACGTAAGAGATCGCCGCTGCGGTCAAACGCCAGCAGGCCGTCGATGCGCCCTTGCTCGATGGCCGTCACCATGGCGCGCAGGGGCGCTTCGCATTCCTGCTCGGCGGGCGGCAGGCCGTCCTGGCCCGCGAGGCACGCCACGAAGACCACGTCCCAGTGCGTCTGCAGCTGTTTCGACTCCTCCATCAATGTCTCGAAGCTGCCCAGTTCATCGGGCAGCTTGTCGGCGCACATCACGGGCGTGAGGGACTTGCCCTGGCCGCCTGGCTGGGCCTGCGCCTGGGTAAAGGTGAACAGCAGGCGTTGCGGCTGCTCCTGGTCGCGGGCGCTGCGCAGCAGGCTGGCGTAATCGGTAATCGACATGGTGCTCTTTCTCTGTGTTGAACGATGACGACAGGTATACCGCAGCACGGTCGCCGCGCCCATAGGCAAGAGTGACTACCCGGGTGACTACGCGGCTAGGCATTCCTGGTGCCGGAAACCGACTTCTTGCCAATACCGCCGGGTAAGCCACATCGATAGACTGTTTGTATCGACGCTTGAGCCATCCTGCTTATAGCGTTTTTTGAGACCTGGCGCCGCTCCTGCGGCGCAATGTGGAGGTAGCATGAGTCACTTTCTGGACCGCCTGAAATTTTTTAGCAAGCCCGCCGAGCCGTTTTCCAACGGCTATGGCACTGTGGTCGATGAAGACCGTACCTGGGAAAACGCGTATCGCCAGCGCTGGCAGCACGACAAGATCGTGCGTTCCACGCATGGCGTGAACTGCACCGGCTCGTGCAGCTGGAAGGTGTATGTCAAGAATGGTCTGATCACCTGGGAAACCCAGCAGACCGATTACCCGCGCACGCGGCCCGACCTGCCCAACCACGAACCGCGCGGCTGCCCGCGCGGCGCCAGCTATTCCTGGTATGTGTATTCGGCCCAGCGCGTGAAGTACCCGATGGTGCGCGGCCGCCTGATGGAAATGTGGCGCGAAGCGCGCAAGACCATGGATCCCGTCACCGCCTGGGACTGGATCAGCCAGGATCCCGTGCGCTCGCAGCAATACAAGTCCATCCGTGGCCTGGGCGGCTTCGTGCGTGCCACCTGGGAAGAATCGAATGAAATCATCGCCGCCGCGAATGCGCTGACGATCAAGAAATACGGCCCGGACCGCATCGTCGGCTTCTCGCCGATTCCCGCCATGTCCATGGTCAGCTATGCCTCCGGCACGCGCTACCTGTCGCTGATCGGCGGCGTGGCACTGAGCTTCTACGACTGGTACTGCGACTTGCCGCCGGCCAGCCCGCAAGTGTGGGGCGAACAGACGGACGTGCCGGAATCGGCCGACTGGTACAACTCGACCTATCTGATGGTGTGGGGCTCGAACGTGCCGATGACGCGCACGCCGGACGCCCACTTCTACACGGAAGTGCGCTACAAGGGCACGAAAACCGTGGCCATCTCGTCCGACTATGGCGAAATGGTGAAGTTCGGCGACATCTGGCTGGCCCCGAAGCAGGGCACCGATGCCGCGCTGGCGCTGGCCATGGGCCACGTGATCCTCAAGGAATTTCACTCGGAAGGCCAGTCCGCCTACTTCCGCGACTATGCGCGCCAGTACACGGACTTCCCCATGCTGGTGCTGCTCAAGGAGCATAACGGCACCCTGGTGCCCGATTACTTCCTGCGCGCTTCGCACCTGGACAACAACCTTGACGAGACCAACAATCCTGAATGGAAAACCCTGGTCATCGACGAGACCACGGGCACCATCACGGCGCCGGCCGGCTCCATCGGCTTCCGCTGGGGCGAATCGGGCAAATGGAACCTGGAGCAGAAGGCGGGCGGCAGCGGCGTGCCCATCGTGCCGATGCTGTCCATGATCAACGACAGCGACGCCGTCACCGAAGTGGGCTTCGCCTACTTCGGCGGCAAGGATGCGGCCGACATGCTGCTGCGCAAAGTGCCGGTGAAAACCATACGCCTGGCCGACGGCACTACCGCCCTGGTCACCACCGTGTTCGACCTGACCCTGGCCAACTACGGCATCGACCGTGGCCTGGGCGGAGAGAACGTGGCGGAAAGCTATGACGATGACGTGCCCTATACCCCGGCATGGCAGGAAAAGCACACGGGCGTGAAACGCGCCGACGTCATCACCGTGGCGCGCCAGTTCGCGCAAAACGCGGATCAGACACGCGGCAAGAGCATGGTCATCGTGGGCGCCGGCCTGAATCACTGGTACCACATGGACATGACGTATCGCGGCATCATCAACATGCTGATGATGTGCGGCTGTATCGGCCAGTCCGGCGGCGGCTGGGCCCATTACGTGGGCCAGGAAAAACTGCGTCCGCAAACGGGCTGGACGCCGTTGGCCTTCGCCCAGGACTGGGTACGGCCGATGCGCCAGATGAACGGCACCTCGTTCTTCTATGCGCACACCAGCCAGTGGCGCCATGAAAAGCTGGAAACGGGCGACATCGCCTCGCCATCGGCCGCCAGCGGCACGGGCGACCTGACCCTGCTCGACTACAACGCCAAGGCCGAGCGCATGGGCTGGCTGCCATCGGCGCCGCAGCTGCAAACGAACCCGCTGGAAGTGGCCAAGGCCGCCAAGGCGGCAGGGCAGGCGCCGGCCGCGTATGCGCTGGACCAGATCAAGGCCGGCCAGCTGCAGTTCTCGTGCGACGACCCGGACAATCCGGCCAACTTCCCGCGCAATATGTTTGTCTGGCGCTCGAACATCCTGGGCAGCTCGGGCAAGGGCCACGAATACTTCCTCAAGTATTTACTGGGTACGCAGAACGGCCTGCTCAGCGACGAAGCGGACTGCATCACGCCGACACAGGTAAAAGTACGTCCCGCCGCCGAAGGCAAGCTCGATCTGCTGGTGGTGCTGGACTTCCGCATGTCGACCACGTGCTTGTATGGCGACGTGGTGCTGCCGACGGCCACCTGGTATGAAAAGGATGACTTGAACACCTCGGATATGCACCCCTTCATCCACCCCTTGTCGGAAGCCGTGCAACCGTTGTGGCAATCGAAGTCGGACTGGGAAATCTACAAGGGCATCGCCGAGAAATTCTCGGAAATCGGCGGCGAACTGCTGGGCACCCAGCAAGACATCATCCTTACGCCGCTGATGCACGACACCCCCGGTGAACTGGGCCAGCCTTTCGATCCCAAGGACTGGCGCGCCGGCGAATGCGAAGCCGTACCGGGCAAGACCATGCCGAACATGACGGTGGTCGAGCGCAATTACCGCGACGTGTACAAGAAATTCACCTCGATCGGGCCGCTGCTGGAAACCATCGGCAACGGCGGCAAGGGCATTTCCTGGAAAACGGAACATGAAATCGAGGTCCTGCGCGGCATCAACCGCACGGTGCTCGACGAAGGCGTGTCGAAGGGCCAGCCGCGCCTCGATACGGCCATCGATGCGGCCGAGATGATCCTGACGCTGGCGCCGGAAACGAATGGCCACGTGGCCGTCAAGGCCTGGGCCGCGCTCTCCAGCATCACGGGCCGCGAGCATACGCATCTGGCCAAGCCGCGCGAGCATGACAGCATCCGCTTCCGCGATGTGCAGGCGCAGCCGCGCAAGATCATTTCCTCGCCCACCTGGTCGGGTCTGGAAAGCGAAGAAGTCAGCTACACGGCCGGCTATACCAACGTGCATGAAATGATCCCATGGCGCACGCTGACGGGCCGCCAGCAGTTTTACCAGGATCACCTGTGGATGCGCGATTTCGGCGAAGGCCTGTGCGTGTACAAGCCGGCGATCAACACCAAGACGACGGAAGCGCTGCTGGGCACCAAACCGAACGGCAACAAGGAACTGGCGCTGAACTTCCTGACGCCGCACCAGAAATGGGGCATCCACTCCACGTATTCGGACAATCTGCGCATGCTGACCCTCTCGCGC
Organism: Janthinobacterium sp. ROICE36; assembly: GCF_002869965.1. Classification (GTDB taxonomy): domain Bacteria; phylum Pseudomonadota; class Gammaproteobacteria; order Burkholderiales; family Burkholderiaceae_D; genus Janthinobacterium. Next base: position 96,411 of record NZ_PEBS01000007.1, read on the forward strand.
GGCGGACCGCACGTGTGGCTGTCGGAAATCGACGCGAAGACGGCCGGCATCGTCGACAACGACTGGATCGAAGTGTTCAACGTGAACGGCAGCTTGACGGCGCGCGCCGTCGTCAGTCAGCGCATCCCGTCCGGCATGACGATGATGTACCACGCGCAGGAAAAGATCATCAACGTGCCCGGCGCGGAGATGACGGGCAAGCGGGGCGGCATCCATAACTCCGTGACGCGCGCCGTGCCCAAGCCGACGCACATGATCGGCGGCTATGCGCAACTGGCGTACGGTTTCAATTACTACGGCACGGTGGGCTCCAACCGCGATGAATTCGTATTGGTGCGCAAGATGAACAATGTTGAATGGCTCGAAGGCCCGTTGCAGGAAGAAGGAGCATAGTATGAAAATCAGAGCGCAAATCGGCATGGTGCTGAACCTGGACAAGTGCATCGGCTGCCACACCTGTTCCGTCACCTGCAAGAACGTATGGACCAGCCGTGACGGCGTCGAATACGCATGGTTCAACAACGTCGAGACGAAACCCGGTATCGGCTATCCGAAGCAGTGGGAAAACCAGAACAAGTGGAATGGCGGCTGGCGCCGCACGGACTCTGGCAAGATCGAGCCACGCCAGGGCAGCCGTTTGAAGATTCTGGCGAATATTTTCGCCAACCCGAACCTGCCGGCCATCGACGAGTACTACGAGCCGTTCACCTACGACTACGAGCATCTGCAAAGCGCTCCGCTGTCGCAGACGCCGCCGACGGCCCGTCCCATCTCCGTGCTGACGGGGAAGAAGATGGAAAAAATCGAATGGGGTCCGAACTGGGAAGATGACCTGGGCGGTGAATTTGCCCAGCGCAGCAAGGACAAGCTGTTCGACAACATGCAGAAAGAGATGTACGGCACGTTTGAAAACACCTTCATGATGTATTTGCCGCGCCTGTGCGAGCATTGCCTCAATCCGACGTGCGTGGCGTCTTGCCCGTCCGGCTCCGTGTACAAGCGCGAAGACGACGGCATCGTGCTGATCGACCAGGACAAGTGCCGCGGCTGGCGCATGTGCATCTCCGGTTGTCCGTACAAGAAGATTTACTACAATTGGTCGTCCGGCAAGGCGGAGAAGTGCACCTTCTGCTTCCCCCGCATCGAGGCCGGCCAGCCTACCGTGTGCTCGGAAACGTGCGTGGGCCGCATCCGCTACCTGGGCGTGCTGCTGTACGACGCCGACAAGATCGAGGCAGCGGCCTCCGTGCCGCAGGAACAGGATCTGTACCAGGCGCAGCTGGACCTGTTCCTCGATCCGCACGACCCGGCCATCATCGCCGAGGCGCGCCGCCAGGGCATCCCCGACCTGTGGCTCGAAGCGGCGGCCAAGTCGCCCGTCTACAAGATGGCCGTCGAATGGAAGGTGGCATTCCCGCTGCATCCTGAATACCGCACCTTGCCGATGGTGTGGTACGTGCCGCCGCTGTCACCGATCCAGGCGGCCGCCGAATCGGGCAAGCTGGGCGTGAATGGCATGCTGCCGGACACGCAAAGCCTGCGCATTCCCGTGCAGTACCTGGCCAATCTGCTGACGGCAGGCGACCAGCCGCCCATCGTCACGGCGCTGGACCGCATGCTGGCCATGCGTGCCTATATGCGCAGCAAGACGGTCGAGAAGGTGGAGAACCTCACGGTCCTCAAGCAAGTGGGCTTGACCAAGGCGCAGGTGGAGGACATGTACCACATCATGGCCATCGCCAATTATGAAGACCGCTTCGTCATCCCCAGCAGCCACAAGGAAATGGCGGAAGACAGCTTCAACGAGAAAGGCTCGTGCGGCTTCAGCTTCGGCAACGGCTGCTCGGACGGCACCAGTGAACCGACCTTGTTCGGCAAGAAAAAACACGGCTCGGCCATCTTCATGCAGATGCCGAAGTCACGCAAAACGGCGCCAGGCGCTTAAGGAACCGATATGACACACGCTATGCATCACTATCAAATCCTCTCGCGCCTGTTGCTGTATCCCGAGCCCGAGCTGATCGCGCACCTGCCCGAGCTGGACGCTGCGCTGGCCGCCATGCCGGAGCAGCACGCCTTGCTGCGGCCCTTGCTGGCACATCTGGAAAACACCAGCCTGATTGACCTGCAGCAGCAGTACGTGGCCACGTTCGACCGCAACCCGTCGCACTCGCTGCACCTGTTCGAGCATATCCACGGCGAATCGCGCGACCGGGGCCAGGCCATGGTCGACCTGATGGAGGAATACAAGCGCCATGGCTTGCAGATGACGGGCGATGATTTGCCCGACTTCGTGCCGCTGTTCCTGGAATTCCTGGCGCAGCTCGACGAGGCGGCTTCGGCGCCGCTGCTGGGCGACGCCGTCCACGTGCTGGCGCATATCGGCCGCAAGCTGACGGCCAACGGCAGTCCATATGCGCCCGTCTTCACGGTGCTCGAACGACTGAGCCCCGTGGCGGCTGAAATGCTGGCCGAACCGCCCATCCGCGACATGGATGAAGCGCTGGAAACCTTCGGTCCCGGTGCGGATGGCGTCGAGCCGCTGCTGCGCCAAGCCCCGGGCGGTGTCCATCCCGTGCATTTTCACCCGCAGCCGCGGCGCGCCGCTTGAATCGCGCCCGCATGACGAGGAGTTATCATGAGTAATTATTTGCATCAATTTGTGTATGGCATTTATCCATACATCGCGCTGGCCATCTTTTTCCTTGGTAGCCTGATCCGCTTCGACCGCGAGCAATACACGTGGAAGTCCGATTCCAGCCAGCTGCTGCACCGCGGCAGCCTGCGCCTGGGCAATATCCTGTTCCACATCGGCATCATCGGCCTGCTGTTCGGCCATGCGGCCGGCTTGCTCACCCCCGTCTGGGTGTGGGATACGCTGGGCGTGACGCACAGCCTGAAACAGGGCGTGGCCATGGCGGCCGGGGGCATCATGGGTGGCCTGTGCCTGGTCGGCTTGCTGATCTTGCTGGTGCGCCGCTTTTCCAATGACCGCCTGCGCGCCGTCACCACGGCCGGCGACAAGCTGGTGATGCTGTGGATCCTGCTGACCTTGCTGCTGGGCCTGTCGTCGATCTTTGTCTCGGCCTCGCACATGGATGGCCACATGATGGTCCTGCTGATGCACTGGGCGCAGCACATCGTCACCTTCCGCGGCGACGCCGCCAGCTTCATCGTTGAAGCGCCGCTGGTGTTCAAGCTGCATCTGTTCATGGGCATGTCGCTGTTCGTCATCTTCCCGTTCACCCGCCTGGTGCACGTGTGGAGCGGCTTTGGCGCTGTTGTTTACCTGGGCCGCGCTTATCAATTAGTTCGCCGCCGCTAAGAAAGGAGTCAATCATGGGAATTTCCGTCAATGGCATCGATATCGATGATGCCGACATCGCGCAGGAACTGCCGCATCACGACCGCGCCGGCAATCCGTTGAAACAGGCCGTGCATGAACTGGTGCTGCGCCGGCTGCTGCTGGGTGAGGCCGAGCGCCTCGGCGTGCAAGGCGGCAGTCTGGATGACCGCATCGAGGCGCTGTTTGCGCAGGAAGTGCGCGTGCCGCCCGCCGACGATGCGGCTTGCCGCACCTTTTATGCGCAGCGCCCGCAGTTGTTCCGCAGCGGGGCGCTGGTCGAGGCGCGCCACATCCTGTTCCAGGTGACGCCGGAAGCGCCCCTGGAATTGCTGCGCACGACGGCGCAGGCCGTGCTCGATGCCCTCAAACTGGCGCCCGAACGCTTCGCCGAACTGGCGGCGCAGTATTCGAACTGCCCGTCCGGTGCGCTGGGCGGCAACCTGGGCCAGCTGTCGCCGGGGCAGAGCGTGCCGGAATTCGACGCGCTGCTGTTCCGCCTGGAAGCGGGCGCGCTGGCCGGTCACTTGCTGGAAACGCGCTTCGGCTACCACATCGTGCAGGTGCTGCGCCGGGTCGAAGGCCAGGCTATCGCCTACGAGGCGGTGCAGGCGCAGATTGCCGACCGTCTGTCGCGCGCAGCGTGGCAGCGCGCCGTGCACCAGTATCTGCACTTGCTGGTGGGGCGCGCCGACATCGCGGGTATCGAGCTCGAAGGCACAGCCAGCCCGCTGGTTCAGTAGGCTGAATGCGTAGGCTGAAATGCGTAGGCCGGAAGGCGTAGGCCACTAGGCCTTCTGGGGCACAGCCAGATCGTGTCCCAGCCTTTACAATCACGGAAGAATCAGGAGTAGCGTCATGGGTAGCGTCAAGTTGCAGGACCGTTTTGGCCGTTCGATCGATTATGTGCGGCTGTCCGTTACCGACCGCTGCGATTTGCGCTGCAGTTATTGCATACCCAAGGGCTTTCGCGGCTTCGAAGAGCCGAAGGACTGGCTGACGTTCGATGAGATCGAGCGCCTGCTGGGCATCTTCGTGCGGCTCGGCACGCGCCGCGTACGGCTGACGGGTGGCGAGCCGCTGTTGCGGCGCAATCTGCCCGAGCTGGCGCAAAAGCTGTCCGCGCTGCCCGGTTTGCAGGATCTGTCGCTGTCGACGAACGCCACCCAATTGGGCAAGCACGCCGTGGCCCTGCGCTCAGCGGGCGTGGACCGCATCAATGTCAGCCTGGACTCTTTGGATCGCGCCTGCATGCAGCAGATCACGGGACGCGACAGCCTGCAGCCTATTTTGGACGGCCTGATGGCGGGCAAGGCGGCCGGTTTTGACCCGATCAAGATCAATATGGTGGCCATGCGCGGCGTCAACGACGGCCAGATCGAGGCCATGGCGGCTTTCTGTATCGAGCAGCAGTTCATCCTGCGCTTGATCGAATCCATGCCGATGGGCAGTACGGGCCGCAATGCCAGCTACATGCCGCTGGGGCCAGTGCGTGAGCGCCTGGCGGCCCGCTTTGGCCTGGTGCCGCAGGCGCAAGAATTGGGCGGCGGGCCGGCGCGCTATATGGCGACACCCGATGGTCGATCGAGCATCGGTTTCATCACGCCCATGTCGCAGCATTTCTGCGCCACGTGCAACCGCGTGCGCCTGTCCGTCGATGGTACCCTGTATCTGTGCCTGGGCCAGGAAGAAAAATTTGCCCTTGGTCCCATGCTGCGCGGCGGGGCCACGGATGCGCAGATCGAGGCGGCGATCCGCGCCGCCATCGAACTCAAGCCGCAGCAACACGATTTCAATACGCAGCCCGATAAAATCATCAGGTTCATGGCGCAGACGGGCGGCTGAGGCAGTTTGCATTTACATTCAAGGGCGGTATGAAATTGAAGGCGATGTTTTCCTCCTGGCAGAAGCTGTCGACCAAGATCGTCGGCGCGCTGCTGCTCATGCTGGTGCTGGCCTTGAGTGCCATCGGCTGCACCCTGTTCCTGTCGTGGCAACTCGAAGGCAGTTCGGCCGCCATCAACGAGACGGGCCGCTTGCGCATGCAAACCTACCGTCTGACCCTGCTGCTGGCCAGCGACGCACGCGAACAGGCGCGTCAGCAAGCGTTGCTGATCGACGCGACCCTGGCCAAGATCGGCCACGGCGACCCGCAGCGTCCCTTGTTCCTGCCCCCCAGTACCGCCATCAAGTCGGAATTCGAGCGCATCGGCGTCGCCTGGCGCGCTGCCCTGCGCCCGGCCGCCCTGGCCGCCGATTCCAGCGCGCGGGCGCGCCAGTTCGAGCACGACGCCGATACCTTTGTCGGCCAGGTCGATCAGCTGGTACGGCTGATCGAGCACGATAGCGAGCAGCGCACCTTCTGGCTGCGCGCCTCGCAGCTGATCCTGGTCGGCATGGCCGTCATCGGCACGGTCAGCATGATTTTCCTGATGTTCATGCTCATCATCGAACCGGTCACGCAGCTGCGGGTGGGCATGCAGCGCATGAAGGAACGCGATTTCAGCGTGCGCCTGGCCGTCGAAAGCAATGACGAATTCGGCCAGCTGGCCAGCGGCTTCAACCAGATGGCCGACCGCCTGCAAGCGCTGTACGGCAACCTGGAAGAGGGCGTGCGCAGCAAGACGGCTACCCTGGAATACCGCAACCGCGAACTGGCCCTGCTGTACGAAAGCGCCGCTTTCCTGCAGCGCCCGCAACCTTTGGCCGACATTTGCGGCGGCTTCATGCAGCGCATCGTCGATTATTTCGAGGCGGACGGCTCCACCGTGCGCGTGCTCGATGCCGAGCGGGGCAACTTGCACATGGTGGTGCACCACGGCCTGTCGGAAGAACTGGTGGCGTCCGAGCATTGCCTGAAGGTGGGCGACTGCCTGTGCGGCACGGCCGTCGAGATGAACGTGGCGAAGGTGCACGACATGCGCCGCATCGACAAGGCGCACGAGCTGCGCTGCCACCGCGAGGGTTTTGCCACCGTCTCCGTCTTCCAACTCCATGCGCACGAACAGCACCTGGGCTTTTTCAACCTGCATTTCCGCCATGCGCGCGTGTTTTCCGCGCGCGAGCTGGCGCTGCTGGAAACCCTGGGCCAGCTGCTGGGCATCGCGCTGGAAAACCTGCGCCTGGCCGCGCGCGAGCGTGAAATGGCCATTTCCGAAGAGCGCAACCTGGTGGCGCAGGGCCTGCATGACAGCATCGCGCAAAGCCTCAATTTCCTCAACCTGCAAGTGCAGATGCTCGACGACTCCGTGCGCAATGCGCGCTTCGATGAAGTGGCGGGCATCGTACCAGCCCTGCATGCGGGCGTGAAGGAAAGCTATGAAGACGTGCGCGAACTGCTGGTCAACTTCCGCAGCCGCCTGATGGAGGACGACCTGATCGGCTCCCTGCGCGCGGCGGTGGACAAATTCCGCCGCCAGACGGGCATCGACGCCGAGCTGCTGGCCGATGTCGATGGCGCGCCATTCCCCCGCGAACAGCAATTGCAGTTACTATTCATCGTGCAGGAAGCGCTGTCGAACATCCGCAAGCACGCCCAGGCCAGCCATGTCGAGGTGCGCCTGGCCGATCACCAGGACTTTACGCTGACGATCAGCGACAATGGCGTCGGCTTCGATGCTTGCGCCGTGCTGGAAAAGGGCGACAGCCATGTCGGCATCCATATCATGCGCGAGCGCGCGCAGCGCATCGAGGCCACGTTCGACGTGCACGCCTGCCCCGGTGGCGGCACCACGGTCGAACTGCACCTGTCGCGCGAGCAGCGCCGCGCCGCCTAAGCAACTATCTGAAAGTACAAAAAAATGGAGACTCCCGTCAAACCGATCACTGTCATGCTGGTGGACGACCATGCGCTGTTCCGCAGCGGCATACGTTCGCTGCTGCAGCGACATACCGACTTTTCCGTGGTGGGCGAGGCGGCCGACGGCGTGGAAGGCATCAAGCGCGCCATCCAGCTGCAGCCCGACGTGGTGTTGCTGGACCTGAACATGGCCGGCATGTCGGGCGTCGAAGCGCTGCAACTGATGCAGCACGACTGTCCCGACACGGCCATCGTCATGCTCACCGTCTCCGAAGACGCCGAGGACTTGGCGACAGCCCTGCGCGCGGGTGCCTGCGGCTATCTGATCAAGAATATCGACGCCGACTACCTGGTGCGCGCCATCCGCCGCGCGGCCGCCGGCGAAGTCGTCATCGCCGAAGCGATGACGGGCAAGCTGGTGGCGCAGCTGCAGGCGGGCACGCGGCGTGAGGAACCCGTGTCGGAACTCGACAAGCTCACGCCGCGCGAAAAGGAGATCATCGACTGCCTGTCGCGCGGCGAGAGCAACAAGGGCATCGCGCGCACCCTCGACCTGGCCGAAAGCACGGTCAAGATCCATGTGCAGAACGTGCTGAAAAAACTTAACCTCACCAGCCGCGTGCAGGCGGCCGTGTATGCGGTCGAGCACCGCCAGGGCAAATAGCCCGGTAATTGAAGTCTGACCCGCCGGGTCAGACCCCCACAGCTAGTCCTTTTTGCCGATGGCAGTCCTTGCGCTTTTAAAGTAGTATATTGGATATATCTTTAAAAGCGAGCCCATCATGGCTATTACCCCGATCAGCGAACCTTCTCCACCTTCCACGACAGGCGGCGCCGCTCCCTGGCATGCCCGTCATGCCGTCTGGCAGCTGGGTTTCCGCCCATTTTATCTGATGGCGGCCGTGTTTGCGGCCATCAGCATACCCCTGTGGCTGGCCAGCTATGCCGGCTTGCTTGCAGGTGGCCTGCAGGTGGGCCTGGGCTGGCATATGCATGAAATGGTGTTCGGCTTCGCGCTGGCTGTCGTCGTAGGCTTTTTGTACACGGCGGGGCGCAACTGGACGGGTTTGCCCACGCCGCACGGCGCCCGCCTGATGGCGCTGGTGGCGTTGTGGCTGGCGGGGCGCGTGGCCATGCTGTGCGGTCCAGGGCTGGTGGCGGCGCTGGTCGAGTGGCTGTTCCTGCCGCTGGCCGCCTGGCCCCTGTATCAGGCGCTGCGGCGCTCGGGCAATACGCGTAACTTGTTCCTGGTGGGCCTGCTGGCCTTGCTGGCGCTGGCCAATGGCCTGTTCCATGCGGCCGTGCTGGGCTGGTTGCCGCTGTCGCTGTTCGTGCCCGTGCAGGCGGCCATCTTCATCATCGTGCTGATCGAATCGGTGATCGGTGCGCGCGTGATCCCCATGTTTACGCGCAATGGGGCGCCCGATATCAATCCCAATCGTACGCCGGTGGCCAGTCCGAAGCGGGCGCTGGTCGCCGTGGCCTGCATGGCGACGGCGGCCATCGCGTGGCTGGCAGGCGCGCCAGCCTGGCTGACGGCGCCGCTGGCCCTCGTGGCTGCCGGCGTCTCGCTGGCCAATCTGCTGGCCTGGCAGCCGCAGCGCACCTTGCGCGTGCCCTTGTTGTGGATTTTGCACCTGTCGTATGCGTGGATAGGCGTCGGCTTTGCGCTGCTGGCGGCCGCCAGCCTGGGGCTGCTGCCGGCCAGCGCTGCCTTTCACGCGCTGACGGTGGGGTCGATGGCGGGATTGATCATCGGCATGATGACGCGCACCACCCTGGGCCACACGGGGCGCCCGTTGACGGGCGGCCGGGCGGAAGCGGCGATGTACTGGCTGATCCAGCTGGGCGCGCTGGCACGCCTGCTGGCCGCAGTCGGTCCCGCAGCGCTGGCCATGCCGCTGCTGCTGGCGGCAGGCGCGTGCTGGTCACTGGCCTTTGGCCTGTTTGCCTACGTGTATGCGCCGTATCTGTGGCGCGCCAGAGTGGATGGCCGCGAAGGCTAGGCGCACCTCAGAAAGGACGCCAGGCCAGCAGTTTTTTGATTTCCGGCGTCCAGTACGACAGCGATTCGCCTACGACGAATAGCAGCAGCCCCAGCATGAAGGCACGCAGCAGCAAATCCCTGAGCCAGATCATAGCGTCTCCCCAATTTTTATATTGGCAAGTTTAGCATTGGCATGCCCGGCCATGTTGCGTTTCCGGCATGGCCGGCTGGCCGGGCGGCGGCGTCTGTGCCGTGAAGGCGCTGACGGCATCGATGGCGTGCGCCAGCGCCTGTTCCAGTGTGTCGAGGGCTGCTGCGGCATCGTCGCCGGCGTGCAGCAGCTGTTCGGCTTGCTGGGCCGCCTGCAGGGTGGCGGGCAGGGCCAGGCTGCCAGCCACGCCGGCCAGCTTGTGCGCCAGCGCGGCGGCGTCGCTGCGCGCATTGGCCGCCAGCAGCGCACGCATGGCGCCGACCGTGTTGCGGTAGGTGTCGCGAAAGCGCGACAGGTGCTGACGGCAGGGCGCTTCATCGCGCCATTGCGCCATCCCCAGCGCCAGGTCGATCACGGGCGCCGCACCGTTCGGCGGCACGTCGAATGGTTTGCTGATGAAATCAACAGCTCGACCGTGCCTTGCGCGGTGAACTTGATGGCATTGCTGGTCAGGTTGAGCAGCACCTGTTCCAGCCGCAGCGCGTCGCCCAGCACCCGGTCCACTCCTTCGGGCCGTGATGTGCGCCGAAGCGGTTGCGTGGCGCTGTCATCGATCGATGATCGGCGACGCGCTTCTTGTTCGCGGCATTCGCGTTGAAGACATTATTGGGGCGAAGGGGCGCAAGCCACACGTTCTGACTGCGTTCGCCCACGTTGAGGGAACGCAAGTCACCTATCCGCCGCCATCCCCAGCGGATGCCGTCGCCTTGCAAGCCGAACCTTAGTCGGAGACGCAGCATGAATCATAAAGTCAAGATCGGCGATCACGTGAGCTGGGCCTCCGAGGCTGGGCACATCTCCGGCATGATCACCAAGGTGCACACAAAAAACGTCGATTACAAGGGATAGACGCATCACGCCACAGTGGACGATCCACAGTACGAAATCAAGAGCGATAAGACTGACCACATTGCGATGTACAAAGGAACGGCGCTGAAACAAGAAGAGGACTAAGATCAATTGTTTACGCTGTCCAGGAGCGAACTGATGAGCGTCAGAATCAAAGCCGGCAATGTCAAACTGAAACGCGCATACGAGCCTGCGGCGCACGATGACGGGACGCGCGTATTGATCGATCGATTATGGCCGCGTGGCGTGAGGAAAGTAGACGCGACACTGGATCATTGGGCGAAAGACCTCGCGCCCAGCACCGCGTTAAGGAAGTGGTTCGGACACGATCCCGCGCGCTGGCCAGAGTTTCGGCTTCGTTATGCCGAGGAATTACGCCAGCACGGCGAACAGCTCAAGCAATTGCGCACGCTGGCGCGCACGAACCCGATCACACTGGTCTATTCCGCCCATGACGAAGTGCATAACGACGCCGTCGCGCTGAGAGATTTTCTCTTGGGCCGGAAGACGCACGTAGGGCACTAAGGTGCGAAAACAATATGCGTAACGTGGAATATCCCACCCTTGGCGGATTGTTGACGGAGGTGCGCCACTGCCGGGCCTGCGCGCCGCATTTGCCGCTTGGCCCGCGTCCAGTGCTGCAAGTGGGGGGTGCGGCGCGCATCCTCATCGTCGGTCAGGCTCCCGGCGCGCGCGCGCATGCGTCGGGGATACCGTGGGACGATCCGAGTGGGGAGCGGCTGCGCACGTGGATGGGGATCGACGCGGCCAGGTTTTATGACGCGTCGCAAATCGCGATCATCCCAATGGGATATTGCTATCCGGGACGGGGCAAGGGCGGCGACTTGCCCCCACGCCGCGAATGCGCGAGCTTGTGGCTTGATCATTTGCTGACCAAACTGCCGCAGATTGAAATAACGCTCTTAGTCGGTCTGCACGCACAACGGCACTTTCTGGGCAAACGGCGCAAGCCGTCATTGACCGAAACCGTCAAGGCGTGGCGCGAGTTTGCGCCTGAATATCTTCCGTTGCCGCATCCTTCGGCGCGCAACACGTCATGGTTCCAGCGTAACCCTTGGTTTGAACATGCGCTATTGCCCGTGTTGCGCGAAAGGATCGGGTCGTTTTCCGATCACGTGAAATCACCACGGAGCAAGAAATGAGAAAAGCTGTATTTTTCAACCTGACGCAGATTCAAATGCCGGTTGGCGCCGTGACGTCAATCACCCATCGGATCACCGGCATGTTGCTGGCGATCGGCATCCCGTTCTGCGCCTATCTGCTCGATCAATCGCTGCGAGACCCAAAATCCTACGTAGGGGTAACGCAGCTGTTTGCACATCCGGCTTTCAAGGTGGCTGCACTTGCCTTTATCTGGGCACTGGCACACCATCTATTCGCCGGCGTGCGCCATCTCTTGAGCGACATCGATATTGGTTCCCGTTTACCTGCCGCGCGGCGTAGCGCCTGGAGCGTCAATCTTGGCGGGGTCGCCGTGGCGCTGCTGGCTGCTGGAGCATTGTTTTGAGACGGGCCGTTTCCGGCCTGCGTGCTTGGCTGGTGCAGCGCGTGAGCGCAGTCTACATGCTGCTGTTCCTCGTGTTCGTGCTTGCGTATTTTCTGCTTGACCTGCCCAGATCGTATCTGGCCTGGCATACCTGGATAGCGCACCCCGTGGTCAGCAGCGCCGCATTCGTTTTCTTCGCTGCGTTGCTGGCGCACATGTGGGTTGGCCTGCGCGATGTCATCCTCGACTACGTTAAACCGCTCGCCGTTCGTGTTGGAGCACTGGCGTTGCTGGCTCTCGGCCTGATCGGGCTTGGCGCATGGGTGATTCGCATTTTGTGGCGCGCGCATGGCTGACGCGTCCTTCAACTACGCAAGAAATTGGGAGACACAATGAAATTTTCAATTTTTCGCTTCCATCCGGAACAAGATAAAAAACCGTACATGCAGGATTTCGAGATTGAATTGGAAGCCACCGACCGGATGCTGCTGGACGTTATTCTGCGTATAAAGATGCAAGATGATTCGCTGACCATCAGGAAATCATGCCGCGAAGGCGTGTGCGGTTCTGACGCGATGAATATCAATGGCCGCAACGGGCTGGCGTGCATCACCCGTGTATGGGATCTTAAGGAACCGGTGGTGTTGCGTCCCTTGCCGAGCTTTCCGGTGATCCGCGACCTGGTGGTGGACATGACACAGTTCTTCAAACATTATCACTCCATCAAGCCTTATCTCATCAACGATGAACCTGCTCCGGAAAAAGAGCGCCTGCAGTCGCCGCAGGAACGCGATAAGCTCGACGGTCTTTATGAATGCATCTTGTGCGGATGCTGTACCAGTCAATGTCCGTCATCATGGTGGAACCCGGACAAATTCGTCGGGCCAGCCGGACTGCTGCAGGCCGAACGCTTCATCGTTGACAGTCGGGATCGGGCCACGCAGGAACGTCTCGACGACTTGAACGATGTTTATCGGCTATTTCGCTGCCGTACGATCATGAACTGCACCGAAGTGTGTCCCAAGGGGCTCGCGCCATCACGGGCAATCGAGCAAATCCGCTTGATGATGGTCAAGAACTCGTTATGACGAACGCAACTGCAATGCGTGGCCACCGATGGGTGACATTGACAGAAATTGCATGACATTCGTGGTGACCGAAAGCAGCATTAAGTGCAAATGCACGCATTGCGTAGACGTTTGCCCAACTGATGCATTCCGCGAGGGGACCAATTTCCTGGCAATCGAAGCGGCGGCCGAAACGTCAGGACGCGATGGTTTATCGCTACCGGAGAAACATTATGTCACAGCCCGAAAATAGATTTCCGTTGGCAATTACTCCATGCGCACAATGCGGGAAAGAGCTGCCGCTGTCCGAAACACAGGTCGCCGAGGCCGTTGACGATGTCGTCTATTTCTGTGGGTTGCAATGCTATGCGAAGTGGCCAGCACAGGCGGAGATAACCGACCTCCCGCTTTCGAAGGCTGATGAAGCGACTGTAAATCTAACGCTGACTGAGGCCAGCGGGAATGTTGCAGCCAATGAACTGAAATCAAAACATTCGGCCGCAGCCCTGGATGTAGCGTTGACGCAATCATTTCCTGCCAGCGATCCAATACCGATCTATTTTTGTGCTGTTGCAAGCAACGCAAGTCAACATGCAACTGCGGTGACGACACCGAAGCCCAAACGCCGCGAAATCCCAAGCTCATTGGCGCACAACGCAATAAATGCCATTCAAGGAAATAGATCATGAGTGACGCAGCACAACCGGTAACCGAAGATGATGGCCCGCTTTCGCCGTGGTGGATACGCGCCATATTGATCGTGATGGGGCTTGGCTTTGCCGGGCTGATCACGGTTACCATGCTGTCGTACAAGAATGCCCCGCCGATCCCGGTGCAGGTCGTCGATGAGCAGGGCAGCGCCGTATTCAGCGGTGACGACATCAGCAACGGTCAGGCGATATTTCTCAGGTACGGCTTGATGGCCAATGGCAGCATCTGGGGCCATGGCGCCTATCTTGGTCCTGATTATTCGGCCGAGACTTTGCACCGCATGGGGCAGCACACGGTCGAGGCCATTGCGCAGCAACACTATGGGCAACCCTTCGCGGCGTTGCAGCGCTCGCAGCAAGCGGCGGTGCAAGGCGAAGCCATCTTGGACCTGAAAACCAATCGTTACGACCCGGCCACCGCGACGCTGCGCTTTACCGGCTCGCAGGCCGCAGCCTATCGGCAGCAAGTCGATTACTGGACCGCCTATTTTCGCGAACCGTCGCGCAACGGCGGCTTGAAGGCCAAGCTCATTTCCGATCCGACCGAGCTGCGTCAATTCGCCGCCTTCGTCATGTGGGCGGCCTGGGCATCGGTGGCCGAGCGTCCCGGCCAGACCTATTCGTATACCAACAATTTTCCGTACGATCCGAGCGTCGGCAACCTGCCCACGTCCAGCGCGCTGATGTGGAGTGCGTTAAGCCTGATGGTTTTGCTAGCTGGCATTGCTACGGTGCTGCTGGCATTCGGGAAATTCGATTACCTCGGCTGGATCACGCGCGGCCATCACGTCCATCCGCAACTGGTCCCTGGTCAATCGAGCCCGGGCCAGAACGCGCTGGTGAAATTTTTCGTTGTTGTTGCGCTGTTATTGCTGGCGCAATCGCTCGTCGGTGGCGCCGTGGCGCACTATCGCGCCGACCCGGGCAGCTTCTATGGTTTCCAGCTGGAGCGCATCTTTCCGAGCAACCTGGTGCGCACCTGGCATTTGCAGATGGCGATCTTCTGGATAGCCACCGCCTATGTCGCGGCCGCCCTGTTTCTTGGCCGTTCGCTGCGAACCGATGAGCCGCGCTGGCTGGCCGGCTGGACCCATGTGCTGTTCGTGGCGTTCGCGCTGGTGATCGGCGGCAGCCTGCTTGGCGAGTGGCTGGGTATCTCGCAACTGCTCGGCCGCTGGTGGTTTTGGCTGGGCAACCAGGGTTGGGAGTATCTGGAGCTGGGCCGCTTGTGGCAGTACCTGCTGGTTGCCGGTTTGTTCGTGTGGTTTGCGATGCTGTGGCTGCTGGTGCGGCCGCGCACGCTGGAACAGCCGTCAGTCAGGCCAATCGTCCGGATGTTCCTGATTGCTGCGCTGGCAATCCCGGTATTCTATGTTCCTGCGCTGTTCTTTGGCGCGAAGACCAATTTTACGGTGGTCGATACATGGCGCTTCTGGATCATCCATTTGTGGGTGGAAGGATTTTTCGAGTTTTTCGCCACGACCGTGGTGGCGCTGACGTTCTATCAACTTGGTCTGACGCGACGCAATGTCGCGCTGCGGGTGATCTATCTGGACGCCATACTCTACTTTCTCGGCGGCTTGATGGGCACAGGCCACCACTGGTATTTCACCGGGCAAACCGACGTCAACATGGCGCTCTCCGCGCTGTTCTCGGCGATCGAAGTGGTGCCGCTGACGTTGCTGACCCTGGATGCATGGGACTTCATCCGCACGACGCGCGGCGATTGCGACGTCTGCGGCAAGGCGATCGCGATCCCGCACAAGTGGACGTTCTATTTTCTGATGGCAGTGGGTTTCTGGAATTTCGTCGGTGCCGGCATGTTCGGCTTCCTTATCAATCTGCCGATCGTCAGCTATTACGAAGTCGGCACCCAGCTGACGCCGAACCATGGCCACGCCGCGATGATGGGGGTATTTGGCATGCTGGCGATCGCGCTAATGGTGTTCGTGCTGCGCCAGACCAGCGACGATACGCGCTGGTCTGGTATTGAGAAATACATCAAAGTCGCCTTCTGGGGCACAAACGTCGGACTGGCGATGATGGTGACGATGAGCTTGTTCCCGAGCGGAGTGCTGCAAATTTGGGACGTGGTCCAGCACGGGTACTGGCACGCGCGCAGCCTTGATTATATCGGTAGCGAGAGATCACGCCTGCTCGAATGGCTGCGGCTGCCCGGAGACCTGGTGTTCATCCTGTTCGGCGCGGTGCCGTTGGTGATCGCGACGTTCAAGGGTTATCTCGGAGTGCGCGCAGCGGCACGGGGTAAGACTGCGCACTCCGGCTGAAGGCGACTGGTAAGCAATTTTTGTAGTGACCTGAATTTGAAGCGGCCAGTCCAGCATTCCAGCGGATTCTCGGCCAGGAATAATTGCCGCTGAAGGCCCCTTCAAATCAGCATTCGCTGTAAATTAAGCTACATTTATCCGGGTCGACCGGCGACCTGCATGTCATTTACGCCATTGTAATGGCTTTACCTCTTTGATTTTCAGTATGGCATTGACAATATTGCAATTGGCCGAATGCCGGAAAAGCCGTACCGTTGCAGCTTATTCCGTCATTACCGCAGCCTTATTTCTTGTTGGATTTTGTTGTTGAGAATCGCGAAATGGAGAAAAAAGAGTAACGCCGTATGGTCTGGCGCTCATGCTCTTCATCGTGTATGGCTAGGGTTGCCTTAATTAAATCGCTGCGGCTGACCAGTCCAACTACCTTACGTGAGCCGGGGTCCACCACCACCGGTGCGCGCTCGAGTTCATGCACCGCGAGCCGGGTGGCAACCGAACGGCATGTTTCGTCGGCCAGTGCAACGATGGGGACGTTCACTCCAAATAGTTCGCTGACGTATATTTTGTCGGCGACTGCTGCGATCAGCTCCGTACGGTCAAGCATGCCGACAAGTACGCCTTCACGTGTTACGGGAAAAGCCCGGTGTAGCTGCGCGCTGCCGAAATGCGACTCCAAGACGTCGATGATGTGGTCACTGGCCGCGATGCAGGTCGGGTTGGCCGTCATCACTTCCGCTACGCTGTGGCGCTCAAGCGGATCGATGCCGTACTCGCGGTAGATATGATAGCCACGACGCACAATCTTTTCGGTCAGGATGGAGCGATGCATGGTCAATACGGTAAAATCGTAGGCCACGACCGATGCTGTCAACACCGGGAGCAGCGCATTGGTGTCGTGCGTCAGTTCGAACGCGAATACCACCGCCATGATGGGTGCGCGCATCATCGCGCCCAACGTGGCGGCCATGAAGATCAGGACTTTGACCTGGAACGAAGCGAGCGAGCCAGTAAAATGGATGCCGACGACGATTTGAATCCCACGAGGCCCGGATGAGCAGATTTATCCCCGTAGACCGACAGACCAGCTACTTGTTTCCGCCATCGGTGGAAGACTGGCTGCCGGAGAACCACTTGGCGCGCTTCATCGTGGAGGTGATCGAGCGCTTGGATCTTTCTGAACCATGGCGCACCGGCTGAAAACCGAGACCGGCCGCGCTGACTATGCGTTGCGAGAGCAAACAGTCGAGCCGGTCTTTGGCATCATCAAACATGTGATGAAATTGCGCCAGTTTCTGGTGCGCGGAAAGCGGAAGGTCGCCAACGAGTGGGCACTGGTAGCCCTTGCATGGAATCTGAAGCGCATGAATGTACTGAATATGGCCTGATCGGCTAAAAAAAACCTGGAATCGAGCGCGAAACGGTGTGCCAGAAAGCCACTGGACGCTTTACAGCGTCGTGCGTGGCCCGATCACGGAAATAAGTTGGCGAAATCCAGCTGGACACGACCGGGCAGTTATCATCGAGCTTTAAGTCCGACAGACTGCTAGGCGGCCAGGCTGTTGCGCCGCGCATGGCCGGCGCAGCAGGCGCGCAGATAGCCACGCAACTCGTCGTAATTGACGGGCTTGGCAAAGAACACCACGCCGGGCGGCACGCCACCGCGTTTTTCCAGTTCCTCCGGCGTCAGGCTCGACAGCATGGCGATATGCATGTCCGCCAGCAGCGGGTCGGCCAGGATGGTGCGGATCACTTCGTAGCCGTCGATGCCTTCCATGATGATGTCGGCCAGCAGGATGTCGGGCTGGTCGCGGGCGATTTCCATCAGCGCCTGGTAGCCGTTCTCGCAAAAGCGCAAGCTTGCCTGCAAGCCCCATGAACCGATCTGCTTTTCATACAGCGCGCGTTCGATCGGATTGTCTTCGATCACCAGGATGGATGGCGGGCGGCCCGCTGGTGCGGGGCGGTTGGCCCGTGCCGCGCGCTGGCCCTGGCCCGGCTGGCCGGGATTGCCCTTGTAGGCTTCGACGGCCGCGAGGGGAATGCGCCGGTGGCCGCCCTTGGTCTTCCAGGCTTCGATAACGCCGGCCTCGACCAATTGCTGCACCGATGTGACCGAGATGCCGAGGATTTCGGCGGCCTTTTGGGTAGTGCATACGTCTGCAGTGTGCATGATGGGCTTTATGGTCGAGGATGAAGTTGAATGGAATGATACGCAATCACGCTCAAAAAATCAATTTCAACAAATTAGATGAATTCACTAAAAACCTGCCGTGCGGCGGGCCGGACTCTGCTGTGCGTGCGGTCAGGGCAATATCACGCCGTTATACACAAGTCCCGCCCGCCGAGCATCTGGCCGAAAATCCATTTACATTCAATGAGTTGCAGCAGCTCTTGTAAACTTGGCCGTTTTCGCGTTTACTCTCGCCTTTTGGATGAATCAATTGGCGACTGCATCGACGCACTGGGCAGCAACGGAGTTTGAACAGCTGGACTTGGGTGATGCGCGCCTGAACAAGCGAGCGAGAATACTGATGGAACGATTTGCGGCCGATCCGATGGCGAGCATTCCGAAGGCCAGCCTGGGCTGGAGTGAGACGGTGGCGGCTTATCGCTTCTTCGATAACGACAGCGTCGACTGGCGCACGCTGATGGAGCCGCACTGGCAACAGACGCAGCAGCGCATGGCGGCTCACCCCGTGATCCTGTGCCTGGAAGACACGACAGAACTGGACTTCAACGGCCAGGAGACCAAGGGACTGGGACCGCTGAGCTACGAAGCTCAGCGCGGCATGTACGTACATCCAACTTACGCCGTGACGCCCGAGCGCGCGCCACTGGGCGTACTGAACGCGTGGATGTGGGCGCGCACATTGAAGAATGAGGACGGCGAGCGCGGTGGCCCGAAGGAAAGCCTGCGCTGGATCGAGGGCTACGAGCGCATTGCCGAGATGGCGCCCACGCTTCCCGAACGCGCCTGGTGTACGTGGCCGACCGCGAAGCCGATCTGATGCCGTTGATGGCGCGGGCCCAGCAACTGGGCACGCCGGCCGACTGGCTGGTACGCGCCAAGCACAACCGCTGCTTGCCCGACGGCGACAAGCTCTGGGCGCATACCACCGAGGGGCTGCCGTTGGGTGAAATCACCTTCCAGATGCCAGCACGCAAGGACGTGAAGGCCCGTCCAGTGCATCAGCAACTGTGGGCACGGCGCGTCGAACTGCCTGCGGGCAAAGGGACAACAATATCGGCCACGTGCATCGTCGCGCGTGAAATTGGCGCGCCGCCTGACGCCACGCCGGTCGAATGGCGCTTGCTGACGAACCGCACGGTGGCCAACGACCTCGAAGCGGTCGCCTTGATCGACTGGTACCGCGCCCGTTGGGAAATCGAAATGCTGTTCGATGTGCTGAAAAACGCCTGTCGCGTCGAGGCGTTGCAACTGGGTACGATCGAGAAACTCGAACGCGCGCTGGCCCTGTTCCTGGTCGTCGCCTGGCGGATCGCCTACATGATGCGCAGTGGTCGCACCTGTCCCGACCTTGATGCCGCGCTGTTCTTCGACCCCGACGAGATTCATAGTGCTTACCTGTTGAATGATCAGGATGCTCCGGACAAACCCAGGCTCAACGATGTGCTACGACTGGTCGCACGACTGGGGGGATTCCTTGGCCGGAAAAGCGACGGCGAACCCGGCGTCAAGACCATCTGGCTTGGCATGAAAGAGGTCTACGTCGCAGCGAAAACAATGGGGAAATTACGAGACCGGGTCAACGCCAAGAATTGTGTATAACGGCGTGGGCAATATGGGCGTGCGGCTCCAGAATCTCGCGCCATTCGCTCCACTGCGCGTTGCTGTGGCGCAGCCGGGTTTCCCTGTGTTCCGCATCCAGGCCCAGTACCGGCGCGGCATGGCAGCGCACGGCGTCGCACAGGATGTCGGGCATGCCCCAGCCCCGCATGAGGCTGGCTGACAGCGCCAGTTGATGGTGGTGGCCCAAGCGCCGCCACTCTTCGCACAGCAGCAGCGCCGTGGCAGCACTGCCATGCTGGCCCAGCGGTTGACCATACGCTTGTGGATGCAGCATGGACAGGGCCAGTTGGCCGCAGGTGTACAGTTCTTTGGCCGGCGCCAGTTGCAGCGCATCGCCCGCCACGCGGGCGGCGCAGGCCATGGCCTGCGAGTGCGACCAGAATCGCTGCGCGTCGAAGTGCGCACATGTATGCGCATTCATGGCTGGCGCCCAATGTCGCTGCAGTGATGCGCCTGCGCGGCGCCCGTTTGCAGGGCGGTGACCGCTTGCGACAGCACGTCGAGCGCCATCAGGAGGTCCGCATGCAGGCGGCGCAGCGCGCCGATATCGTTGGAAAAGCCCGCATGCACGGCCTGGCGCCAGGGCCTGCTGTGGCAGCAGTCCCATGGCGTGGCTGCCGTCGAGATTTCCTGTGCCAGCACGCGTGCCGGGGCGGGGCGTTCGCAGCGCAGCGCATGGGCGATGCCGGCCAGGCGGTCGCGCGTCTCGGCCACGAACAGGGCCAGAATCTCCCCTTGCAGGCGCCGGTCGTAGCCGAACATGGCATCCAGGCGGGCCAGCGCGAACGGCGGCGTATCCGGCACCTCGGGCTCGGGCTGTGGCGGTGCCGTGTTGGCCACCTTGGCCGGCTGCTTGGCCTGGCGCCAGCGGAGGCGGTGCCAGAGCAGGGCGGCCAGCAGCAACAGCAGGCCTGCCAGGACCAGTGCGGGGCGCATCAGCGAGAGGTCTGCGCAGCGAAGGAAGGGGTGGATGGCGAGGAAGGCGTTGATGACAGTTCTCCAGTGCGGACTATGCAAGTGATCGTGCGTGATGGCGGAGATACAGTGTTTGGCGTGGATGGTTTTTTCATTCCACGATATAAATTTGTTTTATTCGAGAAATTTGTTATTTATTTTATTTAATATTCATCATCAGGGATGCATGATTTTGACTGGCTGGATGGGTGGGCGTGTATAAAAAGCCATGCGGCATGCAGCGGGCGTTCTGGCGTGTGGCACGCTTTGCCAATTAGTGAAAAAATGGGATTCCTTGATCGCCATCAAATACGGTGCGCAATCGCGTGCCGCCGATTGACTCTTGTAAAGGAGCATCATGACTGCCTCTGCCCGGCCTGGACCCTTGCTTATCATCACCGCAGTCATCTTCATCTTGCTGGGCCTGGCGCTTGCCGGTGGCGGCGCCTGGCTCGTCAGCCTTGGCGGCTCCTGGTATTACGTCGTGGCCGGCATCGGCATGCTGGTCGCCGGTGCGCTGGTGTGGAAAGGGCGGCGCAGCGCCCAGCTGTTTCTCGCGCTGCTGCTGTTCGCCACCTTGATCTGGTCCGTCATCGAAGTGAAGTTCGACTGGTGGCAATTGCTGCCGCGCCTAGATATCTGGTTCGCCGCCGCCGTCTGGCTGCTGCTGCCGTTCGTCGACCGCCGCCTCGATCCGCCGTTGGCCGCCGGGGCGAAACCGCGCGACGCGGGCAAGAGCGCCCTGGGCGCCGCCGTGGTGCTGACGGCTGCCGTGGGCGTGTTTTCCCTGTTCCAGGATTACTATACTTTGCACGGCGAAGTGCCGGCCGAGAACATGGCTGCCGTGCCGCAAGGCGATGTCGCGCCCGGCGTGGCGCCCAACGACTGGGCCGCGTATGGCCGCTCCGGCTATGGCGACCGCTATGCGCCCGCAGCCCAGATCACGCCAGCCAATGCTGCCCAGCTGAAACAGGCGTGGGTATACAACACGGGCGACTTCAAAGGACCGAACGACCCGGGCGAGATCGCCAACGAAGTCACGCCTCTGAAAGTAAACGGCATGCTGTATCTGTGCACGCCGCACAATATCGTCATCGCGCTGGATCCGGACACGGGCAAGGAGCTGTGGCGCCACGATCCGAAGATCAACCGCGACGCGTCCAGCTATCAGCACATGATTTGCCGCGGCGTCGCGTACTGGGATGTCAACGCGGGCCGCGCCAAGGATGATCCGGCGCCGCAGGCGGCCGGCATGGAGTGTCCGCGCCGCATCTTTGCCCCCACCATGGACGCCACCTTGATCGCCGTCAATGCCGATACGGGCGTAGCGTGCAAGAGCTTTGGCGAAAACGGCGTGATCGGCCTGTACCACGGCATGGGCATGAAGAAGCGGGGCTTTCTGATGCCCACATCGCCGCCGGCCGTGGCGCAGAATGTGGTGGTGATGGCCGCCAGCGTGACGGATAATTTTTCCACGGAAGAGCCGTCAGGCGTGATCCGCGGCTACGATCCCGTCACCGGCAAGCTGATGTGGAACTGGGATGCCGCGAACCCCGACGACACGGCGCCGATTGCCGATGGCAAGACCTATACCAACAATTCGCCCAATTCCTGGGGCGTGTCCAGCGTGGATGAAAAACTGGGCATGGTGTACATCCCGATGGGCAATGAAACCCCCGACACCTGGGGCGGCAAGCGCAATCCCCATGGCGAGAAATACAATAGCGCCATCGTCGCGCTGGACCTGGCAACGGGCAAGGTGCGCTGGGTGTACCAGACCGTGCACCACGATATCTGGGACATGGATATCGGCGGCCAGCCCACGCTGGTCGACATCGACACGCCAAAAGGCAAGGTCCCGTCCGTGGTGGCAACCACCAAGCGCGGCGATATCTATGTGATCGACCGGCGCGATGGCAGCCTGGTGGTGCCGGCGCCGGAAAAAGCCGTGCCGACCGCCAACGCGGCCCCTGGCGACACCCTGTCGCCCACACAGCCGTTCTCGGCGCTGACGTTCTTGCCCGAGAAAAACATCAGCGAAACGGATATGTGGGGCACGACGCCGTTCGACCAGCTGGCCTGTCGCATCATTTTCCGCCAGCACCGTTATGAAGGACCGTTCACGCCGCAAACGGTGGCCGAAGGCAAGATCAAGGGCGCCATCATCTCGCCGGGCCCTCTGGGTATCTTCGAGTGGGGCGGGGCGGCCGTCGATCCCGTGCGTCAGTTGCTGCTGGTCAATCCAGATTACATGGGCTTTCTGGAACGCCTGGTGCCGCGCGCGCAAGCCAACGCCAAGGGCGGCACGGGCACGGAAATGGGCTTGCAACCGCAGACGGGCGTGCCGTTTGCCGTGGAAATCAAGCCCTTCCTGTCGCCGCTGGGCTTCCCATGCCAGGCGCCGCCTTGGGGCTATATCGCCGCAGTCGACTTGCGCACCATGAAAAAAGTGTGGATGCACAAGAACGGCACCACGCGCGACAGCGCTCCCGTGCCCATCGCCTTGCCGCTGGGCGTGCCCAGCCTGGGCGGCATGAGCACCACGGGCGGCGGCGTGGCCTTCCTCAGCAGCACGCTCGACTATTACATCCGCGGCTACGACGTGCGCAACGGCAAAACCGTGTGGAAAGCACGCCTGCCGGCCGGCGGCCAGGCCACGCCGATGAGCTATGTTTCCGACAAGACGGGCAAGCAATATGTGGTGGTGATGGCCGGCGGGCATGGTTCGCTGGGCACGAAGATGGGCGATAGCCTGGTGGCGTTTGCCTTGCCGGATGAGGCTGTGGAGAAGAAAAACTAGAAAGCGGAGGGCAAGCACCGGGAAAGGGCTGGGGTCAGTCGCTGCGCGATCGGAATGCGACCCATTGGTACGCATTCCCCCGACGGGTCTGACCCCAGATTTTTTATTGCGCCGCCAATCCCAGCTTCAAGCCCACCAGCTTGCCCGGCGCAGCCGCCGTTTTTTCCGGCGCGCCCGCGCTGACCCTGGCTGCCGGCGTGCCATCCTGCTGCAGGGCCGCCAGAATCGCTGCGCTGCGCTGGGCGCCCAGCTTGCTCAAGGCGTCGGCAGGCAAGGGTTGCCTGGCTTCCAGCTGCTCGCGCAAGCCGGCATAAAACGCGCCCGTGTCGGCCACTTGCGGCTCGCCCTCGATCAGCTTGCCCAGGCGTTGCAAGACGGGGATTTTTGCTGCCGCCGGAGCGGACGCCGCCGTTGCTCCAGGCGCGGTCGATTCCGCTGCTTTCTTCTGCTTGTCCAGCTCGGCCTTGCCGAAGCGCTCGCTGTACAGCTCGTGCAGGGCGCCCCGTACCTTGCTTTCGCCCAGGTTCAACGGTCCCGGTTCTTCGCCCGCTTCCAGCTTGATGCCGGCCTTGGCGGCGACGGCGCGGCGCACGGCCTGGGCGCGCAGGGCGGCCCCGTCCTTGTCGCTGTACTGGCCCGGGACGGCCAGCTTCAGCTGGTCGCGCTTGGCGAGGATTTGCGCCACCTGTTTGAGCTTTTCCCGCTCGGGCGGCAGCAGCACGGCGCTGCCCGCATCGAAATCGATGGATTCGAGCTTGTCGGCACTGATGCCCAGCAAGTTGCCCAGCGCGCGGAACGGCGCCGTGACGATTTTCGTCAGCACATTACCCACGGCTTTCCAGATCAAGGCGCCATAGCTGAATTGCGGGTCGTTCATGTCGCCCGACACGGGCAAGCCCAGGTCGATGCGCCCGTCGCTATCCTTGAGGATGGCCAGCGCCAGTGCCAAAGGCAGTTTCAAGGCGTCGGGACTGTCGATGTGCTCGCCCAGGGTCAGCTTGTCGAGCACGACCTGGTTGGTGCCGTCGAGCTGGCGGTTGCGCACCTTGTATTGCAAGTCCAGCGAAATCTTGCCTTCGGCCACCTTGTAGCCGGCGAACTTCATCGTGTACGGCGAGGCGGACACCATGTCGACGTTCTTGAAGACCACGTTCAAGTCCGTGTTGTCGGTGGGTGCGAACGGGTTCAGCTGGCCACGCACGCGCGCCAGGCCGAATTCGTCGATGCGGCCATCGAGTTCGATCTGGCTGCGCGCATCGCGTTTCGTCGACAGCCCCGTGACGACGCCATTGAGCTCATAAATCTTGGCCGCGAACTGGGGCCGCAGGCTCAGGTCGGCAAAGTCCAGCTTGGCGTTTTGCAGGCGCACGCGGCGCACGCGCACGGGGAAGGCGGCGTCGGCTGCCGGCGTGGCGACGGCCGCGGGCGCCGTTGCTGGCTCCGGCGCCTTCACCAGCAGGCGCTGGGCGTTCAGGCTGCGGTCGTTTTCGATGATCAGCTGGGCGTTCGGTTCCACTACGCGCAGTTCAGGGATGTCGAGGAAGTCCGGGCCCATGCTGGCCGTCAGCTTGTCGGCACGCACGCTTTTCCATGACGCAAAACGCTTGCCATCCGTTTCATTGAGCACCAGGCCAGCGATATCCACGCCGCCCACATAGCGGACCGTGGGCGCTTTCGGCGCGCCGCCGCCCGTCGTCAGGCGGCCGCTGCCGGAGAGAGAGCCGCCCGCCAGCTTCAGTTTCACATGCTGGGCCAGCAGCGCTTGCACGGGCGCCAGGGTCAGCTGTTTCAAATTCAGCTGCGAATCGACGGCGCCCGTGCCCGGCACGAACTTGCCCTTGGCCGTGAGCAAGCCGCCTTCGCGCAAACCCACGCCCAGCTCGAACGGCAATGCCTGTTGCATATCGTTGCTGACGTTGTGCAACGAGAGCCGCGCATCTTGCAGCGTGCCCTTGATGCCCGTGCCTGCATCATCGAAACGCGCGCCGAACTTGCTCAGTTCTACCTTGTCTACCTTGGTCGACCACGGCGCGGATGGTGCATCCTTGTTTGCATCGGCTTTGCCGGAGGGAAACACGGGCAGCTTTTGCGCAATCGCAAACTCTCCCTGGCGGTTGCGCGCCAGGTCGATCTGCGCGCCGCTGGCCGTCAGGGCGCCCAGGTGCACGGTACGCGCCGCCAAGTCGATCTTGCCTTCCGTAAAGCCCAATTGCTCCAGCTTGAACGGCGTTTGCGCGCCGCGCTGCATGGCCAGATCGGCCAGGGCAAAGCTGGCGCCGTCGATGACGATGGCCGTGCCGGCCTGGGCTTGCTGCAAGCCCAGTTGCAGCTGCAGTTGCAACTGTTTCGCGCTCAGCTGCAGCGCCGGCGAGACGGTTTCATCGATGGCGGACACGTCTACGTTGGCCAAGGCTACTTGCTTCAAGTCCACTTTCCACTTGCCCGGCTTCGCAGGCACGGCTGCAGGCGTGGCGGTAACGGGTGCGAGATTGCCAGGCAGCATCAGGTTCGCCACGTCGATCTCGCCCTTGGCATTGCGCCGCACGGCCACCTTGCCGCCGTACAGATTGACTTTATCCACCGTGACGCTTTGGCGTGCCAGATCGGCGTTCACGCCGGCGATGCCCAAGGTGGCCAGCGAGGTGAATGGCTCTCCTTTTCCCTTTACCTCGCCTTGCGCCAGCGCCAGGTCGCGCAAGGCCAGGCCGGCGCCTTTGACCGTGGCTTGCAGCGTACCGTCGGCATAGGAAAAGGCATAGGGCAGGCGCGCCGACAACTTGCCGCTGGTCACTTGTGCGCGCGTATAGGCTTTCAAATACGCGGCCAGGCCGGGCAGGGAAGCGTCGTTCAATATCAGTTCGCCTTCGCCGCGAATCGGGCTGAGCGAGGCCGTGCCGCGCCAGTGCAGCTTGCCGCCACGCGCCGCGTCGGCGCTCAGGATATAGCTGCCGTTGGCGTCGGGCAGGGTGGAGATATTGTCGAGCGTAAAGTTGATCGGGGTGAAGTTGTCCGCATAGCCCGCCTTCTGGTCTTGCCAGTCCACTTTGCCTTGTTCCAGCGCAAAGTGGGCGATGACGAGGCGCGGCATGCCGCCTTCGCTCTTTTCCCGGTGATTGCGTTGCCAGGTGGCCAGCACTTCGGCCAGGTTGAACTTGCCGTCCGGCGTGATCGTCAGCTGCGCCTGCGGTGCCGTGATGCGGATTTCCGCCAGGCTCCAGGCGCGGCGCACGATGGATTTCCATTCCAGTTGCACGGCCAGCGCGCCGATGGACAGCAGCGGCGCATTGCTCTTGCCATCTGCGCCGGGCGCTTCCTTGAACGCAATCTGGTCCGCTTCCAGCCGCAAGGTGAACGGGTTGAAGCGCACGTCTGCGATACTGGCCTGGCGCGCGAGCTCTTTCTCGGCAAATTTGGGTAACTGGTTTTTGATGACGTAGGGCACCAGCCAGAAGCCGGCCGCGCTGTAGGCGGCCAGGGCGCAGCCTGTGCCAACGGCCCAGCGCTGCCAGCGTTTCCAGCGTTTCCAGCGAAATGTTTTCGTCTGCACGCTTTTGTTGTCGATTGTGTTCACGAACTAACCTTTTGATCTTGTTGAGCGGCACATCCTGCGTGCCGTGACTGTCAGTATGCCTCTTTGCGGCCTCGTCTGCAAAATCCAAACGTGTTGATGTGATAACAGGCTGCCAGGCGCACTGTTTATCTTGTGAAAACGCGCCTATTCTCACGAATTGCCACTTACATATTGTGAATGATTCTCGTTACGGATATCATGCCGCGTAACTTGAAGTTTCCTTCCATCACTGTTTCTGTTGAAAGACTTGTTTTTATGCGCGCTGTTTTTCCCTCCTTGCAATTACTTCCAGTGGCCGCCGCTCTGTCGCTGGCCTTCGCTACCCACGCGGTGCGCGCGGCCAATGGGGCCAATGGCCAGGACGACTTGACGGCTGGCGATGCGAAAGTCATGCAAGCCGTGCAGGTGACAGGCGCGCGAGCGCAAGGCCTGGTGCCTGTCACCACGGAGGCGGGCAGTTTTCGTGGCGCCAACATCATGGACGTACCCTCGACCGTCAACGTGATCACGCGCGAATTGCTGGAGCAGCAAGCTGTCTCGGGCCTGTACGATGCCGTGCGCAATACGGCGGGCATGACGCGCCAGCAAAATGGCGGCGAAACGTGGGATCAATTGGTGATACGCGGCATTGCCGTGGAAAACCGCACGAATTACCGGCTCAACGGCTCCATGCCGATCATGAACTTCTCGCAAGTGCCCATGGAAAACAAGGAGCGGGTGGAAGTGCTGAAGGGCGCCTCGGCCCTGTACTACGGTTTTACCTCGCCCGCCGGCGTGGTCAACTTCGTCACCAAGCGGGCCGGCAGCAAGCCCGTCACCAGCATGGGCTTGAGCGTCGATGACCGTGGCAGCGCGGTGGCGAATATCGACGTGGGCCGCCGCTTTGGCGTGGAGCAGGAATTCGGCGTGCGCATCAACGCGGCTGGCGGGACCTTGGGTTCCTACCTGGACCATGTCGGCAATGGCAACCGCCGCTTTATCTCCACGGCGCTCGATTGGCGCGTGACGAATAAACTGCTGCTGAAAGCGGACCTGGAATACGAGCGCCGCAAAGTGACGGAGCAGGCGGGCGTGGCCTTGCCGGCCGCCGTAAAGGGCGTGATCAGCCTGCCGCGCGCCGTCGATCCGCGCCAGTTGATCGGCCCCGACTGGTCGGCGTTCGAGGCGCAGACGAAAAACGCGCAATTGCGCGCCGACTACGCCATCACGGAGGGCTGGGCCCTGACGGTGGAGGCGGGCCATTCGGAAACGGCGCGCCACCGTCGCCTGGCCATCTTCCGCCTGAACAACGCGGCCGCGCTGGCCACGGGCGCGGGCCGTATCACGGGCAATATCCAGCACAGCGTGACGGCCTCGGACTTGCTGCGCGCGGAATTGGCCGGTAATTTCAACACGGGTTGGATTGCCCATGAACTGACCCTGGGCGCCTCGCGCACGGACAAATCGCAAGATCCGATTTACCAGAGCAATTACACGATTGCGTCGCAAAACCTGTACAACCCCGTGCGCGTGACGAATGTCGTGTTCGGTCCCAAGCCGGTTTCGCCGACGACGGCCGCGCTCGACACGCGCGACACGGGCTTGTATGCGCTCGACCGCATGGTCTTCAGCCCACAATGGCAAAGCGTCATCGGCGTGCGCCGCAGCAGTTATCAAAGCGACCAGGGAGCCAGCCACTATGACGTCAGCAAGACCACGCCGATGGCCTCGTTGATCTACAAGGCCACGCCAGAGCTGTCGTTCTACGCGTCCACGGCGCGGGGGCTGGAAGAGGGCGAAACCGGCCCGACGGGCACCGTCAACCAGGGCGTCAAGATGGCGCCCGGCGTGAGCAAGCAGAAAGAACTGGGCGCGCGCTGGCTGACGCCGGGCGGCAGCTTGCTGTCGGCCGCGCTGTTCGACATCACGCGCCCCGGCTATTACACGACTGCCAGCAATGTGTTCACGTCGGACGGCGAACAGCGCTACCGTGGTCTGGAGGTCTCGACGCAAGGCAAGCTGACGCGCCAGTTGTCGTGGCAGACGTCGGCACAGTTGCTCGACCCCAAGTTTGCCCACATTAACAGGGTGTTGAAAAAGGACCCCAGTCCTTCGGATTTTGTCGCCAGACATGCGAATTTTTCGGGCTGGAAGCCGCATTTTGGCTAAAAAGCAGTTTTCAGCCACTTTTCAGGCCGTTTTTTGACATTTTTTAGCGCTTTCCGTACTCTATGGACGGAGTTATCCAACCACCGCCGATAAAC
>NZ_PEBS01000080.1 GCF_002869965.1 Janthinobacterium sp. ROICE36
ACAAACCACGTTCACTTTCGCCGCTTACAACCTGACGCGCATGGCGACGATCTTTGGCTGGCGTTTATCGGCGGTGGTTGGATAACTCCGTCCATAGAGTACGGAAAGCACTAAAAAATGTCAAAAAACGGCCTGAAAAGTGGCTGAAAACTGCTTTTTAGGCAAAATGCGGCTTCCAGCCCGAAAAATTCGCATGTCTGGCGACAAAATCCGAAGGACTGGGGTCCTTTTTCAACACCCTGCTAAGGGACGGCCTGCACTGATGGGCCCGGAGACGACGCACTATTATTAGAATCATTGACTCAATATCGAGAATCGATGGCAAATCGCGAAACACTAGGATTGATCAAGGGCGCACGCGCCGGCGATGTGGCTTGCCAGCTGGCGTTGGGGCGGCTGTATCTGTTCGGACAGGGTGTGCCGCAGAGCTTGCCGACCGCCTTGCACTGGCTGGCGCGGGCGGCCCAGGAAGATAGCCAGGAAGCATGCTTGTTGATTGGTACGCACGTGCCTTTCGAAGTGGCGCAACCGGCAGCCAGGACGCTGATTCCGTATTACGCGCAGGCCTTCGATGCGGGCCTGGTGCAGGCGGGTCTGGTGCTGGCGCAACTGGTGCTGGGCAACGCCGCCAGCAGTTGTGAAACCTTGCGCGCCAAGGCGCGCGTGGCGCTGGACGCCGCCGTGCGCGCCGGCTTGCCCGACGCGCAATGGTTGTTATCCATGCAAGAAGGATCGTCCGCACCCTCCGTGCCGGATAGCAGCCTTGTTGGCGAGTATGCCCTCGACGGTGATACGCCGCTGCACGTCGGACTGGAGCAGGCCTGGAGCCAGGGCGACCATGCCAGATTCCTGTCGCAAGGCTTGCCGCTGGCGCGTGAGCTGTTACAGCGCCAGGCGGTGGCCGGCGCGCGCGCCATCACCCTCGACGCGCAGCAGGTGCTGTTGCTGTCGCGTTGCGCGCAGGCACTGGCGCCTGGCGGCGATGCCGAGGGCTGGCAGTGTTGCGAGATGGCCGCGCATGGCGGCGATCGCACGGCGCAGCTGGAACTGGGACTCGGCTATGCGCGCATGGATGCGCATGGCCAACGGCTGGCCACGCGCAATGGCGCGGCCAATTTCAAGCGGGCCGTGCGCTGGCTGACGCAGGCGGGCGAACAGGGCCTGGCCGAAGCCTGGTTCGTGCTGTCGCGCATTTATACAAAACCGGAATTTTCCCAGCGCAATGTGGTCGAAGCCCATTCCTGCCTGGAACGTGCCGCCGACCTGGGGCATGGCCCGGCTCAGCTCGAGTGCGGCATGCATGCCTGGCGCAATCGCCGCGATGGGGTCAACAACGATGTGCGTGCCGCGTATTGGCTGCTGCAGGCGCAGGCGCAAGGCAGCAGTGAAGCGGAGGCGGCGCTGGCGAAGATCGCGCCGCAAGGCGAATCCGGCGACTGGGGCCAGTGCGCCGCCATGCAGGCCGATGGGAATTTGCGGCTATTGAGCCAGAGCCACCCCCTGCTGGCGGCGCGGCTGGCGCTGGCGCGCCGCTTTCATCTGTCGCGTGCCGAAGCGCTGCTGCTCGATCTGCATGCGGCCGACCAGGGGCATTGTTTGTTGATCGATATCAGCGCCACGCATGGGCGCGGCAAGCGGCGCCTGGTATTGATCCGCACGGCGCAGGAGCGCCAACTGCTCGATCAGGTGGTGCGCCTGTTCGAACGCGTCGATTGCGGGGTAACGGGGCCGGAAGGCAATTACCGGCAACGCCTGTACCGGCTGAAGTGCTATCTGGCCGAGCCCGGTGTCGCGCAGGAACAGCAGTTCCTGGCGGCATGATGTGAGGCGGCTTGCCGCTTTGACTACAGTTCGATCGTGCCTTCGAACACGGTCACGGCCGGGCCCGTCATCAGCACCGGATGGCCCGGGCCTTGCCAGGCGATCGAGAGTTCGCCGCCGCGCGCGCTGATGCGCACCGGGGAATCGAGCCGGCCGCGCAGGATGCCGGCCACGGCAGCGGCGCAGGCGCCCGTGCCGCAAGCGAGCGTTTCGCCCGCGCCCCGTTCAAACACGCGCAGTTTCACGTGATGGCGGTCGATGATCTGCAGGTAGCCGGCGTTGACGCGGCGGGGAAAGCGCGGATGGTGCTCGATCAGCGAGCCCGATTGCTCCAGGTCTTGCGCGTCGACATCCTCGACCACTTGCACGGCATGTGGGTTGCCCATCGAGACGACGGACACCAGCACGGTGGTAGCGTTGCCCGGCAGCGCCAGGTTCAGCGGCCACAGGGTATCGTTGCCTTGCGCTACACCGTCCAGGCCGTTTGCATCGAATGGCACCAGCTTTGGCTCCAGCACGGGCGCGCCCATGTCGACCGTGATGCTGCCGTCCGCCTCCAGGCGCGGCGCGATGATGCCGGCCATGGTTTCCACGCGGATGCTGTCCTTGTCGGACAAGCCTTTTTCGCTGACGAACTTGACGAAGGCGCGCGCCCCGTTGCCGCATTGTTCGACTTCGCCGCCATCGTTGTTGTAGATGCGGTAGCGGAAGTCGCAGCCGGGCAGGCGCGGCTTTTCCACCACCAGGATCTGGTCGGCGCCGATGCCGAAACGGCGGTCGGCCAGGCGCTGCCATTGGGCCGGCGTGAAGGCTATGTCCTGATTGATGGCGTCGATGACGATGAAGTCATTGCCGGCGCCATGCATTTTGGTAAATTGGAGTTTCATGTTCTGCCGTGTCACTTGTGCTGGTTATAGAACGAGGCTTCGCCTTCGGGACGCGTCTTGAAGCGTTTATGCGTCCAGAAATATTCGGCCGGCGCTTCGCGCACGCGTTCTTCGATGAATTCGTTCATGCGGCGCGTGGCGGCAGTGATGTCTTTGCCCGGATAATCGTCCCAGGCCGGGTAATAGGTCACTTTCCAGCCCTGGTAATTGGGCAGGAAGGTGGCGATGACGGGAATCACCTGCGCCTTGGCGGCCAGCGCCAGGCGCGCCGTGGCCGTCAGCGTGGCGGCGGGCACGCCGAAGAAGGGCACGAATTCCGCATCCTTCTCGCCGAAATCCATGTCCGGCAGCATGAAGTACGGCAAGCCGTCGCGCAGGGCGCGCAGAATCGTCTTGATGCCGTCCTGGCGCGTAAACAGCTTGGGCGGCTTGAAGCGCGAACGGCCATTGCGCAAGGCCTGGTCGAAGGCGGCGCTCTTTTGCTGCACATACATGGACGAGGCGGAAATTTCCATGGCCGTGGCGGCGCCGGCCACGTCGAGGCAGACAAAATGCGGGCACAGCAAGATGGTGGGCTTGGCGGCGATCTGCTGGCCCGGGAAGGCGGGCACCTTCTTGATCAGGCGGTTCAGGCGTTCTTCCGACGACCACCACAGGATGCTGCGTTCCCACACGCTGCGCGAATACGCCTGGAAATGCTGGCGCGCCAGGGCCACGCGTTGCTGTTCCGTTAACTCCGGCATGCACAGGCGCAGATTTGTCAGGGCGATGGCGCGCCGCGTGGGCATGGCGATGAACAGTACGCTACCGACGGCCACGCCGAAGCGGCCGAGGATGGGCAAGGGCAGCCAGTGCAGCAGCCACATGAAGGCGATCAGCAGTCTCATGCCTGCTCCTTGACGGCATCCGGCGTCGCTGGCGTGGGCGGCGCCGCGCCGCGCGGCACCTTGTAGCGATTGTAGCTCCACAGGTATTGCGCGGGACTGCGGGCGATCAATTGTTCCATGGCAGCATTGATGGTGCGCGCCTGCTCGACCGAGGTGCTGGCTAGCGACTCGGTAAACGGCACGAAATGCACGACGTAGCCGCGTCCGCCCGCCAGGCGTTCGGCGTAGGTGATGATGACTTCGGCGCCGCCCATCTGCGCCAGCTTGGCCGGCAAGGTCATGGTGTAGGCGGGGCGGCCGAAGAAATCGGCCCACACGCCTTCGCCTTCCTGTGGCACCTGGTCCGGCAGCAGGCCGATGGGCTGGCCTTTTTTCAGGCATTTGGCAAAGATGCGCACGCCCGACATATTGGCCGGCGCCAGCATCAGGTTTTCGCGCGCGCGTGCCCCTTCGATCAGCGGTTTCAGGGCGGCGCGCTTGGGCGGGCGGTACATCACGGTGAGCGGCGTGCGCAGGGCGATTTGCTGGGCGACGATCTCGAAGCAGCCCAGGTGCGGCGTCAGGAAGACGATGCCGCGGCCGTGCTGCAAGGCCTTTTCCACCAGCTCCCAGTTTTCCACCGTCGCGTGGCGCGCCACGCGCTCGGGGCGCGCGCACCAGATGAAGGGCAGTTCCAGCACGCTCTTGCCCGCTTCGGCCACGGCCGTGTGCAAGTGTTGCGTAAACCCCGCACCCTGCATGTTCTCGCGCATGCGGCGCCGGTAGGACGGGGATATGGCGTAAATCACCCAGCCGAGCGCAGCGCCCAGGCCATGCAGGACGGGCAGGGGGAAGAGGGATAAGAAGCGGAAAATTGGGACTAACATGAATAAGCTGTTTCCAGGAATGGCGTGTTGCTGTGCCAAAATTTTTTAAGAAGCGTAAAATACCACGTATGCAGTAACCGCTGAGTTAATAGACAACTTGCGAAGCGGAATATAAATATCGCTAAAGCGTCGCAGGCAACATCCTCTTTACTGCGACAGAACATTCACATAGTAATCAGGAGCTTGCAATGTCAAACGACTATCTCTTCACTTCCGAATCCGTTTCGGAAGGCCATCCCGACAAGGTTGCCGATCAAATTTCCGACGCCATCCTTGACGCCATCCTGACCCAGGATCCGACCGCCCGCGTGGCTGCCGAAACCCTGTGCAACACGGGTCTGGTGGTGCTGGCTGGCGAGATTACCACTTACGCCAATGTGGATTATATTCAAGTTGCGCGCGAAACCATCAAACGTATCGGCTACGACAATACGGAATACGGCATCGACTACAAAGGTTGCGCCGTGCTGGTGGCCTACGACAAGCAGTCGCCGGACATCGCGCAAGGCGTCGATGAAGGTGCGGGGATTGACCTGGATCAAGGCGCTGGCGATCAGGGCTTGATGTTCGGCTACGCTTGCGATGAGACGGCCGAGCTGATGCCTGCCGCCATCCACTACGCGCACCGCCTGGTCGAGCGCCAGTCGCAGCTTCGCAAGGATGGCCGCTTGCCATGGCTGCGTCCGGATGCCAAATCGCAAGTGACCCTGCGCTACGTCGATGGCCGCCCCGTCGGCGTGCATACGGTCGTGCTGTCGACCCAGCATGCGCCGGAAATCTCGCACAAGCAGATCGAAGAAGCCGTCATCGAAGAAATCATCAAGCCGATCTTGCCGCGCGAATGGCTGACGGAGACCAAATTCCTCGTCAACCCGACGGGCCGTTTCGTCATCGGCGGTCCGCAAGGCGATTGCGGCTTGACCGGGCGCAAGATCATCGTCGATACCTACGGTGGTGCAGCCCCGCACGGCGGCGGCGCGTTCTCGGGCAAGGATCCATCGAAAGTCGACCGTTCCGCAGCATACGCAGCCCGTTACGTGGCGAAAAACATCGTCGCCGCCGGCCTGGCGCGCCAATGCCAGGTGCAGGTCAGCTACGCCATCGGCGTGGCCAGGCCGATCAACATCACCGTCTACACGGAAGGCACGGGCGTGATTGCCGACGCGGAAATCGCCAAGCTGGTGCTGGCGCACTTTGATTTGCGTCCAAAAGGCATCGTGCAAATGCTCGACCTGCTGCGCCCGATCTACCAGAAGAGCGCCGCCTACGGCCACTTCGGCCGCGAAGAGCCGGAATTCACGTGGGAGCGCACCGACAAGGTCGCCCTGCTGCGTGACGCTGCCGGCCTGAAATAATCTAGCCTGCTTGCAAGAAAAGCGCCCCGGCCAGCTGGCCGCGGGCGCTTTTTTTATGTGTTGTTACGTGGCCATGCCGTGCAAACAGGCTGGCGCACCGGCGTTGACAATGTTAAAATTCATCGTCCGAGGAGCGTTGCGACGAAGAAATTCGCCAGGCTCGGAATATCCTGCAACTGCGCTCACGTACCTTTTTCAACTGAAAGGAGGGCGTGATGAACGCCGTACTCAAATCGCAACACGACTACACCATCGCCGATATCACTTTGGCCGCATGGGGCGACAAAGAAATCAAGATTGCTGAAACGGAAATGCCTGGCCTGATGGCCATCCGCGAGGAATTCGCGGCAGCGCAGCCCCTGAAAGGCGCGCGCATCACCGGTTCCATCCACATGACCATCCAGACCGCCGTGCTGATCCAGACCCTCGAAGCACTCGGCGCGCAAGTGCGTTGGGCATCGTGCAACATTTACTCGACGCAAGATCACGCTGCCGCCGCCATCGCTGCCGCCGGCACGCCTGTGTTCGCCATCAAGGGCGAGTCGCTGGATGACTACTGGGAATACACGCACCGCATCTTCGAATGGCCGAACGTGGACGGCAAGGCTGTCTACTCGAACATGATCCTCGACGATGGCGGCGATGCTACCTTGCTGCTGCACCTGGGCGTGCGCGCGGAAACCGACTTGTCGGTGCTGGCCAATCCCGGTTCGGAAGAAGAAATCTGCATGTTCAACTCGATCAAGCAACACTTGCTGGCCGATCCGACCTGGTATTCGAAGCGCCTGCCGGAAATCCTCGGCGTGACGGAAGAAACCACCACCGGCGTGCACCGCCTGTACCAGATGCACAAGGAAGGCAAGCTGGCTTTCCCTGCGATCAACGTCAACGATTCCGTCACGAAGTCGAAATTCGACAACCTGTATGGCTGCCGCGAGTCCTTGGTCGATGGCATCAAGCGCGCCACCGACGTGATGATCGCCGGCAAAGTGGCCGTCATCGCCGGTTACGGTGACGTCGGCAAGGGTTCGGCCCAAGCCATGCGCGCCCTGTCGGCGCAAGTATGGGTGACGGAAGTCGATCCGATCTGCGCACTGCAGGCGGCGATGGAAGGCTACCGCGTGGTGACCATGGATTACGCCTGCGAACATGGCGACATCTTCGTTACCTGCACGGGCAACTATCACATCCTCACGCACGATCACCTGACGCGCATGAAAGACCAGGCCATCGTCTGCAACATTGGTCACTTCGACAATGAAATCGACGTTGCTTCGTTGAAGCAATACGAGTGGGAAAACATCAAGCCGCAAGTCGACCACATCATCTTCCCGTCGGGCCGCCGCATCATCCTGCTGGCCGAAGGCCGCCTGGTCAACCTCGGTTGCGGTACAGGCCACCCGTCGTACGTGATGAGCTCGTCGTTTGCCAACCAGACGATCGCGCAGATCGAGCTGTACGCGAACACGGCCAACTACCCGGTCGGCGTGTACACCTTGCCAAAACACCTGGATGAAAAAGTCGCCCGTTTGCAACTCAAAAAGTTGAATGCGCAGCTGACGGAACTGACGCAAGAGCAAGCCGACTACATCGGCGTGCGTCAAGAAGGCCCCTACAAGCCTGAACACTACCGTTATTAATCGGTAGTCCGGGGCTGTAACTCACCCTCTGAAGGCCGGCGCATGCCGCCGGCCTGACCCTACTTTTGACAGGCTAGAGAAATGCGCTTGCTACTGATTTGGTTTATCAATGCGGCAGCCCTGTTTGCCGTCCCCTACCTGATGCACTCGGTGACGATGAGCAGCGGCTGGACGGCGCTGCTGGCCGCTGCCGTGCTGGGGCTGGTCAATGCGCTGATCCGCCCATTGCTGATCTTGCTGACCCTGCCCGTGACATTCTTGTCGCTGGGCCTGTTCATTTTGATCATCAACGGCTTCCTGTTCTGGCTGGTGGCGCAGGTGATCGGTGGTTTCCATGTCGCCAGTTTCTGGTCTGCCGTGGGTGGTGCCATTCTGTACAGCATCATTTCCTGGGCCCTGTCGACCTTACTTTTGAGTAATGACGATGGAAAAGCATAATTTCAGTATTGAGTTTTTCCCGCCGAAAACCCCGGAAGGGGCGGAAAAGCTGCGCGCCACGCGTATCAAGTTGTCTGAGTTGCAGCCGAAGTATTTCTCGGTGACCTTTGGCGCCGGTGGCACCACGCAGCAGGGCACGCTCGATACCGTGCGCGAGATCCTGGCGGCCGGCGAACAGGCCGCACCGCATCTGTCTTGCGTCGGCGGTTCGCGCGCATCGATCCGCGCCGTGCTGGCTGACTTCAAGGCGGCCGGCGTGAGCCGTATCGTCGCCTTGCGCGGTGACTTGCCCAGCGGCTACGGCGCCTCGGGCGAGTTTCGCTATGCCAGCGAGCTGGTGGAGTTCATCCGCGCCGAGACGGGCGACCATTTCCATATCGAAGTGGCCGCCTATCCGGAAGTGCATCCGCAAGCCCGCTCGCCGCAAGACGACCTGCAGGCGTTTGCGCGCAAGGTGCAGGCCGGCGCCGATGCGGCCATCACCCAGTACTTCTACAATGCCGACGCGTATTTCCAGTTTGTCGAGCAGACGCAGAAGATGGGCATCAACGTGCCTATCGTGGCCGGCATCATGCCGATCACGAATTACACGCAATTGATGCGCTTTTCGGACATGTGCGGCGCGGAAATTCCACGCTGGGTGCGTCTGAAACTGGCCAGCTTCGGCGACGACAGCGCGTCCATCAAGGCCTTTGGCCTGGACGTGGTGACGGGCTTGTGCGAACGCCTGCTGGAAGGTGGCGCGCCGGGCTTGCATTTCTATAGCATGAACCAGGCGGCGCCCACGACCGCACTGTGGCAGCGCCTGGTCAAATAATCGCCGTCTGATTCGTCAGAAAAAGTCGCCCTCGGTCACGATGTGA
The DNA here is from genome assembly GCF_002869965.1 of Janthinobacterium sp. ROICE36. Taxonomy (GTDB): domain Bacteria; phylum Pseudomonadota; class Gammaproteobacteria; order Burkholderiales; family Burkholderiaceae_D; genus Janthinobacterium. The sequence continues at coordinate 8,758 of NZ_PEBS01000080.1, forward strand.
TCGAGGGCGATGTCGTATTCGCCGTTGGGAAAGCTGGCCACCAGGCAGGCATAGGCGATGCCCAGGGTGCGCGGACGCGGCGTGGCCGCCAAGGTACGGTCGTAATAGCCGCCGCCATAGCCGAGGCGATACCGTTCCCCATTGAATCCCAGGCAGGGCACCAACAGGGTGGCTGGCACCGGGCGCAGGCGCAACTGGGCTGGCACGGCCACACCCATGCCATCCTTGACCATCACTTCACCGGGCCTCCAGTCGGAAAATGCCAGCGGCGCATGTTTTTCCAGCACCACGGGCAAGCATAATTGCACGCCGCGCGCTGCCAGCTGCGCATACGCGCCGTGCAAGTCCGGCTCGCCGTGCAGGGGCCAGTACACGCCCAGTTCCTTGACGTTTTCCTGCGCGCACCAGTCCAGCAGGCGCTGCGCGATGGCCGCATCCCACTCTGTGCGCGTGGTCTCGGGCAGGGCGCGGCGGGCCGCCAGCAGGGCCTTGCGCAAGCCGGCTTTGTCCTGTGGCGCAATGGGTGGCCGTGTAGCCGGATCGCATGTTATTCTAGGGTCGCTATTCATATCACCATCAAGATTGAGAGTCGTACATTGATTTCCCCACTGAAATGGATTGCCGGCACGATGCTGTGCGTTGCATCGGCCTTGTCTCCCCTGGCCGCCCTGGCCCAGGTGTCCGCCACCGTCTCTCCTGCCGCACCCGACACGCGCAGCGAAGACGATGCCTTCCTGCTGCTGCGCGACGCCGCGCGCAAGGATGACGCCGAAAAAGCCGACTTTTATGCGGGGCGCCTGACGCATTACCAGATTCCATCGTATGTTGACTATTATCGGCTGAAACCGCGCATCAAACAGTTGACCGAGGCGCAATTTCGCGATTACCTGAACCGCTACAAGGGCAGCGCCATCGCCGACCGTTTCCGCAACGACTGGCTGCTGGAGCTGGGCCGCAAGCGCGACTGGGTCGTGTTTGACGAGCAATATCCGCAGTTCGCCCTCGATGACGATACCCAGCTCAAGTGCTACGCGCTGATGTCGCGCGCGGCCAAAGGCCAGAACGTGGCACCCGAAGCGCGCAACCTGCTGGTGTCGCCGCCCGGCTATGGCGAAGCGTGCGGCAGCCTGATCGCGGCATTGGCGCAAAACGGCCAGTTTGACGCGAACGAGCTGTGGGCGCAGATCCGCCTGGCGGGCCAGACGAATGCCACGGGCCCGGCGCGCCGCATCGCGCTGCTGCTGGGTGCATCCGACGCGAAGATGGCGCAAGCGATCGACTTGCCGGCGCTGATGCTGGCCAAGGGCCCGGGGCCCAGCCGCGCCGACCACGAGATGTACCTGGTGGCCATCGGCCGCATGGCGAAAAGCACCCTGAAGCTGGGCGTGGTGGCGCTGCAAAAGGCGAGTTCGCAACTGACGGCGCAAGAGCAAGCCATCGGCTGGGCCAACCTGGCCCTGCAAGCGTCGTACTCGCTGGCGCCGGAAGCGTTCGACTATTGGCAAAAATCGAATGGCGCGCCATTGACCCAGGAGCAGATGCAGTGGAAAACGCGTATCGCCTTGCGCGAAGGCAACTGGCCCGTGGTGAAGGCGTCCATCCAGGCCATGCCCGCCTCGCTGCGCGCCGACCCCACCTGGGTGTACTGGCTGGCACGCGCGCAGCAGGCGGAAACGCCGGGCCGCCCGAATGTGCAAGCCGATACCCTGTACCGCACGATTGCGGACCAGTCGAATTTCTATGGCTTGCTGGCCAATGAAGAGCTGGGCAACCATTTGGTGCTGCCGCCGCCTGGCCAGCCCATCATGCCGACGGAAATTGCCGCCATGGCTGCCAATCCGGGCTTGCAGCGGGCGCTGAAATTTTTCAACATGCGCCTGCGCTTCGAAGGCACGCGCGAGTGGAACTGGGAATTGCGTTCGATGACGGATAGGCAACATCTGGCAGCCGCCGAATTTGCGCGGCAGAACAATGTGCTCGACCGCATGGTCAACACGTCCGACCGCACGCGCCTGGAAGTTGATTACACACAACGCTATCCGACGCCGCACGACGACGTCATGCATCCTGCCACGCAAACCCTGGGCCTGGACAAAGCCTGGGTGTATGGCTTGATCCGCCAGGAATCGCGCTTCATCATGGATGCGCAATCGCATGTGGGCGCCTCCGGCCTGATGCAGGTGATGCCATCGACGGCCCGCTACGTGGCCAAGAAGATCGGTCTCACCGATTTCGTCGCGGAAACGTTGAGCGACGTGCGCACCAACGTCTTGCTGGGCACCAATTACCTGAACATGGTGCTGGGCGGCCTCGATGGTTCGCAAGTGCTGGCCAGCGCCGCCTACAACGCGGGGCCGGGGCGCCTGCGCATCTGGCGCGCCACCATGAAGAGTCCGCTGGAAGGCGCCGTCTTCGCCGAATCAATTCCGTATACGGAAACGCGCGGCTATGTGAAAAACGTGATGGCCAACGCCACGTATTACGCGGCCCTGTTCGAGAAGCGCCCGCAATCGCTGAAGGCGCGCCTGGGTACGGTGGGACCGAAAAACAGCGCCATCGCGGCCGATTTGCCGTAATTCAATACTTGATACCCGACCATGCAAACGACCATCCTTGACCCCAGCCTGACGCAAACCCTGGCCGCCGCCCGCGAGCCGGGCCTGACCCTCATCATCGGCAACAAGAATTACTCGTCGTGGTCGATGCGCCCGTGGGTGGCCATGACGGCGTTCGGCATCCCGTTTCAGGAAGTGCGCGTCTTGCTCGACCAGAGCGACACGGCGACGAAAATTGCCGAATATTCGGCCTGCGGCCGCGTGCCTGTGCTGCTGGCGGGCGAGATGACGATCTGGGACAGCCTGGCCATCTGCGAATACCTGGCCGAGCAGTTTCCTGACAAACATATGTGGCCGCAAGACGTGGCCGCGCGCGCCATGGCGCGCTGTGTCTGCGCGGAAATGCATTCCGGTTTCGCCGGCTTGCGCACGGATATGTCGATGAATATCAAGGCCAAGTTGCCGGGCCGGGGCCGCACGGCCGGCGCGCAGGCCGACATCGGCCGCATCAGTGAAATCTGGGAAGAGTGTCTGTCGCGCTTTGGCCACCACCAGTTCCTGTTTGGCGATTTTTCCATCGCCGATGCGTATTTCGCCCCCGTCGTCATGCGTTTCCGCACGTATGGCGTGAGTCTGGCGCCGGCGCTGAACGCGTATTGCGAGCGTGTGCAGGCGCACCCGGCCGTCGCGCGCTGGATCACGGACGCGCTGGCGGAGACGGAAGTTGCTGCCAAACACGATGCGGAATTACCTGATTAAAGAGAAGTTCACCATGAAGATTTACACGGTCGGTGGCGCGGTGCGCGACCAACTGCTGGGTTTGCCCGTGAAAGACCACGACCACGTCGTCGTGGGCGCCACGCCAGATGACATGCTGCGCCTGGGTTTTCGCCCCGTCGGCAAGGATTTCCCCGTCTTCCTGCACCCGAAGACGCAGGAAGAATACGCGCTGGCCCGCACGGAACGCAAGACGGCGCCCGGCTACCGGGGCTTTGTTTTCCACACGGCGCCCGACGTCACCCTGGAAGACGATCTGGTGCGGCGCGATCTCACCATCAACGCCATTGCCCGGGCCGAAGACGGCAGCCTGACCGACCCGTTCGGCGGCATCGAGGATATTCGCAACAAAATCTTCCGTCACGTCTCCGACGCGTTCGGCGAAGACCCCGTGCGCATCTTGCGCCTGGCCCGCTTTGCCGCCCGCTTCGACGCTTTTACGGTTGCGCCCGCCACCATGGCGCTCATGCGCAAGATGGTGCTGGACGGCGAAGTCGACGCCCTGGTGGCCGAACGCGTGTGGCAGGAAGTGGCCAAGGGCTTGATGGAAAGCCACCCTTCGCGCATGCTGACGGTGCTGCACGAGTGCGGCGCGCTGGCGCGCATCATGGGGGAAATTCAGCTGACCGAACGCTTGCTGCTGGTGATCGACCATGCCGCCGCGCAAGGTCATGACTTGCCCGTGCGTTTCGCTGCCCTGATGTTGCATGTGAGCAAGAATGCCATCGAGCAGCTGAGCGAGCGCCTGCGCGTGCCCAACGAGTGCCGCGAACTGGCCGTCATGGCGGCGCGCGAGCTGGACCATATCAATGGCGCACTGGCGCTGAGCGCCGAAGCCGTGGTTGGCCTGTGCGAACGTTGCGACGGCTTGCGCAAGCCGCAGCGCTTTGCGCAACTGCTGCAGGCGGTGGCGTGCGACGGGCTGGTCACCGGCAACTTTGCGCCGGCGGCACGGCTGCAGGGCGGGCTGGACGCGGCGCGCGCCGTCAACGCGGGCGCGCTGGCGCAAGCTTGTGCGGAGCCGAAACGCATCCCTGAAGTCATCCATGCGGCGCGGGTAGTGGCCGTGCAAACATTCCTGGCCCAGGCTTGAATGGCGGGAATAGGCTACAATGGGGCCGCAATGTTGCACTGCACAATATCGGCCTGAGCACCGCCCAAGGAGTCGTCGTGACCTTACCCAAGCTGTTTCAACATCCGTTTCGCCGCTGGCTCAGTCGTAGCGGCGGCGGGCGCCCGACCGTATTGGTCAAGCAGTTGCATGAACGCGACCGGCGCCGCATGATGAAGCATTTCCTGTCACTGGAGAAAAGCGACCGTTTGCTGCGCTTCGGCAGCACTTTGCCTGATGAGCTCGTCGCCAAGTACGTGCAGAAGATGGATTTCTCGCGCGACATGATTTATGGCGTCTACAACAGCTTGTTCAAGTTGGTGGGCGTGGGACATCTGGCGTTCGCGCCGAAAGACAAGTCGCCGGCGAAAAGTGTCGTCACGGACAAGGAACAGGTGGCCGAGTTTGGCGTATCCGTGTCGAAATCCATGCGCGGCATGGGCGTCGGTTCGAAACTGTTCGAGCGGGCGGCGATACACTGCCGTAACAATGATGTCGATACCCTGTACATGCATTGTTTGTCGTCGAACAAGACGATGATGCATATCGCCAAGAAGGCGGGCATGGAAATTCAGCGCGACTATGGCGAAGCTGATGCCTATTTGAAACTATTGCCGCCGAACCCGTCCAGCATGCTGCAGGAAGCCGTGCAGGAGCAGTTCGCCATGTTCGACTACACGTTCAAGGCGAACGCGCGCGCCGCATTCAAACTGTGGGATCGCTTGCCGGGGCGCAAGAAGAAGCCCGAGCCACCGTCACAGTAAGGGCAGGGCCGTCGTATCCTTGATGCGCTGCAAGGCGAAGCTCGATTTCACGTCCAGCACGGCTGGGTGGCGCAGCAGGGTCGCCATCATGAAGCGCGAAAAGTGCTCCATGTCTTCCACGTGCACACGCAATAAATAATCCATTTCGCCCGTCATCGCATAGCACGCCACCACTTCCGGCCATTGCGCCACGGCGACGGCAAAGTCGGCACGCGGCGAAGTATTCGTCACCAGGTTGGGCGCCAGCACGCGCGCCGTGCTGTGCGCGGTGGCGTCGCTGTGCTTTTCCAGCCGTACATTCACATAGGCCAGCAAGCCCAGGCCGATCTTTTCCGGGTCCAGCAGGGCCACGTACTGGCGGATGACGCCCGCTTCTTCCAGCCGTTTGACGCGGCGCAAGCATGGCGACGGTGACAGGCTGACCTGTTCGGCCACGTCCTGATTCGACAGGCGGCCATCGGCCTGCAGGACGGCGAGTATCTTGCGGTCCGTTTTATCCAGCGTAATTTTGCTCATGCTTTCTCCGGTGGCTCTCGTTTCACGCAATATTATTGCGCAAATCATGATTGTTCGGGAGATCTTTGGCATTTAATGCCCGTGACCCACGCCTATACTGTGCGCTACTTCTTGGAGGAGACATCATGCAATTTCAGCCTTGGGATAACCCGATGGGTACCGATGGTTTCGAGTTCGTCGAGTATGCAGCACCAGACCCAAAAGCATTGGGCAAGCTGTTCGAGAACATGGGCTTTACGGCCATCGCGCGCCACCGCCACAAGGATGTGACCCTGTACCGTCAGGGCGACATCAATTTCATCATCAATGCCGAACAAGATTCGTTCGCGCAGCGTTTTGCCCGCCATCACGGCCCGTCCGTGTGCGCCATCGCCATTCGCGTCGACGACGCGGCCTTTGTGTACCGCCGCGCGCTGGAACTGGGTGCCTGGGGTTTCGACAATAAAACGGGCCCGATGGAACTGAATATCCCCGCCATCAAGGGCGTGGGCGATTCCCTGCTGTACTTCGTCGACCGCTGGCGCGGCAAGGGCGCCGACAAGGAAGGCGCCGCCGCACCGGGCGGCATCGGCGACATCAGCATCTATGACGTCGATTTTGTCGCCATACCCGGCGCCGTCGCCAACCCCGTCGGCCATGGCCTGACGTATATCGACCACCTGACGCACAATGTGCACCGTGGCCGCATGAAGGAATGGGCGAGCTTCTATGAAAGCCTGTTCAACTTCCGCGAAGTGCGCTATTTCGACATCGAAGGCAAGCTGACGGGTCTCAAATCGAAGGCCATGACTTCGCCTTGCGGCAAGATTCGCATTCCCATCAATGAATCGTCGGACGACAAGTCGCAGATCGCCGAATACCTGGACCAGTACCATGGCGAAGGCATCCAGCATATCGCCCTGGGCACGGACAATATCTATGCCTCCGTGCAAGGTATGCGCGACACGAGTATCGATTTCCAGGACACGATAGAAACGTACTATGAGCTGGTCAACCGCCGCCTGCCGAACCACGGCGAGCAGCTGGAAGAACTGCGCCGCCTGCGCATCCTGATCGATGGCCACAGCACGGAAACGGAACGCGAACTGTTGCTGCAAATCTTCACGCAGACGGTGATCGGCCCGATCTTCTTCGAGATCATCCAGCGCAAGGGCGACCAGGGCTTCGGCGAAGGCAATTTCCGCGCCCTGTTCGAATCGATCGAGCTGGACCAGATCAAGCGCGGTGTACTGAAAGATACGAACGCGGCGTAATGTTGCTTTGTGATAAATAGTAGTAAAAATAGTATCAAAAAGGTAAAAACACGGGAGTGCAGCGCAGCAAAGAACTGCGCGCTTTCCTGTGGTAGTCTACGACAAACAAGTCATTTTTCCGCACCGGCATGCTCACAAAGCGCGGCCGGTACGTGTGAGTTCAACCGACCTGCACGCGTAGCACAGAGAATAATGGAGACAAGTAATGAATGCACCAATCAAGGGCTCGAGTCTTGAGCCGGGCGCGAACGCGTCCGAGATTTCCCTGAACGACAAATACACGCTGGAGCGTGGTCGCGCCTTCATGACGGGCACGCAAGCGCTGATCCGCCTGCCCATGCTGCAGCGCGAGCGCGATCTCAAGGCTGGCCTGAATACGGCCGGCTACATCACCGGTTACCGCGGTTCGCCTGTGACGTCCGTCGACATGACGGCGGTCAAGGCCAAGAAATACCTCGATGCACACCACGTCAAATTCCACCCGGGCCTGAACGAAGACCTGGCCGCCACGGCCGTCTGGGGCACGCAGCAAACGAATCTGTTCGAAGATGCGAAGTATGACGGCGTCTTCGGCATGTGGTACGGCAAGGGCCCCGGCGTCGACCGCTGCGGCGACGTGTTCAAGCACGCCAATAACGCCGGTTCCGCCAAGCACGGCGGCGTGCTGGTGCTGGCCGGCGACGACCATGCGGCCAAATCGTCGTCCACGGCGCACCAGTCCGACCATATCCTGAACGCTTGCGGCATTCCCGTGCTGTACCCGTCGTCGGTGCAGGAATACATCGACTACGGCTTGCACGCCTGGGCCATGAGCCGCTACACGGGCCTGTGGGTCTCGATGAAATGCGTGACCGACATCATCGAGTCGGGCGCTGCCGTCGATTTCGACCCGGACCGCGTGCAGATCGTGCTACCCACCGATTTCGAGATGCCGGCCGGTGGCTTGAACATCCGCTGGCCCGACACGGTGCTGGAACAAGAAGTCCGCATGAATAGCTACAAATGGTATGCGGCGCTGGCGTATGCGCGTGCCAACAAGCTCAATAAAATCATCTGGGACAGCCCGAAGGCGCGCATCGGCATCATCACGGCCGGCAAATCCTACCTGGACACGCGCCAGGCGCTGGCCGATCTCGGCATTGACGAACAGACGGCGTCCGACATCGGCATCCGCCTGTACAAGATCGGCATGACCTGGCCGCTGGAAGCGGACGGCGTGCACGAATTTGCCAAGGGCCTAGACGAAATCCTGGTGGTGGAAGAAAAGCGCCAGATTCTCGAATACGCGCTGAAGGAAGAGTTGTACAACCTGAAGGATGGCGAGCGTCCGCGCGTGGTCGGCAAGTTCGACGACACGGGTGAATGGAGCAACCAGAAGGGCACGGGACACGGCGACTGGCTGCTGCCGGCCACGTATGAGCTGAACCCGGCCATGATCGCGCGGGCGATTGCCAGCCGCATTTCGCGCTATTACGCGGGCCATCCTGTCGAACAGCGCGTGAAGGAGCGCATTGCCTACCTGGAAGCGAAGGAAAACGTCCTCAAGGCGATCAGCGCGAAACCCGATCCGCAAAAGGACCGCACGCCTTTCTTCTGCTCCGGCTGCCCGCACAATACCTCGACCAAGGTGCCGGAAGGCTCGCGCGCGCTGGCCGGCATCGGCTGTCACTATATGGTGCTGTGGATGGACCGCGAAACGTCGACGTTTACCCACATGGGCGCCGAAGGCGTCACCTGGGTGGGGCAGGCGCCGTTCACGAATGAAAAGCACGTGTTTACCAACCTCGGTGACGGCACGTATTTCCACTCGGGCATCCTGGCCATCCGCGCAGCCGTCTCGGCCAAGGTGAACATCACTTATAAAATTCTGTTCAACGATGCGGTGGCCATGACGGGCGGCCAGGAATTCGACGGCCCCCTGTCGCCGGCCATCATCTCGCGCCAGATCGCCGCCGAAGGCGTCGGTCCCATCATCGTCGTCACCGATGAACCGGAAAAATACCCCGACGATTACGCCTGGGCGGAAGGCGTCACCGTGCGCCACCGCTCGGAACTGATGGACGTGCAGCGCGAACTGCGCGACATGCCCGGCGTATCGGCCATGATTTACGACCAGACCTGTGCCTCGGAAAAACGCCGCCGCCGGAAACGCAATGAATACCCGGATCCGGCCAAGCGCGCCGTCATCAACGAAGCCGTCTGCGAAGGCTGCGGCGACTGTTCCGTGCAATCGAATTGCCTGTCGGTGGAACCGCTGGAAACGGACCTGGGGCGCAAGCGCCAGATCAACCAGTCGTCCTGCAACAAGGATTTCTCGTGCACCACGGGTTTCTGTCCAAGTTTTGTCACGGTGGAAGGCGGCGGCTTGAAAAAGCCGAAGAAGGCGGTTAGCGCCGACAAGGACGCACCGGCAGTGCCGGCCTTGCCGACACCGACGATACCCTCGACGGCGGAGCCGTTCGGCATCCTGGTCACCGGCATCGGCGGCACGGGCGTGGTCACCGTCGGCCAGATCCTGGCCATGGCGGCCCACGTGGAAGGCAAGGGCTGTTCCGTGCTCGACATGAGCGGCCTGGCGCAAAAGGGCGGCCCCGTGATGTCGCACGTGCGCCTGGCGGACCGCCAGGAAGACATCCACTCGACGCGCGTGGGCACGGGTGCGGCCGACCTGGTGATCGGCTGCGACTTGATCGTCACGGCCAGCCGCGACGCGCTGTCGCGCATGGGTGAAGGTCGCAGCTGGGCCATGATCAACTCGACCAGTTCGTCGACGGCCGCCTTCGTGAAAAACCCGGACTGGCAATTCCCCGGTGCTTCCGCGCGCATGGAAATCGAAAAGGCCTGCGGCAGCGAGCACGTGGACTTCATCGACGCGGGCCAGATCGCCACGGCGCTGATGGGCGACTCCATCGCGACGAATATGTTCATGCTCGGTTATGCCTGGCAAAAGGGCAAGGTGCCGCTCAGCGAAGCGTCGATCATGAAAGCCATCGACTTGAACAACGTCTCGGTGGCGTTCAACAAGGCCGCCTTCCACTGGGGCCGCGCGGGCGCCCACGATGCGGCCAGCCTGGTGCGCATGACGACGCCGGCGAAAGTGGTGGAATTCAAGCGCATCGACACGCTCGATGACCTCATCGAAAAACGCGTGGCCCTGCTGACGGCCTACCAGGACCGCGCGTATGCGCAGCAGTACCTGGACTTCATCAAACAGGTGCGCGCCGCCGAAAGCGCCCTGAATGGCCCGCACTTGCGCCTGACGGAAGCGGTGGCCCGCTATTTCTACAAGCTGATGGCTTACAAGGACGAGTACGAAGTGGCGCGCCTGTACACGGACGGCGCCTTCCAGGCGAAGATCGCCGCCATGTTCGAAGGCGACATCAAGCTCAAGTTCCACCTGGCGCCACCGATTCTGACGAAAACGGATGCCCAGGGCCACCTGGTCAAAAAGGAATTCGGCCCGTGGATGCTGAAGGCCTTCGGCGTGCTGGCCAAGTTCAAGGGCTTGCGCGGCACGGCCTTCGACGTGTTCGGCCATACGGCCGAGCGCAAGATGGAACGCGCGCTGATCGCCGAATACCGCGCGACGGTGGGCGGCTTGCTGCCGAAACTGACGACGGCCAAGCTGGCGCAAGCCGTGGCCATTGCCAGTATCCCGGAAGACATCCGCGGCTATGGTCACGTGAAGGAGCGTCATTTGAAGGCGGCGAAAGAGAAGGAAGCGAGTTTGCTGATCGCCTTCAACGCGCCGACGCCGCTGCCGCCCATCGTGGCAGCACCCGTGGCGGCCACCGTGGCGTAATGGGCTGAGTACAACGTTGTAACAATGGCGCCTGCGGGCGCCGTTTTTTTGTGTCAAAGAAAACAACGCGCGTTTGTAAAACGCCTTATAATTTTCCGATAATTTCTTTTAGGAAAGTTTGCCATGCCTTCCCTGCGCTCTTCTTCCCTGGCCGTTCCCCTTGTATTGTCGTTGTTGTTGAGTGCCTGCGGCGGCGGCGGCGGCGCGCCTGTTGCTCCTCCGGTGACGCCGACGGGCCCGACGGCGCTTGTCGCAGCCTCCACGGTGGCGAACCGCTGCGAGGCGCCGCGCAGCGGCAGCAGCATCGACAAGCAGGGTAGCTTGCTCGATGAACTGACGTGGGTGCGCAGCTGGATCGATGAAACGTATCTGTGGTAACGCGAAGTGCCGAGCACGTACCAGGCGCAGAGCTTCAGCACGCCCATCGCGTATTTCGACGTGCTGAAAACAACGGCCACGACGGCGTCCGGCAAGCCCAAGGACCAGTTCCATTTCACGTATACGACGGCCGAATGGGAAGCTTCGCTCAACGGCGTGGAACTCGGTTATGGCATGCTGCTGGCCTTGACGCGCACCACGCCGCCACGCAGTGCCGTGGTCACGATCGTCGAGCCGGGTTCGCCGGCGGCACTGGCGGGCTTGCAGCGGGGCGACGTGCTGCAAAGCATCGATGGCGTCGATTTCGTCTATGCCGCAGACGCGGCCAGCGTGAAGATCATCAACGCCGGCCTGTTCCCCAAGGCGCAAGGCACGCACACGCTGGGGTTGAGCCGCAACGGGGTGGCCATGAGCTTGAGCCTGACGGCGGTGGACGTGAGCACCAGCGCCGTGCAGAACGAGCGCATTATCGACACGCCCACGGGCAAGGTGGGCTATCTGACCTTCAACACCCACAACAACGTGGCCGAGCGCCAGCTGGTCGAGACCATGCGCCGCTTCCAGGCGGCCGGCATCAGCGACCTGGTGCTCGACGTGCGCTACAACGGCGGCGGCTACCTGGATGTCGCCAGCGAGCTCGCCTACATGATTGCCGGTCCGCAAGTCACCACCGGCAAGACTTTCGAGCAGACGCTCTTCAATGACAAGACGCGTCCGGAAGCGCCCGTGCCATTCCATGCGCTAAGCCAGGGCTTCGGCGGCCCGAATCCCCTCGCCAAGGGCACGTCGCTGCCTTCCCTGGGCCTGAAGCGGGTGACCTTGCTGACAACGGGCAATACCTGCTCGGCCAGCGAAGCCATCATCAACGGCTTGCGCGGCGTGGACGTGCAAGTCAACCTGGTCGGCGGCACGACGTGCGGCAAGCCCTACGGTTTTTATCCTGCGCCGAATTGCGGCACCACGTATTTTGCCGTGCAGTTCCAGGGTGTCAACGCCAAGGGCTTTGGCGACTTCGCCGATGGCATGGCGCCGACTTGCGACGTGGCCGACGATTACCAGCACCAGTTGGGCGACGCGGCCGAAGGCATGCTGGCGGCGGCGCTGCGCTACCGCAGCAGCGGCAGCTGCACGCCGGCCACGGGCGCGACCAGGTTGTTGAGTTCGATGCAGAGTCCGGCCGACACGGCCATGCGACTGCTGCGGCCGGCCTACAAGGAAATTGCTGTAATGAAACGATAAAGCGTGCTTCTGCTTTCCTGCGCTTGGGGAGCAGCGGCAAGTTTCTTCCCGTAAATATTTCTATATAACAATTATGGTATATAGAAAGACGAATCCATTCGTTCTGTAATTGCTGGCATCTTGATATCTTTCGCCTTCTCCCTAACCTTGAGAAGCGCTAATATGCCTATACAATTCAAGTTACCACCGCTCACCGTCGCCGTACTGGCCATCCTGGGCGGTTCCGCATGGCAGGCGCACGCACAGACGCAAGCGCCCGCAGCGGATCAGCAGCCAGCGGCCACCCCGCAGGCCGTCGTGGTCACCGGTTCGCGGATTCCCCGCGCCAGTCTGGAGGGACCATCGTCCGTCACCATTCTGACGGGCGATGAAATCACCAAGCAAGGCTACAAGAACGTCTTCGATGCGCTGACCAACCAGGTACAGAACAGCGGTTTTACGCAAGGCGAGGACTTCGGCAACACCTTCACGCCGTCGGCCAATACCATCAGCCTGCGCGGCCTGGGTCCGAACCACACCTTGATCCTGCTCAATGGCCGCCGCCTGGCCGACTTCCCCGTCGCCTATGAAGGCACGGTCAACTTCACCAACCTGGCGAATATCCCGGCTAGCATTGTCGACCGCATCGAGATCCTCAATGGCGGCGCCTCGGCCATCTATGGCTCGGACGCGATCGCCGGCGTGGTCAACGTGATCCTGAAAAAGCAGACGGAAGGTTTCGATATCAACGTCAAGGCGGGCGGCACCACGCGCGGCGGCGGCGGCAACCAGCGCGTGCAGCTGACGGGTGGCGGCAATTTCGACAAGCTGCATACCCTGTTCAGCGTGGAACTGAGCCAGCGCGATCCGCTGTCCAGCCTGCAGCGCGACTTCATGTCCAGCAAATCGGGGACGCCGACGAATATCGCGTCGCGCCGCGTGGTGCAAGCCGGCACCTCCGGCACTTACGTGGACCTGGGCGACACCTGCAGCCAGTTTGGCGACATGTTTGGCGGCAGCGTCGTCAAGTACCAGGCGAAGAACGGCAGCTATTGCGCCAGCCCGAAAGTCGGCCCCACTTACTGGACCACGCAAACCAGGAACCGCAGCCAGAACGTGTTCGGCAGCGCCAACTATGCGCTGTCGCCGGAAACAACCCTGTTCGCCGACTTCTTGATCGGCAAGAACTCGACGGAGAACAATACGCGCGGCCCCACGTGGACGTCGTCGTCGACGGGCAGCAGCTATTTTCGCAACCAGAATACGAATCGCTACGAAGCGTGGACGCGTTACATATCGCCCGAGGAAATGGGCGGCGTGGAGCGCTACAACCGCAAGTGGGACGACCTGGCCACGGCCATCTCGCTGGGCGCCAAGGGCCGCATTCCCGGCACGTCATCCTGGCAATATGAAGCGAACTACAACGCCTCGGTGTACAAGAGCGAAAGCCACACGCCGCGCGCGCTGGCCAATATCGACAGCTTCTTCCTGGGTCCGAAACTGGGCACCGACGCTGCCGGTGTGCCGATCTACGCACCGGACCCGGCCCGCTTGTCGCGCCGCGTGACGGCGGCCGAATTCGACAGCATCACGGGCAATTCCGACAGCGACGACAAGGCCTGGACGAATACCCTGAGCCTGGCCACCAATGGCGATCTATTCCAGCTGCCCGCTGGCGCGGCGAAGATCGCCACTATTGCCGAAGTGGGCAAGCAGGGCTTCAGCAATGTTCCCGATGCGCGCCTGAACGACGGTTACTTCAACGTCGCCACCAGGTCCGATATCACGGCCGGCACGCGTACCCGCTATGCGCTGGGAGCGGAAGTGAACCTGCCGCTGCATGAAAAGCTGACCGCTACCCTGGCTGGCCGTTACGACCGCTACAGCTTTGCCGGCCGCCATGAGGGCAAGTTCACCTACAACGGCGGTCTGGAATTGCGTCCCGCGCCTGAGCTGCTGTTCCGCGCCAACTACGCCACCAGCTTCCGTGCGCCGGACATGAACTACATCTACAAGGCGCGCGGCACCGGCTACTATTCGAGCACCACCGATTATTACCGTTGCAACGCGGCCGGCCAGGCCATCGACAAGTGCGAATTCGCCAGCAAGTCGCCGGGCGCCGACTATGTGCAGAACGGCAGTCGCGACCTGCAGTCGGAAAAAGGCAAGTCCTTCGGCGTGGGCGCCGTCTGGTCGCCAAGTGCCAATTTCGACGTCTCCGTCGATTACTGGAACATCAAGATCGACGACCTGGTGACGAACCTGAGCGCGGACAAGATCCTGCGCGACGAAGCCGATTGCCGCCTGGGCAAGCTCGATGCCGCTTCGCCTACCTGCGTCGATACCCTGGGCCGCGTCGAGCGTTTCGCTGCCAATGCCCTGAACCGCGCTGGAGAGATCAAGACCATCACCGTCAATCCGATCAATGCTGCCAAGCAGAGCAGCAGCGGCATCGACATCAGCGTCAAGTATTTGCTGCGTACGACGGACTATGGCCGCTTTGCCTTCAAGGCCAATTACGCCAAGGTGCTGAGCAATAAATCGCAGCAATTTGCCGGCGACGAAGAGATCGACGAGCTCAAATCGCTGAACAATTCGGATTGGCGTGACAAGCTGAACCTGAGCGTCAACTGGAGTGCAGGGGACTGGTCGAATACCTTGCTGGTCAGCCGCTACAGCAAGATCCCGAACGCCGCCGGTAGCGGCTACCTGACGTCGACGGCGTTGGCCAATATCAGCACCGTGTACCGCATCAACGACCGTGCCACGCTGTCACTGATCGTCAACAACGTGTTCGACAAGATCAAGCGCGACGACAGCGGCGGCTGGCCGTATTACCCTGTGGGCAGCTATAGTCCGCAAGGCCGCCAGGGATGGGTCGAATTTAATTATCATTTCGGCTCTTAACAGGGTGTTGAATTAATCGCCGTGCCCGTCAACCATCACGGGCCGGTAAACGTTGTTTCATCAGCCCCACTTTCCCACCGCCATCATGCGCAAGACCGACGTCACACAGCACTCTCTGTACAGTTACCGCTCGTTGGAGGAACGCATCCCGGATGCGCATCCCTTGCGCAAATTGCGAGTACTGGTCGATGCCATCCTGGCCAACATGAACGATGATTTCCAGGCGCTGTATT
>NZ_PEBS01000081.1 GCF_002869965.1 Janthinobacterium sp. ROICE36
AGAGAGATCGGTTCGTTTGCCATTTACGCGTCCAAATACCGAGAGTAAACGCCTTTCTCAACGTGTTTACAAGCAATATTTCACCCTATCGTCACTCCGAGCACCTACCCTTCATGCAATCGCCCTGCTTGACTGCGCGCTTAAGGTTGCAAGCGCTGCATGCTCCATTGCCCGTCCGCACCACGGGTAAACACGATGCGGTCGTGGAAACGCGAACGCCGTCCCTGCCAGAATTCGATGCGCTCCGGCTGCAAACGGTAACCGCCCCAGTGGGCCGGACGCGGTGGCTGGGCGTCGCCGATAGCGGCGGCCACGGCCGCGTAATGGCTTTCCAGCGTGGCACGGCTGTCGATGGGGGCGCTTTGCTGCGAGGCGATCGCCGACAAGCGGCTTTGTACCGGGCGCACATTGAAATATTCATCGCTCTCGGCCGCCGTGGTTTTTACGACGCTGCCTTCGATGCGTACTTGCCGCTCCAGCTCGCCCCAGAAGAACAGCAGGGCGGCGTGCGGCTTGTGTTCGAGCTGTTGGCCCTTGTCGCTGTGGTAATTCGTATACCAGGTAAAGCCGCGCTCGTCGAACTGCTTGATCAGCACGATGCGCGAGCTGGGCTTGCCGTCGGGATTGACGGTCGCCAGGCTCATGGCGTTGGGTTCCATCACCTGGGCCTTGACGGCTTCGGCAAACCATTTCTGGAACATGGCGATGGGATCGGCCAGCACGTCCGTCTCGCTCAGGCTGGACTGCACGTAATCGGTGCGCATGGCCGCCAGCACGGCAGCCGGGTCCGGCACTGCAGGCGCTTCCGGCGTATCGGGCGCGATGCCGCGACGGCGCTGCATGGCCGTGCCCAGCTGCTCCATCTGTTGCGCGCTGAACAGGCGCTTTGCCATGGGCGCCAGCTGGCCCTCTTCCTTGACCATGTGGGCCTGGTAAGCGGCAGCGTAATCGCGCACGCCATCGGCGGACAGCTGCGTGCCCGTGCCGGCCGCGATGGCGTCCAGTTCCGGGCGCAGGGTCAGCCAGGCCTGGTCCATGCGCTGGTGGTCGGCCAGGATGTCCGGCACCAGGGTCGCCAGCAGGGCCGCATCGTCACCCGTGGCGGTGGCCTGCAGCATGGGCATCAGATCCTGCTCTTCATCGTCATGGTGCAAATGGGCGGCCTGATTGAAATATTGCAACACCGCCCTGGCCGCCTGCTGCGCGTCCGCCGTGTTGCCGTGTTGTGCCAGATGGCCCAGCAGGTTTTGCAGGGTCGCCAGTTGCTTGCGGATCTTGTCGTGGCAATGCTTGAGCACGGCGATGGGCTGGTCAAAGCCGGGAACGGAGTCGAACAGGGGAGAGGTCATGGCGAGTTCTCGTGGTGGGCGGTGCGGGGGCGCGGCGACAGTGCAGCTTGTCGCTGTGTCAATTCGGCTATTTTAGAATATCTGCCAGCGCAGTGTCCGTTAAAATGGCGCCATGCATACCTCCACCAATGAACTAATTTCCATGGACTTGACCGAGATCGATTTTGCACGGCGTTTCGGCGGCATTGCCCGGCTGTACGGCGCCCCGGCGTTGGAACGCTTCCGCGCCGCCCACGTGTGTGTGATCGGCGTGGGCGGCGTCGGTTCCTGGATCGTCGAAGCGCTGGCGCGCAGCGCCATCGGCCGCCTGACCCTGATCGACCTCGACAATGTTGCCGAATCGAACATCAATCGCCAGATCCAGGCCATGAGCGACACCATCGGCAAGGCCAAGATCACGGCCCTGGCCGAACGCATTGAACTGATCAACCCCTTGTGCCAGGTCACGCAGATCGAAGATTTTATTACCCCCGATAACCTGGAGCCGTTGCTGGGCGGGCGCGATTTCGACTATCTGGTCGACGCCATCGACAATGCCAAGGCCAAGGCGGCCGTCATCGCGTATTGCCGCGCGCGCAATCTGCCCATGCTGACCATCGGCAGCGCGGGCGGGCAGACGGACCCGACCCTGATCGCCGTGCGCGACCTGTCGAAAACGGAGCAGGAGCCGCTGCTCAAGCGTGTACGCAAGCTGTTGCGCACCGAATATGGTTTCCCCCGTGGCGTGAAAAACAAATTCAATGTCGACGCCGTGTTTTCCATGGAACCCTTGAGCACGCCAGAAAGCGCTGAAGCGTGCGCCATCGATGGCACGCCAGCCGGCGTCACGGGCTTGAATTGCGCCGGCTTCGGTTCCAGCGTGGTGGTGACGGCCAGCTTCGGCATGGTGGCGGCGGCCCATGCGCTGAAAAGTTTGCGCCAGCCTGGGGCCTCAGCCTTGCCGGACCTTGTCTAAGTCCATTCCGGCAGCGCCAGTTCTTTTTGCGCGTTGGCAGCGGGCGTGGAAAGTGTAAGTCTTGTGACAGGGTTTTCAACTTCGGGCAGCGGTTTGCTATTATTGTCGTCCCTGCGCTATCTGGACTGCAGGCATCTCACCGAAACTCACTGAAAGAAACCATCATGACGCGTAGCTCCGTTTTGTTTGCCCTGATCTGCTCCGTCGCCGCGTCGCTGGCGCAGGCACAGGCGCCAGCGCCCGTTCCCGCCTCCGCCGTCTCGCTGAGCCCTGGCCCTGTCGCCGATAAATTGATTCTGATCGACAACAAGGTCGGCACGGGCAAGGAAGCGTCCGCTGGCAGCAACGTCACCGTGCACTACACGGGCTGGCTGTACCGTCCCCTGGCGAAAGATTCGCGCGGCAAGAAGTTCGACAGTTCCGTGGGCCGTGGCCCGTTTGACTTCCCGCTGGGCAAGGGCATGGTCATCAAGGGCTGGGACCAGGGCGTGGCCGGCATGAAGGTGGGCGGCAAGCGCACCCTGATCATTCCAGGCGAACTGGCTTACGGCCCGCGCGGCGCCGGCAATGGCGACATTCCGCCGAACTCGGCACTGATCTTCGACGTGGAATTGCTGGACGTTAAGTAATTGCTCACTTTGGCGGCGGCGCCTGCTCGCGCCGCCGCTAAAAGCGGTAGACTGGGGTTTCTTGAAATAGCGGAGATTCCTTCCATGAACATCGCCAACGACGTCACTGAACTGATCGGCAACACCCCCCTGGTGCGTATCCACCGCATCGCTGCCGGCTGCAATGCCACCATCCTGGCCAAACTCGAATTCTACAATCCCGCGCACAGCGTCAAGGACCGCATCGGCCTGTCCATGATCGTCGCCGCCGAAGCCACAGGCAAGATCCATGCCGATACCGTCATCGTTGAGCCCACCAGCGGCAACACGGGCATCGCGCTGGCCATGGTGTGCGCCGCGCGCGGCTATCGCTGCACCCTGGTCATGCCCGACACCATGAGCCGCGAGCGGCGCATCCTGCTGCGCGCCTATGGCGCCGAGCTGGTGCTCACGCCCGGCAGCGAAGGCATGCTGGGCGCCATCCGCAAGGCCGAGGAAATGGTCGCGGCCGACCCGCGCTACCTGATGCTGCAGCAATTCAACAATCCGGCCAATCCCGCCATCCACCGCGCCACGACGGCCGAGGAAATCTGGCGCGATACGGATGGGCAAGTCGACATCGTCGTGGCCGGCGTGGGCACGGGCGGCACGATTACCGGCATCGGCGAAGTGCTGAAGGAACGCAAGCCGGGCGTGCAAGTGATTGCCGTGGAACCGGAAGCGTCGCCGATGCTGTCGAAAGGCACGAAAGGGCCGCACCCGATCCAGGGCATCGGCGCCGGTTTCGTGCCGCAGGTCCTCAACACGGCCATCTACGATGAAATCATCTGCGTCAAGAACGACGACGCCTTCGCCACGGCGCGCCTGGCCGCCAGCGATGAAGGCTTGCTGGTCGGCATCTCCTCGGGCGCCGCCCTGTGGGCATCCCTGCAGGTGGCACGCCGTCCGGAAAACGCAGGCAAGACCATCGTCACCATCATCCCGTCGTTTGGCGAACGCTACCTGAGCACGGCCCTGTACGCGGGCCTGGGCGACTGATCGTTGAGCCGTCCGGCTGGGTATTGACCGTGGCCCCGATAGACCGGCGCAGCAGATGGGGCGCCGGTTGAACTTGCCCTGGCGAAATAGGCGCCGGGCAGGCACGGCAGGCGCAGTACAATATCGGATGGGCCGTAATGGTTCGGCCCGTATTGTGCCTTTGAATGGAAATATGTTCCTGGTAAAACCTGAACGCCGCCGCCTGCTGCAGGTGGGCGCGAGCGTGGCTGTCATTGCGCTGGGCCTGGCCTCGCGCGCCTATCCCCAATTCCTTCCCGCCGCGCTCGGCAAGTATCCGGGCGACGCCCTGTGGGCCATGATGATCGTCTTTGCGCTGGGCGTCATCGCCACGCGCATGCGCACGTGGCAACTGGCCTTGTGGTCTTTGCTGATCTGCTTCGCCGTCGAATGTGGCCAGTTGGTCCAGGCGCCCTGGATCGTCGCGCTGCGCGCGCATCCGCTGGGGCACCTGGTGCTGGGCTCCACCTTCGGCTGGGCCGACTTGATCGCCTACACGGCCGGGGTGGCCGTGGCGGCGTTCATCGACAAGCTGGCGCTGTTCAAGCGCCGCTAGTCTAATTTGACGTTACCCTCCGCGTCGCGCAATTCCACGGGCGCCAGTTTCAGCTTGCTCAATTGCGGGGCGATCTTTGCCTTGTCGCCCACGCCGATGACGATCAGCTTTTCCGGCTGCAGGTATTTTTTCGCCACCTGTTGCACCTGCTTGTCCGTCACCCCCGCAAAGCGCTGCGGCAGGGTCGCGTAGTAATCGAGGCCCAGGCCGTAGATATACACGTTGGCCATGCTGGCGCTGATGCTGGCATTCGTCTCGAACTGGCCCGGCAGCGACAGCACCTGCGAATTGCGCGCATTCGACAATTCCTTGGCCGTTAACGGCTTGGCGATCATGGCGCGGATTTCCTTGAAGGTTTCCGACACGGCCGGTCCCGTCACGTCGGTGCGTACGCCGGCGGCAATCGAGAACGGCCCCGGCTGGCTGCGGTACTGGAATTGCGAGCGCACGCCATACGTGTAGCCCTTCTCTTCGCGCAAATTATTGCTCAGCCGACTCGTAAACAAGCCGCCCAGCGCCGCATTCATCACTTGCAGCGGCGCATAGTCGGGCGTCGTGCGGGCCACGGCGATGGTCGACAGGCGCACGGCCGTTTGCGGCGCGCCCGGCTTGTCGACCAGGATCAGCCTGGATTTCGTCGTGACCGGCGCCACTGTCACGGACGGCGCTACCGTACCCGCCTTCCAGCTGCCGAACTTGGCTTCGACCAGCGCCTTCAATTGCGCTGCGCCGATATCGCCCGAGACGATCAGGGCCGCATTGTTGGGCACGTAATGCTGCTGCCAGAACGCCTGCAGGTCGGCGCGGCTGGTGGCTTTCAGGGCCGCTTCCGTGCCCAGCTGGATGGTGCCGTAGGGATGTTGCGGGCCATACAGGGCCGCCGCTTCCACGCGGGCCGCCACGGCCCCCGCGTTTTCGCGCTGCTGCGCCAGTTCGCCGATGCGGCTGGCGCGCTGGCGTTCCGCCTCGGCCGACGGGAATTGCGGGTGCTGCACCACGTCGGCCAGCACGTCGAGCGCTTGCGGGAAGGTGGTTTTCAGCGACGTCAGCTGGGCGAACGAGGCATCCGCGCCGGAACCCGTGCCGAGGAATGCGCCCAGTTGCGCCACATCGTCGGCGATTTGCGGCGCGCTGCGCGTGGCCGTGCCTTCCTGCAGCAATTGCGCCGTAAAGCCCGCCAAGCCCGGCTGCGCCAGCGGATTGGCGCCCGAACCGCTTTTCACCACCAGTTGGGCCGATATCAGCGGCACGGCCGGGTTGTCATTGTGGATCACGGTCAAGCCATTGCTCAGCGTGAAGGACGTCGCTTGCGGTAGCACGATCTTCGGCGCGGGGCCGGCCTTCGGCACGGCACTGCGCCACGGCTCGTCCGCATTGATGGCCGTGCCTGGCGCCGCCTTGACCTTGCCCGGCGCCGGTGTCGGCACTTCCGCGCCCAGGTCCGGCGTACCCGGCACGCCATACACCACCACGCGCGCTTGGTTTGTCAAGTAGGTGTCGACGGCGCGCT
Organism: Janthinobacterium sp. ROICE36; assembly: GCF_002869965.1. Taxonomy (GTDB): domain Bacteria; phylum Pseudomonadota; class Gammaproteobacteria; order Burkholderiales; family Burkholderiaceae_D; genus Janthinobacterium. The sequence continues at coordinate 6,035 of NZ_PEBS01000081.1, forward strand.
GCACGCCGGCCGCCGTCACCTGGCGGTAGCGTTCGATATCCTTGCCCAGGTAGCCTGGGTCGCCCAGATACTGGTTGTACTGGTTCATCATGTTGGCGTTGCCGCCCACTTTTTCCACCTGGCTCAGCATGCTCGTCTCGATGCTGTTGCGGGCCCGTTCCACTTCCTTCTCGGTGGGTCCCTTGGCGCGCAATTGCTCCAACTCCGCCTGCATGGCTTGCTCGATTTCCTCGGGCTGGTGGCCGGGGCGGGCCGTCACGTCCACGCTAAACACGGAGGTGAGCGCGTTCGAGCTCTGGTTCGCGCCCACGTCCTGCGCGATCTGCTTGTCGTACACCAAGGACTTGTACAGGCGGCTGGACTTGCCGCCGGCCAGGATGTGCGCCGCCATCGACAGTTCTGCGTCATCCTTGGCGTAGGCGGACGGCGTCAGCCAGGCCATGAAGACGCGCGGCAACTCGACCCGGTCCTGCACCACGACGCGGCGTTCCTGCGTGATGGGTGGCGTCACCACATCGGGCTTGGCCACGGCGGGGCCGCTCTTGAAGCTGCCGAAGTATGTGTTGACCAGTTGCTTGGTTTTCGCCTTGTCGATGTCGCCGGCGATCACCAGGCTGGCGTTGTTGGGGCCATAGTATTTGCTAAAGAATTCCTTGATGTCGGCCAGTTTGGCGTTCTGGATGTCCGCATGCGAACCGATGACGCTGGCGTAATACGGGTGGGTCTTGGGAAACAGCTGGTGGTACAGGGCTTCCTGCACGATGCCGTAGGGGGCGTTTTCCACGCTTTGGCGGCGCTCGTTGCGCACCACGTCCTGCTGGTTCGTCAGTGCCGTCTGGTCGAGCACGTCCAGCAGATAGCCCATGCGGTCGGAATGGGCCCACAGGGCCAGCTCCAGCTGGTTCGATGGCACCGTGTCGAAATAATTGGTGCGGTCGAAATCCGTGCTGCCGTTCGAATCGGTGGCGCCCGCGCCTTCGAGCAACTGGTCGGCCATGCCGCGCGGCACGTGCTTGGTGGCGGCAAACATCATGTGCTCGAACAGATGCGCAAAGCCCGTCAGCCCCGGCGCTTCATTGGCCGGTCCCACGTGGTACCAGACATTGACGGCCGTGACGGGTAATTTATGGTCTTCCACGAGAATCACGTCGAGGCCATTCGGCAGCGTGTATTTTTCGTAGGCAACATTTGGCACGGCCGTGGCACCCGTCGCGGTGGCGGCAGCGGCGGCGTGGGCGAGGGTGAGCGGGGCGCCGTACAGCGACAGCATCAGGGCGGGTATGGCCAACAGTTTGATCGGTTTCATGCATGCTTCCAGGCTAGGGTGGGGGAAGACGCTGCGCTTCGCTCGTGGCTGGCGCAGCGCGACGGTGCTACGCTCGGTGCTACAGTTTATACAGCAGGGCCGCGCCGCCCAGCACCAGCAGCGCGCAAGCGAGCGAGACGATGGCGGCCGCGCCCAGCAAGCGCCATTCGCGCGGCGTGAAGCTGGCCGGCGATGGCGCGGGCGCTTCCGCCACAGGCTGGGGCATGGCTGCCGCCGGCAAGGCCGGCAAGCCGCCCGCCGCGCGCGCCTGCGCCGCCAGCGCTTGCGTGGCAGAGTCCAGCAAGGCCAGCTGGCGCTCGACGGTTTCCGCCAGTACCGCTTCGTTCAGCGCCACCAGGGCGAATATCGGGTCGTCAACGTCGACCCTGATGCCCGTCTTGTCGAAGACATGGCTGCGCAGTTTGTGCTGGTCCATCTACCATTGCACCTTGTCGAGTTGTTCGAAGATGTCGCGGTAGACAACCTTGATGCGCTGTTTTTCCATGATGTTGAACTTGTCGTTCTGCAGCACTTCCTGCATCGTCAGGCGCGCCGTGTTCATTTTCTTGACATCCGCGCCAAAGGTGTCGGGATTGCGCTGGCTCAAGGTAATGCTGCCCTTGATGCGCGCGCGGTTGTCGGCATACGACTGCGATTCGATAAACTGCTTGCCGGACGCCGATTGCAGCAGGCCGAAGTGTTCGTTTTGCCATAGCACCAGCGGCACCTTCGTCGCTTGCGCCGTGGCGACAAAGCCCGTGGCCGTGTCGTGCAGGGTATCGCCGCCGCCGACGATGGTGTGGATGTACACCTTGCGGCCCGATTCTTCCAGCAGCGAGAAGCAATCGTTTTCCAGCAGATAGCCCATCAGCGGCGAAAACGTATTCGCGCCATTGTCGATCACGCAGTTGCCGTCCGTGTCGAGGATGTCGATCATCAGCGCGTCAAAGCGTTTCGGGTCGATGTTGCGCGCATCCGTCATCACGGGCACATGCTTGACGTTCATCGCCTTGTAGCGCGAAAAAGTGGCGTTTTCCTGATCGGTGTCATAGCAGCGCAAGGGCGTGTCGTCCTTGCCGCCTATCCACTGGGCCAGCAGCGTCGAGACGAGGGTCTTGCCGATGCCGCCCTTGCCCTGCAGGATGAAATGTACCGTGTTTTGCATTGCGACTACTCCAAGTTGTTGCGTCAGTGACAATCAAAGATCCGTGACAGCGGCGCGGGCGCCCGGCCAGGCCACGACTGGCATTTTTACCACAATCCTTTGCAAATATGCCATGCGGAACAGCGAATCTGGTTATGATGTTAATCAGGATACCATTGATGCAGAGCAAGTTTTGTGTGAAAAATACCCCCCAGAGTGTGAACGAGGACGCAGTGCCGATCTCCAGTCTCGATAAAGCCGACATTGACCGTCTGAATCAGCAAGCCCTGTCTTGCCTGGTCGGCAACCGCCGCCAGGCACGCAGACTGGCGCTGGCGGCGGCGCTACGACAACAGTATGCGCGCGGTGGCGCGTATGCGGAACTCAATCATTGCTGGCTGGCGTATTACGCGGGCGAGGCCGAGCCACCGTGTGAGCGCCTGCGCGCGTATTTCCAGCACAGCGGCGACCTGGAAGGGGGCATGGAAGTGGCCGCCCTGCAGGGCGCGTATGCGAGCCGGCGCGGTGATTTTTCCGATGCCGAGCAGCATTTCCTGCAGGCGCGCAGCCAGGCCGCGCAGATACCCGACTCCCTGCACAAGTTCATGCTGTACGCGCGCCTGGGCGTCGATGCCCTGAACCGTGGCGATACGCAGGACGGCCCGCGCAATTTTTTGCTGGCGCTCGACATCGCCGAACGCTTCGGCAGCCCCGCGCATCGGGTCAACAGCCTGTCGAACCTGGCCTCGTCGCAGCACGACCTGGGTAACGACGAAGACGCCATTCCTCTGCTGGTCGAAGCGCTCGAGATCATCGGCACGCAAAAGCTCAAATACCAGCAAACCATCGTCTCGGCCAACCTGGCCATGTGTTTATTAGCCACGGGCAAGCCGGCCGAGGCGCTGGCGCTGGTGGAACCGTTTTACGAGTGGCCGGAAGAAGACCTGGCCATCCGCGCCTTTTTGTTTTGCATCGCCGCCCACGCGGCCATCTTGCTGCAGCAGCCCGAGAGCGCCTTGCAATTGCTGTTGCGCGCCGAAGAGTATGCGCGTCGCGGCCAGGACCTGGAAGAGCAGATGCATGCGTGGCTGGTGCGCGGCAAGCTGGACTTGCATGCGGGCCAGACGGCGCAGGCGCTGGCCTCGCTGACGCAGGCGCATAGCCTGCTGAGCTGGACGCGCAATCCGTTTCACCAGCAGCAGATTTTGCGCGGGCTGGCCGAGATCAATGCCCAGTTGGGCGAATGGCAAGCCGCGTATGGCTTTTTACAGCAATACCAGGCCGTGTTCGAGGCCCGCAGCAAATCGGCGCGCGCCTCGCGCAGCCTGATGCGCAACCTGGAAAAGGAAATGCACAACCTGAAGGCCGAGCGCGACAAGGCGCTGGAGCTGCAGGCGGCGCGCGAGACGGAAAACGTCAAGCTCGAGCACCTGAACCGCGAGCTGGCGCACCAGATAATGCATGTCAATTCCTTGCAGGACAGCCTGAAGGAGCAGGCCATGCGCGACCACCTGACGGGCCTGTACAACCGCCGCCATTTTGAAACTTGCCTGAATGCCATCCTGCACGCGGCCGACGCGGATGCGCCCGTGGCCATCGCCATCATCGACCTGGATTTCTTCAAGCGCGTCAATGACACCTACGGGCACAACTTTGGCGATGAAGTGCTGATCCAGTTCGCGCGCCTGGTGGAAAGCCAGCTGCGCGGCAGCGACATGGTGTGCCGTTATGGCGGCGAGGAATTTTGCCTGCTGTTGCGCGAAGCCGACAGCAGCATCGCCGCGTACAAGATCGACGATATCGCCGCGCGCTACCGTCAGTTGCTGATCCGGCAGGCGCCGCACAGCTTGACGGGCTGCACCTTTTCGGCGGGCATTGCCGAGTATCCGCGCCATGGCGCCGGCCGCCACGAGTTGCTGATGCGCGCCGACAGCGCCCTGTATGCGGCCAAGCAGGCGGGCCGCGACCGCGCCTGCATCGCCGGCCTTAGTGAATAAAGCGTAGCAGTTCGCGCAGGGCATGCGCGACCGCCTGCTCGCGCACGGTCTGGCGGTCGCCGGCGAACACCAGCCGCTGCGTCTGCACGCGACCATCCATGGCCCAGCCGAAGCAGACGGTGCCGACGGGCTTGCCGGGCACGCCGCCCGTGGGGCCGGCGATGCCGGTGGTCGAGATGGCTACCTGGGCATCGCTGTGGGCCAGTGTGCCTTGCGCCATGGCGGCGGCCACTTCCTCGCTGACGGCGCCGTGTTCAGCGATCAGCTCGGCAGGCACGCCCAGCATGCTGCTCTTGGCCCCGTTGGAATAGGTGACGAAGCCCCGTTCGAACCAGGCGCTCGAACCCGAGACGTCGGTGACGGCCTGCGCCACGCCGCCGCCCGTGCACGATTCGGCCGTAGCCAGCAACAGGCCCTTCGCCTGCAAGGCCAGGCCGACGGCGGTGGAGAGGGGGACGAGTGCGTTGCTCATGGATGACTCCTGCATGCGGTGGAAAGGGTGGCAAGACTGTAACATGGCCGAGAGTGAAAGAAACTTTCCCCGGTGACAGCGAAAATGCGTACACTCTTTTATGCATTTTCTACCACTTCGGGCCGGCAGGCGGGCTGTTGCTGCGCCGCCCTGGTGCGCATCGCCCGAACAGGCACGCGGCATGGTGCCGCGCCTTCGTATGCATTATCTTTACTCGGTTGTCATGGTAATTCTGAACTGGTCCTGGTGGCGTCATCCTGGCCCCCGGCGTCGCCCCGTGCGCGACGCCGGGGGCCGCTCCCCTCGCTGGGGCTGGCTATTGCTGCTCTTGGGCGTGCTGTGCGCCGATGCACGGGCACAGGTGCCGGGTGAGCTGGAACGCCAGGTCAAGGCCGCGTATCTGTACAAATTTGCCGGCTATGTCGAGTGGCCAGACGGCAGCTTTGCCCGGCCCGATGCGCCGCTGGTGATTGGCGTGGCGGGCGCCGATGCGCTGGCCGAACAGCTCGAACAGAGTGTGGCCGGGCATAGCGTCAACGGCCGCGTCGTGCAAGTGAAAAAAGTGCGCCGCGGCGTAGCGCTGGCCGGGCTGCACGTGCTGTACCTGGGCGCGCTGGAGAAAACGGCCCTGCAGGAGATGCTGGCCGCCAGCCGTGGCCTGGCGTTGTTGACGGTGTCCGATTCGGATGAGGTCTACGCGATGGGCAGCATGATCAATTTTGTGATGGCCGAAGACAAGGTGCGCTTCGACGTGGCCCTGAAACCCGTGGCGCAGGCGCATATCCGCATCAGCGCGCGCATGCTGCTGGCCGCCTATCGCGTGCAGACGGGGGGCGCCTGACCATGCTGCGACTGCGCTCCATCCGCCGCAAACTGATGGCGGTGGTCTTGCTGACCACCCTGGTGGCGCTCGTCATTTCGCTGGGCACCATCGTCGTCTACGACTTGCGCGCCTACCACCGCAACCTGGTAGCCGACATCAGTACCCAGGCCGAACTGCTGGGGCACATGAGTTCGGCTGCGCTGGCCTTCGACGACGAACGCCTGGCGCTGGAAAATCTCAACCTGATGCGCATCCGCCCGCGCGTGAAGGCTGGTGCCCTGTACAAGGCCGATGGCAGCCTGTTCGCCAGCTACCGCGCGAATGAGCGTGTGGGCGAGTTGCCGGCGAAGGCGGGCAAGGAAGGCGCAAGTATCCAGGGCAGTTCGGTGGAATTGTTCAAGCCCATCGTCGACAATGGCGAATTGCTGGGCACCGTGTATCTGCGCACCGATTATGCGCTGGCCGGCCGCACGGCCGACTACCTGGCCATCGCGCTGGGCGTGACGGTGCTGGCGCTGCTGGTGGCCTTGCTGCTGCTGCGCCGCCTCGATTTCGTCATCACGCAGCCCATCCTCGATATCGCCGACGTGGCGCGCGAAGTGATCGAGACGGGCGACTACTCGCGCCGCGCGCGCAAGCTCAGCGACGACGAAGTGGCGCAGCTGGTCGATTCCTTCAACAAGATGCTGGCCGAGATCGAGCTGCGCACGCAGGCGCTGGAGCGCTCGAACGACGAACTGGCGCGCGAAGGCGAGCAACGCACCCAGGCGCAACAGGAAGTCATGCGCCTGAACCAGGAACTGGAAGTGCGCGTGCACGAGCGCACGATGCAGCTGGAAATGACGAATGGCGAACTGGCCATGGCGATGGAAGAGGCGCGCAGCGCCAACTATGCCAAGTCGGCATTTTTATCGTCAATGAGCCATGAATTGCGCACGCCGCTGAACGCCATCCTGGGCTTCGCGCAAATCCTCAGTTCCGACCGCCTGCCTTCGACCCTGGCGCAAAAGAAGGAGTTCGCCGGCCATATCCTGAAATCGGGGCGCCATTTGTTGACATTGATCAATGAAATCCTCGACCTGGCGAAGGTGGAATCGGGCACGGTCAGCCTGTCGCTCGAACCGGTGGGCCTGGACGCCATCTTGCAGGAATGCCGCGACATGATCGCGCCGCTGGCCAGCCAGCGCGGCATCGGCATGGCCTTCCCCGATACCTGCCGGCTGAACGTGCTGGCCGACCGCACGCGCCTGAAGCAGATTTTATTGAATCTGCTGTCGAATGCGCTCAAGTACAACTGCGCGCAGGGGCAGGTGGCCATCGCTTGCGCGACGCAGGCGGGCGGGCGGGTGCGCATCAGCGTGCGCGACACGGGCGTGGGCCTCAACGCCGAACAGCTGGCGCTGCTGTTCCAGCCCTTCAACCGGTTGGGGCAGGAAGGCGGCACGGAAGAAGGCAGCGGCATCGGCCTGGTGGTCACCAAGCGCCTGGTGGAATTGATGGACGGCAGCATCGGCGTGGCCAGCGCGCCCGGCGAGGGCAGCACGTTCTGGATCGAGTTGCGTATGGTCGATGCCTTGCCCGTACCCGTGGCCCCGGCCTTGCCGTTGCCGGACCTGGCCGGCGCGCTGCTCGAGCACAGCGCCCCCGTGACCTTGCTGTACGTGGAAGACAATCCCGCCAACCTGACCCTGGTCGAGGAAATCGTGCGCTACTGCCCGCAATTGCAGCTGCTGACGGCAACGGATGGCCGCCTGGGCGTGGAAATGGCGCGCACACATTTGCCGCAACTGATCTTGATGGATATCAACCTGCCGCATGTGAACGGCACGGACGCCCTGAAACTGCTGCGCGCTGATCCGCGCACGGCGCACATTCCCGTCATCGCCCTGACGGCCAACGCCATGCCGGGCGATGTGGAGCGCAGCATGGCGCTGGGCTTTTACCGCTATCTCACCAAGCCGATCAACCTCGATGAATTTACCGAGGCGATCAATAGCACCCTGGCGTATGTGGCGCAGCAGCGCCGGCAGAAAGACAAGGGTGCGGCATGATCAGCCAGGCCGATATCTATGCGGCGAAAATTCTCATCGTCGACGACCAGGAAGTCAATTTGCGCCTGCTCGAGCACTTGCTGCAAAGCGGCGGTTACACGGCCATCACCAGCACCCTCGATGCGCGCGCCGTGGCCGGCCTGCACCAGCGCCATCAGTTTGACCTGATCATCCTCGACCTGGTCATGCCCGGCATGAGCGGCTATGCCGTGATGGATGCGCTGCGTCCGCTGGAGCTGGAAGGCTATTTACCCGTGCTGGTGATCGCCGCCGACCCGGACGCCAAGCTGGCCGCGCTGGAAGCGGGCGCGCGCGACTTCATCAGCAAGCCGTTTGACGCGCTCGAAGTGCTCACGCGTATCCGCAACATGCTCGAAGTGCGGTTGCTGCACCGCGCCGCGCGCCATTACAACGCGCTGCTCGAACGCACGGTGGGCCAGCGCACGGCCGAACTGCAGCGCTTTCGCGGCGCCATGGACGCCACCACCGACGCCATCCTCCTCGTCGACATGCAGGGCATGACCCTGGTGGACGTCAACGACGGCGCGTGCCGCCTGCTCGGCTATTCGCGCGCCGAGTTGCTGGCGCTGGCGCCCGGCACCTTGCTGCCGTCACCGCCGGCCCCGCCCCTGGCCGCGCTGCCGGGTGGCCCGGCACACCTGGCCACGGAAGTGACGGAATGCGAACTGGTGCGGCGCGACCTGAGCCTGGTGCCGGTGGAACTGGGCTGGCACTGGTATGTGCAAGCGCCCGTGGCGGGCGGGCAGGGCACGGGCGGCCTGCTGCTGATCGCCGTGGCGCGCGACATCAGCGAACGGCGCCAGACGCAGGAGCGCCTGAAGCACCTGGCCCATTACGATGGCTTGACGGGGCTGCCGAACCGCAGCCTGTTTTATCAGACGCTGGCCCAGGCCGTCGAACTGGCGCAGGAAAAAAGCTGGCGCATCGTGGTGCTGTTCATCGCGCTGGACCGTTTTAAAAGCATCAACGACACCCTGGGCGCGGCGCTAGGCGACGAGCTGCTGCGCCAGTTCAGCAACCGCCTGGTCGAATGCGTGCGCCTGCGCGACACGGTGGGGCGCCTGGGCAACGACGAATTCGCGCTGATACTGTCCATGAGCCGCAACCAGCAGGAAGCCGTGGCGGTGGCGAACCAGGTGCGCGAAGCCTTGCGCGCGCCGTTCGACTTGCGCGGCCATGCGGCGACCCTGACGGCCAGCATCGGCATCGCCATGTATCCGGACGACGCCACCGACCCGGAAACCCTGATCAAGTATGCGAATACGGCCATGGGCGGCGCCAAGCAGGCGGGGCGCGATGGCTACCGCTTTTTCACGGCCGGCATGAACGTGCAAGTGCTGGCACGCCTGGACCTGGAACTGGCGCTGCGCCATGCGCTAGAGCACGAGCAATTCATTCTGTACTACCAGCCGAAAGTGGACTTGCGCACGGGCCGCATCAGCGGCGTGGAAGCGCTGCTGCGCTGGCGCCGCCCCGGCTACGGCCTGGTGGCGCCGGCCGAATTCGTGCCCGTGCTGGAAGACACGGGCCTGATCGTGCGCGTGGGCGCCTGGGTGATCCAGGCTGCCTGCCGCCAGATCGCCGAGTGGCGCGACAGCGAAGTGGGACTCGTGCACGTGGCCGTGAACGTCTCTAGCCGTCAGTTTGCCGAAGGCGACCTGGAAGGCGAGGTGACGCGCGCGCTGGCGCAGCATGGCGTGGCGCCGGAACTGCTGGAGCTGGAGCTGACGGAAACGGCGCTGATGTCGAACGCCGAGCGCACCATCGTCGTGCTGGGAAAATTGAAAAAGACCGGCGTGAAGGTGGCTATCGACGATTTCGGCACCGGCTACTCCAGCCTGGCGTATCTGCAGCGCTTCCCCATCGACAAGCTCAAAATCGACATCGCCTTCGTGCGCAACATCACCAGCAACCCGAACGATGCGGCCATCGCGCTAGCCATCATCAGCATGGCGCACAGCCTGAAACTGAGCGTGGTGGCCGAGGGCGTGGAGTCGCGCCCGCAGCTCGAATACCTGCGGCGCAACCGCTGCGACGAGATCCAGGGCTTTTATTTCAGCCGCGCCCTGCCGGCACTGGAACTGGGGCAGATGATCGTCGCCGGCGCCGGCCTGCCGCCCGGCCACGACCCGGCTGCCCAGCCGGCGCAAACCCTGCTCATCGTCGACGACGACGTCAACGTGCTGTCGTCGCTGCACCGCCTGTTCCGCCCCGAGGGTTATCACATCCTCGCGGCCAGCACGCCAGCCGAAGGCTTCGAGATGCTGGCCCTGCACCGCGTGCACGTCATCGTCTGCGACCAGCGCATGCCCAGCATGAGCGGCACGGAGTTCTTGAGCAAGGTCAAGGAGCTGTACCCGGAAACCATCCGCATCATCCTGTCCGGTTACACGGGCCTCGAAGCGGTGCTCGACTCGATCAACCGGGGCGCCATCTACCGTTTTTATACCAAACCGTGGGATGACACCCAGCTGCGCGACAACATCCGCCTGGCTTTCCAGCACTACTGGATGGTGAACCAGCCGGGGCTGGCGCGCGCGGCGGTGCGCTAGCGTTTATTCAGTCGCTGAAGTGGTCGAAGGACGATAACTGCAAATCGAGCGGCAAGCCTGTCGCATCGACCAAGCGCAAGCCGTTTTCCACCTCGATGCGTCCCACGCGCGTGACGGGCGTGCCGCAGCTGGCCGCCAGCGCGGCGATGGCCTCGCGCGACGATGGGGGCGCCGTGAAGCACAGTTCATAGTCGTCCCCGCCGGCGGCCGTGTAGCGGCGGCGCAGGGCCATAGCTTGTTGCGCCAGCACGGGGCCGGCCGGCAGGCCATCGACATCCAGCGTGGCGCCCACCCGCGACGCTTTCAATATGTGAGCGAGGTCGCCCACCAGGCCGTCGGAAATGTCGATGGCCGCATGCGCCAGACCCGCTTCGGCCAGGGCGCAAGCCAGCGCCACGCGCGGCGTGGGCGTGTGCATGCGCGGGGCGGCAGCCAGCAGGTCTTTCGGTGCCAGTTCCTGCTCCATGCGGTAGCCGGCCAGCGCCAGGCGCGCGTCGCCCAGCGTGCCGCTGACCCAGATATCATCACCCGCCACGGCCGCGCTGCGGCGCAGGGCCTGGCCCGGCGCCAGTTCGCCAAACACGGTGATGCAGATATTTAGCGGGCCCTTGGTGGTGTCGCCGCCAATCAATTCGCAGCCGAATGCGTCGGCCAGTGCAAACAGGCCTTCGGCAAAGCCGGCCAGCCAGGCGCGCTCGGCTTGCGGCAGCGACAGGGCCAGGGTAAATGCCACGGGACGCGCGCCCATGGCGGCCAGGTCGGACAGGTTCACGGCCAGGCTCTTGTGCCCCAGCATGCGGGCGTCGGCGCCGGCAAAGAAGTGCCGGTCCTCGACCAGCATGTCCGAGGAGATGGCGATCTGGTTGCCGGCACTTGGCGTGAGCAGCGCGCAATCGTCGCCGATGCCCAGAGTGGCGCGGCCGGGGCGCTGGCGCACGAAATATTGTTTGATCAGGTCGAATTCGGAAAGCGCGTCGTGTGTGGCCATGGCGTAGTCTGTGCGTTGAATGATGGTGTGGCCCGGCTATTATAGGCTGGCCTACAATACAGGCCTTTGCCACTGCCGAGCCGCTTACTATGCCCATCCTCGATATTCACGTCCTGTTGCAATCCTGGCTAGACCATGGCTGGCTGCGCGACCCGCAAACCGTTGGCCTGACAAGCTTTGAGGCGCAGGAGCTGGTGGCGCACGGCTTCGATGCCGTCAGTGACGGCGGCCAGCTATGCCTGTACGAGGACGAGCGCCTGTTCCGCAGGGGAGGGCGGCCCGTGCAGGCCTCGTTCAAGGCGTATCTGCAGCGCGGCCAGCTGGGCGCGAATGGCCTGGGCCTCGGTTATCAGGTGCACCTGGCAGGTTTTCTGCGCGCGGCGCGGCGGCCCTTGCCGGCGTTTCGCGTGCTGCTGGAACAGGGTGGCCGCAGCGGTGCCCTGCTGTTCGACAGCGGCCTGGTGTTGCAGTTTTCCGCCAACTTGTGGGGCAAGCCCCGTCATTACTACCTGACCCTGGTGGAAGGGCATGTGGCCGACGCCCATGTGCCAGACCGCGACAGCGATATCGATTTGCGCGCGGCCAGCGTGGGCCATGTCCAGGCTCTGTACGACAGCCGCGACCCTGCCGAACTGCAGCGCCTGGCGCGGCGCGGCAATGCGGCGCTGCGCGAGCTGGCGGGCCTGCTCGCTTAAGCTTTTTTCGCCTGCGCCATGCCTTGCAGCAGCTTGGCCAGCAACTGGTCGAGCTGGCGCTGCTCGTCCGCGTTCAAGGGCGAGAGCATGGCGCGCTCGTTATCCACGTGCAGCAGCACCAGCTTTTCAATCAGCTCCCATCCCTTGGGCGTCAGGGCCACCAGCACGCCGCGCCGGTCCGTCGGATGCTTCTGGCGTTCGATCAGGCCTGCCGCCTCCAGTCGGTCGATGCGGTTGGTCATGCCGCCCGAGGACAGCATGGCCGCCTCGTACAGGGCCGTCGGCGTCAGGCTGCAGGGCGCGCCCGAGCGGCGCAAGGTCGCCAGCACGTCGAATTCGCCCGGTTGCAAGCCGTGCTCGGCAAATAGCGGGTTGAGCCAGTCGCGCGCCATCAGCTGCGCCACGGTGCCCAGCTGGCCCACCAGCTGCATGGCGCGGGTATCCATCTGCGGCAGCTCGCGCTGCCATTGTGCGGCGGCAAATTGCGCGCGCGTGTGTTCTTGCGGGGTAGTTGTCATGGCACATCCATTTATCTCGACCTCAAGATAGATTTCTATCTTTATGTTAAGATACTTTTTATCGAGTCATAGTTGATGACGCATTAAACCATGTGCCTCCCAGTGAGGCAAGGACTATCCCATGCCATCCGAACGCCCCATTTCTGCCCCGCTTCCCTCGTCCGCCCTGCTGGTGGCCGCCATCATCCTGCTGGGCCTGAACCTGCGCCCGATCCTGGCCGCCATCGGTCCCTTGCTTGACAGCATCCAGGCCAGCACGGGCATCAGCAATGCCGATGCGGGCTTGCTGACCACCGTGCCCGTGTTCGCCATGGGCGTGTGTGCGCTGGCGGGGGCGCAACTGCAGCGCCGGCTGGGCGTGGCGCGCGGCATCGGCATCGGCATCGCCATCATCGCTGCCGCCTGCGCGCTGCGCTGGCCCTTGCATGGCAGCGGCGGCCTGATCGCCACGGCCGCCCTGGGCGGCCTGGGCATTGCACTGGTGCAGGCGCTGCTGCCGGCCTTCATCAAGCGCCATTTCCCCGCGCGGGCGGGCCAGTTGATGGGGTTTTACACGACGGGCATCATGGGCGGCGCGGCCATTGCCGCCGCGTCGGCCTCGCCACTGGCGCAGTCGCTGGGCTGGCAGGCGCTGCTGGCCCTGTGGGCGCTGCCTGCCGTGGCGGCCGCCCTGCTGTGGCGCCGCGCTGCCGCTTCGCGCGTGGAGGCGGCCGGCGGCGCGGGCGCCAGCCTGCCCGTGGGCAGTCGTCGCGCCTGGCTGCTGATGGTGTTTTTCGGCATCGGCACGGGCGCGTATACCCTGGTGCTGGCCTGGCTGCCGCCGTTTTACACGGAACTGGGCTGGAGCGCCGCCGACAGCGGCTTGCTGCTCGGTGCCCTGACCCTGGTGGAGGTGCTGGCGGGACTGGTGATTTCCAGCATCATCCACCGCTACCCCGACCGCCGCATCCTGCTGCTGTCCGTCTTGCTGTGCGTGCTGGCGGGACTGGCTTGCCTGATCGTGGGGCCCGCGCAACTGGCGCTGCCGGCCGTGATCCTGCTGGGCTGCGGCATCGGCGCGCTGTTTCCCCTGTCGCTGATCGTCAGCATGGACCACGTGCATGACCCGGCCAGCGCCGGCGCCTTGCTGGGCTTTGTGCAGGGTGGTGGTTACATCATCGCCAGCAGCATGCCCTTCATCGCCGGCCTGATCCGCCAGCACTCGTCCAGCCTGGCCCAGGCGTGGATGGTGATGGCCGGTGGCGTGGTGGTGTTATTGTTGATCGCCGTGCGCTTCGCGCCGGGGGCGCGGCTGGCGTCGCCTGCAGGGAAAATCGCGTAGGCTGGCGGTTTTTCCCCACGAGAAAGAGGTACCACCATGGCTGACGATATGGCTGCGCCACCCTCCCTGCTGCCCGCCAACCGCCGCATCGTGCTGTCCGGCGAGGATGCGCTGCGCATCCTGCGCGAGATCGAATTCCTGCTGCAGTCGCTGCATCACATCGGCCGCCATTATTATCCCGACGGTGACGATGACGGCGCCGATGCCCTGCGCCGCGCGCAGTATTGCGCGGAGACGACACGCTTCATCTATGAGGAGCAAGCGACGACGCGCCTGGCGCTGATGCGCAGCATCCTGTCCGCGCCGTTCGACGCCACTTTGGGCGCGGATCATATGGACGATCTCGAGCGCGCCGTCGAGGCATTGCCGCTGTGGCGCGCTCCCGGCGGTCTATCATAAAAACTAATTGAAATCTAAAATTTGATAGTTTTTCCTGCTCAAGGCGTTTGTGCCGCCGGACGGCCTTACAATGCTAGGTTATGCGTTTTCGTGATATCAGACTATGGCTAGCGGAAAATACCTAGCTAATTGAAAGAATCGGTCTGATAAAATCCGGAACACCCGATCGACCAAACAGGAAGGCTGCACAGCATGGATTCGTCATCTGATAAAAAAGAAGAATTGCGTCAACAATTGCGCTTGGCCGCACTCGAATATCACGAGTGCCCGCGCCCCGGCAAAATCAGCGTGACGCCCACCAAACAACTGACCAACCAGCGCGACCTGGCGCTGGCCTACTCGCCAGGCGTGGCGGCACCGTGCGAAGAAATCGTCATCGATCCGGCGAATGCCTATAAATATACGGCGCGCGGCAACCTGGTGGCCGTCATCACCAACGGCACGGCCGTGCTGGGACTGGGCAATATCGGCCCGCTGGCCGCCAAGCCGGTGATGGAAGGCAAGGGCGTGCTGTTCAAGAAATTCGCCGGCATCGACGTCTTCGACATCGAAATCAACGAGATGGATCCGGATAAACTGGTCGACATCATCGCTTCGCTGGAACCGACCTTTGGCGGCGTGAACCTGGAAGACATCAAGGCGCCCGAGTGCTTCTACATCGAGCGCCAGCTGCGCGACCGCATGAAGATTCCCGTCTTCCATGACGACCAGCACGGCACCGCCATCATCGTCGGCGCGGCCATCCTGAACGGCTTGAAAGCCGTCGGCAAGAAAATCGAAGACTGCAAGCTGGTCGTCTCGGGCGCGGGCGCCGCAGCGCTGGCCTGCCTGGACCTGATCGTCGACCTGGGCTTCCCCCTCAAAAATATCTACGTCACCGACCTGGCCGGCGTCGTCTACAAGGGCCGCGCGGAACTGATGGACCCGGACAAGGAACGCTTCGCGCAAGACACGCCGCTGCGCACCCTGGCCGAGATCATCCCGGACGCCGACATTTTCCTCGGCGTCTCCGCCGGCGGCGTGCTGAAGCAAGACATGGTGCGCAAGATGGCGCCGAACCCGCTGATCCTGGCGCTGGCCAACCCGAATCCGGAAATCCTGCCGGAAGAAGTCAAGGCCGTGCGCAGCGACGCCATCATCGCCACGGGCCGTTCGGACTATCCGAACCAGGTCAACAACGTGCTGTGCTTCCCCTACATCTTCCGCGGCGCTCTCGATTGCGGCGCGACGACGATCACGCGCGAGATGGAAATCGCCGTCGTGCACGCGATCGCCGACCTGGCGCATGCCGAGCAGTCCGACATCGTCGCCACCACCTACGGCATCAGCAACCTGTCGTTCGGTCCTGAATACCTGATTCCGATGCCCTTCGATCCCCGTTTGCTGATCAAGATCGCACCGGCTGTCGCCAAGGCAGCCGAGGAATCGGGCGTCGCCACGCGTCCGATCAAGGATCTGCAAGCGTATGCGGACAGCCTGCAGCAATTCGTCTACCGCAGCGGCACCTTCATGAAGCCGCTGTTCCTGATGGCCAAGTCCACGCCGGCCGAACTCAAACGCATCGTCTACGCCGAAGGCGAAGAAGAGCGCGTGCTGCGCGCCGTGCAAGTGGTGGTCGATGAAAAACTGGCGCGTCCTATCCTGGTGGGCCGTCCGTCCGTGCTCGAAGCGCGCATCCAGAAGTTTGGCCTGCGCCTGAAGCAAGGCGCCGACTTCGACGTCATCAACCCGGACTTCGACGAGCGCTATCGCGATTACTGGAATACGTATTACGCCATGACCAGCCGCAAAGGCGTCACCGAGGAATACGCCAAACTGGAAATGCGCCGCCGCCACACCCTGATCGGTTCGATGATGATCCACAAGGGCGACGCCGACGGCATGATCTGCGGCACCTTCGGCACCACTCAGCTGCACCTGAAATACATCGACCAGGTGCTGGGCAAGCGCGCCGGCAGCAATGTCTACGCGGCCATGAACGTGCTGATCATGCCGGAACGCCAATTGGTGATGGTCGACACGCACGTCAATGAAAACCCGGACGCCGAACAATTGGCCGAGATCACCATCATGGCCGCCGAAGAGATGAGCCGTTTCGGCCTGTCGCCGCGCGCGGCCCTGCTGTCGCACTCGAATTTCGGTTCCAGCGACAGCGCTTCGGCGCAAAAGATGCGCGCCGCGCTGGCCATCATCAAGGAACGCGCGCCGGACCTGGAAATTGACGGGGAAATGCACGGCGATACGGCCCTCGACAGCAAGCTGCGTCAAAAACTCATGCCAAATTCGGCACTGAAGCACGACGCCAATCTGCTGGTCATGCCCAACATCGAATCGGCCAACATCGCCTACAACCTGGTGAAAACGGCCGCCGGCAACGGCATCGCCGTGGGCCCGATCCTGCTCGGCTGCGCCAAGCCCGTGCATATCCTGACGCCATCGGCCACCGTGCGCCGCATCGTCAACATGACGGCGCTGTGCGTCGTCGACGCCGTGGCCCAACGTAAAGTCTAAGCCTTAGCTGCTCATGAAAAGCCACCCCATCCGCAAGGAGGGTGGCTTTTTTATATTGGCGCGACGGGCAGGGCCGTGGCCGGATGGCGGCGCAGGTAATAGTGGCGGTACACCATGATCTCGACCCATACCAGCAGCAGCGCCAGCAGCGCGAACAGGCCCAGCGTCATCTTGAGCGAATTGAAATAGACGCTGGACTGGCGTTTGATGGCGTCGATGAAAATCATCGGCACTGATTTGTCGAGTTTGCTGAAGTCGGCCTGGCGCGCCACATCGGTGGTCAGGCGCACGGCCAGGTCGGTGCCCAGACTGGCCAGGTCGCCGGTCGCCTGTCCACGGAAGTCGGCGCCCTTGAGCGCTTCGCCGAGTACGCTTGCCCTGGCGATCAGCTGTTCCTGCAGCACTTGCGTCAGCAGCACGCTGCCGCGGCGCAGGATGAATTCATTGATCCAGCGTGCCTTGCTGCGTTCCCAGTAACTGCCCGAGGTGGGCCGGTAATACATGCCTTGCACGAAGGGTTCGATCAGGCTGCGCATGCTGACTGGCTGGCCTGGGGCGATCAGCTTGACCTGCTGTTCCAGGTAGACGCGCAGCGCCGGCATCTGCGCTTCGACCACCGGTTGCAGGTCGCGCTCAAGGGCATGGTTGACCACGCGGTGCACACTGTGTACGGCGCCGAAGCCGCCACCGAGGAGCGGCAGCGCGAGCAGTATCAACACATAGCTGAGCTTGGCGGCCACATGCCAGGCGGACGGACGGCGCACCAGCAGGCATTTTCTGGCCAGCTGGTAGCAGATGCCGAGCGCCAGCACAAAGCCGATCACTCCATACAGCAGCATCCACGGCAGGACGGTCCACAGCAGGTCGCTGCCGAACGGCGCCAGGGCGCTACCCCAATTGAGCAGTTGTTGCTTCATGTACATTGCCTTGATGTGAGTAATCAGGCAATTATAGCGATTCAAGCAATACCCATGGCGCGCATCGCTTGCATGCTGCCATCCCAGGCTAGTACGACGATGCGCTAGTGTAGTGCTTCGTTATTCTTTGAACTAAGCCTCCGATTGGCACGGATCACTTTTTGCAGGATGTCGTTAGCCTTGGCGGTCCATACAAACGGCTTCGGATTCTGATTATGGGCCGCAATATATTCATGGATTGCGACGGTCAGTTCATGGACGCTACGAAAGACTCCGCGCTGGAGTCGATCCGTTGTCAAACTGCGGAAGAAGCGCTCGACCATGTTGAGCCAGGAGGCGGACGTCGGCGTG